>JAAYAD010000029.1 GCA_012719545.1 Clostridiaceae bacterium
GTTAAAAACTTTCCAAATTTTCCCGATATAAATAATAACAGCCATTGATACATTTAAGCATTTCTTCATCTATATATTCTTAAGTAAATTTATTGGATAAAAATAATGAATAATTGACCAATCTTTAAGGAGGTGCAGACAGTGAAAACAAACAGCACTCCCATAAATTCCAGAAGCCAGGCTGGATTAAATTCTTCTTTAAAGAAAGGTTTTCAAAATAAACCTGTAATTCAATCTTCCAAAACCGATGTCAATTTTAAAAAAACAGGTGAATTTAATCCCATTAATTTTTATGGAGCATATATACGTTCAAAAATTAAGGATTATAAGCAGAAATAACTTAACATAAGGCAAAGACCCATAGTTTATCCAACCATTGATTGTTCATGGCTTTCCTTTTTAACATCTGCGACATTCTTAGTTCCGCTCTTTAGTTTTAAAAAGCTTATAAGTCCCAGGCTTAACAGAATCAATAATGCTCCCGCAAGCTGGAGAATTGACAGTCTTTCATTAAGGAATAATGCTCCTGTAACCATTGTTACCAGTGGAATAAGGTTTAAGTAAGTGGATGAAACTGTTGGCCCCAGCACAGTAATGCCATAAAGGAAAAAAACATAGGCAACGGCTGAGCAGAAAATCCCCAGGAAAGTAAGGTGTAAAATAGCTATCCCGGATGGCAAATGCCATAAAGACATTTCATGAATGGTAAAAGGTATAAACAGAGGAATACTCAGCAAGGTCTGCATGGTCGTCATCTGAAGGCTAGAATATTTTTCGCCCATCCGGTCAGTAATGATTGTGTAGACAATCCAGCTAACCATTGCACCAAAAATCAGCAATGCTCCTTTTAAGGGATCACTTCCCGCACCTTTTCCATCTTCCGAAGAAATAACAAGATATACTCCCACCCATGACAAAAATATAAAGAATAGGGTAAGAAAGTCCATCTTCTTTTTATTGAGCCTTGATTCAATGGGAAGCGTTAAGATTGGAATTGCAGCAACAAGGATTGAGGCTCCTGAAGCCGAAATATAGCTTAAACCCGTGTTTTCAAAAACGAAATACAGAACTACCCCGAAAAAACTGCCTAAAGACATATGGAGCACAGTTTTAAGGCTGGGCTTAAACACTTCTTTTCTTCTGTAAATCAATATTATCAAAGGTATTAATGCAATAAACTGTCTGAAAAATGCTATGGATACCGGAGGGTATTCAGTAAGCAAGACCTTGGTGCTTATAAAAGATATCCCCCAGAAAAACACTGAAATCAGAACAAGTATTAGTCCTTTCCTCTTTATCCTTAGTTCCTGAGTAGTATTCTCCATCTTTAATGTCTCCCGTTGTAAAATAAAAAGCACCTTCAATTGTATACTTGCAAAAGCTTGTTTTCAACTATATTAAATTGCCATATTATACTCAATTCAAAAAATCTAAAAAAAGGACCACCATGTACTTATGAATTAGCAATAGCATACTGTAAGCTTAATAAAAAAACCGCTGGCAAACTGCCAGCGGTTCTTTATTTGATACCGGATGTTAAATTATTTAGAACAAAGGAACTACTGCGCCCTGGTATTTTTCTTCCATAAACTTTTTAACTTCTTCACTCTTAAGAGCCTTTACAAGTTCCTGAATTGCAGGATTATTTTCATTTCCTTCCTTAACGCACAGGATATTTGCATATGTCTGTGCAGCTTCCGAATCCTTATCCTCTGTAGCAAGGGCATCCTTGCTTGCATTGAGTCCGGCCTGGATAGCGTAGTTACCGTTGATTACGGCCATATCAACATCCTGGAGGGACAAGGTAAGCTGAGCAGCTTCAAGTTCTTTTATCTGAAGGTTTTTGGGATTTTCAGCAATATCGAGGATGGTTGCTGTAAAACCAGTACCTTCCTTAAGCTTGATAAGTCCAAGGTCCTCAAGAAGCATAAGCGCACGAGCCTCGTTGGTACCGTCATTGGGTACTGAAATTACAGCTCCGTCAGGAAGCGCATCCAATGACTTGGTCTTTCCGGGATAGATTCCAAAGGGCTCATAGTGGATTGCTGCTACAGAAACTATATGAGTATTATTGTCCTTGTTGAACTGGTCAAGATAGGGCTTGTGCTGGAAGTAGTTTGCATCAAGTTCGCCGCTTTCAACATTGAGGTTGGGCTGAACATAGTCTGTAAACTCAACAATCTTAAGCTCAATTCCCTTTTTGGCAAGGATATCTTTTGCTACTTTTAAAACCTCAGCATGTGGAGTAATGCTTGCGCCTACCACAATGGTAGAGCCCTTCTGATTTTTTGAAGCTGTGCCTGCGCAGCCTGCAAGCAGGGCTACTGCCAAAGTAAGTACAAGAACAACGTTCAATATTTTCTTCATTATTTATTCTCCTTTCATTTATGTGATTAATTTACTTTATTTGATTTACCTGATGCGCTTATCGCTTTTTCTTGCGATTAAGCTTCCAATTTCCTGAATTACCTGTACTATGGCTATCAGGATAACCACCATGACCATCATGATATCGGTCCTGGAGCGGTAGTAACCATAATTGACGGCAATTGTTCCAAGTCCTCCGCCGCCTACAAAGCCTGCCAGTGTTGTATAGCCAAGAATGGTTGTTGTGGAGATTGCTGCCCCCATGATAAGGGACGGCTTTGCTTCAGGCAATAAAACCTTCCAAACAATTTCAAGGGTGGAAGCCCCCATGGACAAGGCTGCTTCTATAACTCCCCTGTCTACCTCTTTTACCGAGTTTTCCACCATGCGTGCCACATAGGGTGCCGAAGCAATAACCAGAGGAACTATGGTGGCGGTAGAGCCTATTGTTGTTCCAACAATGGCACGGGTTAAAGGCATTACTGCAACAAGGAGGATCAGAAATGGTACTGATCTCAAAAGATTTACAATCCATCCCACAGTTTTATTAATGGCAGGGTTTGGCTTTATACCGTCCTTGTCTGTTACAACAAGAAGCATACCGACGGGAAGACCCAAAACATAGGCTAATGCAGTTGAAACAAGAACCATATAAAGGGTTTCGAGGAGTCCCTGGCCCATTAAGGCAAACATTTCAGCATTAAACACTTCACTAAGCATTGTACTCTTCCTCCTCGTATCCGATGTTCTCTGAATCCAGGTATGCCAGTATCTTTCGCTCAGCCTCAGGATTTGCCGGAAGCTGGATTATCATATGTCCATACATTTTGCCGTCAATTTTCTCGGTATTGGCGAAGGCTATACTTACAGGCGCCCCGCACTGCAGAACCATATTGGCAATGATGGGTCTGTCGGCCTGACTTCCGTCAAAGACCAATCGCAGGAATTTGCCGTTGCCCGAAATTTCTTCCGTAAGCTCATTTTTGGGGAAGATAAGCTTTTTGGCTGCACGGCTCTTGGGATGCCGAAATACCTCATCAACGGGCCCGATTTCCTCTATGCGGCTGTTATCGATAATTGCCACACGGTTGCAAATCTGTTCAATAACCTTCATTTCGTGAGTAATTATAATGATGGTAACTCCCAGCTTCTGATTAAGTTCCTTAAGAAGAGCCAGAATTGACTGGGTAGTGGTTGGGTCGAGGGCACTGGTTGCCTCATCGCATAAAATCACCTTTGGATTTGTAGCAAGAGCTCTGGCAATTGCAACACGCTGTTTCTGTCCTCCCGACAGCTGTGAAGGATATGCTTTCTCCTTGTCAGACAGTCCAACGGTAGCAAGAAGCTCCCTGGCTCTTGTCCTGGCCTCTTTTGCCGGAACTCCCGAAAGCTCCAGGGGGAAGCACACATTTTCAAGGGCGGTTCTCTGCATTAAGAGATTAAAGCTCTGAAAAATCATGCTTATATCCCTGCGAACCTTGCGAAGTTCATTATCTGAAAGCTGGGTTATATCCCTGCCGTCAAACAGAACTTTGCCGGCTGTCGGGCGTTCCAGAAGATTCATACATCTTACCAGCGTACTCTTTCCAGCCCCTGAAAGACCGATTATACCGAATATCTCACCCTGATAAACCGTAAGGTTTATATTGTCAAGGGCTGTTACGGCACCCTCGCCTTCACCGAAGGTTTTGTTAAGATTTTCGATTTGTATTATTGGTATCTCCGGCATATATGCGCTCCTTTTCCATCGGTAAAAAATAGCATTAAAAAAGTCCTTGATGATTTATCATCAAGGACGAAAGCTCTGCTTCGTGGTACCACCTTGCTTTGCCCATACCTCACGATATGAGCCTTACCGAGTACGGACTTTTAGTCGATACTCTCGCGCTGTCACGGGCGCTCCCGTCGCAGCCTGTGCAAAAATTGCAGTCGGTGCGCGGCTCCAAGACCATGTTCAGCAACAGCTTCCGTGCCCTTTTCCACCAGCCGGGCTCTCTTTGACGTATCTTGTTGCCTACTCTTCTTTTCATTGCCTTTATTATCAATATTCAAATATGGCTTGTGTTAAAGTTTACAACATGACGCGCCATCCGTCAATAGCGTATCGATATTTTTTATTTTTCCGGCATTATGACATTCCGGCAAAGGCCTTGGAATGCGATATTTAGGCATTTTAACAAATCCTGTGGGAGCGCTAAATGGTTTCAGGCAACAGCCGCACTTCCCCACAACAGTAAAAAAGCTGGCCATTAAAGGCCAGCATTAAAGAAGATTCAAAAAACATATCATTTATCAAAAGGAGGGCTGTATATTATTTCACCTTGTCAATGCGGATTTCACATACATCGTCGCCTTTTGCAATGGTTTTGCCAAGCTCGAAGGTGAACTTTGGATATGTACTGATAATTCCGCGGTCGCCGTCCATAGCTATGTCGCAGAACTCAGCTATATCTTCCTCGGGGAAGCCCAGCTTAAGCCATGCTGCAACCAAAGGACAGTAATGGAAATCGATGTGAAGGTGTTCTTCGTTGCTCTCCTTAATTTCCATTTCAAACACATTTACAACGTCTTCGTTGGCAAATGCAGGAGCAAATTCGGTAAGGTCATCGGTGCGGGGATACTTGTTAAGGCCATGGAAGGCTCCGCATCTCATGATTGCATTATGAGCAAAAGATGTATCAAGTCCCTGTTTTCTGGCTTCATCAATCAGAAGAGCTGCCCATGTTGCACGATGCTCAATAGCCGCTCTTAAAAGTTCTGTTCTTTCGTTTGTTCTTGAAGGTGTATTCTTAATCATATCCATATCTCCTTTAAGTCATTGATATATTTTGATAAGCCAATAAGCCCAAAAATTACTTGTCGATGAGGTTGTCAATTATATAGTCACACAGGCACTCAATCTGGTAGCTCATGGTTACGGCACCCGGATCAAGATTGCCTACTCCCTTGTTTGTCTGATAGCTGGCACGTCCTTTAACAGCTTCCATATTTCTGGTTGCCTCGGCTCCGTCAATTGCAGCTTTCTTTACAAGTATCATAGTTTCCCTGCCGCTGATATTTGCTGAAAGAGCCTGCTTATAGGCCATAACAGCCGGATAAAGAGAGTCAATCATTGTTTTCATGCCGGGCTCTGCCTTTCCGCGCTGCATCATGTCATTGACCATTGCCTCCATTGCATTGCAAAGGTCCTGGCTATCGATGCTTTCCTTGCCTGCTATAACTTTGGATGCAGCCATATATGCACCGCCGTAGAGAATACCGGAGCTACCTCCTATTTTGCTCATCATAAGCATACCAATTTTCTTGAAAGCAGCGTCGATTGGCATATTTTGAAGCTCTTCACCTGCGGCAGCAAGGCTCTCAAAGCCCATATTAATGTTTGACCAGTGATCCCCGTCGCCTGTTGCGGCATCAAGTCCGCTTATATAGTCGCCATTTTCATAAATTCTCTGCTTTACGATATTTATATAGTTGACATAATCCTTGGATGTGAGTGTAAAGCTCATAATACCCCCCCTGTCTACCTATCATACCCGGAATGCAGGAGCCATTGAAGGATAGTCCAGATAGCCTTTAAGCTCATCATCCAGTTTAAGAAGTGTAACAGAACAACCTGCCATCTCCAGGGATGTCATATAGTTTCCTACAAAGGTACGGTAGATTTTTATGCCCTTTTCGGAAAGAATCTTTTCCACTTCGTTGAAGAGAATATAGAGCTCCATCAGCGGTGTGCCGCCAAGGCCGTTAACCATGACTGCCACTTCACTTCCGGAGTAATCATAATCCTCAAGGATGTGGCTTAAGAGCCTCTCTGCAAGTTCTTTTGCAGAAACCATCTTCTGGCGTGTGATTCCAGGTTCGCCGTGAATGCCCATGCCAATTTCACATTCATCCTCAGCAAGCTCAAAGCCTGCCTTTCCAACTGCAGGAAGAATGCATGGAGTCATGGCCATTCCCATGCTTCTGATATTATCTATTGTTTTTTGAGCCACAGCCTGAACTTCTTCTAAGGTCTTACCCTGTTCAGCCGCAGCTCCGGCAATCTTGTGAACAAATACTGTTCCGGCAATTCCCCTGCGTCCGGTAGAATATGTGCTGTCAGGAACTGCAACGTCGTCCTTGACAACAACTGACGCTGTCTTTATACCTTCCATCTCTGCAAGCTCGCTTGCCATCTGGAAGTTCATGATATCACCGGAATAGTTTTTAATTACCAGCAGCACTCCCTGGCCGCTGTCTGCTTCCTTGATACCCTCAAGGATTCTGTCAGGAGAAGGTGATGCAAACACATTTCCGGCAACCGCCGCATCAAGCATTCCGTATCCCACATAGCCTGCATGTGCCGGTTCATGGCCGCTTCCGCCTCCGGAAATAACACCTACTTTGTTTTGCTTCTTTTCTTTACGTGATATAACCTCAACACCGGCACCGCTGTACTTTACTGCAGGATTTGCCTTTGCAAGCCCTTCCAGCATCTCGGATACCACATTGTTTGGATTATTGATGATTTTTTTCATGGAGACACTCCTTTCATCCATCTTGTGTTACCAAGGGGTCTATAATAAATCAGCCGCCAAGATAAGCCTTTCTGATTCGTGGGTCGTCTGCCAGGGATGCGGCATCACCCGAAAAGGCAATGCGTCCTGTTTCAAGAACATACGCCCTGTCTGCTATTGACAGAGCCATGTTGGCATTCTGTTCAATAAGCAGAATTGTAGTTCCCTGCTTGCTTATAGATTCAATAAGATCGAATATCAGCAATACCAGATTTGGTGCAAGACCCATTGACGGCTCGTCCAGGAGCAATAACTTAGGCTTGCTCATAAGGGCGCGCCCAATTGCAAGCATCTGCTGTTCTCCGCCCGACAATGTGCCGGCGGCCTGTTTGATGCGTTCCCTGAGACGCGGAAACAGATTGTAAACTCTTTCAAAAATCTCCCGTATATCATTATGATTGTTACGGGTATATGCGCCGAGGGTTAAGTTCTCCTCCACAGTCAGCGCGGGAAAAACCTCACGGCCTTCAGGTGAAAGGCTGATGCCCATTTTTACTATCTTATAGGGCGGCAAATTGGTAATATTCTTGCCATTAAAGGTTATTGTACCGCTTGATGCTTTCACCAGACCCGTAATAGCGCTCAGGGTGGTCGATTTACCTGCTCCGTTGCTTCCTATAAGAGTTACAATCTCACCCTCATTGACCTCCAGGGAGATACCCTTAAGCGCATGTATAGGCCCATAAAAAACGTTCAGATTATCTATTTTTAGCATGTTTTCTCTCTCCCCCTAAATATGCCTCTATAACGCGCTTATCGTTTGCTATCTCCCCTGGCAGTCCATGAGCGATAAGTTTGCCATGATCAAGAACGTAGATACGATCGGAAATGTTCATAACAACGTTCATGTCATGTTCTATCATTAATACAGTAAATCCCTTGTCTTTAAGGCTTCGTATGAAATGAAGCAGTTCTTCGGACTCGGATGGATTCATACCGGCCGCAGGCTCATCAAGGAGCAAGAGCTTTGCATCAGTGGCAATAGCACGGGCGATTTCCACTTTACGCTGTTCTCCGTAGGGCAGGCTTTCCACATAACTGTTTATGTATTTTTCAAGTCCGATGCTCTCAAGTATTTCTATGGCTCTTACAGTCTTTTCTGCCTCCTCTTTCCGGAAGGCTTTTGATCTGAACAGACCATCGAAAAAGTTATACTTGGTACGAATATGGGTACCAACAAGAACATTCTCAATTACTCTCATCTTGGGGAAAAGCCTTAAG
Organism: Clostridiaceae bacterium; assembly: GCA_012719545.1. Taxonomy (GTDB): domain Bacteria; phylum Bacillota; class Clostridia; order DSM-8532; family DSM-8532; genus DTU059. The sequence goes on from JAAYAD010000029.1 coordinate 8,145, forward strand.
TTCTGGAATGTACGTGATATTCCAAGTCCAACTATTTCCTGAGGCGTCTTTCCTTCCAGCTTATGGCCTTCAAACTCCATTGTGCCTGAAGTAATCTGATAAACGCCTGTCAGCATATTGAATACAGTAGTTTTTCCCGCACCGTTTGGCCCTATCAGGCTAACTATTTCTCCCCTGTCAACATGGAAGCTTACGTCCTCAACGGCAAAGAGCCCGCCAAACTGCATTGTGATATTACTTACCTTCAAAAAATCCATGGCTATCAACTCCTTTGCCTTATTTCGTCCTGCTCGCATCTTCAGCGGCTGCTTTTTTCTTCTCGAGTAGCTTTTTGGTTTCCTTGCTCAGCCTGTAGGGCAGTGTGGACTGCCAGCCCAAAGCTCCCTGGGGTCTGAACTGCATCATAAGTACAAGCAGTACGCCATAGATTACAAATCGCCATTCGTTTAAGAAACGAAATACTTCGGGGAACAGCATCAGAATTGTGGCACCAAATACCATACCCCTTATGGTCCCGAGACCACCGACTATAACGACGCTCATAATCAATATAGAAATATTGAAGGTAAAGTTTGTCGGCTCGATATAGCCGTTATTAATTACGCTATAAAAACCCCCCGCTATACCTGTTATAAAAGCCGATAAAACAAAGGCCAGAATTTTGTATCTAGATGTTTTTATTCCCATCATGGTGGCGGCGAGCTCATCTTCCTTGATGGCAATAAACGCGCGGCCTGTTTTGGAATTCTTGATAAAATGGCATCCTAATGCCGTAAGTACTGCCAGAACAAGAATTATGATGTAGAATCCGCCGTTTTGCTGATTAAATGTGAATCCAAACAGCTCAGGCTTAGGAATGTTTCGTACTCCGTAGTTTCCATAGGTTACAGATTCCCACTGTTTGAGTATCATCTGTACCACCTCGCAAAAACCGAGGGTTACAATGGAAAGGTATGTACCCGACAACCTTAAAGTGGGAAGTCCAAGCAGGAACCCTACAAATCCGGATACTATTCCTCCGATAAGAAGTGCAAGCCAGAAATTCACACCGGCGTCAACCTGCAAAAGCGCACAGACGTAAGCGCCAATGGCGTAAAAGCCTGCATGACCAAGGGAAACCTGCCCCGTATAACCAACCAGCAAGTTAAGCCCCATACCAAGCATGGAGTAAAGGCCTATCATGACAAGCAGGCGCATTGTCGCACGGCTTAAGCCTATAAAAGGCACTGACAATGCCACTACTGCAAAAACTACGGAAATAATCACTTTGTAACGATCGAAGAAATGCTCAATATTGAAAAGTAATCCCTTTGTTTTTATTTTTTCACGTACTTTATCCATGCGCTTATACCTTTGAGATACCTTTCTTACCAAATAGTCCAGTGGGCTTGATGATTAAAATTATTATCAGAATTACAAAAGCCATTGGATCGCGTACATTGCTTCCTAAATACTGGGCTGCCAGGCATTCGGCAACACCTACCACAAGTCCGCCAACCACAGATCCGTACAATATTCCGATTCCGCCAACAACTGCGGCAGAGAAGGCTTTTAAACCTATAAGGGAACCCATTGTAGGAGATATAACCTGGTAATATCCGCTTATAAGTGCCCCCGCTATTGCTGCAGTTGCGCCTCCTAAAAAGAAGGTAAATGAGATTATGAAATTTACATTAATACCCATGAGATTTGCAGCCTTCACATTCTGCTCTGTGGCTCGCATTGCAAGTCCTATCTTCGTCTTGTTTACAAGAAGGGTCAGAATTGCCAGAAGAATAAGCGCGACCACAAACATTATCAGCTGGCTGCTCTGAATTGTTACATTGCCAACCGTGAAGCTGCCAAAGAGATTGAGAGACGGAAAGCCCTTCTTCTCACTTGTGAAAATATATTCAATTGACAAGAAGTTTTGAATAATGAAGGACATTCCAACAGTAGTAATAAGAGTGGCTATAGGTATGGATTTTTTCTTTCTTAAAGGTTCCAGGGCTACTTTGTCAATTAAGAGTGCAAGAATACCAGACATTAAGATGCTCAGCATAATGGCCGGAAGAAGCCCCAGTTTCAGAGAAACGAAAAAATACACCATATAGGCACCGAATGCATACATAGCACCATGTGCAAAGTTTATAAGCCTGAGAATGCCGAACACCATTGAGTAGCCAACAGCAATAAGGGCATATGCCATTCCCAAAGCTATTCCATTTATCAGCGTTCCTATTAATGCATGCATATTCTGTCACATGTTATTGCTGTTTATTATAGTTTTAAAGCAATAACATTCTCCTTTTCACAAAATATAAGCTGTCGGTTTCTCTTTTGGATGATGTCGTTCAGGCGGAATTTTTACCCCGCCTGAACGACTGATTAAATATTTTTTCTTCTTTTTTAATTTAAAGTTATTGAGTATATTAAGTTGTTGAGAAAGTTATTAATATTTGGGTTCCAGTGATTTTAATTAAAATTCTGCTACAACGAACTTGCCGTCTTTTACAACGATTTTGGTAAATACCTTCTGAGCATCACCCTGGCTGTCAAAGGTTGTGAAGCCGGACATTCCGTCATACTGAATCTGATAAATTGCATTCTTGATAGCTTCTCTGTCGAGCTTTCCAGCCTTCTGCATTGCTTCAAGGAGAATTCCTACGGAGTCATACGCCTGAGTTGTCAACGCAGATGGAGCAGAACCGTACTTTTCTGTGTATGCCTTTACATATTCCTGAACCTTGGGGTCAGGATTGCCGGCAAAGAAGGAAACAGGTGCGTAGATGCCTTCGGCAGCAGCTCCTGCAATTGAAATCAGGTTCTCGGTGTAAGCATTGGAGCAGCCAACAAGATTTACGTCGTAGTTGCTGTTCTTGCATGCTACGGCAAATGGAGCAAGAGTTCCGTACATACCTGCAACCATAATTACTTCAGCACCGGCTGCCTTAAAGTTAGCAACCTCGGTAGCAAAGTCAACAGCTTCGGTTGAAACTTCCTGACGGAGTACTACTTCACCGCCGATGGCCTTAACATTCTCTTCCATTGCATTACCTGCAGACTGTCCCCATTCAGTGTCAATGGAAAGAATACCAATCTTGGAAGCTCCCAGATCTTTTACTGCAATTTCTGCAGCGGTTTTTGTCTCAACAACTATTACGGTGTTGTTTCTGAAAATGTACTCGCCTATTTTTGAGTAGTCGGCATGAGATGCTGATGGGCTGATGTTTACGTACTTGGATTCATTATAGGTAGGTGCTGCAACCATGCAGATACCTGATGCGAAGTGGCCTATAACGCCCCAAATGTTTGGATCAGAAACGATTTTTTCAGAGATGAGCTGTGCTTCGTCAGAGTCGGACTTGTCGTCAAATTCTACAATTTCAACCTTGTAGGTCTTATTGCCAATTTTGACACCTCCTTTTTCATTCCACTGGGAAGCCATGAGTTTTGCTGCGTTTGCAAAGCCTATTCCATACTCGGCATTGTCGCCGGTCATGGGAGCCGCAACCGCAATCTTGATGGTCTGGTTCTGGCTTGAACCGCAAGCCACCAAGCTTAGCATGAGTGTTAGGGTCAGGAAAATCGCAATCAATTTTTTCATAATGTCGTGAATAATCCTTAAAATATAAGGATATTCTCCCTCCTTTGACATTTATTTAATTTTAATTGACTGACATGAATATTGAATATAATATTGAATATATAAAGAGAACTTCTATTTAATAGAAAACCAAAACCGGAAAATTTATATTTAGTCTTCTACCAACCTTAACAACATGGATTTTACAGTAACAGAATTTCATTCTCGATAAATTTTCAAGTATCAGAAATTCATTTCTTAACGGAAAATTACATTTCATATTTCATGTGCTAATAATATCACAGATTTTTTATGTCGTCAATATTCACATTGGAAAAATAGATAAAAAATTGTCGAACTGCATGTAATTTTGGCATATAACCACCAAATATTCATGGTTTATCTATAGTTTGTATACAAAAAGTGTTTAAAAATGGCAATTAGCAATATTTTTTTCTGATAATATCAGAAAAACTTGTACAATATTATTGACACTGGAGTTATTATTATCTACAATACAAGTAGTACTAGGGTGTTTCTAATTACATACCAATTTTCCCATCATAAAAAATGGAGATTTACTGATATGATTAGCACATCGTTAAAAGAAAGAGTATACGACGCGGTGGTGCAGGCAATTATCAGCGGTGAGTTTACTGCAGACACAATCATCAGTGAAAAGCAATTAACTGAAAAGCTGCAGGTCAGCAAATCACCGGTCCGGGAAGCGTTGGTTGAGCTTTGCAGTCAGGGGGTTCTTCAAAGCATACCTCGCCGAGGATATAAAATTGTCCGTCTCACCGACAGAAATCTGAAAGAGATTCTACAATTTCGCGTCCTTTTAGAATGCGGATGCCTTGAATCCTGTTTTGAAGAGATAACCCCTACACAAGTCCGAAGTCTCGAGGATATTGTGGAAAGGGAATTTTCATTCTTGTCTCAACAGGATACCATCGATTACTGGAACAATACCTTAAGCTTCCATTTAACCCTTGCTTCCTTTGCCAACAATGAGTATATCTACTCCCAGCTTCGCTTGGCTCTGTTTGCGTACATGCGTGGATTTATTCAATTGCATTGGGATGAATTAAAAGACAATTCATTCCTGAAGCCTTCCATGCTGCATTGGGAAATAGTAAAAAGCTTGCGCGAAGGCAGCAAAGAACAGGCAATTGAGCTTTTAAAGCGTGACATTAACACTTTGTACCATTCATAGCACAAGCATTAATTAAATAAAGGAGCCTGGTTATGGACAGAAAAGTATATGACACCTATGTCGCCATATTAAAGCATGAGCTGGTGCCCGCCCTTGGCTGCACCGAGCCCATTGCAATAGCTTATGCCGCCGCAAAGGCAAGGGATGTACTTGGAAAATTCCCCGAACATATCACAGCCTACTGCAGCGGAAACATAATTAAAAATGTCAAAGGAGTTGTTGTACCTAATTCAAAAGGTATGCGCGGTATTGAGGCTGCAGCAACACTGGGTGCTGTCGGGGGCAATGCCGAATTGGAATTCGAGGTTTTGGAACCGGTTACTGAAAATGATATTGCAAGAGCAAAACAACTTATTGCAGAAGGATTCTGCACCTGCAGATTTGTGGAAGGAAGGGACAACCTTTACATACGTATTGAAGCAGTAGCCGGCACCGAATCAAGTATTATTGAAATTGAGCACGAACATACCAATATAACGAGCATTTCAAAAAACGGCACGGTTATTTTTAAGAAGGACAATAAGCCTGAAAAAGCATCTATTAGTGCTGAAGTTGATAAATCCACCCTTAACGTACGTGATATTATCGAGTTTGCCAATACCGTCAATCTGGATGATGTCCGTGATTTGCTCAAAAGGCAGGTTGAATTAAATACCGCCATTTCCAAGGAAGGATTGGCAAAAGGCTATGGTTCAGGAATTGGAAGGCTTTTATATGAAATGAACGGCGAATCCCTCCAATGGCGCGCAATTTCAATGGCTGCCGCAGGCTCAGATGCCAGAATGAACGGCTGCCCCATGCCGGTGGTTATCAATTCAGGAAGCGGAAATCAGGGAATTACAATAACGCTTCCTGTGTATGAGTACGCAAAAACACTTAATAAGACTGAAGATGAAATGTATCGTGCTCTTGTAATTGGCAATCTTATATCGGTCCATATAAAAAGGCATATCGGCAATTTGTCCGCCTTCTGCGGAGCAACCAATGCAGCCTGCGGAGCAGCCTGCGCAATAGGCTACATGTACGGGTACTCCTATGAACAGATATGCATGACAATAACCAATACCCTCTGCAACATAGGAGGCATGGTCTGCGACGGAGCCAAGAGCTCCTGCGCAGCAAAAATTGCTTCTGCCCTCAACGCCGGAATCCTGGGATTTGAGATGGCAGGCAAAAACAAAACCTTCTGTGCCGGCGAAGGACTGGTCGGAAAAAGCATTGAGGAAACAATAGAGAATATCGGCCGTGTTGGGCGCGAAGGAATGCGCTCCACCGATTCCGAAATACTTAACATTATGGTAGGAAATTAGCTAGTAGCCCCTTCCACTAGTTCGTTAAAGAAAGGAAAGACGCTTGTAATTTAAGTTCCAAGCGTCTTTCTGCCATATTTCACCTTGGGAGGATTACAATTAAGTATTCTCATCTGATTTAAACCTTATATATTATGGTGTTCTCTGGTCTGATATGGTAGCATTATTGTTTTCGGCCGACAGCGCTGCAAGATTGTCGTAAGGCGGTCCAAAAGTTGTTCCTGCAAGAAGGACTATATCGAATTCATTTGGAGGAGTTCCCCATGAATTGCCGCTGAAGGTTGTAAATGCCCCGTCTACCAGGAAACCGCCTTTCGTATTGTACACCACATTATCGTTTATTGCGCCGGTTGTATTAGGATTGATATACATTCCTGTCCTCAACTGATAGAATGTATTCCCTTCCAGCAGGATGTTATTTGTGGCAACCTGCGACACAACCGCCCTGTTTACAATCCAGTTGTCCATCGGTGGAGGCTGCAAAGGTCCATATATTGTATTGTTAATTATTCGGTTATTTGTTCCGCCAACCTGGATGAATTCTTTCGCATACGCATCATCGCTTGTCATTGTCAGCCCTTCTATCGTTACGCCGCTTCCTGTCACCATCAGAGGTACTAAATCTGCATCAAGCCTTAAAACAGTACCAGGTTCGCCCTTCAGAGTAATATTGTCCTTGTTTACGAGAATCTGAGAAGTTATGGGGTATGTACCCGCCAGTACATGCACAGTACCTCCGGAATTTACCGCCGCAATTCCCTGAGGAATAGTACCGAAAGGATTTGCCTTGCTTCCGTCTCCTGAAGCACCTTCCTCGACATAAATGTTGTTAGGATCAACAATATGGTCGATTGCATCATCCAGTGCGTCCTGAACGCTTTGAACCGTAGGATAACCGTTGGTGGGTCTGTTGTCCAGAAGCATCTGCAGTACAATTTCCTGATCTGGCGCCGAAAGAGAATCGTATTGTGTCAAATCAAGGCCAAGGGCCAGATCTTCAATGGCCAAACGCATCTCGGCAGTATTTTGAGCCATGTTCACAGCTTCAAGAGCAGGATTTGATGATGCGGGAGGACCTACTCGGATTATCATCACCGACGCGTTGACACCTGTTTCACTTCCAACAGGCGGATTATCCAAGGATATAGAACTTCCGCTGGTATTCACAATTGTTATTTCATCCCCTGCATCAGCACTGAAGATCACCTTTCCCGTATAAGGGGCAAGAGATGAGTCAGTACCATATACACTGCCAGGCACTACCGAACCACTCCTGAATACAGCAAACTGGTTTGGATCTGCACCTGTTACCGAATACCACAATGCATATGTACCCGGATTCTCAATTACTATTTCTCCTGCATCTGCTTCGTGGGTGAATCCCAAAAGAGCTCCGTTAGTATTAAAAGGTATGGGAGATCCTGCATCTACAATGGCAGGGTTTGTATTGTAAACATAGGCATATGACAATGCTTGTCCGGGAGTAGCTGTGTATGTTATGACAAGCTTAGGGTAAAGGTGTTGATATGGCAGATTGGTAGTGGCAAACTGTACTGAGGTAGTACCATCAGTATTTGTAAAAGCAATACCGTTGTTTTCAGAGCCACTGAGCCAATCATTTACAATACTGGTTATGTCAATATCCACAGTTGTGTTGACATTGGCCTGCGTAATAACAACCTGGTTTGCCGTGGGAACAAATGTGGGCTGATTGTTGTATGTAACAGTATTTGTATTATAGGGGGCCGTTACCCTGTTTACAACAACAGTACTTGGCGCAGTACCCGTCTTGCCATACACATACAGCGTCAGAACCGCGCTGTCCACTTCCGATACAGGAAGCCAGGGCAATGTAAATTGCATTAATCCGATGGTTTGCCCAAATGACGGAGCAGTTCCCACATACATAAACGGATAATAGCTGAAATTACTATTGGGCTGGGCCGATGATACAAACGTGGTGTCGTTTAATGTTATGGTTTCCGTCTGCACTTTTTTAACCTCACTTTCATTCATTATTTCCCTCTTACAAGGTATGTTTTTAGTTGATCTTCTGTGACTGTTTGTCCAAGATTTCCGATTATTTTCGGTTCTATAATAAATGTTGGGGTTACCAGAAGCTAAATAACAAAGACAGCTTCGGTACTCCAACATTTTTTGTAAATAAAATGAGCATGGAGTTGGAATCTCTAGTAAAATGAAGTTGCCGACACCACATTTTAAAAGGA
>JAAYAD010000033.1 GCA_012719545.1 Clostridiaceae bacterium
TACACACTTAAGAGGCTTGGCCAAACTAAAAATGCAGGTGACGCTAATTTTTGCATGCATGAATTTGAAAAAGCTAGCGAAATGGAAAAAGCTAAATCCAGATATGAACCCTATTTTGCAATTTCTTATTGAATTTTTACAAGTATTTAGAGAAAAATCATAGATGTATTTAGAAAAAACGGTTATGGCCTAAAACCACAACCGTTTTTGTCTACAATCTGAGCCAATTAGAGGTTTACACCCTAATTGGCGTTTATTTTTATTTTTTTATGTTATCATATAAAAACATATATTAATTTTTAATTCATTCATGATATTATAGTACAGCCTTTATGGTTGGTTATACAGAGAGATTTACAAAGGGAGGAAAAGTATGAGTTCTTATGTGATTAGCCTTCAAGAGATTGACAAATCCAAGATTGGCATGGTTGGGGGTAAAGGCGCTGCCCTGGGAGAGTTATGCAAAATTGAGGGAGTAAAAGTACCTATAGGTTTTTGCGTTACCACGAAAGCATATAAAAAGATAACTGATAACAATGATGAACTTAAATATTTAATCGATGAATTATCACATCTTAAAGTAGAAGACAGGGATAAAATAAGAGAACTTGGAAATAAAATTCGCCTGGCAATAGAGAGAATATCTGTTCCGGAAGACATAGAAAGAGCAATAACAGAGTATCTAAAAAGGTTTGGAGAGAATAATGGTTATGCAGTGCGATCCAGTGCTACTTACGAGGACTTACCCACAAACTCATTTGCAGGACAGCAGGACACATACTTGAACATAATTGGGAAAAGTTCAATATTAACTCATATCAGCAAATGCTGGGCTTCCCTCTTTACCGAAAGAGCAATCATTTATCGTATACAAAACGGCTTTGAACATAATAAAGCCCTGTTGTCTGTTATTGTTCAGAAGATGGTTTACCCGGAAATCTCGGGAATTTTATTTACTGCCGATCCAGTAACGTCTGACAGAAAGGTTGCATCTATCGATGCAACCTTTGGGCTTGGTGAGAGCTTGGTTTCCGGGAAAGTAAATCCTGATACCTATAAAGTACGTAACGGAAGAATCATTTCTAAAATTGTATCTGTAAAAAAGAAGGCTGTCTATGCTTTAAAAAATGGCGGTACCAGAGAAGATGACATAGAACCTGATAAGCAAAACCAGCAAGTGCTGACAGACGAGCAAATATTAAAGCTGAACCAAATAGCAAGAAATATTGAAAAACATTTTGGATGTCCTCAGGATATAGAATGGTGTTTGGCCAATAATGAATTTTATATTGTCCAAAGCCGGCCAATTACAACTTTGTTCCCAATCCCCGATAACGGAACACAGGAAAATCACGTTTATGTGTCTGTGGGCCATCAGCAAATGATGACTGACCCAATAAAACCACTGGGATTATCTTTCTTTCTGTTAACAACTAATGCGCCCATGCGTAAAGCTGGCGGAAGGCTGTTTGTCGATGTAACACATATGCTGCAATCACCTTCTGGCAGAGAAACCTTGTTAAATAACATGGGACAACATGATCCCCTAATTAAAGACGCGTTAATGACCATCATAGAGCGGGAAGATTATATAAAACCTTTACCGGAAGATAAAAAAGAACAGGAAGGCAAAAGCAATAGAGCAGTTCCTACTGGCGGTGTTGCTCAAATAGAAATTAATCCGTCAATTGTTGATGATTTGATTAAAAAAAGCCAGGCTTCCATAGAAGAGCTGAAGAAAACTATTCAATCAAAATCAGGAGTGGAATTGCTGGACTTTATTAAGGAGGATATTGGAACTTTAAAAAAGCTTTTATTTGATCCCCAGAGCATGAGTGTGATTATGGCTGCTATGAATGCTTCAGCCTGGATAAATGCAAAAATGCTGGAGTGGCTGGGCGAGAAAAATGCAGCAGATGTGCTGACTCAATCTGTACCCAATAACATTACCTCTCAAATGGGGCTGGACCTGCTGGATGTTGCCGATATTATCCGCCCTTATCCCCAAATAATTGAATATCTGCAGAAAGTAAAAGAGGATAACTTTTTGGATGAACTTAAAGAATTTAAGGGCGGTCAAGAGGTCAGGGATGCAATTATATCTTTCTTAAGCAAATATGGAATGCGCTGCAGCGGAGAGATTGATATTACAAAGCCACGCTTTAGTGAAAAACCAGTTATGCTAGTGCCTATGATTCTAAGTAATATTAATAATTTTGAACCAGGTGAAAGCAAACGGAAGTTTGAACAAGGTCTTAATGAAGCCCTGGATAAGGAAAAAGAGTTATTGGACAGATTAAGCAGTTTGCCAGATGGGGATGAAAAAGTCAGAGAGACAAAGAAAAAGATTGAACTTGTAAGAAATTTCATAGGCTATCGTGAATATCCCAAATACTTTATGGTCAGCCGGTATTTTGATTATAAGCAGGCTTTACTCAAAGAGGCCGATAAACTTAAAAGAATGAACGTTATTGAAAAAATAGAAGATATATATTACCTTACTTTTGAAGAACTGCGAGAAGTGGTGCTCACAAACCAACTGGATTACCGGATTATTGACCAACGAAAAGGAGAGTACAAAATTTATGAAAAGCTTACGCCTCCAAGAGTTATAACTTCCGACGGTGAAATAGTAAGAGGCAGATATAGACGGGAAAATATACCGGATGGTGCCATCGCGGGTCTTCCGGTATCATCCGGAATTGCAGAGGGACGGGCGCGCGTCATTTTAAATCTGGAGGATGCAAATTTAGAAAATGGAGATATATTAGTAACCGCATTTACAGACCCAAGCTGGACACCATTGTTTGTATCCATAAAAGGACTAATTACCGAAGTTGGTGGATTAATGACCCACGGTGCGGTTATCGCACGTGAATACGGTTTACCTGCAGTTGTGGGAGTGGAAAACGCAACCAAGCTCATAAAGGACGGGCAAAGAATTCGGGTTAATGGAACAGAAGGGTATGTAGAATTTTTGGAATGATAAAAAGTGTATGAAAACATAAAAGGAGATATTATTATGAAACACAAAATTATAAGTTTACCTGTAACAATGTCATTTGGTGATATCGAAAATACAGTTTATCCAACCTTGCTTTGGGATGAAAATAACATTATTCTTGTGGATTGCGGTTTTATTGGTGCACTTCCTGTCCTTGAAAAAGAGCTGGAAAGGCTTGGAGTGTCTGTCAGGCAGTTAACCGGCCTTGTGTTGACTCATCACGATCACGACCACATGGGAGCGGCTGCAGCCCTTAAAAGAAGTAATCCTTATGTGAAAATATACGCATCAAAAAAAGAGGCGCCATATATTTCAGCACAGGAAAAACCATTGCGGCTGCGTCAGGCTGAAGAATTGCAGAAAATTCTGCCGCCGGAGCAACAGGAATTTGGCAAGGCTTTTTGTGAAATGCTGCGCAGGGTAGAGCCTGTTGAACCGGACGTATATCTTAATGACGGACAACACATGGAATGGTGCGGAGGATGCAGGATAATAGCAACACCGGGCCATACGCCAGGCCATATCTCCCTTTTTATGGAGAAGGATTCCATAGTAATAACCGGGGATGCAGCTGCACTTGAGGATGGAAAGCTCATTATCCCAAATCCTCAGTTTACATTGGATATGGAACAAGCAGAAAAATCATTGAATAAATTAATTGACCTTAAGGCAAAAGCTTATTATTGTTACCATGGCGGGATTCTGGTACCTTAAGCAAAAAATCATCCTAGAATTTACGAGCAGTTTGCAAATAACCGGGGCAAAAGATAAAATGAGACCATAGATTAGGTCTCATTTTATTTTACTGTTGCATTTTTTTGCTCGCTTAAGTTGTATTATAAGCGAGGAGGGAACTAAATGAGCTCATTATCCCCGGGATATAACAATATCGAAGAAATAGTTGAAAAACATTCTGATATGCTTCTCAGGGTGGCTTTTACTTATATGAAAAATATAAGTGATGCAGAGGACATAGTTCAGGAAGTCTTTTTAAGACTTGTCAGGGAATATCCGTCCTTTGAAAATGATGAACACGAAAAGGCTTGGCTTATCAGGGTGGCAGTAAATTTGAGCAAAAACCGCCTTAAAACAGCATGGTTCAGAAAAACAGAACCAATATATGATTTGGCCGTAAACTTTACAGATGAAGAGAAATTTGTCATGGATGCTGTAATGGAGCTCCCTTCAAAGTATCGCACAGTAATTCTGCTATATTATCATGAAGGTTACAGCATCAAAGAAATTGCTAAGATTCTTGCTAAGAAAGAATCCACCATATCATCCCGGCTTCAAAGGGCAAGAGCCAGGCTTAAGACTAAGCTTAAGGAGGATTTTGACTATGAAGGTTAGTTATTATAATAGAGCAATGGATAAAATCAAGGCCAGTGATGAACTGAAAGAGAAAATAATATCGTCCGTCAAGTCTGGTGCAAAAAGAAAAACTGCATTTGATATCTATAAAATAGCAGCTGTCGCAGCAATGTTTATACTTGTTATAGCCTCGGTTTATTTTTCGGGTATTCTTGATAAATCAGCCAGAAATAATTCAGCAGGTCATTCAGGAGAATTTAAAATTATTGGACATTCCGGACCCAATGTTGATGCGTGCTATATGTCAGTATTGTATCTGGATGGATACCGATATGAGGCAGAAAGCTGGTTTTCATATTCGATAAATGAATATTTGAAGATGGGGGACGAATTAAAGGGCGAAAAAATAGGTGAGGTTACTCTTGATTTAAAGGGACTGATATATGAGGGAACGCCGCCGGACTTTTCAAGTACCTATGATGCAGGCACTCAAATATATGAAGTAAAAGGCTTAAAAAGAGAATATGCAGTTCTGTTGGAAACAGGGGATTCAAACCTTATTCTGTACCGTTCAAGAAAGGCTGTTGCAAGCGAGGATGAACCAATTGGATTAACAGTTAAAGAAGTAATCAACATGATATCTGATTCAAAAGTTTTAGAATCTGTTGAGTTAAGAAGTGAAGAAGATGGTTCCTGGATGAGAACAAGTTACGACAACAGGCTTCTTGAACTACTAAAAGCTGAGATTATGGATAAGGAATTACTCAACAGCAATGAAATAAAGCAAAGGGAAGAATCCTTGAGGGTTCCGGTTAACCTTATCTTTAAAGATGGAGTAATGCTTCATATGCAGGTTTATCCAGAGGATAAATATGTTCATGTTTTTGGCGGATATATAAATATTTCTGAGGAGTTGTCCAAAAGATTTAAGGAGCTTTATAGCCTGGGAAATGAGTTTCCCAGAATTACTGATATAATTGATTATAATACTGGCGATATTGGATATTTCAAATTTACAAACCATGTTACCGGCGATGAAATAGTAAGTCCCGAACCGCAATGGGCGTGGGAAGTACTATACGGCATGCTTAAATTTTACAGTCTGGATAGATCTTCATCTGATGTACAAGGCAATTTAGTATTTACTGTTGCATTGGGTAAATCAGAAGAAAACTCATCAGAGATAAAAATCTATGAAGGAACAGACAAAAACCTTGTTTTCAGAATTAATGGGGAAACGTACAGAATAGTAAAAGGAAGTTTACTTTATAGCGATTTTATGATGTATCAGAAGGATTATATAAGTTACTGAGTAAAACAAGGGGGGTCAGGATTTTGACTGCCCCCCAATATTATGCTTCCTGAAAAAGTATGCCACACCACCGATGCAGATAATAAGACCCAATATTGCGGGTTTTAGAACAGACATACCTGCTTCTCCGCTGAATGCAATACTCCATATACTTTTAAGTACAGCCGCTCCTATGATAACACCCAAAAGCCATTTCCAGTTTCTCTTCCATGCTGCTGTTAGAAGCATGATAAAGAAGAGGGGCACTGCCAGGCTCATTACTATTTTAGGTGCAGTCCATGTGCCTTTCAGGTATTCCATTTCAAAAGCTAAAAATTCCATAACTTTAGGATTGGTATCAACAGGTGCCGGGAACCAGAACATGCTTGTAAACAGGGCAAATATGGAAGCGAATATACCGGTATAACTTTTCTTAAATGCAAAGGCAACCATGGGTATTATAAACAAAGGCCTTATATACCAGCTTAATATATTGTGATGCCGCTCAAATGCCCAGTTGAAAAAGGCATCATTGGTCATAAACAATATGATAAATATTATGGTGGCTGCTAAGAGTATCATGCCGATTATTAAATCTGTTTTCTTTTTCATTAATATTCCACCTTTCAAATTTACTCAGGTCTTACTTAATTCCATTGAAAATTATGTTTAAAAGCGAATCCACAAAGTTATTTACGTCTTCCTGGTATGTTTCGTAATTGCTGTTGCCATACTTATCCTGCATATAGTTGTTGATTGCGCTGTTTAAGGATTGAAGAAGCAAGGATAAGGCTAAAGTATCAACATCTTTATTTATTTCTCCTTTTGCCTTTGCATTGTTTATCATTTGGGAGAATAGTGTTTCAGATTGCTTGGTGCCTTCCTTTAAAACTTCTGACTTAGCCATTTCATCATTCTCTTTGGTAAATTGCTCGCCTAAGGCAGCATATTGTGGATACTCTCTTGAAAATTCGATGCCTTTCAGAAACAGCAAACGAATCTGTTCCATAAGTGTAAGAGTATTAAATTCAGTTAAAGCCGAAGAGAAAAACTTTATTTTTTCTTTAATGGCCAAAGACATAATATAAACATACAAATCAAGTTTATCTTCAAAATACTGATAAAAGCTGCCTTTAGGAATCTTTGACTTGCTGCATATCTGATTTATGCTGGCTTCGTTGTAGCTTGCACCAGAAAACTCTTCAATTGCGGCTGAAATTATTAAGTTTCGCTTATCGTCTGGCAGGTTAAAAAATGTTTCTTTGGGCATAGTAACTTCCTTTCAAAAGTACCGCGGCCACCTCTGTCAACTTGACCACGGGGGGTCAGTAGAGCGTTAAGTGAAACCGGTTTGAACTACTTGTAGCCGTAGCAGTAATCTTTTAAGCATCAATATGACCATGTGGTCACATCTCTGGTTTTATTATATGACCACATGGTCATATTGTCAAGAAAATAAATATTATATCTGAGGCAGAAATATAGAATTAAAGATAGATTAAAAATTACTTTGTTATGTTGACATTTATTCACTACTGAATATAATTCAATAGTAGATAACACATTCTACTGATTAATGACAGGGAGGGAGTATGTGAATATTCAGTATAAGAAAGGCGTACTGGAGCTGTGTGTCCTGTCGCTGCTAAAAAAACATGATTGCTATGGATATGAAATATCCGAATATTTGTCTAAGCATATAGACATAGCTGACGGTACGGTTTACCCGATTTTACGCAAATTAAAGAGTGATGGCCTGTTAACTACTTACATGCAGGAGGAAAGCGGGGGACCACCGCGAAAGTACTATTCACTTACAAAGTTAGGACGAGAGACATATGAAAAAGAACGTGAAGAATATCTGAATTTTGCAAAAAGAGTAGAGGCCTTATTGGAGGATGATGAATAAATGACTAAAAATGAATTTTTGACGAAACTTGCTGATGAGCTTAAAAAGAACAATATACCAGATTATGATGACATTGTAGCCGAGTATGAACAGCACTTCGCCTTTAAAATGGCGGACGGTTATTCTGAGGAGGAAATTGCAGCAAAGCTGGGCAACCCTGCTGTACTGGCTTCACAGTTTGAGAGCATAAATCAGGATAAGAAGAGTGCAGGAAAGAAAGCAACTACAATAATAGGTCTTTCTTTTATAGACATCTTTGCAGGTGCATTTTTTGTATTATTAATAGCCTGGGAGATTATTATGGCAGCTTTTTCCCTTTGTAGCCTGGCAGTTGCGGTGTGCTTGTTTGGGAAAATTAGTCCCTTGTCACTGATTCCGCCCATGCCCTATGGACCGGCCTTAGTTTTCGGGATATCTTTAACAGCACTTGCCTTGCTAACAGCTGTGGGCTGCATTTATTTTGCAGCGTTTATCCGCCAGCTCATGCGTTCTTTCGGGCGTTTCCATCATAATACCATAGCAGCAGCTTCCGGTAATGCTATACTCCCTTCCATTGCCATTTACCCCAGACTTCCTGCAAAAACTAACAGACGCATACGAACCATAGCTTTGATTTCACTGGTGCTGTTTGCTTCCAGCTTTGTACTTGGCATGATAATATCCATGATTTTGTCAGGTTCTCTGGAGTTCTGGCACATCTGGGGCTGGTTTGGATACAAGATTGGTAATTAGGGGGAGGGCAGTATGAAAACCGTTGTTATTACCGGTGCTTCTTCTGGCATTGGACTTGAAACAGCACGTCTTTTGGCACGGCTTGGCTATAATGTTCTTGGCATCGGCCGAAGTGAAGCAAATTGCAATAAAGCCAAAGAGTTGATATTATCAGAAAATACCAATGCCAAAGTTGAATATTTTCTTGCAGATTTAATGCAACAGCGTGAGGTTAACAGGGTTAGTGAAAAAATCAATGCATACCTTAATGAAAGATGCAATGGTGAACTTCATGCCCTAATAAACAACGCGGGGTGTGTGCGAAGCTGGTATATGACTACTTACGAAGGCTATGAACAGCAGTTTGCGCTAAACCACCTGGCAGGATTTCTTTTGACATATAAGCTTCTTCCGGCTCTTAAAAAAGCTCAGGGTCGTGTAATAATGACAGGAAGTGATTCTCATAAAGGCATTAAGGTTCACTGGAACGATGTTATGCTTCGACACAGGTATAATCCACTTACAGCATATAAACAGTCAAAACTATGTAACCTCCTGTTTGCAAAAGGTCTTAACGACCGTTTTGCATCAGACGGAATCCGGGCATATGTAGTGGACCCGGGGCTTGTAAACACAGATATAGGCAACAAGGATACAGGTTTTCTGGTCAATTTAATATGGAAAATTCGTAAAAAGCACGGCGTATCGCCCGATGTACCTGCAAAAACCTATGCCTACCTGTGCGAGGTAAAAGACGTACCCGATGGATTATACTTTTATCTTTGCAAGGAGAAGAACTACAGTAAAGAGGTAACAAAAGAAAATGCAGACCGCCTGTTTGAGTTGAGTGAACGCCTCTGTGATATCCAATATGGCAAGGTGGGGATGACATGAACGTAATGATTACAGGTGCTGCCGGAGGCCTTGGGCGAGCCATGGCCAATGAATGCGCAAGCCGTGGATACAATCTGTTTTTGACAGATATCAACGAGGATGGTTTGACATGCTTAAAGCAAGGACTTGAAAGGCAATTTAGTGTCACTGTTACAACCATGGCCTGCGATCTTACAAATACCGAAAGCGTGGATAAAATGCTTGATGTCATAGATAAGCATGGAATTCGTTTTGATATGCTTTTAAATGTGGCAGGCATGGATTATGAGGGCGAATTTATGGGGCATGAAAGGGAAAAGCTCGTAAAAATAGTCCTGCTTAACAATGCAGCAACTTTGCGGATTACTCATGCCATCATAAAGCGCCGCAGACCGGGTAAGAAATTTACCATTGTGTTTGTATCAAGTCTTGCATCAATGTTCCCAATGCCATTAAAAGCGACCTACGCTGCATCAAAACGGTTTTTATTGGATTTTGCCACTTCTCTTCGTCAGGAACTTAAAAGACAGGACGTAAATGTACTTACTTTGTGCCCCGGAGGGATGGTTACCACACCAGGTGCTATAAACGGCATAAAAGCTCAAGGCTTCTGGGGAGACGCAACCACAAATCCTTTGGAAGGTGTTGTCCGAAATACCATTGACCGTGCATTATCAGGAAAAAGATTATATGTTCCGGGCATGCTCAACAGGATACTTTCCTTCTTAGGCAAGATCATCCCCAGCACTTGGGTGGCAAAAGTAATCTACTGGCGCTGGAAAGAAGTTTCACATAATGGTTCGGCATCTTAGTTGATGGCAAAGGCCAAAAAAGAGCCTTCGGAAGAGGAAAAGGAAAAACTGTCAGGTGAAATACTTTAAATTGATTCTGAATAAAAACATTATTATGCTAAAATAGAACCTGCAAAATTTAAAAATTACGGAGGTACCCCAAACAATGACCGCTTCAATTCGCTTAAGATAAGCTGGCAATAAAAAAGCAGATTCTATCCCGATGATAGGCTTTTTTGCTGTGCTTAATTATGCGATATTGAAGCATTCATATGTTTAGGTGAGCTTTTTTATAGTCTTATCCAGAGCATATCCTGATATGTCTTTTTAAGAATGTTTCCTTATTGTATATTTGTGCAGACAAAGCCACATTGTGGATTTTGACCTGCATTTTTTATTGCCGAAAAAATCTTTTATGATTTCCTTGAAGTTTAAAAAACTAAGCTTTAGAAATGCAGGTGAGACTATATGGAAAAAAACAATAACTGGAAACTTAAATTCTTTACAATATGGGCAGGTCAGGCTGTATCATTAATTACAAGCGCCATCCTGCAAATTGTCATTATCTTTTACCTCACAGAAAAAACAGGATCCGCAATGGTCTTATCCATAGCCTCAATGGTTGGTTTTCTGCCATATGCAGTTTTTGGACCGGCAATTGGAGTGCTGGTTGACCGCTATGACAGAAAGAAAATAATGATTGGTGCCGATTTAATTATCGCAGCAGCCGGAGCAGTACTGGCACTTGTTGCTTTATACATGGAGATTCCTGTCTGGATGGTTATGGCAGTGTTGTTTATCAGAAGTCTGGGAACAGCCTTCCATACCCCTGCCCTTAACGCTGTCACACCACTTCTGGTTCCGGAAGAAAAGCTTACCAAGTGTGCAGGTTACAGCCAGTCCCTGCAGTCTGTCAGTTTCATTGTAAGTCCGGCCCTTGGGGCATTGTTATATTCAATATGGGAATTAAATGCTATCATTGCTTTGGATGTAGCAGGCGCAGTAATTGCCAGCCTCACCGTAGCATTTGTGAGCATTCCAAAAATTGAGACAAATACTCAGAAAGCTGAGCAAAACTTTATTGGAGAAATGCGGGATGGTTTTAAAGTTCTAAAGGGAAACAAGGGCTTATTCGGCTTGCTCATCATTGGGATATTCTACATGCTTGTATATATGCCAATAAATGCATTGTATCCTTTAATGAGTACTGAGTATTTTAACGGCACACCTGTGCATATTTCCGTTACTGAAATAGCCTACGCATCCGGTATGCTGTTGGGAGGCCTTTTGTTAGGGATGTTGGGAAGTTTTAAAAAGCGTATTCTGCTATTGACAGCATCCATTTTTACCATGGGAGCCAGTCTTGCTGTTTCGGGCTTGCTTCCTCCAACTGGATTTGTAATTTTTGCAGCCTGTTGTGCATTTATGGGGCTTTCGGTACCCTTTTATAGTGGGGTAGTAACAGCTTTTTATCAGGAGAAAATCAAGCCTGAGTATTTAGGACGAGTATTTTCTCTTACCGGAAGCATAATGTCACTTGCTATGCCTCTTGGATTGATACTTTCCGGGTTTTTTGCCGACAGAATCGGGGTAAACTACTGGTTCCTGATATCAGGTATACTAATTATTCTCATAGCTATAATTTGTCCCATGGTAAAAGAGGTCAGAAAGTTAGACTCAAATTAAAATAAAAATAATAATTTTATGTCAGTATAAATTAAATTTCAAAAATAATTATGCCTTAAAAGATGGGGATTCATTTTGAATTTCCCATCTTTTCGGCATATAACAAGCAGTCTTGTATCGTAAAGATTTTGTTAAGTTATGACTGTAACATCCGTTTGATGTTATAAAACTATGGTACAATAATAATATCAAAATATGGAGAAAAACCTATGGACAAATATGCAGGAAGAGAATTGGAAGACGCTTTAAAGATAGTTTCCTCAACTATAATTAAATGTGAAAAAATACAGCCTAAGTTTCCTTTAGGTTCATCACAGTATACACTTCTTAAAAACAGAATAAAGGCATTATATATATCCAAAGCATTGATATCAAATGAAAATATTATGGCTAAGTATACCAGGGAAGAACTGTTGGAAGCGCTTCCGCCATTAGCCTCAATTATAAGCAAATGCGAAAAAGCACAGCAGAAATATAAAGAAGGTACTTCATATCACACCAGATTTAAGAAAATGATAGATGCTATGAATCTAGCGAAAGAATTGATAACTGATGCCATTAATGAAACAAGCCAATAATTCATTATCCTTGGAACAGTGCAGCAGTAAAGTGATAAGGATGAAAACACCAAGAATTTCTGTTGCTGCGAATCCTTATTTATAACTGCTTATAATAAAGTGTTGAATTGTCGTTATAAGCCAAGTAGTACAGCCGGAAAATAAAGTGAAAGTTGCTATAAGAGAAGGGGAGTAGTTAATTATGTGGAAATGTCCAGATTGCGGACGTGAATTTAAAAATGAGAACCAAAGCCATTTTTGTGGTGAACCGCCTAAAACAGTTGATGAGTACATCGAAGCGCAGCCAGAATCAATTCGTCCCATACTTAATGAACTTCGGGCTACTCTTCACAAGGTGCTTCCCAATGCAAAAGAAATTATTTCGTGGAGCATGCCCACATACAAGGATAAGTATAACATCATACATTTTGCTGCTCACAAAAAGCATATTGGCCTATACCCCGGAGATAAGGCTATAGAGCATTTTGCGCATAGACTGACTGAGTACAAGACGAGCAAGGGTGCAATACAGCTTCCATATGATAAACCCCTTCCACTCGATTTAATTGCAGAGATCGCAAAATGGAGCTATGAAACAGGGAATCACCCTTAATACTGATACTATAGGTTCCAATTGCTTTATATTTACTTTTCCTTTATTGTGTGAAATAAATTTAACTTCAATGATATTAATGATGATAGTAAAGGGTGAATTTAAAGGTGATTAAAACAGAGAGACTAAATATTTTTCCTCTTTCAGACAAAGAGATGGAGGATATAATTTATAACGAAACTGATGCTGTTTTGAAAGCTGCTTATTCAGAAATGCTTGCAGGTTGTATCAAAAATCCTGAGAAAAGGATTTGGCACGCACTGTGGGCATTGCAGTTAAACGATGGAAGCGGAAAAACTGTCGGCACCCTGTCATTTAAAGGCCTTAATGATAATGGAATGGTTGAAATTGGCTATGGGATATATCCCGACTTTGAAGGAAAAGGCTATATGACAGAAGCAGTATCCGCAGTAGTTAAATGGGCAGCAGAACAGCCAGGAGTATCTTCTATTGAAGCTGAGACAGAGCCGGATAATATTGCATCCCAGAAAGTTCTCCAAAAAGCAGGATTTATACCCAGCGGAGTTATGGGAAAAGAGGGTCCGCGATTTATTTGGAAAAAACCTGGAAAATAAATTATATATGATTGTTGTCGTTGTAGACGCTTAGGTAAAAATGACTTTTAGAAACATTTAATATGTATGAAGTGACGGGAAGGTAAAGAAGGAGGGCTTTAATATGATTGATAATTCCAGACTGAAGCGAAAAATTAATCCGATGCCTCAGGATGTGGAGGAGCGGCTTGTCAGAGAAAACCTTATGGATGCATACAGAAGAAGGCCGCCATATCAGCAGAATGATTATTTAGGCTGGATACTGAAAGCCAAAAGACCTGAGACCAAGGAGAAACGCATAGCTCAGATGATTGAGGAATTGAGAAACGGTGACAAATATATGGGCATGAACTATCGTGCAAAATAAGATGTATCTTTCTGGCGCTGCAACCATTGATTTAAGGAAAATTAGCAGCGACTCACTTATGTGTTCTCATATGATGCCTGTTACAGCTTAAACATTCCGACCGGATATGACACCTTTTCCCATGTCGTTATTATGATATAATTACGCTTGCGTTCACAATTTGTTAGTTTCGCAGCAGATAAAAACAGATGCTAGTATCTGTTTCGATATTAGGGGAGGAAAAAATTGAAATACAAAGCAGTTATTTTTGACATGGACGGAACCCTGGTTAATTCAATATATGGATTGATGCATTCAATGAATAATGTCCTTGGCAGACATGGGTTGGACAAAATAAATATACAGCAGAGTAAAACATATGTAGGAAACGGAATTAAGGAGTTTGTAAGAAAAGCAGCAAGAATTGACAATCCCGAAGATCCTTTATTGATGCAGTATTATCTTGAAATGCTGGAAGAGTACTCAAAGAACTGGGATTATCAAATGTCTGCCTATGATGGCATTATCGAATTATTAAAATCTCTGGCACAAAAATATATAAAGCTTGGTGTAAACACAAACAAGAATGAGGATATTGCCAAATTAATTGTAGATAAATATTTCCCGGGTTATTTTTCATGCCTGGTGGGAGGAAGGACATCTTTACCAAGAAAGCCGGATCCGGCTGGGGCTATACTAATTGCCAATGAGCTTGGTGTTCATCCGACAGAATGTATCTATATGGGTGACAGTGATGTTGATATAAAAACAGCTAAGAATGCAAATATGTATGCTGTCGGTGCATTATGGGGCTTTAGAAGCAGGGAAGAACTAATCGGTGCAGGAGCTGACATGGTTATTAGCGAACCTATGGAACTATTGAAGGTATTGGATTAGAATTTCCTGCAAAGAAGACCTGGGAAGGTTAAGCATTCATCCCTGGTCTTGATTGCATACGAAATGTCTGACGGCATCTTGAATGTCTTTCTCGAACTGGTACCGACCAAACTCGTTAAACTGGTCAATGCTTGACATTGTAAATCCCTTCCCAGGAATTAAAATTATTTCCCCCTTCATTTCATCAAAGTGTACCGGATAATTTATAATTAATCCATCTTTTCTGCAAAGCCAAGCATGAGCACCGTTTTCATATTCAAAAAAATCAGCTATGTAAACATCAACATTCTTCCATTCAGGTTTTAAAGTGTCCTTGTAAAAACTTTCACAGGCGTCCATGATATCTTCCTGTATGGCATCTATCAGATTTTTCTTTTGCTCGGACATACCATAATTAGGTTTTCGGGGCTCAGCAATTTTCAGAGAGTATCTTTCAACGACTTTATAGTTATCTGGCTCGACAGGCCATGCTGTTCCTCCCTCACTTGTCTGACCATCACAGTAGACAATTCCTCTGTTAATCTTAAAAAATGCTAGCCATTCGCCTATGTTGGTATGAATATACACTGATAAATCCCTAATTCGGTTTACACTTTCATTATTATATATTCGTATTTCTGCATCGATTGATATTCCTATATAATCATCAAAGTCCTTATCCGACTTTCCCTCCATTATTTCTGCTGGATATAAATATAAGCGGTAATTTATATACTCCTCAAATGCATATTTTATTTTTTCAATCGTATACCCTTTAGGAAGTAAATCCTCTGTCTCAGATGAATTCTCGGTGGGATTAGTGTTAGTGGGGTTAGCGTAAGTACAACCACTAATGGTTAATGCCACTAATATTGACATTGCAAAAAATAATCCAATGATTTTTCTGAACATAGGCGCTCTCCTTCGTCTAATATGAAGCATTGGTAAAGCCAATATTATAAAATATCTGTTTATTCAACCGTATTGTCAGACTCACCAACAATTGCTATATGTTCAAATTCTCTTACCGCTTGCACTAAAATTAAATGTTCATTAAAAAAGCTAATTTGATAGATATACATTTGCTAACTTATGGTACAATGTTCCTGAAAAATAATTATAATGTAATGTCTGGGAAAATGTAACACTTTGAGAGTAAAATTATTAAATATTATTAAATTGACGTGAAGCTAATGCGGACATATATATATTCGGGAGATGATATTATGCTTATTGTTGACTTATTAGCCGATATAGCCGAAGTTATTATTGATTATTTTTGTAATTCTTTAATGGATAAAGTGGTTGAAAAATTCACAAAGAAACGGGCAGATAAGAAAAATGCTGAAAAAGATACTTAAGTTGATGGGGGCTTTTATGAAGTTACTTAAAGAAATTATGAGAAATCAAGATATAAACCTTGATGGGAGGGCAATTAACAGAGAAGCTGTCAGGGGAGTAATAATTAAGGATAGAACTTTACTTAGGCTTTACACCAGTATGGGTAGATATAGATAAAGCAATTGAGACAAATCAGAGGTTAATAGATTCAAATGTCTTTCCCCGCTGGACAAGAAGGGAATTATTTGTACTGAAGCACATTAAGGAAAAGTTCAGTTTATAATGGAGCATAGATTTTTGTCATTTTGTGATTCTATATGGATTAGCTGAATTCTCAAGAAAATTACGGGTAGCTTTTTACCCGCTTTATTTTTTTATAAAAATACTTGACACATCAATCGAGTTTCCATAATATAGTAAATTAAAATAAAGTAAGATAATTACAGTATTAAGGAGCTTATTGAAAATGAGTTTAGAATTCAAAAAAGCCAGCTTGGAAATTAAAGACTATATTCAGGATTTTGTGGGTGAGTTTATTGAAAATGGGGAAGAAGTTGTCCCAATGAGTGTAAAAATGGCATATTACGATTATGACAAATGGCTTATAGAGACTGCCAATTTCGAAAAAAGAGAGACTTGTCCGCCTAATCTTGTTCCTTCACATACTTATTTTTTGATCAATGGACCAGATAGAATTATTGGAGCAATAAATATAAGGCATTATTTAAACGAGAATCTTTTAAAGCATGGCGGACATATTGGCTATGGAGTACGTCCTTCAGAAAGAAAAAAAGGCTATGCTACATTAATGCTTAAAATGGCACTTCCAATTGCAAAGGAATTAGGCATTGAGAAAGCCTTGATTACTTGTGACAAGAATAATATCGCATCAGCTAACGTTATAAAAAATAATGGCGGTGTATTAGAAAATGAAATAATGATTAATGGAAAGATAACTCAACGTTACTGGATTGAGTTATAGTTATACAGCTTCCGCTTACTGATAATCAAATAAATTCCGATTAACATGGGATTAGTGCAGGGATTAGTTCAGGAGAGTAGTACAGGGGGGCCGTCGTTTGGCTGACTAGGTATTTTGGCAGCAAAAGATGCAGTACCCCCTTGTTTTACCAGTCGTTAGACTTCCTTTTTCATAACTACCGTTTTAACCGGAATGCCATTTATATTTGTTACCACTTCTTCATTAGATATAATGTATCCAACAGATTCATACAACCGGATATTTTCCGGAATAGACATGCGGACTCTGCACCATATTTCTTTCAAGCCATGTTCCTTTGCATAAGTTTCAAGCCATGCCAGCATGGACTTGGCGATACCTTTTCTTCTTACCTCAGGACAAACAGATAGGCGGAAGAAATAAAGAGATTTATTATCTGTCTTAAACCTTACAGTGCCAACAGGAACTTCATCCAAATAGTATAGTAAAGCCTTTTCCGACCCATTTCTTAATGAGTCTTCAATGGAGCTTGCAGTCTCACTTAATGCCCCTGACGGAACATCCATATGCCTGTATTCTTCAAATGCAGATAACATAACTTTATGAACTAAATGAGCATCTTCAGCCGTTGCCAGTCGTATCATAATATCCTCTCCGTGTATTTTAAATGTTAAATTGATTTCTATATAAAATAAAATTATTATTTAGTCAATCAGCAATTGCACTGTGCCCATAAACGAGTGATTATTGCTCTCGGATACTTAATTATCGGTACTCGGGCTAACTGTTTTAAAAATTGAGATAAATATGAATGATGATACTGTAACTCTGCCAAAATAGCATATTTTCATACATATGTTTGCAAATCCTGTTTGAGTGGTAATAATGATAATAAGCTTTTGCTATATTAGCCTATTTGAAAACATAAAAATAAAAAGGAGTTATGATAATATGTTTAACGAAGAAGTAAAAAGATTATTGAATGAACAAATTAATAAAGAATTTTATTCCGCTTATTTGTATTTTGATATGGCAAATTATTATGCAGATCAAGGTCTTGCTGGCTTTGAAAACTGGTTCTTCATACAGTCCCAGGAGGAGCGGGATCATGCTTTATTATTCCGCCAGTATCTTTTAGATAACGGAGAATCGGTAGAGTTACTGGAAATTGCTGCTCCAAATACTAAGTATGAAAACTTTAAAGACCCATTGGTAAAAGCATTTGAACATGAAAAGTTAGTAACTGCCTCAATTAATAATATTTACGAAGCTGCATTCAAAGTTAAGGACTTCCGTACAATGCAGTTCCTTGACTGGTTCATTAAAGAACAGGGTGAGGAAGAAAAGAACGCAGAGGACAACATTAAGAAATTTGAGTTATTTGCAGGTGATCCCAAAGGCTTATATATGCTGGACAACGAAATGAAAGCAAGGGTATATACAGCACCGTCTTTGGTACTTTAATATTAATAATTCTTAAGGAGTTAATTAAAGTTCCGACGTCTGATATCAGATGTCGGAACTTTTTTGTGCATTTAACTGTTATTTTCATACGGATTAATACAACCTTATGCATTGACAATCCAAATGTAGTACATATACAATTTTATTGGTAATATTAGTTAATTACGATAAAGTATAAAAAATAAGGAAAAGCTATTGCTTTTCAAAAAGGAGACTTTGCTTGAATGAATGCCATTAAAGCTATGAAGAAAGCATTAACTATTCTTTATATTTTAATTTTTCTTTCCGTATTTAATATTTGCTATGCAGATGAATCCCAGAATTACATAAATAACGAAGCCTCATTAAGTATTGAAGTGGAAGGCTTTGCCGGAAATGATGGAAGAATAATCATCAGGCAATACAGAACATATTTAAATCCTGAAGAAAAGCTGATGGAAGTCAGGGATAAAATGCATTTTCCTGCTCTTCCTGCTAAGGAGTTAGTAGATTATAAAATATTAAGAAAAAGTGACGATTTACTGTACAAGAGGAAGATGGCGATTTAGTTATAACAGGAAGTACAGATAAACCTGAAAGCATGGTCCTTGTCCGAATTGAATATATGCTTGCCTTAGATAGTAGGAATGTAGACTTTTTTAAGGAAAATTATCTTGATTCATTTGTTATTTACAATAGTAATGCCAGTTCTCTTCCTTTAGGCAGATATCAAATAAACTTACAATTCACATCACAGGCGTTAAATTATAAAAAATCCTATGTGGAAACAGAAGCAAAAGAGCATCAAAAAGTAAATACGGATTCGGGAGAGGTATCTTATCATATTCCTGAAATCAGATGGACTAAGGATAATCTGTCAAATATATATATGCTTAATCTGACTATATCATATAGTACTTTAAAGTCATCCTTTTTCTGTATAGCGGTTTATTTACTAGCCATATTATTGCTCGCCAACATAATATTGTGGGCATTATTTATTAAAAGAAGAAAGCACTAAGCAATGATATCAAACTAGCGCTGACCTGTTATGGATGTCAGAAAAAGCGGCATTCCTTTTGGAAAGCCGCTTTTTCATTTTATCTATTATACAGCTCATCGATGCCCTTGAATTTGAGATATAAGAGAATGTATATGTGCAAAGGTTGGTGTATGTTTTCATTTCAAGCCAAAGGAGAGAAGCATCTATATGGAAAACAATAAGTACATATGTATGAAGGGCAGAAGAGCTGTACAATCCCGCTGTTTTTAATTCAATTATGCGCTAACTAACAGTTTTTTCTGTACAAAAGAATATAACTCGTTATCTTCTTTATTCATTCTGTTTATAAGAGCCTTAATTATTGCCTTTGCTTCTGATATAAAGGCATCGGGATTTGCATGTATCTTATTTGGAGTGTTATACTTGGCCTTAAAATTAGCATATTCTTCTGCCAGATGCCCCATTTCACTAATATATTGGTTTGCCATGTTTTTTACTTCAACATCTGTATGATTTAACAATTCAGGATAAAGAAATTTATCTTCCTCAAGCATATGTATCTTAAGTTTTCCTGCCAGAGTATTTATTCGCAGCGCAGTTTCAATTACATTTAACTCTTTACTGCCTTTCTCAATTTCAGAAGCAAGATAATCAATATCCTCATAAATAGATAAATGTTGGCGTTTTAAATTATCAAAATTTCTCATAAATCACCCTCCTACTGCAATTATCTTAATACATTCACTTATAGAAGGCTGTGATTCTGGCAACAAATTTTAAGCTTTTTTTATTTTGGGAAGGTCAGCCTGAATCAGGCCAGAGCCAAAAGTATAAAGATTTCTTTACTGTTTGGACAATTTAATTCTGTTTTTTGATAAGTCCTATTCAATATTTTGCACGGCTGTTCTATAATATTGTATAATTGCATCAATAGATGGTGAAGCAGCCTAAAATTCTATCATTGATCTTTATTTTTTAACAGTTGTTCAAATAAATAACAGGATATTCTGCGAGGTTACCGTGGATGTCAGAACAGTAATGTTAATTCTTGCAGTCGGCTCTTTCGTGTTTGGACTGCTCTTAACAATATTTAAATATAGCAAAAACAACCCCCAAACAGTTCCCTTCTGGATTACGGCAAAAATGCTCCAGGCGGCAGGTTCTTTGATGCTTTATTTTAGGACAAGCTCCTTTGATGCCTTAACAATATTGGCAAATACTACTTTAATACTGGCTTGCGCCTATGAAGCCTGGACTGTAAGATTTTTGATGGGGCATAATGTGAAAAGACGACTGCATATTATAACAACTGCAGCAATTTTACTTGTATGCTCGTTAACATTATTAATAGACAGTCCATACAGGACAGGATTGTTTTTTGGTATTCAAAGCGCCTTTTACTTTTTACCCAGCATGTTCCTGACAGGAAAATCGAATACGAGATTCTGGATGCGGATGATTCTGGCTGTAAGTTACTTCGTAACAGGTTTGGTTTTCTTAATAAGCGCCATTATATGCCTGTTTTATCCTGAAGATGCCATAAATCTGAGCAATAGCGCAATAGCTTCCTTAATTCCAGGAACAAGCTTTTGCATATTCTTATTAAGTGCCCTGATTCTTCTGATGATTGCAAAAGAACGAAGCGACATGCAGTTACATAAAATTCAGAAAGAATTAATGAAGAGTGAAATCAGATTTCAGCAAATTGTGGAGACAGCCAATGAAGGTATATTGATTTTCGATGAGCATTTTAAAATTTCTTTTGCAAATAATAACATGGCATCAATTCTAGGCTATACCGTTGACGAAATGCTTGGAAGATCATACTGTTCATTTTTCCCTGAGGAACAGCTGGATATATGCCTAAAACAGGAAGCTAAACGGAAAAATGGTGAGGACTCGGTTTATGAATGCCGCCTGTTAAGAAAAGACGGGCATTGTCACTGGTTCCTGGTTTCGGCAAAAGCAATTATGGATGAGTCAGGAAAGTTTAAAGGATCCTTTGCCATGCTGACAGATATAAATGCAAGAAAGGAAATGGAGCTTCTGTTGGAGGAATCCAACCGCCAGCTGACTGAATTAAGCAACAAGGACAGTCTGACAGGTATAGCTAACAGAAGATGTTTTGACGCTACTTTGGAACATGAGTATTCAAGGCTGAGCCGTTCAAACTCTAAATTATCAATTATTTTAATTGATATTGACTATTTTAAGAAATATAACGATTATTATGGGCATGTTAAGGGTGATGAGTGTCTGCGTCAAATAGGCAGTGTGTTGGCAGACTGTATAAACCGTTCCGTTGACTTGGCTGCACGTTATGGAGGAGAAGAGTTTGTCTGCATTTTGCCGGATACGGACATTCAATCAGCTGTTGAAACGGCCGAAAGAATACGTCAGAAAATTCAGGACCTTAAAATAGAACATAAAAAGTCACAGGTTTCTGACTATGTAACAGCCAGCTTTGGAGTAATTACAGTTGAATATTCGCCGGATAGATCCCTGGCTGAGATTATAGCTGCTGCCGATAAATTGCTGTACAAAGCCAAAGTATCAGGCAGAAACAGAATTGAATACGGCGAATCAATTGGTGCTTAAGAATTTGTCTAAGAAATCTGTACCTTGAAAGGAGCAAGTAAATGAGCAATCAAAATATTTTTGACAACCAGGAATTTTTCGAGGGATATAAAAAGCTGAGAGATAATCCCTGGGCTGCAAATTACATTGTTGAAAAACCTGCATTGTTTAGTCTTGCTCCGGATTTAAATAACAAGGTTGTGCTTGAGCTTGGCTGCGGTTATGGCGAGAATTGTGTCCAGTTTCTTAAATTAGGCGCCAAAAAGGTTACCGGCCTTGATATTTCTGCTAAAATGCTTGAAGTGGCAATGAATGAAAACTATTCTCCGGACATTCAATACATCAATAAAAGCATGACTGATTTGCATGAACTTACGGAAAAGTTTGATGTAGTATTCAGTTCTCTTGCAGTTCATTACATCGAAGATTTTGATAAATTGGTAAGAGATATTTATAACCTTCTGAATGAGGGAGGGTATTTCATATTTTCACAGGAGCATCCGTTAACTACTGCCTTGCTGACACAGGATTATTGGACCCGCAATTCTGATGATGAGATTATCCATTACAATTTAACAACATATACTCAGGAAGGCGTAAGAACAGGTACATGGATTGTTGATGGAGTAATAAAATATCATCGCACATTTTCGAGCATTGTTAATTCCCTTGTAAGCGCGGGTTTTGTCATTGAAAAAATGCTTGAGCCTGTGCCAAGTTATGATGTTATGAATCAATGTCCCCCATATAAAAGATACATTCATAAGCCTGACTTTTTACTTATCAGGGTCAGGAAAAGTAATCCATGATGAGAGTGACCATAAACTAATATCATTGCTTTTGAGGCATTGAAGCTATCAGGCAGCATCTTGGATTCTTAGTAGATATTTTTTATGTTAAAACTTGCGCGATCTCAGGAAGAAACATATTAGCAATTATTTAGCAACGCAAGTCAAGTTATCTCTTACCGCCCATGTTATTCTTAATACAGAATACGGGAGGCGAATCATGGATAATTGGGATAAGATTAATGCCGTTCAGCGCATGCAGGACTATATACATGAACATATTACAGAACCTATAACTCTTCATAAGCTGGCAGAAGCTGCCAGATATTCACCATGGCATTCATCACGCATCTTCAAGGAACTTACAGGTAAGACGCCCTTTGCATATATTCGGGAACTGAGATTGTCGCAGGCTGCAGTCAAGCTGCTTGACAATAATGCAAAAATAATTGATGTGGCGCTTGATTTTGTCTTTGATTCCCATGAAGGATTTACAAGAGCATTTTCAAAGCAATTTGGAGTGACCCCGCAATATTTTAGCAAAAATGCGCCGCAATTTAAGCTTTTTATGCCCATTCGTATCCGTGATAGCTACCTCAAAATGCAAAAAGGAGAGGATAACATGGAAAAGAGCAATAAGCCTAATACCGTTTTCGTTCAGGTAATTGAACGTCCGGCAAGAAAGCTGATTTTAAAGCGTGGCATTAAAGCAACCGATTATTTTGAATACTGTGAAGAAGTAGGATGTGACATATGGGATGTGCTTACTGGTATTAAAGATGCCATGTACGAGCCTATAGGAATGTGGCTGCCTGAGAACTTAAGAAGACCGGGAACATCTGTATATTGTCAGGGGGTAGAAGTTCCGGTAAATTATTCTGGCGATGTTCCGGAAGGATTTGAAATAATTGATCTTCCACCGTGCAAAATGATGGTTTTCCAGGGCCAGCCCTATGATGACGAAAAGTACATGGAAGCTATAAGTGAATTGTGGGAAGTTATGAATAACTACAATCCTGAGATTTACGGATTTAAATGGGCCGATGAAGACGGACCACGATTCCAGCTTGCCCCAATGGGTTATAGAGGATATATAGAGGCAAGACCGGTAAGACAGCTGAATGAGAAATGAAAATATGGCCACCTAAAATAATGAATACTCTCGCTACTGTCTATAAGGACATATCGGGAGTATTTTTTTGCAAACAGCTTATTTTTAATATGATGATTTATTGAAGAATAGCTTAATTCAAAAATTTCGGGTCTTTGACTAATTGTTGACAACTGGATGTAGTTACATTATCCTGATAATATATTTATATCCAAAAGATTACAATTTATTTTACATTATTAGAACACATATGGGGTTATCTGTCATATGCTTTGATTTTGTGAATACGATAATATTTCTGGCTTTGTATTATCTAAGCAGTTTTGTCAAAGGAGTAGATGTTCATGAAAAAGCTGTTTGTAGTATTATTGGCTTTCTTGCTCGCCGTACAAGGCTCAGCTTTCATCTCTTTTGCAGGTTTGGATGATGAATTGGCTGCCTTAAGACAAAGCATACGCTCCATTAAAGACATCGATAATGAAAAATATGCAAAGCTTGAAGATGTAATAGTCAGAAAGTTTTCCGATGCTAAAAAGGGAGACTGGTACATGAGCGTTATGACAAAGCTTGTGGGCCTAAGTTCAATTGATGGTACCGATAAGAGCACCCTTGACCCCATGGGAACTGTAACAAGAGCCATGTTTATTAAAATGTTTATCCGTGCCATGTATGACCCGGAAATTTTAATAGATGTTGTCCCTGATTTCGACCACTGGGCAGCAAGAGATGTGAAGAAGGCAGAGGAATTAGGATTCCTTGCAGCAGGGGAATACAATCTAAAAAATATTGCAGAACCCATTACAAGAGGTGAAATGGCAAAGATTATAGTCCGAGCCTACAATAAGTTTGAGAAAAACCGATTAACATCTGAGGATTGCCAGCAGTTTATAAGCAAAATAAAGGATTACAATCAGATTCCTAAGGACATCCAGCCCCATGTTCTTATAGCCTATGGCTCCGGAATAATCTCAGGATATTCGGACGGGCGCTTTGGAGCCAATGATTATGCCACAAGAGCCCAGGCGGCAGCATTTATAATCCGTTATCTTGACCCAAGTGAAAGGGCAAAGGTAGAGGGTGTTAAAAAAGAAGAGCCTAAACAGACCCGTGAGCCAACCATATTAAGATGGGACGATCCGTACAGACCCTTGCCTATTGAAGGAGATACCTTTATAAAACCCGATGGAACGCAAGTAATATTAAAGATTGGCCCTGCAGGAGTATTGGGAGAAAACCAGAACTGCGACCTTTACGGAGGAATGGCATATCCTGACGGAAGCCTTGTTGAACACGGTACACTTGGTACCATGTCTTTGGGACATTTGGGCGAAACCTATCTGGTTGATAAATACGGCGAGGGCCACTGGTGGACAGAATGGTTAGAAATTAGGGAATATTATAAGTTAAAGGCTTATGAAGAAATTAAGAATCCAAAGGAAGGACAAACTTACGGTAAATGGTTTTTGTTTATTAATGGCAAATGGAGTTGGATTGGACCTATTAACCGGTGACAGACTTTTAAACAGATATAGTTTTCTATAACCGTGGGTGACTCCATGAATTGGCTGAGGAAAAATTGAGAAAAACTTGAGATTCCATGCAACAATAGCATTAGCAATTTCTAAGGAGGCTATTGATTGAAAAATAAAATCTTGATTGTGGACGATGAAAAAGGCATAGTTGCTATGATGAAGAATTACTTTGAAATGTCAGGCTACCAGGTTTATACGGCTTTTGACGGCAGGGAAGCCCTCGAAAAAATCTCATTCCAGCCCGACATAATCCTTCTTGATATCAATATGCCCGAAATGGATGGTATTTCCGTCTGCCAGCGCATACGTGAGCATGTGACATGCCCGATTCTCTTTCTTACGGCACGTATTGAGAGCAGTGACAAAATTATAGGATTTAAAGCCGGAGCGGATGATTACATAGTAAAGCCCTTTGACATAGACGAACTGGGTGCGCGGGTGGAAGCCCACTTGCGCCGTGAGCAGCGAAAGCAGGCAAAAACTGTTATACGGTTTTTTGACGACCTTTGCATTGACTACTTGAAGCGGGAAGTAACGGTAAAAGGGAATCTCATTCCATTATCCAGGAAGGAATTTGATATTGTTGAGCTGCTTTCCATGAATGCAGGCCAGGTTTTTGACAGGGAACGCATTTACGAAGCAGTTTGGGGCATTGACGGCAGCGGTAATAGCAGTACTGTCATGGAGCATATCCGCAAAATTCGTTCAAAATTATCTGTTTACACCCGGCACAACTATATTGATACGGTATGGGGGATGGGCTATAAATGGAATGGTTGAGGAAGATGAGCTTAAAAAAAGCTTTTTTATGTATAACAATATTTTTTTTGCTTATTGCTCTTGCCTTAAGTGTTCTGTCTATTATGGCCATAGGCAGGATTAACAAGCAAAACGGATATTCAATAGAAGTTAAAATTGGGCAAGGTATTGTTTTGCCTGAAAATTCCCCTAAAACAAATACTTCTTTTTTGGACAATACTTTAATGATTTTACAACTGATACTGCCCGTTGTATTTGTTATAGCAGGCTTGCTTACGGCAAATTTTATGTTTTATCGCATTAAATTAAAACAGCCCCTTACATTGTTACAAGCAGGGGCGGAAAAGATTATGGATAATAACCTGGATTTCACAATTCAATCTGATTCAAATGACGAACTTGGTCAGTTATGCAATTCCTTTGAGAAAATGCGTGTCCAGCTTTTGGAAAATAACCGGGAGCTTTGGAGGCAGATGGAGGAGAGAAAACGCCTTAATGCGGCTTTCTCACATGACCTTCGCAATCCTGTCACTGTGTTGAAAGGCTCTGTAAAGCTGTTAAGGAAAGGACTTTCCAATGACTCATTAACTACACAAAATATACAGGAATCCATATCACTCATTGAAGAATATGCCGCAAGAATCGAAAAATATATAGAAGCCATGAGCAGTGTACAGCGCCTTGAACAGCTGCAATGCTCCCCTGAGAAAGTTAATTTTGAATCAGTAGTTAAAGAGTTAAAGGGAAGCATTCGTCTTATTACAATGGATTCCGATATAGAAGCGGAAGTTGAAGCGGAAGACATATTTGAAAGGCAAAAAAGTATTTTTCTGGACAAAGCTATGTTATTCAATATAGCGGAAAATCTGATTGCCAATGCCATCAGATATGCAAAAGGCAAAATACGGGTCAGCATAAAGCTTGAAGAGAAAATGCTTGTACTGTCAGTACAGGACGACGGGCCGGGATTTTCTCAGGATATACTAAAAAAAGGGGCAGAACCATTTCTGCGTGGGGATAAAAGAAATGAAAAAGGCACCCATTTTGGCATGGGTCTATATATCTGCCGCTTATTGTGTGAGAAACACAATGGTTCATTGGAATTGCAGAATACAAATGACGGGGCTTTGGCAACAGCAAGATTAAAAGTTTTATAACTTGAGCAATTTTTGAGAATTAGCAAGTACACTCTTCTTTAGAAAAAAGGAGAGTGTTTTTTATGATTATTGAAGGAAAAAACTTATCCAAATATTATGGGAGCGGCGAAAACAAGGTAATTGCTCTCAACAACGCAAATCTTAAAATCAAATCAGGGGACTTTATCTCAATCACGGGTCCCTCCGGAAGCGGCAAAAGCACACTGCTTCATATACTCAGCGGATTGGACACCCCAAGCTCAGGTACGGTAACCTTTGACGGTAAAGATATTTACAAAACAAAAGATAATGAACTTTCTGCTTTTCGCCGCCGTAAAGTGGGATTTATATTTCAGCAGTTTAATTTGCTACCGGTATTAACGGCAAAAGAAAATATAATCATGCCCTTACTTTTGGATAGAATTCAGCCGGATGAAGGGTACTTAACTGAAATTACAGACCTTTTAGGAATAAGCAACAGATTAACCCATCTTCCAAGCGAACTTTCCGGAGGACAGCAGCAGCGTGTAGCCATTGCCCGGGCACTCATTACAAAGCCGGATGTTATATTTGCTGACGAACCAACTGGAAATTTGGACAGCAAGAGCGGAAATGAAGTTCTGGAGATACTTAAAAATATTTGGCAAACATTTGGTACAGCAGTGGTCATCATCACCCATGACAGCAGTATAGCAAAAATGGCTGAGCGCCGGCTGACTATTGTGGATGGTGTGCTGTCGGAGGTGACATCATGAAATCATATCATTCATTTGCCTGGAAAGAGCTCAAAGCTCAGAAAATAACATCCATACTGATTTTAATAGCCATTATATTGTCTACCATGATGACCACGGTTATAGGCCAGTCCTGGGGTATTTTACAAGCATTGAGGATTCAGCAGGCCCAAAATTTAAACGGGAACAGGTATGCAACTTTTCACAACTTGACCTATGATCAGAAAACCATTCTTGAAAAAGATGGACGCCTTTCTTTTGTTGGCAGCCATATTGTCCTTGGAACATCTCGCCTTAAAAACAGCGGCATATCTTTGCAACTCAGGGAATATGACGAGAATGGCTTGTCTATTTATCCGGCAATATCAAAGCTTAAAAAGGGGCGTCTTCCTGAGAAGGCAGGGGAAATTGCACTTCCGCAGGATGCATTGGATTACATGGGGTTCAAAGGCGACATAGGTGATACCATTACCCTTGATTTATATGTTTCGCTGTTTCGTGATGCAGAAGTATTTTATGAATATCAGGCCGACTTCACTTTAAGTGGCATATTGCAGAGCAATTATCTTGGTTATGGTTCCGGGGTTGTTATCGGAATTGCCGGGAGTGGTACGGCGGAAGAATTGCTTCCACAAAAGTACCTGGTCTATTCAACGGATTTTCGTACAGCCGATAAAGGAAGTTTTCAGCATACAGTCAATGATCTTGCCGAGAAAACAGGTGTTTCAAAAAACCATATCCAGTACAACTGGATTTATCTTAATGCGCTGGGGATTGAGTATGATAAAGAAGATATTGATGAAGGAAAAACCAACGGCTTTTCCTACATGACTTTGACAGGTATCATGACAGGTGCATTGGTATTACTGGCAGCAGGCCTTGTTATATACAATATCTTAAAAATTGCGGTTAGCAAGAGAATAAAGGAATATGGAACCTTGCGGGCAATTGGAGGCACAAAGGGTCAGCTTTACTCATTAGTTACCCAACAGCTAGTCATGCTATGCCTTATTGGTATACCTTTGGGTGCTTTTCTGGGAGTAATATCTGCAAGTGGCATTACAAAAGCGGCTACCAGCCTGTTTTCTCCGGAAATATTCATGGCGAATAATCAGGAAGAGCTGAATATGTTAATCTCGCAGAACAGTACGGGAAAATTGCTCCCTTTGCTTATAAGCGCGGCCATTACTTTAATATTTTCATTTTTGGCCGCTATGCCGGCAGCACGTTATGCCGCCAAAGTATCACCCGTTGTTGCTATGAATGGGACAACGGTTAAGGTTAAGAGGAAGAATAGGAAAGAAAAACGCATCAGAAATTTTGAAGCATTTTATGCAAGACTTAATATGAAAAGAAATGCAGGGCGTACTGCTATCACAATTTTGTCTTTAGTAATGAGTATTACGGTGTTTGTGGCCGTTCAATCATTTTCAAAATTGCTTGATGCCTCCAAAGATATACGAAAGCTCCATCTTGGGGATTACTCTGTTACCAATGATACAACAGGTTTTATGCCATCTATAGTTGAGGAACTTAAAATACTGGATGGAGTATCTTCGGTTTCAACTTTAAAATACAGCCTCTACAAGCAGGAGAAGGATGGCTCTTTATCTATAGAAACGAGTTTTGAGCTAATGCCGGGAGAAACTCTGCAAATAATAGGAGTGGATGAAGCCCGACTTAATGCGCTAATGCCGTCCCTAACCAAAGAACAAATGCAAAAATTAAAGGATGGTAAGGCCTGCCTTGTGAAAAATCCTATTGCAATATCCTATGGTGGACAGCCAGGTTCAGCAACTTCTTTTGTTGCCGGGGATAGTATTTTGGTTGCCAATAATGAGCTTGAGGTGCTTGGAAATTGCGATGCTGTTACATTGGATAATGCAGGATTTGTAAACGGGGTTCAGGTGATTGTGTTTGATACGGTTTATGACCTTTTGACAGGAAAGAGCACTTATTCTGAACTGTATGTAATTTTGGAAGACGGAGCGGATACAGAAGCGGTAGAACAGAAAATAGAGCAAATTTGCGGTGAAACTGCAGGAAGCCGCTGGCTGTCTTACAGAAACACTGATAAACAATTGGAAGAAAGTTACCAGCAAATTAAGCTTCTTGCATGGGGGCTGATACTCTTTATTGGATTAATAGGTCTATTAAATGTAATAAATACAACCTACACCAACATTCATATCCGAAAAACTGAAATTGGAATACAACGGGCAATAGGAATGAGCACTGGAAGCCTTTATAAAACCTTTTTGTGGGAGGGTGCGTATTACGGTATAATAGCCGGCGCTATTGGGGCAATAGCAGGATATATCTGCACAATATTTGTTGCTGCGGCAGCAACAGATCAACTCCGATTATCAGCTCCGCCGGTATTGCCAATCCTACAGGCGACGGTTGTCACAATCGCAGCATGTATGATTGCAACATGCATCCCATTGAACCAAATAGTCAAGTTAAGCATCGTTGATTCCATTGAGACGGCTGAATAAATTAATGCACTACTTATACTCCGAGTTTTTAAAATGGCTTTGTTAGTGCTTAAGCTTTAAAACAGGGAAGAAGTATTAAGAAATGTCACAAAAGGTTCTTAAAAAACACTAATTTAAATTTAATGATAGGCCAATGGGAGCCTTAGATTATGTATATAGGTTTATAGATTTAAGTCAATGAACTTATAATGTAAAATAATGTAAAAGGGGCTGTCTCAAAATTAGTTTAAATTTTGGGACAGTTCCCTTTTTCACCTCAAATTTTGATATTCTATGTGTTTGGTTCGATATTTTATAGATAAAAAACTAGAGATTTAAAGAAGTCTTATTAATTTTAGGCACGACAA
>JAAYAD010000066.1 GCA_012719545.1 Clostridiaceae bacterium
ATGGAAAAAGCTAAATCCAGATATGAACCCTATTTTGCAATTTCTTATTGAATTTTTACCAGTATTTAGAGAAAAATCATTGATGTATTTAGAAAAAACGGTTATGGCCTAAAACCACAACCGTTTTTGTCTACAATCTGGGACATCCTTTTTAAGGATGTTATAACTGACATACTCCGTATGAAGGATAAATACGGCTCCTCACAATCAGGTACCGGTAAAAAGGCTTTGGTAGAGCACACCAGTATCAACCCGAATGCATCACCCCACGTTGGCAGGGCACGTAATGCCCTTATTGGGGATACAATTGTAAGGCTCCTTCGCTTTGAAGGATATTCCGTTGACGTTCACTATTTTGTCAACGATATTGGCAAGCAAATTGCCATGCTGCTTCTTGGAGCAAAGGATAAATCCAATGTAACATTCCATGATCTTCTTCAAATTTATATAGACATCAACAATAAGGTCAGCGAAAATCCGGAGCTTGAAAAAGAAGTCTTTGATCTGTTGTATAAGCTTGAAAACGGCGATGAAAATATCAGAAGCATGTTCCGAAAGCTGGTCAATATATGTATTGAAGGCCAGACTTCAATTCTAGCCGAGCTGGACATAAAATACGATACCTTTGATTATGAATCGGACTATATTTACTCCAATACCACAGGAAAATTACTGGAGGAATTTAAAAAGACAGGCAAACTTGAAGAAGATGAGGAAGGAAGGCTTGTTTTAAACCAGGCTGAATACAATCTTCCGATGAAAGCACCCTATCTGGTGCTGACAAGGAAGGACAAAACCTCCCTCTATCCCCTTCGCGATATCGCCTATACCATTGATAAGGTAAAAGCTGATGCCGACGTAAATATTATTGTCCTTGGGGAGGATCAGAAGCTATACTTCAAGCAAATTGCCTCGGCCCTTGATTTATTGGGCTACAAGTCTCCCACGCCGGTACACTACTCATTCGTACTGCTTGCTGAAGGGAAAATGGCCACCCGAAAAGGCAATGT
Source organism: Clostridiaceae bacterium (assembly GCA_012719545.1). Classification (GTDB taxonomy): domain Bacteria; phylum Bacillota; class Clostridia; order DSM-8532; family DSM-8532; genus DTU059. The sequence continues at coordinate 1,011 of JAAYAD010000066.1, forward strand.
TGTTTTATTGGAAGATTTCATGAAGGAAGCCATAGCAAAGGCTTCTGAAGAAATAGAAAAAAGGCATGGTGATGCAGATATCAATACAGCCAAAGCCATAGGCTATGGTGCTGTTAAGTATGCTATCTTGCGTGTTTCAAATGACAGAAACGTTATATTTGACTGGGAATCTGCCTTAAGCTTTGAAGGAGATTCAGGTCCATACCTGCAGTATAGCCTGGCAAGGATAAATTCAATCTTCAGAAACTACGGAAAGGAATTGCCTGAAGATATTGATTTTTCAGTACTTCAAGATAATCATGAAATAGATTTGATACTGGAACTGGCAAGCTTCCCAGCCACAGTAAAAACTGCCCTGAAGGAATTAAGCCCCCATGTAATAGCCAACTATGCATATGGCCTTACTAAAAAATTCTCGGTATTCTACCGTTACAATTCAGTCTTAAATGCCGGCAATGAAAATTTAAAAGTTGCAAGACTTGCTCTTATTGCAGCCGTACGCCAGGTAATACTGAATTGTTTTGAGCTTCTTGGCATTCAGCCAGTAGAAGAAATGTAAGCAACACCAGGATAAGCTCTAAAGTAAATTCAAAATTAATTGCACTTAATAAAAAGTGTGTGGCATTGATTAGCCACACACTTTATTACTTAATGTAGTTTTACGGTATACCATTTATTTAGTGCTCTTTTAGGATTTACCCCATGCTCTTGGGGCACTGATAAGGGGGTGCGGATATTTTTTTGGACTAAGCAACCACTCCTATATTTTTTCTGTATTCCATAGGGCTCAATGCACCAAGGGACATTTTAATCCGTTTGTTGCGATACCAGAGCATATATTCATCTATCTGATTGATGA
>JAAYAD010000017.1 GCA_012719545.1 Clostridiaceae bacterium
CAACCTCCTAATTCTCTGTCCATTCTTCTGAATTTCTGCCGACAATTCTTTTCGTTCCTATGTTTCCATAACCATTTAATGCATTTCCAATAATAAACAATCACTTTAGGCATCGTGTTTGACCTCGCTTTCCCTCTGTTTTCTTTTTCTCCAGTCACCCATACAGGCTTCTATCATTGAACCATCACAATAATTAACACACGGACAATCTTCACAACATGGCATCGTGTTCGACCTCACTTTCCATTTTCTTTTCTTCGAGTATCCATTGCAAATCCGGTAGCACAATATCTTTAACTGCATATGTTGTCCATGCGCAATTGGTTTCCCCAACCTTTTCAAAGCAATTCTGGATTTCTTTTAATTCATCAACAGTTTTGGATTCAAGAGATTCTCGGATTTTGGAATACATCTCTGTAAAAAGCTCGTCATATTCTTTCAATACTTCTTTTTCGCGCATTGTCAATTTTGGTTGCTTCATCCTTCCTCAACCTCGCTTTCCTTCAACAATGCGGCAAGCTTGCAACCATCTTTGTGTTTATACAGCCAAGGTCTATTGATTTTGCAAAAAGGACAATGTGACAAATGTTTTATCACTTCCTCCAGCATCTCCCTGTATGCAAGGGCGGTTTTGGCGGCTTCCTTTGCATAAACACCTATCATTGTCAACGGCTCCTGCTCCCAAGCCTTAATCTCTTCTAATTGTTTTTTTGTCAACATTCTTTATCTCCTCCCAGCGTAATTGTTCCGGCTCCTGCCGACTGTCTACCCACATTGGGCATCTATGTGCGCCTTGAAATCTTGGATTTTCTAGGGCTTGACAGCCGAGGCAGGTGTTACAGAGTTCCGTCATAACGTCACCTTGTTTTTATATTGTGCATCAAGTAGTTTGTTCTAAATTGTTCTTAATTTCAGCATCCAACCACTCACCATATCCAGTTTTTCTTAGAAATTCCTGTACTTTTGTTGCCATATCGCAGCGGTCTTTTAAAGATTCGTCAATATCGACAAAAGCAAATTCTTTGAGCAGTTCAATAGCCTGGTCATATCTACCTTCAAGCATTGGTATATAATGTGTTGCTAACTCAGCCAAATCACAGCTTTCATCCTTTGCAATTTCTTCCCATACTCTCTTTTTCAAGCGTTCAAATCTATCCATAATATCCTTCCTCTCTTTCCGCAGCTTAATTGCTGCACATATTTTTTTTAATGCGTTACAACCACTTCAATAATTTTGCTTCTTCTATATCTTCTTCATCTAAGCATTCAGGGCATTCAGTGACACATTCTTTACAGACATTAATTTTTTTACTTGCATCAATTGTTTTATCGCATATATAGCAGGTTTTATGACTTTCAAATGCATGACCACAATCACAAATCACAAGGTAGTAATCTTTATAAAAAGCAGGTTCTTCGGTTGTGATAGTATTTCCGCATTCAGGGCATTTGTGTTTTTGTTTGTTACCTTTCATGTTTTTTGGGTACATAAATTTATTCTCCTTTCTAATTCACATTAATTCCGGATTGCGCCCTAATCCCATTCTGCAAATACCTCTGGTGTTAACTCGGTTATTTCAACTTCAACACGTGGATTGTCGCTGTACCATTTTCTAACTGTTGCATCTACGATCTGGCAGTCGTCCTTGTATGCCATTTCGTTAAGTGCATCGGAGATAATCTTCCCGACGTTGTCCCAGTCTGGCCTTTTAGTGGGTCTAATTTCGCCCCGTAACATCTTTTCTCTGTTCTTCTTACTCGCTGACTTAGGAATAGAAAAAAATGCGTTCACGGTCATTTTAAGCGCCCCCTCTAGTCGTTCATGCCCTTGCGTTATGTATAGTTGCTTAACCAGCGTTTCGTAGTTGACTGTCTTATCCGGGGTATATGTGTGTCTTTTACCTAGCCGTGGCCGTTGTTTTGCGCATGGTTCACCGGGTATCACCAGTTTCACACCATCACCTCAATCCCCAGGTTTTTGCGGATGTCCTCGGCACAATCCTCGAAACTGAGTGTGCCGGTCTTGATGCTGTCAAATATGCTGTTGGCATCTGCAAGGATATCTTTGATTATCTCCGGCCCCACCTTGTCAGTCATTGCCAGGACCAGCGCGCAGTTGTACAGTGGGATTGATTCCTGAATTGCTCTTTGCGCCTCCATCATGCGCAGGTAGTCAACCTGTGCCCTAGTGTACATTCTGTGGTCTTGTTTTGGTTTTGCCATGTCGCACCTCCTAGAAAGGTAAGTCCTCGTCATCTTGTTGTTTTGGCATCTCAAGCTTCGCAATGATCTTCTTCACGGGCCAGTAGAAACCTAGATAATCCTTGAGCTGGTGGAGCGCATTTTCATCAAGGTCAAACGGATAGCTTACCGCCTTACCTCTTGCTTCGCCCTTCATGGTGTCACACAAAACATAATCACCGTTAAATATCTCAAGCCCGTCCGGCACCTCAAAGAGAAAATTTTTACAAGAGTTTTCGTGCTTTACGAAGATGTATGTACGCAGTTCAACGGCATTTATTTTGTTTAGATTGTATAATCTTTTCATTACATCTACCTCCTAGAACGGCAAATCTTCATCGGACTCATCCAACGAATAATAGCCTTCCGTCTGTTCCGGCGCTTGTATACTCTCACGCTTGCTGTCCGCAAAGTATACTTTTTCAACGCATATTGCGTTGTCATAATGCTTGTTGCCCTGTTGGTCAGTCCAGTTGTTGTTTCGCAAGTAGCCAACAATAAGGATTTGTTGGCCTTTTGTAAAATACTTTGTGATAAACTCCGCTGTCTTGCCAAATGCAGTAAGCTGGAAGAAGTCGGCGTTTGGCTGCCCTTCTTGTGCTTTTCCGGGTCTGTTAACTGCTATCTTAAATTTGCATATCGATGTATTTCCACCGTATCTCATTTCAGGGTCGTGTGTTAATCTTCCAAGTAAGTAAATCGTGTTAAGGCTCATAATGATTTCTCCTTTCAATCAAACAATTTTTTAGCTTTTTCAATCTTTGCAATAAAAGTTTTTTTTCGTCGGTCCGCACCTTCACACTTAATTGCCACGCACATTTCAAGAATTCTGCTGTAAATTCTGCTGTATTTGATATCAACCGGATTCTTTATTTCAGACAATGAAAGATTTGTTGTAATGATAAGCGGCTGTTTGCTCTTGTATCGGCTGTCAATGATGTTGTAGACTTGTTCTAACATATATTCGTTTTGCCGTTCAGCTCCCAAATCATCAATTATGAGAAGCTTATAATTGTTAAGTGACTGTATGTAAGTATTTTTATCTTCATCAAGCTTCATAAGTGCATTTGTGAGCCGTATAAAGTTCGTCATTAGCACCGGAATGCCTCTGTCAATAAGATAGTTTGCTATGCACGCTGCAAAATATGTTTTCCCTGTTCCCACATTACCCCAAAGCAACAGCCCTATGTTGTCTTGATACATTTCATCCCACTTCTCGCAGTACCGTCTTGCTTTGTCCGTCAGTTGCGGATTGCTACCGTCGTCATTCTCAAATGTCCAATCTCGAAAACTTCTGTCTTGTATCCCTTGTGTGCGGAGGCGGTTTATACGCTCAAAAGCTTCCCGCTGTCGTAACTTAGCTTGCTCGTTTTTATATCTTTCCGATTGGCATTTGCAAAGGCATCCAAACTTCCGGACGGTTCCCAAAATTTCAACAAGGCATTCTTTTGGAGTATTGCATTTGCCGCAGATCAGCAAGTCGTCTTTTATGTAGTCACCCTCTTGCATTACAGGTTCATTTTGCTTTGCCAGTCCTTCTATCACGCCGTCAAGGTTCACAAACTATCGCCCCCATCATCATAGTTGTATGTATAGCCAATCTGCTGTTTTCCCTCGGCCCTGTACCGTAAATAATTGAGCCATTTAGAACCATCATCAAGAAAGCGCTTGTAGCCTTCTTTTCTCGTTAAAAATTCGTGAATGCCCCATTTATAGCTGCAATATTCATAACCTTTGTTGTGGAACATTTCAGCATAATGGTCGATGGCTTTCTTTATATCTTCGGCGGATGTTTCAGATATGGCTTTTAGAATATCCTTTTTGAATTCGTCTGTAAGGGTCTTGTGAGTAATTATGCCTTTTGAATTCCAGTAGTCGAATATCTCTGAGCAAATAATATTATTTATATTATTTTTACTTTTCTTTTCTTTACTTTTCTTTTCTTTACTTTCCGGCGTTTTTTCCGAGTTTATTCTGTTTTTTTGGTTCGTTTCTGCGTCAGAAATTTTGTCAACCTTCTCCGTGTACTTCGCCCGCATTTTAAGCCGTTTTTCGACTACTATGCCTGCACGTTTTTTAATGCCGTTTGATGTTAAAACGCCTTTTTGTGCATATGCTTCTTTGTCAAAAAGTTCATACTTTAATGCACTGTTTAAAATTTGATTGAATTTATCTTCTGTAATTGCAACTTTTTTGCTTAATATCTGTCGTGTTTCTGCGTCAGAAATGTTTAACTCGGCATTGTTGGTGCGGTAAATTCGCTCAAGTAGTATGAAATAGAAGGCGTATCCATCATTACCGTATAGCATTCGTAGTGCTTCAATTTTTTCATCGTTGACGGCATCTGTATCGTGCGGGAAGTAATCTAATCCTTCTTTCCTTGGTCGTGCCACTTACTCACCTTCTTTCGTGCCTGCATTTCTCACACAAACACGGTTCTTTTTCTTTACACCGCTTTGCGGCCTGTATTTCTTCTCTAGTCACCGCAAAGGCTTGTCCGCATTTGCGGCAGAGTTTACCGACACAGACAACTATGCCCATGTTTATCTCGCCTCCTTGAGCTTGAGCAGCTCGGGGTTGTCGTGGATGTTACCGATGACTTCGGTATAATTGTCAGTTTCTGATTCTTCTTCGATGGGAAGCATGATGTCAAAATAATCATTTCCATCGTCGTGGCATTGGTACATAAATGCTCCGTTTCTAAAAAGCACTATTAAATATGGTCTGGATAAATCCGTTGAGCAAATATCCCCCTCATAAATCTCCCTGCCGTTCTTATCTTTTAATCCAGTGTACTGACCGATTGTTTCCGGAATTACATCAAAGTATTGATAATGGTCACCGTAACGTTGTTGTATTTGCGGGATATCTCGCCATACGAAGCCATCTTCAATATCTCGTTCACTGATGAAGTAATATCCATATACCCATTCGCCATTATCTAACCGCTTGCCTCTAAACTTAATGTCTCTCATCTGTATCTGCTCCTCTCGTATAAAAACCACAATTTTTATAAAAAACTTTCAATTTAACTGTTTTTGGTCAATACCACACCTAAATCCTCAAGCCCATACTTTTCATCAGTGCTAAATTGGGGAAGTGGTGGCTATCCACGTCTATAAGTCCGATCCTCATTTACTCAACCTCACACCGGCATTAGTTCACTCGGTCTAAAACTCTCCCTAAACTTGCCCAACACGCCCTGGAATTCAAGGACAACAAAATGGTTGCGTGGGTGTCGGTATACTTCTTTGCCAATGCGTTTGAATATATCTTTGTGATGAACGGTGCCTTTATCGCACCATGTAAAATTGACCGCGTACATCATGATTTAATCACACTCCATTAGAAGCGGATATCGATTGCATTTCTTGCGATTAGGGCCGTGCAGCATGTGGTGTTTTTCAACATAGCCGTAGCAACCACAGTTAAAACATTCACCTTGCATATGTGCCCCCTTTCGGGGAAGGTGTTACCCTTCCCCTTTCTTTAGTTTGCTTTGCAGTGCTTTAGCAGCTTTTGTCCAGACATCAAGTGTCATATCCTCAACAACAGATATTTTGTAGTATTCAAGGAATGCCTTGACATCTGCTCCGGTTTTCTTAAGTAGGTCATAAATGACTTGGGCTTGTGCATCATCAATTTTCTTTTGTGTATTAATTGGTGTTGTGCTGTTGTACTTCGTTTTATCACTATCCCAGTAAACATCAGCAGCAAATCCTAATGCCTTGCAAGCAACACTGATGGCGTCGGTAAGAGCCATTTTGTAACATTCATCAGAAACATAAGGGCCACTTTTTTCATTTGCAACAAATGCACTTCCACCTGTACCTGGGATTGCTTCGGACCATTCGCCATTTATCTTGACGTAAAGGTCAATATTACAAAATGCTGCAATTTCTCCATTTCCACCATGTTCAAGCCATTGTTTGGTGATTGTGTATTTCCAACCCACACCGCAAGGACCGAATTGCTCCGTAAGGGCTTTAATTCGCCACATCGGATTAATATCGCTTTTACCTTTAAGCCTTCCGGCATTGATTGTGCGGAGTGCATTACTTGGTACGCTACGAACCGCATTGTATAGTTTCAGGTTGTCCGACATTTGCCACTACCTCCTTGTAGTAATTGCAGAATTTACAAACACTGCAATACTCCAAACATTTTTTATCTTCACCGGGTCTGATTTCGATGTAATCTCCACCATTTGCCGCCTTCCATGCCTCGGCTTCTTCTTTGGTGTCCAATACTCTTAAGGCCGTTTTTCTGCCTTTTTTCATGACTGCGTATTTATCACCAGTATTGAAGCGTTCTTCTGGAGTGCATAAAGGTAATTGTTCATCTGGCAGCTTTTCCGCTTCGGCTATCTCTGCGAATCGTTGATTAAGCCATTCTTCTATTTCGATAAAATCTTCTGCCGTAAAGTGAAACGTGATTTTCTGAACTGGTAACGGTGGATAGTTGTCCTTAATTTTAGCGTCACGCTTAGAATGGTCCTTCATCAAGGCGACTATTTCTGCATTCTCAACATCAAATCCGAAACGACTTATCATATAGGCATAAATCAATGTTTGCTTTCTCCAGTCGCTATAATCGCCAAAAATAACCTTCCAGACAGAACATGTTTTGTAATCTGTAATTGTCTTGGTTTCTGCGTTGTACAAGTCGAATTGTCCGGACAATATGTAATCACCGATACATACCTTGATGCGCTCCTCTTTAAATTCATAGTCACCTTCTTTGTGGTGTTCAATGATACTATGTACTGCCGTGCCGAATAAGAGCCAAATCATGTCAGAAACATCTTGTTCAATTTCGTCCTTATGTCTGCGTTCCAGGATAGTTTCACGAATGCCTTTGAGAAGGGAAGTAACTCTGTATTCGTTGGGTTTTAGTTCTAAGTTGCGTTGTGCCATGTCAACCAATGCGTGCGGAAGGTTTAATTTATTCGTGATTATCATTTGAAACGTCCTCCAAAACTACTATTTGGGGTTCAAAGTACCACTTGCCGAATTCCTTTTTGTCGTCATACTCTTGGATAAATTCTTTCATTTCATCCCTTTTTGCGTTTTCCAAGGCTACCTTCTGCCAACAACCTCTGCATATGTATCCATCTGGAACATCCGCGGCAACATCACCTTTGTACAGGGATTCTCCGCATTCAAGACATTCAGTAAGGGGCTCGCGTTCTTCGGGTTCGGGGAAGTATTCAAGCATATCTCCCACCCACTTTCATATCTTGCCAAAATCAATATTTTTCAGGACGGTCTGCCCTTCTTCAAGATAATCAAGGTCTAAATCGATACTCAATTTTGCCATTGCAATTTCCTCCATTTCGTGATATTTTAGTGGTGAATGTTTACTTGTGCCCCTTTATAGGGGTTATTTTTTATTAAATTCTGCACCGCAGAATGGACAGCAAGAAAGCTCAACCGGGATTTTTACTGTCTTAATCTTTCCGCGCGTTTGAATAATCGGGAAATCGCTTTTGGATGCTTTCAATGATTCTCGTTATAGCGTTGCACCTATGCATTCTTCTCACCTCGCTTTCTGTGTGAATTTAATGCCGTGGGGTTCAAGTTGGTAATACTCTACTCTTGGTCTCTCCCTATGTATTTGCGCCCGTTTCCCAAACTGATAGCTTGTTAAGCCATAAATAGGAAATGTAATGAAAAGTAATACTGTTACAAGGATGTCGGGTATTTGAAATAGTGGCCACTGGTCTTTTGTGATAATCACGCACAGATTTGCTAATAGCAGTACGCCGAGAGACGTAAGAAATGCGAATAGGGCTTGATATATGCGTTTCATGGGGTACCCTCCATTTCTGGACGCTCCCATTCGTTGCGGTCAATAAAAATACCAAAACCAACAATATCAACGCGTCCAAATTTTAAAAAACGTTCTGCAACTTTGTCAGGTACGGCAATTTTTAAATATGCAGGTGTACGTTTCGTTTGTCTTCGTACTTCCATAAGGTTATTGTTTATTACGAGAGCTTCTGCGCTTTCGCATTTATCAATCTTTTGAGCTAATGTCATTTTTCTATCTCCTTTCATTCTACGTACCATTCTCCATGGAGAATTTCATGCGCCGATGGAGCGCGGCCATCTTCATCCGCAAAGGACGACATGGGTGTCACCATATGTACAGATATGTACATAACCTTACGTTCTGTCATTTTGTAATTTTTCCAATAATCAAATTCAAATGGCAATATTCTGACTATGTCACCGACTTTAAATTTACTCACTTCTGACCCCTCCTTTGCCTTTGACGGCGCTTTCTTTGACTTCGCCTGTGAGCGTAACGGTATGCTATGCTGACAGGTTCGGACGTTCTTAGGAATCTCCAAAACTCATCAAATGTCATGCTTGTCCTCCTTTCTTTCTTAAACTTTTACTAATGATTGATTTAAAATCTTATTGATGTAGTCAACACCTTTTGCAGTAACGAATGTTTGTAGCATATTTGCAATCACGTCACCCATTTTGATAGGCTTTTCTTTAACCTCGAAGTATCCGCGGTCAATGTATTCCTGGTATGGCGTGTTATTAGCCCGGAGTATCTTTTTATCTCTAAGGAATGCAAAGAGTTTGTTTCTGCCTATACCAAGACATTTTGCAACATCATTCATAGTTTGCAGATTGGAGCCGTTCATAAAGGTGTCGTAGGCTTCGGCTTTCGGTTCTAACTCAAGTCGTCTCTGGCGCTCTTGTTTCAGTTCAGTTGCGAGCCTTATAATTGTGTCTGGATCTGAAAGAACCTTTTCAATAGTATCCGGTGTCATGTATGCACCGTGCTTGCGGATAGATGGGATGACTTCATGAGTTATCCAGCGTTTAAATGGCTTTGCTTCCGGTTTACGGCTTTTTAATACTAAGGTATATAGTCCTGCTTCTGAAACAATTGTTACCCGTTGCTTTCCGCCAGGGGTGTCGACAATGTCTATCCCCTTTTCATCATCATCCAAACCTTCATTGTCGCTTCTGCCCTTACCATGTACCGCCTCTGAAGTATTCAAACCTAAAATATTGCATACGTCAGCGGCAACAAACCACGGCTCGCCATTTTTAAGAAATGTACGGACGGGCTTGTCTGAATATTTGAAAACTGTTAATTGGTTCATATTCGAGCCTCCTATCTATTTGTAGTTTTTTCTCCCTTATGGTAAAATTTTGATGAAGGGAGGTGAAATTGATGGGTTGGTATGCAGACATCACATTAAAGTCGGGTAAAAACATCATAGTAGACAAACTCCAGTCAATTAACAAACAAAGCAGCACAGATTCTTCAATACATAAAATCACAGATTACACTACATTTTTCATTACTTTGAGGTAAACGCCTTTCATAGGATTTCATTCTTTTGTAAAGTTCGTAAAACGCTTTTGAAACTCGTTCTTCCCAACCAGGTGAGCATATGACAGTAACCTTTATATCTCTTACCTTTTTCATGTATCCCTCTTTTTGCACTACGCAATTTCTTGACCAAAAAAAATTTCATAATATTCTTGCGGTGTAAGGCTCAACAACTTGGCCAATTTATTGGCTTCGTCCAGATAAATTGGTCGTACACCATTTATTTTTTGGCTGACTGTGCATAGTGCGCAGTTCCAAACGCCTTTTGCTGCAATATCTTTGTGAGTCAAACCTTTCTCGACAATTTTACCCTTGAGTCTCAATCTATTCATATCGCACCACCTTTCTTGCGCTACGCAATTTTATGTTTTAATCATACTATCGCTACTGCAATAAGTCAATAGCGCAACGCAAAATTTGTTATATTAAATTTGTTGCACTCCGCAACAATTCGTGTTATGATATAAAAAAAATAATAGAAGGTGGTAAGCCAAAAATGAATAATCGAGAAATTGGCAATAGAATTACGGAAGCCAGAGAAAAAAAAGGAGTGAGCAAAACCGAGCTTGCTGAAATGATAAAGGTGGCCCCTTCAACAATAAAAAGATATGAAGATGGCACTATTAACAAAATAAAAATGCCTGTTATTGAGGCCATCGCAAATGCTTTAAACGTAAATCCGATGTGGATAATAGGGAAATCAGACTCATTCGAAAGACATATATCTCACGAATATAAATTGGAAGATGCTTATTTTAGCTTTGCTAAGGAATTGCAAGAGAGAAACGTTTCTGAAGAAGACATGAAGAAACTATGGCAATTTTACGAGATGATCAAAAGCAAATAGTGAGGTGTTTTCTTGATTATAGATAGCTTCATTGAGCCGACCGAGCTCGAAATACTTGTTCAATCAAAACTTAAGCAACATGGCATCACATTATATGATTATCCATTTAATCCATATACAATTATTCAGGCAGAGGGGGTTATTTTGCAAGAGGTCCCTCTAGATAATGAAAATATTCGGGGCATGATCGTGAATGGACCAAATGCAACAGGAATATTAATCAATAAAAACAGAAGCTATGTATCACGGCGTTTTATTGCAATGCACGAAATTAGTCACTTCTGGTTCCACCATCCATGTCCAAAAAGAGTTTGCTTTGAAGTTTACAAGCAAAAACGTAAAGGGATTGAATGGCAAGCTAATCATGCGGCTGCCTGCGCTTTAATGCCCAGAAAACTGATAATAGAATTACTTAATGAATATAATGGAAATTTGGAACTAATGAGTGAATGGCTATGCGTAAGCCCAGAGAGCTTATCTTATCGTATTGTTGAACTGGGATATGCCCACAGGATACGCGAAGCAAAATACCTCATGCAAGGAGGAATATTATAGATGATATTTGGTATTTATGCTAGAAAATCTGTCTATTCAGACGATTCCGATAGTATTGAAAATCAAATTAATATGTGCATCGACTATATAAAAAAGCATTACAATATCGTAACAGACATTATAAAATATTACGATGAAGGCTATACGGGAGCTAACACACAGCGACCCGGTTTTAATTTACTCCTGAAAGATGTTAAGAACAAAAAGATAAATACATTAGTTTGCTACAAAATAGACCGCATCAGTAGAAATGTTGTTGATTTTTCTAAAACATTTGAAGAACTTCAAAAAAATAATATTCAATTTATTTCCATAAAGGAGCAGATCGATACAAGCACGCCATTAGGAAGGGCAATGATGTATATTTGTTCTGTATTCGCTCAGATGGAAAGAGAAACTATCGCGGAACGCATCAAAGACAGTAGTCTTGCACTTGCAAAATCCGGGAAATGGCCCGGAGGAAGACCCCCTTTGGGGTATATGCGTGAAAAAATAATAATTGACGGCAAAAAGCATACTACATTAGTTAAGAATCCAGATGAAGTTGATTTGCTCAACTACATTGTTGAAGAGTTTCTGAATGGCAATACCTTAAGTGGCCTTGAGACAAAATTCCGACATAATAAAATAAAATCTAGACTAGGTTCTTATTTTTCAAGTACACAAATTTACCAAATCTTAAGCTGCCCTCAATATGTTGCAGCAACACCGAAAATATACGATTATTTTCAAAGCAAAGGTTGCAACATAGTAGCTCCTCGTGAAAAATTCGATGGTAAGCATGGTATACTTGTGTATAATAGAACATCAGGTAGCAGGTCAAAAAAACATGTTATTAATCCACCAAATATGTGGTACGTCACAGTTGGTTTGCACGAACCCCTTTTATCTGCTGAAAAATGGCTAGCTATTCAGGAACGATTCGGGAAAAACAAAATCGATAAAACTCGTAAACATGAAATTGGAATACTCAAGGGTATTTTAAAATGCAAATGTGGGTATACAATGAGGACGAAATATAAACATGATAAGCAGTACAATATCGAATATACGCATTATTTTTGTCCTCAGCGGACAAGAAAAGGTAAACAAGCATGTGATACCCCTATGATTCCAATAGACTTAATTGATAATAAAGTCATAGATATTATGAAAAATCTTTCTATCAATAAGGATCACATTGAGTTATATATGAAAAAAGAGCTTAGTGAAATACGTTTAATTAGAAGTAAGGAAATCATAAATAACGAAATGAATGATTGTAGAAAAAGAATATTTAATCTTACCAAAGCACTTCAAGAAAACTATCAATCCCAGGCAGCAAAATATATTATTGCTGATATTGAGAAACTTGACAAGCAACTAATTTCACTAGAATATGAATTAAGAGAACTTGAAGAATCAGAAAAGGAACGCGCTAAGCGAGTGGAGACAATAGACACTATCTATGAAAAAATACTTGAATATATAAAAGATTACGAGCTACTCCCATACAAAGAGAAAAATAGGCACTTAGCAGCTATTATTAAAGAATGCATTTGGAATGATGGCGAACTAACTATTGTTTTATAGTTTCTCTCTTTTTTGTATTGATTCCATCAGGCCTCATGCGAAGGGATGTTTTTATAAGTGATTTCATGCGTATTTCGCCACGGCCTTCGGTGTTGGCATTCCTGGTTTCCAGCCTGACCAGATTCTTAATGGAAGAAAGCTGAAGTTCCGCCGAGTCCTCAATGGTTATAATGCGTTCCCTTTCAGGTATCAAAGAAGACAACGCATTTAAAAAAGACGTCTTGCCGCTTCCTGTTCCTCCGCATATAAAAATATTGTATTTGGATTTTACAAGCTTATCTAAAAATACTGCCGCCTCTTGGGTCAAAGAATTAAGCCTTATTAAATCTTCAATGGTCATTGCTTTCTCAGGAAATTTTCTTATGGTGACAGTTGGTCCGTTAAGGGCAATTGGAGGCAGCACTATATTTACTCTGGAGCCGTCTTCCAGCCTTGCGTCCACAATTGGATCCGCTTCATTGACACTTCTGTTTACACGGGCAACAATGCTCTGAATAAGGTCCTCCAGCCTTTCCCTGCTCTCAAAAGCGATATCGGTTTCTTCAACCACACCGTTTCTTTCAATAAAAATTTTGTCATGGCCGTTTATCATTATTTCAGTTATGCTAGGATCATTGATAAATGGCTCTATAACATCATGACGGCGCATCTGGTTGAATACGGTATCTACAATAGTCTTAATTTCTGCTACGCTTAAATTTTTTATATAGTCTTTTGAGAAACAGATGGCCTCGATTTGCTCCAGAAGTTCAGAATCAAGCTCCCTGGAATTAAAATCAACATTTTCCCTGCTTAACGCAACTTCTCTTCTAATTTCTCTGACAATCTGCCTTAAATCCTTCATATACCATCCTTTATTGCTCCAATATGGTTTTTAGGGCACTTATATAATCAGCTCTCGGAGTAGTAACTGCTTCCTCATCATAAGGCCGCGGAAGCATGTATTTGCGAAAGTTGGGAATATCAATACTTGTATTTGGGGCTTGATTAATTCCCGTGACAGTTATGCAGAAAATTGTTTTATCCGTAAGTCCGGATTTTTCATGTTCTTTCTGTTTAATGAACTGGGATACCTTAACCATTCTGGTGATGGATGAATAGTAATCAGAAAAAGTTATGTAGATTCTGGATGCTTCATCAAGCAAAACATTCAAAAGCTCATCCTGCCGAAAGGCTCTGGATATGACAATATCATCGTAGCAATTCCTTCCCCTGATGGAACCTATAAGGCTCTTTAATTCAGAAGCATTAAGCTTTGATATGTCTTCGGGATTTTTATGCCCCTTCATAAAATCCACACCCCAGTTTATATCCCTTGAGGTGCAGGCCTCAGCCTTAAGGCTCAGGTTTTCCTTTTGGGCCTTTATATAGTAAAGCATTTCGCTTAAGTCCTTTGTATTGGTGCCTTGAAAGAAATCATCGGTATTGGAGAACTCATCAAGGTTTATGTAAAACACCGACTTGTTGGTGCTGGCTTTATATACAGCCATTGCCTGTGCCATGGGATTAAATACATCGCTTCCGTCCCCATAAAGAACAAGGTGGACAGTTCCGGAACCCTCACTTTTGGGCCTTTCTCCCGGAAGCTTATCGGCATAAAGGGAAATCAGTTCCTTCATAAGGTTGTCGGCAGGCTGATACTTGTTGATAGTCCTATATCC
The DNA here is from genome assembly GCA_012719545.1 of Clostridiaceae bacterium. Classification (GTDB taxonomy): domain Bacteria; phylum Bacillota; class Clostridia; order DSM-8532; family DSM-8532; genus DTU059. Next base: position 14,239 of record JAAYAD010000017.1, read on the forward strand.
CTGTGGTATAAAGCTTTCGGGGCTATCCCTCAATATGACCAGGTTGTCCTTTTCAAACTCACAGGCAAGATTGGACAAAAAAGATGAAGATACAAGCATTATATCTGCCTGTTCTCCTTTATTTACCCAGTCTATAAATCTTTCAGGTACGGTAAAAAGCTCAAGTGAAAACTGTGTGTTCTTATTCTTATGAAGGTACGCGCTGAACTTTTCAAGAAACATCGTATCTTTGTCGGCAATCAACAACCTAATTTGTGACATAATAACACATCCATACCATGTTTCATTATTCTATTAATTACATATTTTACTATGAAGCGTGTTTTTTGTCTACTATGCTATATATTTTTATGTCAGTCTTATTCATTAATAGCAAAATTTTGACTGATTGTAACAGTTTTTGAAAGTTCAGCGCATCAATTGCTTAAGACTTATTGAATTTACAGGCAGAAATTACGCTCCTGCGTTATTGTTTGCAGTACTCAGATTCTGACCGGAATTGCTTTTTCCCTTTCGTGCCTTTATCTCTGCGGCTATCCAGATTATAATGGGAAGCAGTATCTGGTATGGCAGAGCATATAAAGGAAATATTTTCTCAGCCCATTCTGTAACATAAACAGCATTATCAAACAGAAATAATGAATAGGCGGCTGTCAGTAAAACCACGGGTGTGGATATAACATGATAGCTATCCATGTTCAACAGATGAGATACTCCTTTTGAAACGAAAAACAAATATGCTGTGGCTTTTGTAAATACGCTTGTCACAATACTGACTGCTCCTATAAGTTCTATTCTCTGAATAAAATCTCCTAATTTTATCAACCTTACTGTTACATACGGTGGAAACATCTGTATAGAAGTGTTCCCGGTGCCTATAAGAATAATGGTCCTGACGGAAACCTGCAAAAGATAAAACCCGCCAATAAGCATAGAATAATAAAATATCTTGTACGGATTGCTGCTCTTCTGAAAACATCCTGCGATCCCAAGAAAAATCACCGTTTCGGCAAAAGGACGTGATATAAGAGTGAAAGCATCCTGTAATACCGGTTTGAAACCGTCATACAAAAAAGGTTTCAGTCTGTCATAATCATACATGTTTATTGCTAACAATGTCAGAGATAAAGATATGACAATAATTACGGGGAAGAAGATTGTCACCCATCTTCCCACGGCCTCAATTCCGCATCTTACGGCATAGGCTATCACAATACCTGTCACAAGCGTAATAACACACTGAGGCGTTGAATCCAGGGATACAATTCGTATGAACTCGCTTATAGTAGATATCAGCACCATTCCCACATGAAAAGCATACCAGGTAAAAATCAGGGCTATAATCCTTCCAACTATTTTTCCAAAAAGCATATCAAGCAGATTAAAAAGATCTGTTTGCGGGAACAGTTTTATTATCCGGCAGAAAACCGCAATAATTATAGTGGAGGCAGCCATTGAAATTAACATGGCAAGCCATACATCTTGTTTGGAGACGCCTCCGATACCTGCTGTTACTCCGATTCCCATAATAAAAGTCGTTATAAGAAGAATGGCCTGTTTTTGACTTATAACCTCTTTTTGCAATTAAATCAACCTTTCAATAGCTTTTAACTCCAAAAATGAATGAAACAATTTTTTCTGTAAATTTAGTGGGATTTGGAATTTCAATATCATAGTCAGACAGTACTGCAAGAAGAAGAATGACAGCAAATATAAAAGAGTATACGAAAAATGTCTTCCAATCCTTCCTTTTGCATAACGGTACAAGATCCACAAGTATAAGAAATAAACCGATAAGAACAACTGATATTATCATCATATTGAAAGTCAATCCCCTCTTTTGATTGATTTTTTCAGTAATCCTGTATGGGCAATTTCAACATCTGCAGAGACTTCAACCTCAAGTTCCTTAAAAATACTGTCCCAGTCTTTGCCTATTTCTTTCCAGACTTTAGGCAGTTGTCTTTTTACCAGACTTCCAAAACCAAAAACGTCCGTATTCATGACCTGTACTTTCTTAATGACATTTTCGATATCATATTTAAGTTGCTGGCTCGCCATCTGCATTATAATGTCAAAATCTTTTTCTTCGGCAGGGAATCCTGGTATTTGTACATCATTCATGGATGCACGCACACTAATCTTCATTTCAATTGTTACCTTATTTTCCTTGTATTTTGCTTTGAATCTTGTACCGCTATTAAGTATCTCCAGAGTGATCTTCCCTTGCTTTCCTTCTGTTTCTACATCTACAACAAGCAGTCCTCCATCCACTTCATCTATGGCAAAACAATAAAACTTCGTATCTTCTTCATCTAAATATCCAACAAGTTTATCTTTTTTGAAAAGGGCAAGTCCGGACAACTTCAGCGTTTTTTGCCCTTTGTTCTCTTTGGTGGTGATTACTGGCATTACCGGTGATATACCCTCATTCGCCAGCCGTTCAAGAAATTCAAACATCTGTACATGCAAAGTTTTTGAAGTAGATTTCTGGGCATGCAGCAAATCCATAACCTCTTCGGATACAAGCTCTGCCGAAATGGGTTTTACATCGAATATTTCTTTTGCTTCTTCCCCTTTGTAGATAATTGGATGTACGTCAAGCCTTGTCTCCGCATCCCTGATAAGAAAATCAGTTATTTTTAAAACACCTTCCTCAGCAAGTTTCTGACTTATAAAAACAACTGTCGCATGTGACCAATAAAGCCTGGGAACATTAACTAAAACGGCATTTCTTACCGCATCAAACATGGTTTCGCCTTCTGTTTCTATTACAGTAGATTTTACCTTGCCTTCCGGTCCAGCTTGGTGCATATCTGCTGTCTCTACTGAAAGAAAAAATTTCCCTTCTTCGGTCGGATCTATAGCAAGACCTCTTACAAGGGTAAGATTGTCAGGTTCCCTGTAGTTCCAGCAAGATGTTAACAGAAAGGCACTAAAAATATTAACCAGAATAAGCAATGCTACTCTATATCGTTTCTTCACCTTTGTCTGCTCCTGTCTGTTTGTCTTATTCTGTTTTTAGCAATGAACTTCGGCCTTTTTTTCAAAAACCATATAGGCGCTCTCATTGCTGTATCTTTCAGCTCTTCGGGGTTCAATGACGTATATTCCATCATGTAAGGAACGCCAAATGATCGGATACTGCACATATGCAGGGTGACAATTATAATACCGTAAAGAATTCCGTATAGACCCATGAAACCTGCCAGCAGTGTCAGAAAAGCTCTTATGACTACAATAGGTGCTTTTATTTTCTGAGTCATCAAACCTGTAAGTCCTGTCAGCGCCACCACTATGATAACAGTTGCACTTACTATCCTTGCTTCCACTGCTGCTGTTCCAAGAACCAGCGCTCCCAGAATACTTAACGCGTTGGCAAGGCTTATGTTCATTCTTATTCCTGCTTCTCTCAGTATTTCAAAAACCAGAAGCAGTCCGATTGTTTCTACAATTGTCGGGAAAGGTACACCCTCTCTGGCAGCCAGTATACTCATAAAAAGAGAGGTAGGAATCATTTCCTGATGGTAAGTCATGAGGGCAACGTATAATGCCGGAGCCAAAATGGTAAGCCAAAAGCTTAATATTCTAAGTAGCCTGCTGAAAGTGGAGAATACATAATTTAATGAATAGTCATCCCCCGACTGAAAAAACTTCTCAAACAAATATGGCAGAGTCAATGCTTCAGACGTTCCGTCCACCAATACAATAATTCGGCCTTCCAAAAGATCAGCCACTGCCACATCGGGGCGCTCTGTAAATCCGATGGTTTCGAAAGGCGAATAAGGAGCATCCTGAATAAATTCGGCCAGCATGCCCGCCAGAACAATTCCGTCCATTTCAACTTTTTTAATTCTCTCAATAAGCTCATTCAGTATTTGCTCATTTGCAATACCAGCAATATAAACTAATCCAACCTTGGTTTTTGTTCTGGTTCCTATGACCATCTCCTTGTATTTAAGGTCTGGTGTAGAAAGCCTCCTCCGGATTAGGGAGAGGTTATCGAGTATTGGTTCTACAAATCCTTCTCTTGGTCCTCTAATTAGTTTTTCACCTTCCGGTTCCGAAGGTGTCCTAGATTTCCAGCCCTGGGAAGACACTATTATTGCATCAATTGAATTATCCAGCAAAAGAACACTGTCTCCCCGGACTATTGCTAACATCAATTCTTGTGAATCCCGGGATTTTTTTGCACAGTGATTGGTTATAACCTGACTGATAATTACATCAGCACCTGGAATACTGTCATCAGAAAAATCTGTTCTAATAATTGGATTTATTATTGATGTATCCAGAATATCAGGATCCACCATGCCATCCAGATATAAAAGGCAGAATTTTATAGTCTTATCCTGGCTGACACTGGCAAAATGTCTTACTCTGAATGAATCATCGCCTTTGAATACTTCTTCAAATTGCTTGAGGCTGTCTTCCAGAGATCTTTGCTTTTTAAAACTTTTGCTGACGCCATTGACTGTTTGTACCAAAATCTTGCGTTTACGCATAAACTTACGCAACTCCCGGTACTTTTTTAGTATTTTGATTTCTTGTTTACCAGGTCATTATAGTAGTGTTAGCTTTAATCTGAATTTTATTACAGTTGCTTCAGAGGTTCCGTTTATTGTGAAGTAATGCAGATTTTATTATGTTGACAAAAGATTTGCAAGGCTATATTATAATAAATACGTCAATTATATGCGGACATGGCGGAATTGGCAGACGCACCAGATTTAGGATCTGGCGGGAAACCGTGGGGGTTCAAGTCCCTTTGTCCGCACCATGCTTTAAATGCACAGAAAGCCCTAAAAAGGGCTTTTTGGTTTTTTCAGAGGATTTCACACAATAAATAGCCTCCAATAGTAAGACCTAAAATCTGTCTATTGGAGGCTCATTCAGTCTTTATAAGTCTATTTTTTGCTTTTTATAAACAGCTTAATTTTTAAATACATCCAGATTTACAAGCTCCAGCTCCTCGGGCTTCTTTTTCATCTGCATGCATCTTAGTACCGCATATGCAGTATCAAGGCTTGTAAGGCAGAGTATGGATCTTTCAACCGCTTTTCTTCTTATTCTGAAGCCATCCCTTTCTGCGTCCCTTCCCTTTGATGGAGTATTTACAATCATTTTGATTTTGCCCTGGTCCATCAAATCCATAATGTTGGGAGATCCCTCACCGATTTTCTTAACGGCATTGGTGGCAATTGCATGCCTGTTAAGGTAATTGGCGGTTTTACCTGTGGCATACAGGGTATATCCCAGGCGTTCAAAGCCATAGGCCAAATCCACAATGTCGGGTTTATCCGAATCCCTTACCGTAAACAATATGGCGTCACCCGGCTTGGGGAATTTAAATCCGGCAGCAACCAAACCCTTTAAGGTTGCCTCATGAACATTTTTTGCAATGCCCAGTACTTCTCCGGTAGACTTCATCTCAGGTCCAAGGCTTGTATCAACGTCATGGAGCTTTTCAAATGAGAACACAGGAACTTTTGCAGCAACATATTCGCTTTCCTTGTACAGTCCTGTACCATAAGGGAAGTCGGTTAATTTTTTGCCCATCATTATCCTGGTTGCAATTCTGACCATTGGGATACCTGTAACCTTGCTGATATAGGGCACCGTGCGGCTGGACCTTGGGTTTACCTCAATTACATATACCTCATTATTGAACACCACATACTGGATGTTGACCATTCCAATTACATTGAGAGCCTTTGCCAGCTTCTCGGTATATTCTATAATTTTATTCTTTATCTTAAAGGACAGGCTCTGGGGCGGGTACATGGATATGCTGTCACCTGAATGGACTCCGGCGCGCTCCAAATGTTCCATAATTCCAGGAACCAGAATGTTTTCCCCATCGCAGATTGCATCCACTTCAAGTTCCTTGCCCATAAGATATTTGTCAACAAGTATGGGATGCTCCTGTTCTTCCCTATTGATTATTTCCATGAACTCTGCAATGTCATTGTCATTGTATGCAATTTCCATGCCCTTGCCGCCCAGCACGTAGGATGGACGCACAAGTACCGGGTAACCAAGACGATTTGCGGCTTCAAGAGCTTCTTCAAGGGTAAAAATTGTGGTACCCTTTGGCCTGGGTATTCCCAGGGATTCCAGTATGGCGTCAAACTTTTCTCTGTCTTCTGCGGCATCCACATCTTTAGCGCTGGTGCCAAAGATTTTTACTCCCGCTTTGTCCAGAGGATTTGTAAGCTTTATGGCAGTTTGACCACCAAACTGGGCAATGACGCCGTCGGGCTCTTCAAGCTCAATGATTTCCTCCACATCTTCAGGAGTTAATGGGTCAAAATAGAGCCTGTCGGATGTATCAAAGTCTGTAGATACGGTTTCAGGGTTGTTATTGATTATGATTGCCTCATATCCTTCTTCTTTAAGTCCCCAGACCGAATGAACCGAGCAGTAGTCAAATTCTATGCCCTGGCCTATACGGATTGGTCCTGAGCCAAGTACAATCACCTTTTTGTTCTTTGTGGGCACCGATTCGTTGTACTCGTCATAGGTAGAGTAGTAATATGGGGTTTGCGCCTCAAATTCGGCTGCGCAGGTATCAACCATTTTATATGATGGCCTAATGCCCCATTCTCTGCGCTTTTCTTTTATGCTCTTTTTATCTGCACCAATAAACTTACCTATGACTTCATCAAGAAAACCCATCTTTTTAGCCTTGAGCAGCGTATCCTTGGTCAATGTCTCCAGAGTCAGGGTTTTAAGATGTTCCTCCATATCGACTATTTTCTTGAACTTATGAAGGAACCACTTGTCAATGCGGGTTATGTCATAAATATAGTCTATGGATATGCCCCTTCTCAGGGCTTCTGCAACTACCAGTAGGCGATTGTCATCAACATCATGGAGTTTTTTCTTAAGAGCTTTGTCATCCAATTCCTTGCATAAAGATGTTTCAAGGGTCTTAATTCCCAGTTCCAGGGATCTTATGGCCTTCATAAGGGCTCCTTCAAAGGTATTGCTTATTGCCATTACCTCGCCTGTTGCCTTCATCTGGGTTCCCAGAGTACGTTTTGCCTTTACAAATTTGTCAAAGGGCCACTTGGGTATTTTAACAACGCAGTAGTCCAGTGTGGGCTCAAAGCAGGCATATGTCTTGCCTGTCACGGCATTTTTAATTTCGTCAAGGCCATAGCCTATTGCAATTTTGGTGGCAACCTTTGCTATTGGGTAACCCGTTGCCTTTGAAGCCAGTGCCGATGAACGGCTCACTCTGGGGTTAACCTCAATTACCGCATATTCAAAACTTTCAGGATGCAGGGCAAACTGACAGTTGCAGCCTCCTTCTATTCCCAGGGCTGAGATTATATCCAGAGCAGCGGTTCTGAGCATCTGGTACTCTTTGTCAGAAAGAGTCTGGGAGGGGGCAACAACTATGCTGTCGCCGGTATGGATGCCAACCGGATCTATGTTCTCCATGTTACATACGGTGATTACATTGCCCTTGCTGTCCCGCATAACCTCGTACTCAATTTCCTTCCAGCCGGCAACGCTCTTTTCAATCAATACCTGATGAACACGGCTTAATCTTAAGCCGTTTCCTCCTATTTCCTTAAGCTGCTCCTCGTCATAAGCTATGCCTCCTCCGGTTCCGCCAAGGGTATAGGCCGGACGAACAACAACCGGATAACCTATGGACTTTGCAAAATCCAACGCATCTTCAATGGTGTTGACAACTTTGCTGGGAATACAAGGCTGACCTATCCGCTCCATGGTATCCTTGAAAGCCTGCCTGTCCTCTGCCATGCGGATGGCTTCAACAGAGGTGCCAAGAAGCTTAACTCCGTGCGCAGCCAAAAATCCCGATTCGGCAAGTTCCACAGCCAGATTTAACCCCGTCTGACCTCCCAGGGTAGGCAGAATACTGTCAGGTTTCTCTTTTATGATGATGTTCTTTATGGTATCAACGGTTAAAGGCTCAATGTAAACTCTATGGGCAATTTCGGTATCGGTCATTATTGTAGCAGGATTGCTGTTTACAAGGATGCTTTCTATTCCTTCCTCTTTTAATGCCCGGCAAGCCTGAGTTCCCGCATAGTCAAATTCGGCGGCCTGGCCTATTACAATGGGGCCTGAGCCTATAACCAATACTCTTTTTATGTCCTGTCTTTTTGGCATCTTTTAACCCTCCAGTTTATATTCATCCATAAGGGAGATAAATTCATCTAAAAGGTAAGCCGTATCCATGGGTCCGGGTGCGGCCTCAGGATGGAATTGAACCGTAAAAGTGGGCATATCAAGATATCTGACACCCTCAACCGTGTTGTCATTCATATTTATATGGCTTACAACAGCCCTTTTGGGGTCAAGTTTTTCGGCCAGCACCGCATAGCCGTGATTCTGTGATGTTATATATGTTCTGTCCTTTACCAGGTCCTTAACAGGGTGGTTTCCTCCCCTGTGCCCGTACTTGAGTTTTCCTGTATCCCCGCCGTTGGCAAGAGCCACAAGCTGATGCCCAAGGCATATGCCGAATATGGGCTTTTTGCCCATCAGCTCTTTTAAAACCGCAATCTGGAATTTACAGTCCTTTGGATCCCCGGGGCCGTTGGACAGCATGATTCCGTCAGGATTGCAGGACAAAATCTCGTCTGCAGTGGAAGATGCGGGGAAAACAATTACTTCGCAGCCTCTTTTCAAAAGAGAGCGTATTATATTTTCTTTGACCCCATAGTCCAGTAGAGCCACTTTATGCCCGTTTCCTTCATAATGGAGTACTTTTTTTGTTGTAACCTCATCTACAGGGTTTGTTATTCTATATTCACGGATTTTTTGCGCCCAATCCTCATATTTAAAATTTGAAACGGTGGTAATTAAACCATTCATGGTTCCTTTTTCCCTTAATATCCTGGTCAGGGCACGTGTATCTATCCCTTGTATACCGATAATTCCGTTTCTTTTAAGATACTTGTCCAGCGTTTCTTTTGAACGCCAGTTGCTGGGCTCATCACATAATTCCCGCACAATAAAACCCTTTGGCCATGGAATTACCGATTCGTTGTCGTCATCATTGATGCCATAGTTTCCTATTAACGGATATGTCATGGTTACAATCTGCCCGGCATAGGAAGGATCGGTCAGAACTTCCTGATAACCTGTCATTCCGGTATTGAAAACTATTTCACCCAGACATGCGCCCTCAGCGCCAAAAGACTCACCAACAAATTGTGTTCCATCTTCCAGAACCAGAATAGCTTTCATTTCTTTTATCCTTTCTCCTTAAAACTTCAATCCGTCATCGTATTAAGGATTGATATTAAAAAAATTATATCATCTTTTTGCTTGCATATAAATGCATAAATATACAGATATTAAAGAAAATTTTTAAAAATATTAATTATTTAAGTATAAAAATGCACTCTGTGCTAAGTTATTTATCTTTATGTATTCCCTTGGCAGGGGGCATTTTACAGGTCAGCAGAATAATTCTATAGACCTATGGCACTTAATATATCCTCTTTCATCCTTTGGGCCTCGGCTCTTGCCGCCTTGTCGAATTCCTCATGGGTAAACTTATCCTTCCATGCGTCAAGCTTATATGCGCACATGAGGCTTCTTGAAGCGTTGACGATTGCACCAAGGCCATTTTTATCAAAGGCTTGGGCAATGTCGGAGGCTTTTCCTCCCTGTGCTCCGTATCCGGGGACCAGTATCCATGCTTTGGGCATCCTTTTTCTTAGCTCTTTTAGCTGCTCAGGCCATGTTGCGCCTACAACAGCCCCAACAGAAGAATATCCGCAGCTTCCTATTGTGGTCTCTCCCCATTTACTTACCATATCCGCCATGGCCTCATACACTTTTCTGCCATCAGAAAGTGTCAGATCCTGCAGTTCTACCGAAGAAGGATTTGAGGTTTTAACAAGTATGAATATTCCCTTCCCGTATTCTTCACATGCCTTAATAAAAGGCTTTATGCCGTCGCTTCCTAAGTATGGGTTGACTGTCAGGGCGTCTGTATTGAAAGCGGCCTTATTCTCACCATAAATTTGGGGCATTCCCAAGTATGCCGCAGAATAGGCTTCGGCAGTTGTTCCAATGTCGTTTCTCTTGCCATCGGCTATGACCAGCATATTTTTGCTTTCAGCATACCTTACTGTCTCATGGAATACCCTGATTCCTTCTGTACCGTACATTTCGTAATAGGCAAGCTGGGGCTTTACGGCAGGAATAATATCATGTACTGCGTCAATCAATTTTTTGTTGAATTCCAGTATGCTTTCTGCTGCTGCTTTATACGGGCATGAGTTTTGCCTAAGAGCCTTTTCCTTTATGGAGTCAGGAATATACTCCAGCTTTGGATCAAGGCCCAAAACAGAAGGGTTCTTTTTTTCAATTATTTTTGCTGCAAGTCTGTCTGAGAAATTCACCATTCATCCTCCTTACTTTTCCGGCGACTGTGTCTTGTTCGTGCTGCTAAAGCCTTTAGGCATTTAGCGCTCCGTGAAAACGTCCGGTTTCAAGCCGCGCTCGCTACGCTGTCCGTACTTCGCTTTTAATGACAGCAGGCATGCCGCTCCTATTCACTGTCTGCTGTACTTCTTAAAATCAAACCGCAAAGATTCATTAAGCCTCGTAGACAATCCTGCCGCTTACAAAGGTGGTCACGATTCTGCCTTTCACTTTGAAGCCGTCAAAGGGTGAATTTTTGCTTTTTGAAAGAAAAGCTGACACATCAATTGAATACTCGTTATCAAGGTCAACTAAAATTATGTCTGCCGCTTTTCCGGTTTCAATGGTTCCTCTGTCGATGTTCAGAAGTTTTGATGGAGCTGTTGAAAGCTTATGAACCAGTTGAGGAAGCGATAGTATTCCTGTTGCCACAAGATATGTGTAGGACAGCGGAAATGCTGTTTCAAAGCCCACTATGCCATTTGGTGCAAGATCAAACTCCACATTCTTTTCATCAAAATGATGGGGTGCGTGATCTGTTGCTATAATATCAATTGTTCCATCCCTTAAGCCCTCTTTTACTGCCTCTACATCTTCACTTGTCCTGAGGGGCGGGTTCATTTTTGCGTTGGTGTTGTATCCTTTACAGGCTTCTTCTGTTAATGTGAAATAGTGAGGGCAGGTTTCAGCGGTAACCTTTACTCCCCGCCTTTTTGCGTCACGGATAAGCTGCACGGAAGTTTTTGTTGACACATGGGCTATGTGAATAGGTACCTTTGTGTATTCGGATAATAAGATTTCTCTTGCTACCATTACATCTTCAGCCGAAGACGGGATACCCCTTAAGCCCAGCATGGTGGAAACTACTCCTTCATTCATGCTTCCGCCTTCAGCCAAATCAAGGTCCTCACAATGGGATATTACAGGAAGGTTAAACTGTGAAGCATAAATCATTCCCTTTTTCATAACCGAGGAATTCATAACTGGCCTTCCGTCATCGGAAACAGCAACTATTCCTGCCTCCTTCATGCTTCCCATTTCAGAAAGCTCTTCACCTGCCTGACCCTTTGTAATGGAGCCTATTGGATAAACATTTACCACGCCTTCCCGCTTTGCTTTATCCATTATATAGCGAACAACCGCAGCATTATCTACTACCGGATTTGTATTAGGCATGCAGGCAATTGAAGTAAATCCGCCTTTTGCTGCGCTTCTTGTACCGCTTGCAATGTCTTCCTTGTATTCAAAACCAGGATCCCTTAAATGGCAGTGGGCATCAACAAGGCCGGGCAGAGCATACAGTCCGTTTCCCTCAAGTATCCTGTCGGCATCTTGCAGGCAGTCCTTTCCGATATGGGCAACTATGCCGTTATCTATATACAAATCAACATTTTCGGTTACAGCATCATGGTTTACCAGTCTAACGTTTTTAATCAGGTATCTCATTTTTCTTCCCTCCCTGTCAAAAGGTATAACAGAGCCATTCTTACTGCTACTCCATTGGTTACCTGGGTCTCAATAACCGAGTTATCACCGTCAATTAAGGCTGATGTCATCTCAAGACCTCTGTTTACCGGCCCGGGATGCATAAGAAGCACATCTTTTCTGGCTCCTTTTATATTTTCACCGTTTAGTCCAAAGAATCTGGAATACTCAGCCGGTGAAGGGAAAAGAGCTTTTTTCTGCCTCTCAAGCTGGATTCGCAGGCTCATAACAACATCGCAATCTTTAACCGCATCTTCAATGCTTTCACATATTCTTGCGCCATAAGCTTCCATTCCCGGGGGCATGAGGGTTGATGGGGCATATACATTAACTTCCGCTCCCATTTTTTTAAGGCCTATTATATTGCTTCTGGCAACACGGCTGTGGTATATGTCCCCCAATATGGCCACCTTAAGTCCTTTAATGCCTCCTAGTGCCTCCTTAATTGTGAACATATCAAGCAGTGCCTGGGTTGGATGCTCGTGCATTCCGTCTCCCGCATTAATTACAGAAGCCTTCACATTTCTGGCCAGAAGGTGGGGCGCACCTGATTTGCTGTGTCTGATAATTATAATGTCCGTTCCCATGGCATCCAGGGTTCTGCCTGTGTCAATAAGGGTTTCGCCCTTAGCCACACTGCTGGTTGCAACGGATACATTGACGGCATTTGCTCCCATATACTTGGATGCAAGTTCAAAGGAAACCCTTGTCCTTGTACTGTTTTCGTAGAACAGTGTTACTACTGTTCTTCCCTGCAGGTAGTTGACCCTCTTTATCTTGCCAACTACGATTTTTTTCATATCCCTGGCCGTATCAAGAATGGTACCAATATCCTCAGGGCTCATGTCCTCAAGCCCCAGTATGTCCTTTGAGCGCAGCTTCATCTTTACCAGCCTTTCTGTGATTTTTTAACTCTTTTTTCGACCAACGCACTTAAGATAATTTTCCCGGAAAATAAAAATAGTAAGACTTTCGTCTTACTATTTAAAAAACAATAATTCAATTTTTCCAAACAAAAATTCCTTAATAGAAAAACCTGAAAGAAAAAGCAGTCCGAGCAGGCTTCCTGCTCTTGGGACATGGGGTATGCATTTAAATCTATTAATGCTTAACACCATTTCTTTTCCCTTTCCTTTCAAGTTATCCCGATTATATTACCATATGGATAATGAGCTTGTCCAGTATAAAAATAAATTTTTTTACTCCATTTATTGTTCTGCATCTTTATGAGAAGTAGAAACGGTATAAGTCATTATAAGCAAATGAAAGTTTTTTGTGCAGGAAACATTATGGCTTGATTTCACAGGATATAGATGACTTCACCATTCCGGAATTGTTAGGAACATTGCTTTTTCTGGCTTAACTTTCCGTTTCCCATTGAAAGGAGTGGCCTTAGGGAATTATTTTCATTTGATTTGCACATTGATGATATGCTACTTTATTAAAGTGAGTTAATATTATTGGGGGGTTAATAATTGAACGGAAGGAACAACACAAGCAGACTTCGTATCTTCATTGATACTGCGGCGAAGAAATTTACAGGCATGAATAAAGGAAGCAAGATACTTTTAAAGGTTGGATCCTTCGTATTTTTTGCCTTCCTGATAGTTGCCCTCGTACTCTGCGTGCTTTACAGCATCGGTTTTTCAGCCTTTAACGGCCAATATCAGCTCATTGAATGGACTGTACTTTATTCATTCAGGTTCTGGGTTATGATTGTTATAGGGGCTTTTATACTGGACTACTTAGTAAGAAAATAAAAAATATTAAATGTCAGACTGTGCAAAGACTCTATTACATAATTCGAAAAGTATTAAAAATACAAAGTAATCTTGATAATAAGCGGCGTGGCTGCTGCGATTTAAAGCGGAGCAGGATAGCGAAGCGAGCGCGACTTGAAAACCGGATGTTTTCACGGAGCGCTAAATCGCTGCAGCCTACAGCCGCTCTAAAAGAAAATTATTAATGTAAAGATTAGTCTTCGCACAGTCTGACATGCAAAAGGCGGGAAAAGTCCCGCCTTCTTTGTTTCTTCAACTATTTTATTGTAACATAATTTAGATCAGGAACAATTTCAATCCATGTCTGACCGAGGTTTAATACTAACGGGTCACCATTTTCAAGAGTATATTTTGTCTGGCTGTCCCTGGCACTCTTTGACCATTTTATGGGCACTGCCTTTCCGCCCGTTATGTAGAATCCATTGCCTGAACCTATATTTTTAAAATCCCTTCGGCCTTCCTTATCACCCGGAATAAGAGGTGAACTAATTTTTTGAACAATTATATTGGCAGCCTTAACCTGTTCGTTGGTATTTCTCTCAATATGAGGCTTACCCAAACGGGTTCTCTCATACTGGCTGGTTTCAGCATTATAAGTAAAACCGCAATAGTTTTCTCCATGTGAATCAAACTTTATGGTTATGTCGGTTGCGGTTTGTCCGTCCTGGGGAATTACCAGTGTATCATGGTACTTAAATGGGAATGACTGTTTGGGCTCAGTCCTGTACTTTAAAGCAGCTATCTGATTTTCGATGCGTTCCTTTGATGTATATGTATCCTGCCAATTTTTCTTGTCGTTGGTTATATCCCAAAATGCTTTTCCATGGACAAGACCGTCTATGTGATTAATTTTAAGCTTTTGAATATCGCTCTTGGCAAATGGACTTCCGCCTACATGAGTATAAACTGCGTCATACTCCATGGCATAATCCAGAAAATAGTGGCGTGCGCTTCTTACCGGCCCCACCATTTCAGGCATTGTTCCCCAGAAAAATGCCATATAACGTGTGATATTGGCCTCAGCCAGCATCTCATAAATTATCTGAGCCTGAATTATTCCTCCCTGGGGCAATACCCTGTCACCCTGATTGTCTATCATAACTGCGACAGGTCTTATGGAACTGTCGGGTATTACAAAACCCTCTCCGAATTTTGGCTCCTCTTTAGGTTCTTCTGTTGGTTGTGTGGGTTCCTGGGGTTGGGTTTGAGTTGGGGTAGGAGTAGGAGTCTCGCTTTCCTTTACGGTTTGCTGGCCTTTGCAGGAAGACATGAAAATAAGTATAAAGGCAAACAGCAGAATAAGGACTGTTTTCTTATGCATCCTTACGTCCACCTCTTTTCATTAGTATAGAAATGAAAATAGAAATGTGCGGTTCCAGGAAAACGTTGTTTTTAACGTATTCCTGGAACCGCTAAGTAAATGGCAAATTTCTAAGAACTTTTATACGGCTTTGATTACTGCTTTGCCCCGGTTGTCAAGTTATTAAATTGCCTGCAATCAAATTTTTTAAGATGCTAAAACTGTTAAGAAGCCTTGCACGTTGAAAAGCCGTAAAAAGAAAGAAGAGGGATCTTTATTCAAGATCCTCATCTTCGTCATCGTATTCATCCAGCTGTTCCTGGAATGCTTCAAAAGCTCTCTCGAGCTCATCATCGTCCTCTACGGGAACAAGATATTCCTCGTCACCATTTTTCTCAATCTTCATGATGATGACTTCGGACTCGCAATCTTCGCCGCACTCGTGGTGGTCGTGACCGCATCCGTCTTCTTCTATAGGAAGAAGAACGACATATTCATCGTCATCCACCAATACGGTGTCAATATACTCACATTTGATGGTATCTCCGTCTTCGCCGGTAAGTTCAATAATTTCGTTTTCGTAATCCATAATTATCTCCTTTCAGTCTTTAATAGTCCTATTAGCGGAATCCAAATAGCCTTGCAGGATAAAAGCCGCTGCCATCTGGTCAATCCTGTCCTTCTGGTTTTTAGCTTTTATACCCATATCATGCATAGCCCGCTGGGCCATGACAGTGGTCAGCCGTTCGTCCCAGGGAATAATTTCAACCTGAGGAACAGCCTCCTGCAATTCTTTAATGAAATCCCTGGTCTTTAGTTCCCTTTCCCCCACAGTACCATCCATGTTGCGGGGAATGCCTACGAGAATGGCCTTACACCCCAGGGAAGCAACTAACTCGCATATCCGCTGAATAGGCTTACGAATATCATTCCTCCATTTTATTGTTTCCAACATCTGTGCTGTCATTCCTAAAGGATCACTGACTGCGACTCCAATCCTCGCATCACCATAATCCAAGCATAATATGCGCATAAATTGCTCCATTTATAATCCTCAAAATATAACCGGTATTTGCCATTCCATGCATCCATCATATCCTATACAAGCCTAAAAAGCAAGCCTACAGAAATTCAACCATTGACTCGTCCCAGATGTCAGGTGCTTCGTAGCCCATTAAATTAACTACTGTTGCAGCAATATTGGACAAGCCAAATTCGCCCTTCTTTAATTTATATTTCCCTGAATTGGACGGATCATAAATGATAAATGGAACCTTGCTTAATGTATGGCTGGTTTTTGCTTTAACATTGCCGCTGGAATCTTTCTTGACCTTATTGGTTTTCTTGTCAAGCTCATACATTTCATCGGCATTGCCGTGGTCAGCGGTAATAATTGCCACACCGTTCAGCTTCTCGATGGTATTAAGAAGCCTTGCGAGGCAAAGGTCCACTGTTTCAACTGCAATCTTGGCTGCCTGATAATTTCCTGTATGGCCTACCATATCGCCGTTGGGGAAATTAATTCTTGCAAACTTGTAATTTCCGGTGCTCAAAAGCTCAATTGTCTTGTCGGTTATTTCGGCGGCCTTCATCCAGGGTCTCTGTTCAAAAGGAATTATGTCCGACGGAATTTCAATATATGTTTCAAGAACTTCGTCAAACTTGCCTGAGTTGTTTCCGTTCCAGAAATATGTTACATGGCCGAATTTCTGTGTCTCTGAAATTGCAAGCTGTGTTATGCCGGTCTTTGCAAGGTATTCGCCCATTGTATTCTTAATTGAGGGCGGATTAACAAGGAAGCGGCTGGGTATATGAAGATCTCCGTCATATTCAAGCATGCCCGCATAGGTTACCTTCGGCCATCTCTTGCGGTCGAAGTACTTGAAATTGGGGTCTTCAAAAGCTTTGGATATTTCAATTGCGCGGTCGCCGCGGAAGTTGAAGAATATTACGCTGTCGCCATCCTCGATGGTACCCACGGGCTTACCGTTTTCGGCAATTACAAATGCCGGAAGGTCCTGGTCGATTGCATTTGTTTCCTTTCTCAAGGTTTCAATTGCTTCTACGGCAGAATTAAAGAAACGTCCCTCACCAAGAACATGGGTCTGCCAACCGCGCTCAACCATGCCCCAGTTTGCTTCATAGCGGTCCATGGTAATATACATGCGTCCGCCGCCGCTTGCAATTTTAACATCGAAGTTTGAATCCCTTAATTCATCAAGGAATGCTTCAAAGGGAACAACATATTCAAGGGCGGAAGTTTCTCCAACGTCACGTCCGTCAAGAAGTATATGAACGCGTACTCTCTTGATGCCATCCTTCTTTGCCTGCCTAATCATGGCCTTGAGGTGGTCAATGTGGGAGTGTACATTTCCGTCGCTGAATAAGCCTATAAAGTGCAGAGTAGAACCATTTGAAATACAGTTGCTGCGAATTTCGCTCCAGCCCTTGCCTTTAAACATTTCACCTGATTCAATGGCTTCACTTACAAGCTTGGCACCCTGGGAAAATACCTGTCCTGCACCGATGGCATTGTGACCAACCTCTGAGTTGCCCATATCATCGTCGCTGGGAAGTCCAACAGCGGTACCGTGAGCCTTAAGCAGCACATTGGGACATTCCTTCATCAACCTGTCAAGAGTAGGAGTATATGCATTATATACTGCATTGCCTTCACTTGGCTCAGTAATTCCGATGCCGTCCATTACAATTAAAAGCACCGGTCCTTCGCAAGGTGTATAACCATTCTTTTTAAGCATACTCATTCCATACCTTTCTATTATTAGTGAAATTTTCAATCGATAGACATAAAGCCCTCCGAGCCTTTTAAGTGAAAGCCGGAGGGCTGAGAAATGCCGGTTTAATACTTATGCATCATGCTTTACTATTTGTTCAAAGGCATCAAGCTTTAAGCTTGCACCTCCAACAAGGCCGCCATCAATGTTGGGCATTTCAAAGAGTGCCTTTGCATTTCCAGCATTAACGCTTCCACCGTACAGAATTCTGATTTTTTCAGCTACATCATCATTATATAACTCTCTGATAAGCTGGCGAATAATGCCGCAAACTTCCTCAGCCTGCTCATTGGTGGCTGTTTTTCCAGTTCCTATAGCCCAGATTGGCTCATAAGCTATAACAAGTCTGGAAGCCTCTTCTGCTGAAATACCAAGCAAGGCAACCTTAATCTGATAGCGAACATGCTCAGCAGTTACTCCCTGCTCTCTCTGGGTAAGGGATTCGCCGCAGCAGATAATTGGAGTCATGCCTGCATCAAGAATTGCTCTTGCCTTTTTATTTATCATTTCATTGGTTTCGCCGAAATATTCTCTTCTTTCGGAGTGACCGATGATTACATAATCTACTCCAAGTTCCTTGAGCATTGCGCAGGAAACTTCGCCAGTATATGCTCCGCTTGCCTCCCAGTGAACATTCTGAGCAGCTACCTTAATATTTGACCCCTTAACTGCTTCAGCAACACCAGGAATGCATACAAAGGGAACTCCTACAACAACCTCAGATTTGCTTCCGGCAACCAGTCCCTTGAGGGAATTAACGAATTCAACAGCCTCTTTTGGGGTTTTGTTCATTTTCCAGTTGCCTGCTGCCATTATTACGCGTTTAGACATTTATAATCGCCCTTTCAAATCTATATTTTAATATCCCGTTATTACTTTTCGTCAAGAACAGCTATGCCGGGAAGCTCCTTGCCTTCGAGGAACTCAAGGGATGCGCCACCGCCTGTTGAAATATGGGTGATCTTATCAGCAAAGCCAAGCTGTTCAACAGCAGCTGCAGAATCTCCGCCGCCCACAATTGAAGTAGCTCCGGATTCTGCCAAAGCCTGGGCAATCTTCTTTGTACCTACGGCAAAGTTTTCAAATTCAAATACACCCATGGGTCCGTTCCAAACAACGGTCTTGGCACCCTTAATGGCCTCAGAGAAAATCTCTACTGTCTTAGGACCAATATCAAGACCCATCCAGCCATCGGGTATGCTGTCAGAATCCACAACCTTATACTCGGTGTCTGCCTTGAATTCTTTGCCTATAACTGTATCAACAGGAAGGAGCAAGTTAACGCCCTTCTCCTTAGCTTTCTTAAGCAGGCTTTCTGCCAGTTCCAGTTTATCCATTTCACAGATTGAATTACCTACATTATATCCCTGTGCCTTAAAGAAGGTGTATGCCATACCTCCGCCGATAATCAGGGTGTCAACCTTATCAAGAAGGTTTTCAATTACGCTGATCTTGTCGGAAACCTTGGCACCGCCCAAAATAGCAACGAAAGGTCTTTCAGGATTGTTAAGAGCCTTGCCCATGATATCCAGCTCTTTTTTAATAAGGAAACCGCATGCTGAAGGAAGGTAATCAGCAAGACCGGCAGTTGATGCATGAGCTCTGTGAGCTGTTCCAAATGCATCATTTACATATATGTCTGCAAGGCTTGCCAGTTCTTTGGCAAATGCAGGATCATTCTTTTCCTCTTCCTTATGGAAGCGGACGTTTTCAAGCATAAGGATTTCGCCCTCTTTGAGGTTGGCAGCCTTAGTCTTTGCATCCTCACCTATAACGTCGGTTGCGAGGATAACTTCTTTTCCAAGAAGCTGGCTTAAGCGGTCAGCAGCAGGCTTCATGCTGTACTTTGCCTCGGGACCGTTCTTGGGTCTTCCAAGGTGAGAAACAAGGATGAGCTTTCCGCCATTTTCAATAATGTATTTAATTGTAGGAAGCGCTCCTTTAATTCTCTTATCGTCAGTTACGTTCCTGTTTTCATCCAGGGGAACATTGAAGTCAACACGAGCAATAACGCGCTTGCCCTTTACATCAATATCCGCAATGCTCTTTTTATTCATCATACTCATGGGAAAATGCAACTCCTTCCGAAGGCAATAAAATTATTATGGAAATTTCTCCCCTATTATTTACCTTAACTAATGGTTTCAAAATATTCAATAATTTATGCACACGAGGTTTTTAAGTAAAAGGAGCAGTTATAGAAAACCGCTCCCCTGAAATTGCATCAAATGTTTATTATTAAATTATTTGTTGTCAACAGATGCCATGTGCTGAATGAGGTCGATGAGCTTATTGGAGTAACCCCACTCATTGTCGTACCAGGATACGAGCTTAACAAAGTTAGGATTGAGTGAAATACCTGCCTTAGCATCGAAGATAGAGGTACGAGCATCATGGATGAAGTCGGATGATACAACATCATCTTCAGTGTATCCGAGAATACCCTTGAGTTCGCCCTCAGAAGCTTCCTTAACAGCCTTGCAGATTTCTTCATAAGTAGCAGGCTTCTCCAAGCGGCAGGTGAGGTCAACAACGGAAACGTCCAGAGTAGGTACTCTGAATGCCATACCTGTGAGCTTGCCGTTGAGCTCAGGAATTACCTTACCAACAGCCTTAGCAGCACCGGTGGAAGAAGGAATGATGTTACCAGCAGCTGCACGTCCGCCTCTCCAGTCCTTCTTGGAAGGTCCGTCAACGGTCTTCTGGGTAGCGGTGGTAGCATGAACGGTGGTCATGAGACCTTCAACGATTCCAAACTTGTCATGGATAACCTTGGCAAGAGGTGCCAGACAGTTGGTTGTACAGGATGCATTGGATACTATGTCCATGTCCTTTGTATATGTGTGGTGGTTAACACCCATAACAAACATAGGAGCATCCTTGGAAGGAGCAGAGATAACTACCTTCTTGGCGCCAGCCTGGAGGTGAACCTTTGCTTTTTCCATATCGGTGAAGAGACCGGTTGACTCGATAACATATTCAGCGCCGCATTCTTTCCAAGGAATCTCTTCGGGCTTCATGCATGCATATACGCTGATAGCGTTGCCGTTTACAACAAATTTGCCATCTTTGATTTCGATGGTACCATCAAATTTGCCATGAACGGTGTCATATTGAAGCATATACTTCATGTATTCAAGGTCTATGAAAGGATCGTTGATACCAACTACTTGAACATTGGGATTGTTGACAGCAGCCCTGAAGGCAAGACGGCCAATTCTGCCAAATCCGTTAATACCTATTTTGATTGCCATAGATAAAACCTCCTAAAATATAAATAATATTTGAACTTGTTAATATAATCACAAAACCACAGTACATTTTATATTATCTGTAACCCTTTTTCAAGGACTTTACTTAAATTTTGTCCAAACTGTGGAAAACCATACCCCAAAATATTCAATTTTGGGTATTTTACCGTGGGCCATGTTCCTGCTTCATAAGCTTCTGCCTCATACTCTCATATATCAGCACCGAAGCAGCCGACGAAGCATTCAGGGATTCAGCAAGGCCCGTCATAGGAATCATTGCCACCTCGTCTGAAAGCTCCAGCATTTTATTTGTAAGTCCATTACCCTCATTCCCTATGACAATGGCCACATCAGATGAAAGATCAACATTCCAGCATGAACGCCCGTCCCTTGGGTGGGCTGCTATTACAGGAATTGACTTATCCTTTATTTTATTAATTGTACTATATATATCCTCGCTTACAACAACAGGAATATGGAAGAGGGATCCCATTGTGGAACGGACAACCTTTGAATTGAAGGGATCAACGCTGTCGCCTGAAAGTATAACTGCGTCAAAGCCAAAGGCATCGGCTGTGCGGATTATTGTGCCCGCATTACCGGGATCCTGGATTCTTTCCAGTACAATTAAGCGTTTTAATCTGGATAATATTTCATCCTCATTGTAGCATGGAATTCGGGCAACGGCAATAAGTCCCTGAGGAGCCTCGGTTTCACTGACTTTTCCAAAAAGCTCATCGGTAAGCACAATAACCTTTTCTGAATGGTATTTGGATATAATCTCCCTGCTTTTTTCAAAATAACTTTCAGATACTACAAAATACCTAATCAAAGCGCCGGAATTGGCAGCGTCGGCTACTAATCGTATGCCTTCAAGGAGCACCGATTTTTCCTTTTGCCTTCCTTTCTTGTCGTGAAGGGACTTAATCAGTTTTATAGCAGGGTTTGATGCAGAAGTTATTCTGACAACATTCATAAATTACACCTTGGTTGATATTATTATCAGAGATACTACAACAAAAGCCCCAGCACACAAGGTGAGGGGCCTTTTTAGCCTGTTTTAGGAAACATTACTTTACTTTTTCAACAAGCATCTTGAAGCCTTCGGCATCGTTAACAGCCATATCGGCAAGAATCTTTCTATTTAAAGAAATACCAGATTTCTTAAGACCATTCATGAATTTGCTGTATGATAATCCGTTAAGACGGGCAGCAGCATTGATACGAGCGATCCAAAGCTTTCTGAATTCGCGTTTCTTTTGCTTTCTATCTCTGTAAGCATATTTGAGGGATTTCATTACTGCCTGATTGGCAATTCTGTACAGCTTGCTCTTTGCACCAAAATATCCCTTAGCAAGCTTAAGAATTTTTTTATGGCGTGCACGAGTACGAACTCCACCTTTTACTCGGGACATATTTTAACACCTCTCTCCTTTATGTTACTTAATTATGCGTAAGGAAGCATCTGCTTAATGGTAGCAGCATTGGCATCGGAAGCAAGCGCTGCTTTTCTGAGATTTCTCTTCCTCTTGGTAGATTTCTTTGTAAGAATATGGTTCTTGTATCCTTGTCTTCTTTTTACCTTACCAGTAGCGGTAATTTTGAATCTTTTCTTGGAACCGCTATGGCTCTTGAGCTTAGACATATGATAACCTCCCTTGGTATGTTATTTTTTCAGTGGCACTAGCACCATGGACATAGACTTTCCATCCATGACAGGTGGTTTTTCTATTTTCCCAAACTCCTTCAGGCTGTCGGCAAATTTCAACATTACATCGCGGCCCATGGCAGAATATGCGATTTCTCTGCCTCTGAATCGTATGGAAACCTTTACTTTGTCGCCGTCCTGAAGAAATTTAGCGGCATTCTTAACCTTGAAGCCAAAGTCATGCTCCTCAATTTTTGCCGAGAGCCTTATTTCCTTAACTTCAATAATGGTTTGTTTTTTCTTGGCCTCTTTTTCTCTCTTGTTCTGCTCGTACAGATACTTCCCATAATCCATGATCTTGCAAACCGGCGGATTTGCGTTAGGAGATATCTTTACCAGATCCAATTCCCTTTCGTTTGCTTTAAGTTGTGCCTCTTTAGCTGATACAATCCCAATCATTGTACCATCAACATCAATTAAACGAACTTCCTTGTCACGAATTGCCGAATTGATCTGAATTTGGTCCTTGCTAATAATAAAACACCTCCGAAAATAAATAAACAGGTAAAGCTAATACTCCACCTGTTAATGTCAAAACGAACCTAAAAGGATTTCGATATTGACCCGCCAGCTCTAGCCGAACAAGGTGAGAAGCATTGCTTCTGCTTGGTTACCTTTTATAATATATAATACACCCCTAATTCTGTCAAGATATTTTTTAATCTTATGATATTACTGATATTTCTTCTTTATACGGCTGCAACAACACAAGGTACATTTCGCTTAACGGCAGTCAGGCTGCCCTTTCAGGCAACCTGACTTTCTTATGAGTTATTTATCTGAATCTAATCAATATAAGTAACACATTAATATTAATCGAGGAAATCCTTAAGCTTTTTGCTGCGGCTTGGGTGTCTAAGCTTTCTCAAAGCCTTTGCTTCAATCTGACGGATTCTTTCACGGGTTACATTAAACTCGCGGCCAACCTCTTCCAGGGTGCGGGCTCTTCCGTCATCAAGGCCGAAGCGCAGCCTTAAAACCTTTTCCTCCCTGGGTGTAAGAGTATCCAGAACACCTATGAGCTGCTCCTTCAGGAGAGTAAAGGCAGCGGATTCTGCCGGAGCCGGTGCGTCATCGTCTGGGATAAAGTCGCCCAAGTGACTGTCCTCTTCCTCACCTATAGGAGTCTCAAGAGATACAGGCTCCTGGGAGATTTTCATAATGTCACGGACTTTGTCCTCGCTCATTCCCATTTCTTTAGCAATTTCTTCGGGGGTGGGATCCCTTCCAAGTTCCTGAAGAAGCTGCCTTGAAACACGAATAAGCTTATTTATGGTCTCAACCATGTGGACAGGTATACGGATAGTTCTTGCCTGATCGGCGATAGCTCTTGTAATAGCCTGTCTTATCCACCATGTTGCATATGTGCTGAACTTGAATCCCTTGCGGAAATCAAACTTTTCAACGGCTTTAATAAGGCCAAGGTTGCCTTCCTGAATAAGGTCCAGGAAAAGCATTCCTCTTCCTACATAACGCTTTGCAATACTTACAACAAGACGAAGGTTAGCTTCTGCAAGGCGCTTTTTGGCTTCCTCGTCACCCTGCTCCATTCTTTTGGCAAGCTCTATTTCTTCCTCACTGGAAAGCAGGGGAACCTTACCTATCTCCTTAAGGTACATCCTGACAGGATCGTCAATTGTAATACCCTCAGGAATGGATATGTCAATTTCTTCCTCTACATCGGGTTCAATATCATCGTCAGCGCTTAAAAACTGAAGATCGTCAAAATCATCTTCAATGTTGTCAATGTTGTCGGGAACAACATCTATACCGATTTTTTCAAGAGTTTCATATATTTTTTCAATCTGTTCGGGAGTAATATCCATATGTTCAAAGGCATCTTCTATCTCATGATAAGTAAGCATGCCTTTAGCTCTGCCCTCTTCGGTAAGCTCCTTTAAAATGCTTTTGGGATCCTTAGCCTCATTTTTGGACTGCTTGTCCCCTCCGGAAGATACCTCACCGTTTTTTTCGGCAGCGCTTTTTACTTCCTTATCAGTTGCTTTATTCTGAGATTTTATTTCTGTTTTTTTACCTGCATCATCTGATTTTCTTTTTCTAATACTCTTTATCTCTGACATCTTCTATTTCCCACCCCTCGGTATTTTTCAAATCAATTGGACATCTTTTTAAGTTGTGCAATACGAGCTGCCCTGTGGCTGAATTCAAGCCCCAGCTCCTGTCTTTTGATTCCGTCGGTTTCGTTTTTGATTTTTTCAATGGTATCCTTTTGCAAGTCTTCCAATTTTAAAATCTCAAGCCTGTTTAGCAAATGCAAAACTGCTTTCTCAACATCCTCAACATTGCACTTTGTTTCGGCCAGATGAACCAGATAAGAGGCCAATGCCGGCTCCAGTCCATTAACAAGCTCAGCAATAACACAGCTGTTATCTCGTTCAAGTTTTTCGTAAAGCCTTTTTGCAATTTTTTTCGCCCCTTCATCCATAAAGGAGTCAATTCCATACTGTGACACCACTTTAGGATACAGGCGATTTTCGTTACAGAGCATTACCAGCAGCATATACTCCGATTCACCATATCTTTTATCAATACGGGGCAGATTAACGGCAGCAGTATCGACCCTCTTATTCTCAGGCACTTGCCTTCCTCTCATTCTCTTCATGATCTCACTCTGGAGAGCTTCCAGAGAAATGCCGTATTGCTCTGCATAACTTTTGGAGTATAACTCACGCTCTATTTGGTTGTCATGGGCAGCTAAAATATCGGCAATACTGTTCAGCAGCTTTAGTTTATCTTCAACAGTATCCAAATTATGCATGTTTTTCCGAACCCTGATTTTATAGTCTAACAGAGATATTGCCCCTTCTATAAGGTTCTTAAACTTTTCAGGGCCATAATTTCTCACATATTCATCAGGATCCTTGCCTTGCGGTATTATAAGGACTCTTACATTACACCCCGCTTTTTCAAGAATATCAAGTCCGCGCAAGGTCGCTCTTTGTCCTGCCGAGTCAGCGTCATACGCAATTATTATCTCCTCGGAATACTTCTTTAAAATCCAGGCCTGCATTTGGGTCAAAGCTGTCCCCAAAGACGCTACGGCATAATCGATTCCTGCCTGATGGAGGGATATGACGTCCATATATCCTTCCAGCAGCAACAAACGCTTGCTTTTGCTCTTTCTTGCAAAGTTAAGACCATAAAGTTCACGGCTTTTGTCATATACGGGGGTGTCCGGAGAGTTCACATATTTGGGTCCTGAACCATCTATAACCCTTCCCCCGAAACCAATTACGTTACCTCTGATGTCAAAAATGGGAAACATTATTCTGTTCCTGAATCGGTCGATAAGACCGCCGTTTTTGGACTTAACTGATAGTCCCGATGCTAACAACAGGTCACTTGATGCTCCCTTAGACAACAGATGGTCCGTTAAAGTGCTCCAGCCATTTGGAGATAACCCCAGCCCGAATTGTCGAATTGTTCCTTCAGCAAGACCGCGGCTTTTTAAATAAGCCTGTGCTTTCAAACCTTCACTGCCGGCAAGAAATGAATAAAAAAACCGTGCAGCTTCTCTGTTAATCTCCAGAATGTCCTTGCGTATTTTTGCCTTTTCTCTTTCATTGGAATCCTCCGGCTCAGGAAGCTGGATTCCAGCCCTGTCTGCCAGAAATTTCAATGCATCCACAAACTCCAGATGCTCGATGTTCATAATGAACTGTATAACTGATCCACCTTTATTGCAGCCAAAGCAGTAAAAGAACTGTTTCGTAGGCTCAACGCAAAAAGACGGAGATTTTTCATTATGAAATGGGCACAAGCCAAAATAACTTTTACCTTTGCGTTCCAGCTTTATATATCCGGAAACTACATCAACAATATCGTTGCGAAGCCTGACTTCTTCGATAATCTCCTCAGGATACAACATATAGCAACCTCATAGCAATATTATTCGACATATTGTCTTTTTTTCCTTCCGATATAGTAAATAATTATTCAATATATATGTTGCCATATGTGGCAATTCATGTATAACAGCATTAAACACAAATAGGGCTTTGCATAAATATACCCTGTTGCAAAGCCAAAATAGCATTTATTACTGAATCATCAATTCAGCCATGATACAGGCACAAAAATCTGCTGGAATTTCCTTACCGCATAACGATCCGTCATTCCTGCAACATAATCTAAAACCACCTGTTCAACTCCATCGGTTTCAATGTGATTCTGATAATCTAAAGGAAGCTCTTTTGGATTGTTAAGAAAATACAAGAAGAGCTCCTTTATCATTCTCTCTGCCTTAGATTCTTCTTTTTTAGCTATTGAGCCAATATAAACCTTTTCAAACATAAAACTTCTAAGCTCGTTTGTAGCTTGCTGGAATTCACTGCTCATTCTTATGCCTTTTCCATCGGCACTGTTTTCTATAATATTAACAACCATATTATTGATTCGCCGTGATGAGGTATTGCCCAGAATTTCAGAACAGGCTGCCGGAATATCACTTTCACTGATTACTCCTCCCCTGATGGCATCTTCGATGTCGTGATTAATATAGGCTATTTTATCTGCATATCGGACAATCTGCCCTTCAAGAGTGGAAGGAAGTGCCTCTCCCGTATGGCATCTTATGCCATCCAGCACTTCAAAAGTCAAATTAAGGCCTTTTCTTTCCTTCTCAAGATATTCAACAACCCTGACACTCTGCTCATTATGCTTAAAGCCAAAGGAGCAGAGCTCATTTAATACTCTCTCTCCTGCATGTCCGAAGGGAGTATGTCCAAGGTCATGTCCAAGGGCTATGGCCTCTGTTAAATCTTCATTCAGCCTTAATCCCCTTGCAATGGTTCTTGCAATTTGGGATACCTCCAGAGTATGGGTAAGTCGTGTTCTGTAATGGTCACCTTCAGGCGATATGAAGACCTGCGTTTTATGCTTGAGTCTTCTGAAAGCTTTGGAATAAATTATCCTGTCCCTGTCCCGCTGAAAATCTGTGCGGATATCACACTTTTCTTCAGCATGAAGTCTGCCTTTGCTCCGTCTGTTGGTACAAGCGAACTCTGAAAGATTTTTCTCTTCAAGTTCTTCAGTCAATTCACGGATTTTCATAGGCAACCCTCCGGAATTCCAGCGTTCTATATAATACATTAATAATTATATTTCAAAAAAATACGGCGGGAAATACCGCCGTAACCTGCCTTATTCTAATTAACACAAGATTTACATATCATTAAGGCAATCTCTGCAAATAATCTTGCCTTTAAAATTAATTACATCGGTCTTGGCAACATCACAAAATACGCATCTTGGAACATATTTGTCAAGTACAACATTGCCATCTTCATCAACGTACATTTCAATGTCGTCGCCTTCGCTTATTTTAAGTTCCTTTCTCAAGGACTTAGGAAGTACTATTCTTCCCAAAGAATCAAGTTTTCTCACGTATCCGGTGGCCCGCATAAATAACCTCCTCAACAACAAAAAAAATGGATAAATATCTGTATACAAAGAATTATATCATAAATTGTCAGTTTGTGAATAGAAAACATAATCAAATATATGTTTTCCATAAAAAATTTAACGTAATTTTGGTGGCATAACCAAAGAAAGGTTGCTAGCAAAGCGCTTTTTACCCATTCTTACATGATTGACATAATTATGAAACAATCACGTAACCAATACTTAAGCGTTATTTAATAGGAGGAAATGAAAAAATTGAAATAATATAGAGATGAATAAATGGAAAATGTCTGACAATTGGCTCTGTTAACTTAGTATGAAAGAAATGAGACCTGAAAGACCTCTGGTAGGTTTAAAAAAGGAAAAAACCTACAAATGGAAACGACTAAGTGTAAGATAACACGAAAAAAAGATACGTGCAAGCCTTGAAAAAATAATAA
>JAAYAD010000065.1 GCA_012719545.1 Clostridiaceae bacterium
GGATTTTGTCTGTGGCCTTATGACACCGTGGACATAAATGTACTTTTCGGTTCATCTTAATATGAATATGCAAACTATTTTCATTTCTTTCTACCGAGGTAAGAGTTACATCTTTTAATCCAATCAATTCTTGCGTATAATTAATATTGAGCATGGTTTAAATCTCCTTTTAAAATGTGGTCTGAGCAACTTCATTTTACTAGAGATTCCAACTCCATGCTCTTATTATTAAAAAAAAATGCTGGAGTCCGAAGCAATTTTAGTTGTTTTGCTTCCGGTACCCCAACATTTATTATAAAACCTAATAATAAAAGACAGATTTTATTTCTGCCTCCAGCATCATTTTGGTTACCAAAATGTTCATTTCATATTCACTGCCAGAACATACATAACAGTATTAAAAATATAAATAAACATAGTGAAACAGGAGGAATACTTTATTCCTCCTGCTCTTATTTTTCCTTCCCTTTACTTTCAAAGGTCTTATTTAACTCATTAATATCTAGTCCCTTGACTGTTGCAGCCGAGAGATTCTCATTCCTTATTTCTTCGTAAATCTCCTTGCGGTGAATGGACACGCTTTTAGGGGCATTAATGCCTATACGGACCTGGTCCCCCTGAACATCTATAATGGATATTTCTATATCATGGCCGATTATTATTGCCTGACCTTTTTTCCTCGTTAATACAAGCATATTACCTCTCCTAACTTACACCGGGGTCAAATCTGCCAAGTAAAAACATTTAGTAAAAATTAGATTCCCCTGCAAATGTTCATAATAATCAACAGACCATAGCTATCAATTCTGGTACAGGTAATAACGGATAGGAAGGCTTTCATCCTTTTGGATAATCTGCTTTCCAATCTTTTTCTCCACATTTATTAATATGGGAGCCTTCAAGTTTACCCTGGTTTCTTCAATTTTTTCAGGTATTACGACAACTGCAAGAGTCATTACGTTGCCGGAATCAGTGATTTCAAGGAAGTTAACATCATCATCGTCTACATCAACGTAGTAATTGGGATATATGGAAAAGGGGTCAGTCACAACAAAGCAGAGATTGGGATCCTCCGCACTCTGGAGCCAGAAAAAGAGAGCGGCAGGATCATTGCCGATAAGGACAAATTTTTTATTATTTTCAAAACCGGGAATACCCATGGGAAAATTAATAAGCTCATCTTCCCCAATGTTTATTACACCAAACTGTGCGGTTTTAAGTTCCATAAAAGCTCCTCCATAAATACTAAACCTTATTTTGCCCCATTTTATCTTAAGAAATCAACAAGGGAAGGCTGAATAACGCGGGAACCTGTTGCAAGGGATGCTCTATATACATTTTCTTCATTCATAAGATTCATTATTGCTTCAGCTATATCAACGTCTTCATTCTTGCTCATAAGATTGGTAAAATTAACATTATCATCATCCAGGCGATTCGCTGTAAGCTCAACACGATTCATGCGTGCACCAAGGCCTGCCCGTACTCTTAAAAGGTTATTAAGCTGTTCGTCTATATTTCCAAGAAGGCTTGACAAAGCTTCTTTGTCATCATTGTCCATTGCTGTCATGACCTGGTCAAAAACATCTACAAAGGCACTCTTAGTAGGAGGTATCGGAGGTACCTCAGAAGGATTTCCTGCGGTAGCAGCCGCACCATTATTGAAAAGATCGCTTCCGGGCACATTGACGTTAATGTAATCGCCTATGCCTATTTCATACATGAGCTGTTCATCATTGTCAATATCTATGTTAAATTCACCATCTTCATTGAGAAGAGGCTTATCGGTCTTGAAGCCTGAGAAAATATAGCGCCCTGCGTAAGTGGCATTGGCCAAATTTATAATCTGCTTTTTCAGCTGCTCAGTTTCGGCTTTAATTTTCTGAAGCTCTTCCGGAGTATTTGTTCCATTGGCAGCCTGGTTGGTGAGTTCACGGAAACGGTGTACTACTTCCGTCATCTGCTTCATGGTAGACTCGGTAATGTCCATCCATGATATTGCATCTTCAGTGTTGCGCTTATACTGCAGAACTTCGGCAACATCTGTCCTTAATTTAAGTGATTTTGATGCCACAATTGGATCATCGGCAGGTATGCGTATTTTTTTGCCTGTTGCCAGCTGATGCTGATATTTTTGAGTCCTGTTCAGATTATTTGAAAGATTCAGCATCATATTGTTTATAAGCATATTATTAGTTATTCTCATAAATTACACACTCCTCAACAAAGACTAGGCTATTAAATGCCGAGGCGGTTTACAAGCACATCCAGAACCTCACTGTATGTCTGTATCATCTTAGCTGCCGCTCCATAAATCTGCTGATATTTAACCAAATTAATCATTTCCTCGTTCAGCGAGACTCCCGATACCGACAGGCGCCGGTTTTCAAGCTGGATCATTATGTTTTCCTGTATCTCCATGTACAGGGTAAATTGCTGACCATCAACACCCATGCTGGAAACCAGGGTTTTAATATAATCCTCGGGAGTTCCTTCCATAAACATGTATGGATTATGGCGCAATTTCATAATTTCCAGAAGGTTCTTATTGTTGGATACTTCACCCTCAGTGTCAGTTGCAGCAATATTATTTGTAGGGTCACTCTCAATGTCCCAGCTTATGGAGAAGTTTCTGGCAGTTATAAATGCATATCCTGCTTGTATTTGGTCTATTGTCAGGTCAGATATATCTAAAAATTCATCAATTTCCTGTCCATCCGGTTTTCCGGCTCCACGCATCAGAGCTATGAAAGCTTCGCTGCTCATGGGCTTTCCGTCTTCTCCAAGCATCGTAAAGAATCGGATACCTATATCCGGCGCCTTTGTGTCATTAGTATCCGGATACAGCACGTAGCCGTCGGCATGACCTTTGCCGTCCTCATATGTCTTTGTTTGGCCATTATATATAATTCCTTCATTAAAGGCCATGGCAAAAACCCGTACAAATTCGTTCATTTTTCTCTGGTAGTATGGGATTCCTTTGTACTCGGGGCTTTTTTCGCCATTTAAGCCCACCATTCCATCATTGCCATCCCTCATATCGAGATAACCTTTAAGTTCACCGGATTTGATATTTACCTTATTTCCATCCTCCCAGGAAACCTCATAAAGGTTATTGATATCCTCTGCATTAAGGTTGGTTGTTCTGGCCTCACATTTAAGATGGACTACATTATCGTGGTCTACCAAAGCCTTGCCGCTGATTGTTACCATAAACCGTGTTTCCGGTTCACCGTTAGGCAGCTTAAGGCCTGTCTGAACTTCATACGCCTCTATATTTACCAGTCGTGAAAGCTTGTCCACCAGATAATCTCGTCTGTCTCTTAAGTCATTGGCTTTATTGCCCATTACCTCAAAGTTATATATCTGCAGATTCAGTTCCCTTATCTGATCTGCAAGGTTGTTAATTTCCTCCACCTTGGAATATACCATATTGTTCAGATCTTCCTGCATATGGTCAAAGTGGGTTGCAACACTGTTAAAATATTTTGCGACAGCCTTGCCTCTCTCCATTACCATTGCTCTGGTAGCCTCACTTGAAGGGTCTGTGGACAATGTCTGAAGAGCATTGAAAAAGTCGCTTATTATCTTGGTATAGCCTGTATCACTGGGTTCATTGTAAATGGCCTGCATCTCCTCAATAATGGTTGCCTTAACCAGCCACTCCCCATAATATTTTGATTCGCTCCAGTATTTTTCATCCAGATATGTATCTCTTACACGATCTACACTAACAACGTCACTACCCATGCCAAGCATTCCTGCACCACTTGCCACAAGAAGGGGGCGGGCAGCAGTCTGATTAATTACCTGCCTGGCATAACCGGGAGTATTTATGTTGTCTACATTATGAGAAACGTTGGCCAAACCTCTCTGAGAGGAGTAAAGGCCGCGCAGTGCAATTTCCAATCCCATAAAGGTGGTGTTATTCATGTATCTTCACCATTCCTTTCGTTTAAAGAGCCTTAATCTTTAAGCTCCAAGTCTGAACAAGATTGTCTCAAGCATCTGATCTACAACATTAATTACCTTGGAGTTTGCGTTATATGCGTATTTAAATTTAATCATATTGGTCATTTCCTCATCCAGGGAGACACCCATGACAGACTGGCGGATATCATCGGCCTGTTTTACCAGGTTTTGATAGCTTTCCACCATGGTCTGAGCTTCATATCCCTTATTGCCTACCTGCAAAATTATGTACTGGTAATAAGTATCAAGGCTCAGTACCTTTCCATTGCCCCTCATAAGGTCTTTATTTCTAAGGTCGGCTATAAGAAGGGCTATTCTGTTATCTCCGTTGGCATCCTCAAAACCTGCAACTATATTATTAACATCTTTCAAATCATCGCTTAACTTGATATTGCCAAGCTCCATCGGGCGGCTGCCTTCAATGGCTTCAAAGAAATTGCCGCCTGCGTTTCCATTCAGAGTTATTCCAGAAGAATGGATCCTGTTTACTTCTCTGGCCATTATATTAATCAATGCATTAAGCTGCTTTCTTACTGAGGAAATAATATTGAGATTATCTGGAATGGAAGCCATTTTTGTATTTACATCCAAGTTAATATCTGATGATATGTTTTCAAACAGACTCTGGAAGTTTGTGGTTCCATCCAGGGTATATAATTTACCGCCGGTGTTTTCAGTAAGATAATTCCATCCTTTTTCAGTTCCATTACCGACAGTGTGATATGCCGGATCGGTTGCCACCGATACTGTCATACCCAGACTTTGAAGTTTGGACAGGTAATTTGAGAAAGTTGTATCGTCTGTCAGCTCTTCATCGCCGTTTATGCTTTCGTTTGTAAATACCAATAAATATTTGTTGGCATCTTTAGGGTAATTATGTCCGGCTATCGCATTTACTACTTTTTCAAAATTATTGGCATTATTGCTGCTGGGTGTTGTTGGTATTCCGTCTAGCAGCAAATCAATATCCTTGCCGCAATTGGTAATAACCAATGGATCTGCAGGATCCGCTTCATTTCCATAGACTACAAGCCTTATGTTATAGTCAAGGCCTCGGCTTTTAAGATCATTTATGAGGTTATTTACCTGATTTCTGACATTGTTAAGATAGCTGCCGCTGGTATCTGACGCGTCTATGGCTATCGTAATATCGGCAGTTGTATTGGGGGTACCGTTATCGTAGTTTCCTTTTGCGCCGTTTACCTCACCACGGGCTTCCAATAGACCCCTTATTATGCCCTGACCAACCTCCAGGTCTATATCCCCTGCAGTGGTTCTAAGCACCGGTTTGTAGAAATGGGACAAATCAGCGTTGGGAACTGCAGCGAGCTCGTAATACTCTCCCCTGCTTACCAGATAATGACCGCCCACAAGTATATCCATGCTTCCATCAACGTTAAGGTAGGTTTCAGCGTTCAAAAGGGTTGAAAGCCTGTCTACCAGAAGGTTTCGCTGATCATAGTAGTCATTGGGCTTATTTCCTGCCGCTTCCGCGCTCATAATTTTTACATTAAGTTCAGCTATCTTTTCGGTTATTTCATTTACTTCTTCAATACGCAGCTTCAGTTCGTTGTTGAGATCCGCCTGAAGCTTATTGAGCTGGCTTCCTACATGATTGAGGTAATTAACAAGTGAATCTGCGCGCTGTTTAACAAGGGCACGAATAGTAAGACTTTCAGGTGCCTTGCTGAGTTCCTGGAATGCGTCCCAGAAATTATTCAGTGCTGCCTGGAACCCCTTCGTCAAAGGTTCGCCCAAAATTTGCTGAAGATCTTCGATAGCCTTGTTTCTGGTTTCCCAATATCCAAGGTTATTGCTTTGTGTACGGTATATATTGTCATTAAAGAGATGGCGAATCTGGCGAATTTCCTGTACATCTACTCCCATCTCGACTACCCAGTTGCCAATTTGGCGGGGTACAGAAGAAGCCATAATGGCACTTTGCCGTGAATAACCCACTGTGCCCAAGTTTGCAACATTATGTCCTGTTACCTCAAGGGCCTTCTGGTTGGCCCGCAAGCCCGATACCGCCGCTCCTAAACCAAAATTCATACTCATTCACCTGTTTTTCAATATTTGAAGTCAATCATGCTTCTTTTCATTTTACTTGAAACTTCATCGCCTGTTTTTCCGTATGTCGTAGCCTCAGGCTGCGGAGATGAAAGAAGCTGAATATTGAAATCTATATATTTTAGCGCATTTTCAATTAACTTTCGGTTTATGTCATTGCGGTCAGAAAGCTTTTTTACTACCTCTGAAAGCTTTTTGCCCACATCTTTAAGCTGTGTTTTATAGGGCTCGTCCACCTTTTCCTCAAGCTTAGACATGGTAAAGGTTTTATAGTCCTCACCCAGTTCATTGCATATCTGCCGCACTATCTCTTCCCTTGCCTTACTTAGCTGGCTGGTTTTTTCAGCTACCTTCTTTTCCTCTTCGGTGATATCTGATATTCCTTCTACATCATTACTAACAAGGCAATCAGTCTTTTTTATCCCGATTTCCAATACGGCTGAATATGCTTTATACTCATATTGCATTACCTTTATAAGATTTTCTACCAGCGCTTTATCAGCCATGTCCTCAACTCCTGCGGCCATAATTCTAAAATATATATCGGCATAAAATAAAATCAGGATAACCTTCGGTTATCCCTTCAATGTTCTGACTTTGTTTCCAAAGCTTTTTTCATGGCTTTATTTCAAGCCAAGAATTTTTTTTGCTACGTCTTCGGAGGTTACCTTGTATTGGCCCCTCTCCATTTTCTTAAGAATTTCGTTAACCTTATCCTCTCTTACATCAGGCACTTGTCTTAAAGCTTTCAAGGCAACGTTAAAATCATTGGCAATAGTTGAAATTGTCAGTTCATCTTTTTTGGATGATGTCACGTTAACCTTAGCTGCCTTGTCAACT
Source organism: Clostridiaceae bacterium (assembly GCA_012719545.1). Lineage (GTDB taxonomy): Bacteria > Bacillota > Clostridia > DSM-8532 > DSM-8532 > DTU059. The sequence continues at coordinate 6,883 of JAAYAD010000065.1, forward strand.
TTTGCTGAATCACCATAGATGCCTGACACCTTGGGAATACTTCCCCAAATTTTCATTTCCAATCCCACTCCTATTTATAATAGCTTTCGCCTGAATTCCAGCGCACTAGTCTTTCGTACTTTTAGATACTTGGATACTTTTACATATGAATAGTAAGGGTTGTCTTTAAGTATATCGTCACATATTTCAGGCTTCTTAACAGGGCAGGAAAATTTCCCATATTTATTTCCTCTTAAAGTCTCTCCTGATTGACTCATCCTTTCGCACGCCATGGAGATACCTTAAGCCGCCTTCATTTTCCTTTTCATCATAATCCTTAAGAGATTCCTTCAAGGACCTGCCAGCATTGATCATTTCATTTGCTATCCTCTTGGAACAGTTTACGCAAAAACGCCCGCTGTTTATTCTGACTCCGCAGCTTTCACACTGCAAAGCAATTGGGCTGTTATCCGCAACCTCAATTCGCCCCTCTTTCAAAAACCTATAGATGAGCTGCGTTGAAACATTGGTCTCTTTGGATACCTCTTGGATGGTGGCGCCGGGAAATTCCTTCAAAAACTGCCTGACCCTTTCAAATTCTTCTTCTTCAAGCTTCTTGCATGCTTCACAAATTTGAGGGCCGATAGCATACATAAAAATTCTTTTGCATCTTCGGCAATTCTTTAATTCAGGCATATTATGCCCCCTCCCGAATAGTCTTCCACTTATTATATCGTCATTTTTCGGCAATAGCTATAACGGCTGCGTAAATTCTGCCCGAACAATGATTGTTTAATATTTTAGCACACTGGTTAAGGGTTGTTCCAGTTGTTGTTACATCGTCAATTAACAGGATGTTTTTACTTTTTACCGCATCTTTATTTGCTATACCAAATGCATCATCCATATTTTTCAGCCTTTCTTCTCTTTTTAAAAGGCTCTGGGGACGGGTTTTTCTCAACTTTTTAAGAATATTGTTGTCCATTGGAATATTAAGAAGCTTAGACAATTCTTTTGCCAGAAGCTCAGTCTGATTGTATCCCCTTTGTCGTTTTTTGGAAGAATGCATAGGAACCGGCAAAATTATATCAATATCAGGAAGTATAGCCTCCTTCATAAGCTCTTCTGCAAGAAGAAAGGCAAATGTTGCCGAAAGTCTGGGATGATACTTAAACTTCATGGTTTGAATTGCCTCATCAATGCCATGCTCATAATAAAAGGCGGCAAAAAGACCATCGACATATGGTATGTTGGGTGTCTTAAAAAATCCCCTGCCGCAGCGGGGAAGAAGCCGGTAGCAGGTTTCACACAGGTAGACTTCTGAATCCTCATTAATGATTTCATCACATACCATGCATTTTGCCGGGTAAATCAGCCTTATAAGCTTTTCAGCAAAGCCTGGAGTATCAATTGATTTTTCCACCCAATCGCTCCTTAAGACCTGAGTATCTTTTTTTCCCGTTGATATTCCGAACCATTTTCTCCATTAAGTCGGGGCTTCCTACCAGCACCACAAGTTTCTTCGCCCTGGTAACTGCTGTATATAGAAGGTTTCGGCAGGCCAAAGCTCCCGGCACTCCATAAAGGGGGACAACCACCGCCGGAAACTCTGTTCCCTGGCTTTTGTGGACTGTAATGGCATATGCGTGCTCAAGATTGTCCAACTGGTCAAAACGATATTCACATGTTCTGTTGTCGTCAAACCGAACCGTTAGTATCTCTGACCGTGTATCAATATCTATGACAATTCCTATATCGCCGTTATATACCCCCAGCCCATCAATCCATCCGCCGTTATCATCCATCATGGTCCAGGGCATGGTATAGTCATTTTTAATCTGCATAACCCTGTCCCCGGTACGGAATACCGTACCTCCCGCAATTATCTGAGGCTTATTTTCCTGCTCGGGGTTAAGGTTCTGCTGTAAAAGCTCGTTAAGCCGGTTTACTCCTGTATCCCCCTTACGCATGGGCGATAAAACCTGAATGTCTCTTAACGGGTCAAAACCAAAGCGTTCAGGTATAATGCGCATGCAAAGCTCAACCACTGTATTTGCCGTATCTTTTCCGCTCAGTTTTTGTATAAAATAAAAGTCTCCCTCTTCATTGTTGACTGATGGAACAAGCCCCTGATTTATAAGATGGGCATTGGTGATAATGAGGCTTTCTTCCATTTGCCTGAAAATGGTCTTAAGCTTTATTACAGGGAATCTTCCGCTGTCAATAATATCTGAAAGCACCTTGCCCGGTCCAACAGACGGAAGCTGGTCCGCATCCCCCACAAGTATTAAGCGCGCACCTTCCGGAAAAGCCCTTAAAAGAGCGCTCATCATGACAATATCAATCATGGAGGCTTCATCTACTATAATGACATCGGCTGAAAGAGGATTGTCCTCATCCCTGAAGAAATAGGGATTCTCTTCGTCTTCGTAATTATAGCCAACCTCAAGTAGCCTGTGGATTGTCTTTGCCTCCCAGCCCGAGGTTTCACTGATACGTTTCGCCGCTCTTCCTGTGGGCGCAGCAAGAGTCACCGAAAGCCCCCTGGCATTAAAAAGGTAAATAAGAGTTTTTATAATGGTGGTTTTTCCTGTTCCGGGGCCGCCGGTAATAACGCATATTCCCTTTGAAAGGGCACATTTTACTGCTTCTTTCTGGATATCATCCAGAAAAATATCGTTTTCCTCTTCATATTGCCTTATTAATTCATCAGCATCCTCAAAAAGCGAATGTACAGTCCTATTCTTTAATGCTTCCAGCTTCCATGCACAATACCGCTCAGCTTCGGCAAGGGTATCGGTGTAAACCCTATCAGGAAACCTTTTTTCAATAAAGATTCTGCCTTCAAGGTTCAGCGCGTCAAAGGCGTCAAGAATATATTCCTGTTCTGCCTTCGTAAGCTTTTCTGCCTTTTTAAATAATTCATCCTTTAGAATGAATGTATTGCCTTCAGCACAAGACGCATTGAGAATATACAGAAGTGCGGATTTAAGCCTTTCCTTGCTGTATGGTTCAACACCAAGGGAGGCAGCAAGCTTGTCACACACCGAAAAATCAAAACCAATGCTTTTGTCTAAAAGAATATAGGGATTGCTTCGTATTAGTTCTTCAGCATTTGCCCCAAGCCTTTTTATAATTTTATCCGCAATGTTTGAAGGCACATTGTACTTTTGAAGCATCATTGTTATGCTTCTTATGCTTTCATGCTCAACGAAGGCTTGTCCAAAGAATAGAGCCTTGTCGGGAGATATTCCTTTTATTTCCGAAAGACGGAGAGGTTCTTTTAAGAATATTTCAAAGGTTTTTTCCTTAAAAGTGTCAACAATAATCTTAGCTGTTGCAGGGCCAAGCCCTTTGATAAAACCGCTTGAGAGATATTCCTTTATTTCATCTTCCCGGGTGGGTTTTCTTCTTTCCATGTCCTCCACCTTAAACTGGCGGCCATAATCTGCATGACTGACAAATGCCCCTTTTGCCACAATGTTTTCACCAACTGTGATATGGGGCATTATTCCTACCATGGTAATGTGGGAATTTTCACTTTTAAGCTCACATACCGTATAACCGTTTTTTTCATTTTTATAGCGAATTGACTTGATGACTCCGGTAATTTGTTCCAATACTTACACCTGTTATCAAAAGCAGTTAATTTCTATTAAGGATATCATACAATACTCCGCCGGAATCCTGCAACACCTCTAAAGGGTACATCTTTTTCAGGGTATTGGCTATTTTAACGGTTTCATTATTACCGGCATGAATTACAAGGTATACCTTTCCGTCAGTCATAAGCTTTTCAGGTATCTTTTCAAGATATATTCTGCGGATTATTCCTTCAAGCTTTGATTCCGAGTTCTCTGGCACAAGAAGTATTAGCTTGTATCCGGCATCCAAAGTCTTTGTCTTGGAATAATAATATATTGAATAAACAAGCCAGGCGATGCCTATAAAAGCAAGTATGGACAGGATAGTCAGAAGAAAAGTCTCCATATGTGCCCCCGGGCCTTATGCTTTCATATACTCATCATATGTTTTGGAAAGCCTATCTGTTAAGTATACAAAAGGACAAGGATAATCCTTGCCCTTAAATTAATATGATATTAATCCCTGTTATCTTAATCCTGCTTTTTCCCTCAACAGTTCAACCTTATCGAGTCTTTCCCATGTGAAATCGGGGTCATTTCTGCCAAAATGGCCATAGGCCGCTGTTTTTCTGTAGATAGGTCTTCTTAAGTCAAGCATCTTAATAATTCCGGCAGGTCTTAAGTCAAAGCTCTCTGAAACAATTTGAGAAATCTTTTCTTCCGGAATTACGCCGGTTCCAAATGTATCAATCATTATTGAAACGGGCCTTGCAACACCTATTGCGTAAGCAAGCTGAACCTCAACTCTCTTTGCAAGCCCTGCAGCTACGATATTCTTTGCCACATATCTTGCCGCATAGGCTGCTGAACGGTCCACCTTGGTGGGATCCTTTCCTGAAAAGGCTCCGCCGCCATGCCTACCCATTCCGCCATAGGTATCCACTATTATTTTTCTTCCTGTAAGACCAGAGTCACCCTGGGGTCCGCCAATTACGAAGCGGCCTGTGGGATTAATGAAGAAGCGGGTTTTGTCGTCCAGCAATTCCTTTGGTATAACAGGCTTTATAACATTTTCTATAATATCTTTTTCAATTCTATCATGAGTCACCTCAGGCCCATGCTGGGTTGAAACAACAATTGTGTCCACCCTGACAGGCTTGTCCCCATCATATTCAACAGTAACCTGGCTCTTGCCGTCGGGTCTTAAGTAGTCCAGTTTTCCGTTTTTCCTCACCCAGGTCAGCCTTTCGGTGAGCTTGTGGGCAAGGGAAATGGGCATTGGCATATACTCAGGGGTTTCGTCACAGGCATAGCCGAACATCATACCCTGATCCCCCGCACCGATTGCCTCAATTCCCTCATCCATCATATTAAGCTTATGCTCCAGAGCCTCATTTACACCAAGGGCAATATCCTCTGACTGTTCGTCAATGGAGGTAATTACCGCACATGTGTCACAATCAAAACCAAATTTAGCCCTGTCATAACCTATATCACGAATGGTTTCCCTGACAATTTTCGGAATATCCACATAGCATTCTGTCGTGATTTCTCCCATGACCAGAACCATACCCGTTGTAACCGCAGTTTCACAGGCAACTCGGGCATATGGGTCCTTGGCAATAATGGCATCCAAAATGCTGTCTGATATGTTGTCGCAAATCTTGTCTGGATGACCTTCGGTAACAGATTCCGAAGTAAATAATTTCCTGCTCATATTACTCTCCTTTCCTTTTTTACAGGAGCTCTTTTTCCAATATTTTTCCCAGAATAAAAAAATCTCTTCCATGAAGAGACCGTTAACATAAGCCCCTCATCTGTCAGGATTACTCCTGCGGGAATTGGCACCATTGCTTTATAAGCTGGTTGCCGGGTTTCATCGGGCCCAATCCCTCCACCTCTCTTGATAAGGTTACATTATTCGACTGTAAGTGAATGATAACATACCAAAAATTATACGTCAAGGACCCGTTGACAAGTTGGCAAAACTGTAAATATAATTAAGGCAAGCAAAAATACAGCAGGGTGATATGCCATGAGAAAAATAAAAGATACCGCCATTGATGACTTCCAATACGCCGTATCTGAGCTATTAATCCGCAACAAAAGCATTCTTGACGGAATGACCAAGCTGGACACTTCAAATGCACGTATTAACAGAGCGCTCTCAAAAGCTGTTACCCACTGCGGCTGCATACAGGTAAATGCCCATAAGCAAGATTTCCCTGAGGACGCAGGGCTGGACAACATCAATAATTCTTTAAGCTCCCATCTTGAAGGGGAGTTATGCCCCGATTGCAGAGACCACCTTGAAAAAGAAATAGGGAGTCATCTTTTCTATCTGGCGTCCTTATGCAACAATCTTGACCTGAACCTCTATGACATAATCATCAAGGAGCTTGACAGGCTAAGACTCCTTGGAAAATTCAGCTTAAGGTAAATAAAAACCTGCGGTATAATTCCGCAGGGTACATATCTAAACAACTTATTATTTTACAATACTGTTTATTTGTACTGGCTTAAACTTATTGTTGAAGCCTTTTCTTATTTTTATCTCCCATTTGTCTCTTATCTCTTATAGTCTCTTATTAGTTTTTAATTCAAGTCTTTAAATATTTAAATTTAAACTCGTCTTCAAAACCTAAGATGTATTGAGAAACCGATTATTCTCCTTAGAATGCTGCCTCAATAGCCTGTTCCACGGTTGATACCGTTATTATTTCAGCTGAACCCCCAAAATTAGATAATATATCTTTTCTCTGCTCAGGAACAATTAAGCGTCTGAAGCCCATTCTAAGGCTTTCTGTAATACGCTTGTCCATCTGACTTACCTGGCGAACCTCACCCGTAAGCCCAACCTCGCCGAATACAACTGTTGAAGGCCTTATGGGAATATTTCTGAAACTTGAGGCAATAGCCAATACAACTCCTAAGTCGGCTGCAGGTTCAATTATCTTAAAACCTCCAGCTACGTTAAGGTATGCGTCAAAGGTGTGAAGCTGCATGCCCATCTTTTTTTCAAGAACAGCCATGAGCATGGAAAGCCGGTTATAGTCCATTCCGGTAGCCTGTCTTCTGGGCATTCCAAAGCTTGTAGCGCAGATTAAGGCCTGAATTTCCACCAGAATCGGCCTGGTGCCTTCAATAATGCCTGCAATGGCTGAGCCTGCCTGATCCCGGCTTTTGTCTTCAATCATTATTCCTGAGGGATTGGACACATCTTTAAGGCCGTTTGAATCCATTTCAAAAATTCCAATTTCATTGGTTGAACCAAACCTGTTCTTAACTGCCCTGAGTATCCTGAATCCCTGATGGCGTTCCCCCTCAAAGTAGAGAACCGTATCCACCATATGCTCCAATACACGGGGGCCGGCAAGCGCTCCTTCCTTTGTTACATGGCCTATAATAAATACCGTTATGCCTTTTTTCTTGGCAATCCTGAGAAGGTGGCTTGTGACATCCCTTACCTGGCTTACACTTCCGGGAGCCGAGGTAAGCTTCTCCGAATAAATAGTCTGTATGGAGTCGATAACAAGAAAGTCGGGCTTGTCCCTTTCAATTATGGCTTCCACCCTCTCATAGGAGGTTTCGGAAAGCAGGTAAACATTTGAATTTACCGCTCCAAGCCGCTGTGCCCTGAGCTTTATCTGAGCCGCAGATTCCTCGGCAGAAACATATATTACTTTGCCTTTTTCGGCTATTTTAGAGCACACCTGCAATATAAGGGTGGACTTTCCTATCCCCGGGTCTCCCCCTATAAGAATAAGAGAAGCAGGAACAATGCCTCCGCCAAGAACACGGTCAAGTTCCATGCTTCCTGTTCCAATTCTGGACACCTCAATATTCTCTATTTCAGACAGGGAAATTGAGGCAGGCAGGGGTGCATGCGACAAAGACTTGTCGTAAGAATTCTCTTCATAGACTTCCTCTATAAATGTATTCCATTTAAGGCATGACGGGCATTTGCCCAGCCAGCCGCTGCTCTCATAGCCGCATTCACTGCATACATATTTATTTCGTAGCTTTGCCATTTGCTTTCCCCTGAAAACTTATATCTTTTTCCACTTAACCCCATTTGGTGTATCCTGAAGCTCAATTCCCATCTCTTTAAGCTTATCCCTGATTTCGTCAGCAAGCTTATAGTTTTTGGCCTTTCTTGCCTGCTGCCTTTCCTCAATAAGCTTTTCAACTTCAGCTTCCAGAGTATCTTCGCTCTTTCTTACAATGCCCAATACACCAGTAAGCTCATTAAACAGGGAAAGAGCACCCTCCAGGAAGGATTTGTCCTTATTGCCGTTTGCAATCTGTACGTTGATTTCCCTAACAAGTTCAAATATGGCTGAAATAGCATCGGCAGTGTTAAGGTCATCATCCATTGCTTCTATAAACTTGTTTTTATAAACAGTAAGCTTATCAAGATTTTCAGCTGAATCTGCGGAATTTTCAGCACTCTTAAGGAGGAATTCAAGATTTCTCTTGCATTCATAAAGCCTTTCAAGAGCATTTCCTGCCTGCTCAAGCTGCTCTGCACTGTAATTTATTGGGCTTCTGTAATGGGCAGACAGCATGAAGAAGCGTATAACTTCATAATCATAATGCTGTGCCGCTTCCCTTACTGTAAAGAAATTGCCAAGGGATTTTGACATCTTCTGATTGTCAATATTAAGGAAAGCATTGTGAAGCCAGTATCTTGCAAAGGGCTTTCCTGTTGCCGCCTCGCTCTGGGCAATTTCATTCTCATGGTGAGGGAATATAAGGTCAACACCGCCGCTGTGGATGTCGATTGTATCACCAAGGTACTTGTTTGCCATAACCGAGCACTCAATGTGCCAGCCGGGACGTCCGGGCCCCCATGGGCTGTCCCATGCAGGTTCTCCCGGTTTTTGCGCCTTCCAGAGGGCAAAGTCCATGGCATCCTTCTTTCTTTCATCCACGCCTATGCGGGCGCCAGCCTCCAGCTCTTCAATATTGTAGTGGGACAGCTTACCGTACTCCTCAAACTTTCTGGGGCTGAAATATACATCGCCGTCCACCTCATAGGCATAGCCCTTATCAATGAGAATCTTGATGAATTCTATAATCTCAGGTATATTTTCGGTTGCTCTTGGATGGATATCGGCCTTTTCAATTCCAAGACCCTCGGCGTCAACAAAATACTCCCTGATATAGCGTTCGGCTATCTCAGGTACTGTTGTGCCTTCCTCCCTGGCTTTGTTAATGAGCTTGTCGTCTATGTCGGTGAAATTCTGAACAAAAGTTACGTCATACCCTCTGTACCTTAAGAACCTTCTTAAGGTATCGAAGATTATAAAGGGCCTTGCGTTTCCTATGTGGAAATAATTGTAGACAGTGGGTCCGCAGGAATACATTGTCACCTTGTTTTCCCTTAATGGTACAAATTCTTCTTTTTTTCTTGTCAATGTGTTATATAGCTTCATATGTTCATTACTCCTTTTCACCATCATTGGTGGCATTATCCTTGTTTATCTTATTTGCTTCATATGATTCAAGAAGCCTCTTCATTTCCTGATACTCTTTCTCATAATCCAACAGGTCATTTTTAAGTTTCTCCAGTTCACTTCTTAATCTGCACAGTTCCTGGGATACCGGGTCAGGTATATGTATCTGGTCAAGTTCGAAGCTTTGGCGGATTTTTTGTCCGGCACGCTTTACAGCCCTGCCCGGAACACCCACAACGGTTGTATCTTCCTCCACTTCGCTTAAAACAACTGCATTTGCTCCTATTTTAGCATTATCCCCTACCCTGAAGGGACCCAATATTTTTGCCCCTGCGCTTATAAGAACATTATTTCCCACCGTAGGATGGCGCTTTTTGCCCTTATCTTTTCCAGTACCTCCAAGGGTAACGCCGTGGTAGATTGTGCAGTAATCGCCTATCTCTGCGGTTTCACCTATAACAACACCCATACCATGATCTATAAAAAGACACTTTCCGATTTTGGCTCCGGGATGTATCTCTATTCCGGTTTTATGGCGCGCCCATTGGGATATGGCTCTGGCGATAAAATAAAAGCCGCGCACATGGAACCAGTGGGCTATCCTGTACATTCTGACAGCCTTATATCCAGAATATTGGAAAATAACCTGCCATACGCTTCTGGCAGCCGGATCACGTTCATATATTGACTTTGCTTCCTCATACCATCGGAACATGACCTTCACCCTATAATCTATTTATCAATTATTATACACATTATGCCTGCAAGTGGAAAGCGTATACTAATTTGCGTCTAAACAATAAAACAGATATTTTAATAAGCATGAATCGGCAATATTTCTCTTTTTACGGTATTTCCCCAAATCTTTCTTCCATCTCTGAATATTTCTGTGCCTAAAATTTCAGCAAGCTAATACAAAAACAGGTAACCCGTATGGATTACCCGTTAATTTAACCTATGGATTTCACATCATGCCCATCAGGGCTTATTAAGGAAGCTCCCGCCGCAGTTGCATACTCGGCATGGGTGGGTATGTGGAATCGGACATTATGAAGTTTTGTCAGGCTGTCAAATACCGCTTTGGCCTGGGGCACCATTGTGAGGTTGCCTGTCAGCACAACATCTTCCACTTTTTCATTCCTTGATGCAAATACAGCCATAACGCCGATGCACTGGAACACAAGATTGATAATACCCAGAGCTACATCTGCTTTTGAAGCCAAATCAATGACTTTCCCGAAATTAGAGGCAGTTGTGTCCGGAGGAAGCCCCACAATCTCATCCCGGGTTATATCGCCTATGGACAGGTCAACATTTTTTAAGTCTCCGTCCCTGGCAGTTTCAACAATGTCGTTGAAATTGCGGATATTAAGGGTCAGGCTTGAAAGGCCCAGAAGAGTGCCCCCGCCTATGCCCGTACCGCCTAAATGCATGGCTCTTCCTTTTTCAGCCATTACAAAAGCCGTACCGGTACCCATGCTGACAATAACCGCTTTTTCAAGGCCGCTTAAAAATAATCCCCCATAGCCTGTGGCCAGAAACTCGCCCACCTTATATGTTGGAATGCCGAGTATCTTTTCGTTTATAAATGAGGAGCCCACACCGGTAATCATAATCCTTTCAACATCGGACAGGGTCAGCCTGTTCTCATTGAGGAACTTGCCGAATGCCCCATAGATTGATGATATGGGATCTGTTGCCTTAACAAGCAATGGGCTAAAAATAGTTCCTTCATTAAGGCCTACTATTTTAGTGGTGCTTCCTCCTATGTCTATTCCTATTACGTGTCCCATTTATCTTACTCTCCATCTGTCTTTACTTTTTATACATACAACACTTTTTTCTTATATAAAGTTTTATATAAAAGCGACTGCTCCTATTTTTTAAAACAGGAGCAGCAAAATACTTACGTGTTCTCGTACTATTTTCCACCACGGCCATTATAAATCCTGTTAAGTGCCGTCACTACAGGCAAGGATACAATGGCTGCCAATAATATTTCAAATATTACGTTAACGGATACTCCCCCGAATATAAAAGCAAAAAGACTTGTGACAACTACCGATGAATCGGATGACTTAACTACGGCGTCCACATATTGCTGTGCATACAAAAGGTAAATCATCCCCAGAACGCCAATTGTGTTGGTGAGAGTACCTGCTATGGCGCCCACAACAATACCTGCGCTGCGATTGTTAACAAGCTTTTTTGCACTCACATAGGCATAATGAGCAGCTATGCCTATCAAAATTCGCGGCATAACCGAAACCAGAGGATTTAAAAATACGAATGCTGTGGGAAGTCCTGCAAAAATAGTAGCTGCCGTATACAGGCTGGACAAACCAAAAATCATGCCTACAATGGCCCCCACTACCGGTCCTTCCAGAATTGCCGCAACAATTACCGGAACGTGCATGGTTGTTATGGTTATTGGCAATGGTGGAACAGGGATGTACCCTAAAGAAGGAATAAGTGATAAAAGAATTGAAAATGCAGACATTACGCCTGCCACTGCGATGCGCCTCGTACTGATACGGGGCTTAATGACTTTTTCCATAATGTACCTCCATTCTCACTCCGCTTAGGGATATGAGTTGAATAAAAATATGTAGTTTATTAATGTCCGGTTTTGATATCAAATACCGGCAAGTAAAATAATATCACAGTCTTATGGGCCTTATCAATTATGAAGATTATAATTAATATTCCCACATTTTGCATTCTTTTAGCAATAGTGTACATGTCCCGCAAAGCAAAAAGCTCTTTTTATAGCAGAAAATAATCTAAAAATGTCGTAAAATCTCCTCATCGTACTTTTTACAAAAAAGCGATTGTGGTAAGATTATTACATTGAAGGTGATATGTTTTGCATCATGTTTTTATTGTCAACCCTGTTGCCGGCAAGGGCAGGGCTTATAAAATGATAGATAAAATAAAAGACAGATTTGAAGGCTTTAATCAAACATATGAGATCAGAATTACTGAAGCACCTGGGCACGCTAAAAAATTAGCTCAGGAGTGTATTCTGAATGATAGGCCGGTACGTCTCTATTCTGTTGGCGGTGACGGAACCTTAAATGAGGTTGTCAACGGCATTGCAGGTTCTAAGGCAGAGCTTGGAATAATCCCCTGCGGTTCTGGAAATGACTCCGTCAGGTCCTTCTATAACTGCACCAATCCTGTAGACCTTATCGATGTGCTTCCTGTTTCCCCTTCTGCATTGGTGGATATGGGCAAGTTCAACGACAAGTATTTTATAAATATTGCTTCCATAGGCTTTGATGCCGAGGTAGTTTTAAAAAGCCGGTTATTCAGAAAGATTCCGCTTTTGTCCGGACCAATGACATATGTACTTGGAGTGCTGGCGGCAATTATATCATTGAAAAAATACAGGCTCAAAATAACAATAGATGATTCTTTTAATATGGAGAAGGACTTTTTACTAACAATTTTCGCAAATGGGTCTTATTATGGCGGCGGTATGAAAGCATCCCCAAATTCAAAAGTAGATGACGGGCTTTTGGATTTTTCCCTGGTGGATTCAGTTTCAAGGCTAAAGCTCATGCGATTTTTCCCTGCTTTTAAAAATGGCGGGCACTTAAGCATGAAAGAAGTATTTCAGAAAAAGGGAATCAGGGCGGTTGTCGAAAGCAATGAACCCTTTCCATTCAATATCGACGGTGAAGTATTTACAGATACCCGTGCGGTTATTGAGCTTTTCCCTGAAGCCCTCAGTATCATAGTTCCCAAATTCTAATAGTCCATTTTAAGAGCGTTTTCAGCACGGTTGAGGGCATAAAATCCCGTAGGATTCCTTGGGTCTTCCTTGTTATATTTAAACGGCTTTCCATCCATGCCTGAAAAAATGCCTCCCGCTTCGGTTATTATTATATCCATGGCAGCAGTGTCCCACTCCATGATCCTTCCGAAGCGGTAGTAGGCCTCAACATCTCCCCGGGCCAATAGGCAGCCTTTATATGCACTTCCTGCAATCACAATATTTTTGATGTGGTTTCTTTCTATAAGCCTTTCAAGTTCAGCGGAATAGTGGGAACGGCTCTTGGCAAGGCGGATATCACCTGTTCTTTCCGAAACCCTTATAGGCCTGTCCAATCCTTTTGCAGCCATAAATGCTCCCCTGCCCTTTTCCGCATAATAAAGTTCCTCCAAAACAGGAACATAAATTACACCTGCAATGGGTCTGTTGTCTTCAATCAAAGCAATGTTGACAGTAAACTCCCCATTTTTATTAATGAATTCCTTTGTCCCGTCCAGAGGATCAACAATAAAACAATATTTTGCCCCAAGCCGGGAAGTATCGTCAGCCGATTCCTCTGCCAATATGGGAATTTCATTAAATTCACTTTTTAAGCTTCTTACAATAACATCATTTGCAACTTTATCCGCCTCTGTAACCGGTGAGCTGTCCTCCTTGTATTCCACCTGAACATCTTGTTTATACCGCTTTAGTATCTCATGTCCCGCAACTATTGATATTTCTTTCATGGTCTTTAGGGCTTTTTCCACATTCAACAATACAACATCCCCTTTTTTACTTAATCCTTATGTAATTTTTTCGGCCATTGGAAACTTCAATTTTATAGGCTTCCCTGACAGGACACCCATATGTTTGGCTTAGAGATATAACCTGTTGAAGATAACCATAGGGGAATAACAGGCTATATCCGCATCCTGTCTTTGAAACCTTGCAGGGGGTTGCAATTACCTCAAAATATAGTCCGCGCTGTTCGAAAACATGGCGCATTCTATAGGCATAATTCCCTGAATCATAAATTGCAATACAGTCCACAACATCCTCCATGTATGTATTATTCATATTATATGCTATTCCGAAATATCTTCCACTGTCACAAATGTGCATACTAAGATAAAATGCACCCAATAAAGCCTCTTTACAGGCATTATGGGTGCATTTTTCCAGAACATTAATGACTTTTAGTCAAATATTTACATAATTGTCGATGTTATTTATCAAAGAGCCAATTAGTCGAACTCTGTTATCCTTTTCATCATGCTTTTATACCTGAATCTGCACATTTCATTGAGCCTTAGTACATCCTCCTCTTTTCCTGTGAATTGGCATCTTATGCAGTAATATTCGTCCTTTTCCCTGTCATAGAACATATCTATATCCAGATCCCTCATAAAGCACGACGGGCATCTGTAATTTAATCTGCCTTTTCCAGCCTGAGGCATGTAATCATCTCCTCATTCTTTGATAATTCCGTTGTAAGTCCGAGAGTATACATTGGTGAGAAGGCATAACCTTCCCTTATATACCCTGTCATCTCCCCATTTAGAGGCATCATTGTTACACGGGTGTTAACCTGAGGTACAACTGCCTGTACAAAGACAACTCTTTCAACTGTTTCTTCACGGCACCTGTACCGGTAATCTATTCCTTTGGTTTCATTTTCGCCTTTGCATATGAGCCTGATGCCCGTCATATCCTCCGGATACTCTGTTGTGCCATAGCATGCCGTCATATACTCATTTACAGTAACCTTGGCCTCAGGATTGCTGCTTTCAGTTATTTTTCTTGATATCCTTATTTCCCCGGTGTTTTCTGTAAATGTAAAGGTTGATGCAAGCTTAATGGTCAGATCGCTGAACTCAATATCCACAGGGTCAAGGGTTAATATTCTGTCTTTACCGTCCTGTGTAAACCTTGCCTTGGTGCGGCACAGGCAAAGATCCACTTCTTCACCTTTATAGCTTATTTTGCAGCTTTTAATGGAGCCTTCCCCCGCATAGTGGGTAAAATAGCCTGCTCTGTACATGGACTGGATTAGGTATGGATAGGAGGCGTCATGAACATTTCCTGTATCTATCCCCACGGGTCTTTCAAGCTTTGCCACATAGGGTCTTAAATCTATCAGTGCTCCACCCTGATTCATGTCAACACAGGTGCGCATAAAGGGATCTGCATACCAGAAAAGCTGTTTTTCCGAGCCATAGAGAATATCTTTCCAAAGAGCGCACTGTGGCTCAGTATAGGATTTATTATCCCTGAACCAGTCGGCAAACTCGCTCATGGTCATGTCCACAAGCTCACCTTTTCGCTTAAGGGAAGCGTAGTATGCCATTCCGTCCCTGTAACTTTTTACAAGAAGTTCATAGGGTGCTTCCCAGCGCCCCATCTTATTCATCCAGCCAGGACCAACAAACATCATGTTATAGGCAAAGCCGTTATTATATTTTTCCAGGGATCTGTACTGGTCTATGAGGTTATACAGGTATGGGTATTCCCCATCCTTATAAATCATGCCTCTTAACACATTCTGGGGGTGAGTTCCGAAATTGGAACCATTTCCGTCAAAGCAGGCCAAAAGATCCCTGGAAAGATGAGGGATAGCTACTATTCCGCTGTCTTCCGACTCATTGGCAGCCGGGGCATGGGTGTTTTGTTTTGAAGGGATCCACGGATTCCATGGACCTCCGTCAAGAAATGTGTACCAGGAGTTATTGCAGGTTCTGTAGGCCTTAGGCCCTTCCTCCCAGCAGCTTGCAACTGCACATTTTACCGTTGGGTACTTTTCTTTTATGTAGTTTATCAACTCAGCATCCATATAATATGAGCCGGTTGACTCGGGGTAAAAGCCAAATACCTCATAAAACTTTTCAAACACGTCATTTACTATGGATTTTTTGTCCTCCGGTGAAAACATCCAGATGCAGAAGTCCTTGGTTTTGTATTTTTCCCGGAACTCCTTGCAGGGAAGCCCAAGAAGTGTCAGTCCAATTTCATCCCCATATTTTTCATGGTGTTCTTTGGCAAGCTCAATTGCCTCTTCATTGAAAAGGCTGGAATACGTCATTTGAATTGTGGTTTTCAAGCCGTTTTCATGGGCAATTTCCTGCTGAAGTTTAAAAATATCAAGAGATTCTGTAAGAAGGCTCTTTCTTGAAATGTCTTCTTTTTTTCCGTGTCCGGTTATCTTTTCGGCATATTCCGGAACCATTTCAGGTCTATGTATAATATTAAGAATAAACTTTCCCATTTTTATCCTCCAATTTAAGGCATAGCAAGGCTGACAGCACATTACTGCTGTAAAAATAAAATATAGGTCTCTAGGATTTGCGATTTTTTAATGTGATTATTAGAATTTTGGAAGCAGCCTGGAGACGCCCGTTTTAGTTTTGAGTGTCTCCAGGCATTTAAATAGTTAATTAACCTTTACAAAGTACCACATCTGGCTGTATGAGCCATTATCAGAATTTTGAACACTCAATGCACCGTTTGATGTTGATGAATTGCTTATATCCAGAACTTTGCCGCTATTGCGGTTCTTGATTTTAAAATAGCCGTTTCCTGCATCAATAAGCTGCCATTGCTGGTTGTAGCCGCCATTGTCGCTCCACTGTATGTTGTTTGCGCCATCGCTGGTTGACCTTCCATTAATGTCCATGATTTTTCCGCTGTTTACATTTTTGATTTTATAGTAGCCGTTTCCTGCACTTACAAACTGCCACTTCTGGCTGTTCCATCCGCCATATTCCCATTGCTCGATGTTGGCGCCGTCCGATGTTGAGCCGCCGGCTACATTGAGAGCCTTTCCGCTGTTGCGGTTATATATTACATATGTGGCTGAGGTGTCAGGGAATGTACCTGAACCTGTCTCGCTGTCCTTAAAGGCATTAAGAGCAGTTGTAAATCTTAAAACATTGCTGGATATTTTTGTGGTAGCTCCTAGTGGATATGCATCGGGCAGAACTCCTGAATTTGCCTCAGGCTCCCAGTAGAATACACCAAGCCCTTTATTTCCGGGAACTGCCTTTACTCTCTCTACTACGGCTTTAAGCATGTTGTATGTATTTGTCGGGTTGGACTCAAGTCCGCCCACTTCTACAACCATAACTTCTTTACCGTAGCGGGATGCCATATCGTTCAGGTTGGTTGCCAGGGCATTTATACTCTGTGTATAGTCTGAACCTATCCAGTATGGATAATAGGACATACCTATAACATCAGTTTTGCCGCCGTAGGTTGTAATGAAATTATCAAAGAACCATCTGAAGGTGCTGTTGTTATGGCCATTGGCAAGGTGGGTAACTACCTTGGAGGAAGGGCTTACAGCTTTTACGGCATCATAGCCGCTGTTAAGAAGCTGTGTCATCTGGCTGAAATTATCATACCTTCCGTCGGGCCACAAAAGGCCTGAATTTATTTCATTGCCAACCTGCACCCATTCAGGATAAATTCCCACGTTGGCAAGAGCAGACATAACATCATAGGTATGGTTATACACTGCTGTTTTGAGCTGATTAAATGAGTAATTTGCCCACGCTGCAGGTTTGTCCTGATAAGCCGGATCTGCAAAGTGATCACTGTAATGGAAATCTATCATGATTTTCATTCCCAGCGCCTTTGCCCTTTGAGCCATCCATACTACTCCTGTTTTATCGGCATATCCTAAAAGGCATGTTTCGGTAGGTGTCTTCTGCCATGTATAGGATGAAGGAGGATTTACAAAGACTCTGAGTCGTACGGCGTTAACAGCGAATTCACTCAATATCTGGAGTGCGTCTTTCTGTACTCCGCTGGGATTCTGCCACTTTATGCCCATATCTTCAAGCTGGTTAAGCCAGCCAATATCTGCACCATATATGAAATTTGAAGCTGCATTTGATACTACAGGCGCTCCGGGTGTTACAACCCCCAGCCCCAGTATCAGTGAAGTACATAACAGCAAAGCAAACATTCTTTTTAACATAATCGTAACCTCCGCATGGGTTATCATTAAAAATTAAGGCATATTCTGAGGAACGGAAAGGATGTACCTTGTGGAACAGGAGTATTTACTCCTGTTCCACATAAAGATGCGGGCTATTTAAGGCTGTTGAGGTAAGCATCAATCTGTGCCTGCTGTTCTGCTATTATTGCATCGTTTCCGGCAGTCTTATATTTTTCAATTAATTTTGCCACTTCAGCTTCAGGATCGTTTGTGAAGCCCAATACCACTACCTTGAAATCTGTCTTCCAGAGGTTTGTTACTGTGGCAACCTCGTTCTTGACCTTGGAATCGTCAAATGTAAAGTTCTGTACCGGATGAGTCAGAGCAACCTTTTCCCAATTGCTTCTGATTTCATTGTAATTCGGGATTCCGCCCTGAACCTGTCTGAAGAGCCTGTCATCCCTCCAGCCCCAGTTGCAGTTGCCGTCAATGGGGTAATTGGCAGAATTCTCAAGGGGAACAACATATCCTTCAGGGGTTAAATCATAATGAACTCCCTTAATACCGTATGTTACAAGGTCCGCATACCTCTGTTCGTTCTTTACAAGATCAAGGAACATAAGGGCTCTTTCAGGATTCTTGCTGTTGGCGTTTATACCCATACCGTTCTGTATGTATGGCTTAATAGGTATGCCTTTACCGTTCATGCCGTCAAATACCTTTACGTCCCATTCCGGATGAGAAGCAACTACTGAGGTGTATGTGCCGTTGGCTGTGGAAAGGTTCATAATGGCAGATGCGCTCTTTCCGTTGATGAAGGATTCCTTGGAAGAAACCTTGTTAACAAGTGCGCTCTTGGACCAGTAGCCTTTGTCCTTCCATTCCTTCATTTTCTTTGCAAACTCAAGGAATTCAGGTGTTTCTATTATGTTGACAATCTTTCCGGAGCTCTTGTCTGCCAGGTTAAAGAAGTGGTTCAACTGCTGAGGTTCAAGGTAATCAAGATTTTGCGGTGCCAAGACTTCAAACCTCAACAATGTGTCAAAGTCCATATCTGATCCGATATCAAGAGGAATGAGGTGTTTTTCATTCTTTGCAACGGCATCAAGATACTTTTCAAAATCGTCCTGATTCTTAATTTCACTTATGCCGTACTTGGCCATGAGGTCGCCTCTTACCATGTAAACATAAGCATTAAGTTCTTTATAGTTCATAGGAAGCATGTATACCTTGCCGTTAACCTTTGCCTGCTCCCAGGCTTCCTCATACATTGATTCATAGGTTCTTGGTGCATATTTTTTGAGCATATCCTTTGTTATTTCAAGGAATCCGCCCTTTGTTGCCTGGCTGTTATAGAAAGCCCAGTTTGCTGTATAGATAAGATCAAAGTCATCACCTGAGGCAAATACCAGCGGATATTTCTGCGTATAGTCGCCCCATCCCATGAAACTTACTTCGACAGTGGCATTGATATCTTCTTTAAGCATTTTGTTAAGCTCGCCATATACCAGATTGAAATCTTTAGCCATGTCGCCAAGTAAGTACATTTTAAGGGTAACTTCTTTGGAGATATCAATTTTTTCCTCTTTTTGTGAATTATCTGAATTGCTGGCCGGAGTTGGAGACTGAGAAGCTACCTGTTTGTTGTCATCGCCTGCGGCAGGTTTTTCTTGGCCGCAGCCTGCAAGTATGGCACTAAAAAGCATTAACATTGCCATAACTAAACAAATGGCTCTTACCTTTCGCATGAAATTGCCTCCTTTTATAACAATTTTATAATAATATCCGGAAAACCGGTATTATCCTTTTACTGCGCCTACAGTAATGCCTTTTACGAAATATTTTTGCACGAAGGGATAAAGAAGGACTATGGGACCGGTGGCTACAACTGTCATTGCCAGCTTCATGGGCTCTGAGGGCATCTGGGGAACCGGAACACCTGATCTGGAAGCTGTCTGGTTTATAAAATCCAGCTTGCTAAGAATCTGGTACAAAAAGTACTGCAGAGGAAACATGCTTTGCTTGTCGACAAACAGCATGGCATTATACCAGTCATTCCAGTAGTTCAGGGCAATGAACAGGCCGATTGTTGCAAGAGAAGGCTTTGATAAAGGTAGTACAAGTCTTAAGAATATGGTGAAATCTCCTGCCCCGTCCAGCTTTGCCGACTCAAATATGGCATCGGGAATGGACTTCATAAAGTTTCTCATTATGAGTATGTATATGACATTCATAAGAAGGGGGAAAATCAAAGCCATGTATGTATCCTTCATCTTAAGGTACTTAACCATCATTATGTACCAGGGCACAAGACCGCCGCCAAAAATGGTTGTAAAGTAGAAATAGAAGCTGAAATGGTTTCTGTATTTAAAATCCTTGCTGTTAAGAACATAGGCGGTCATGGCGGTAAAGAAAAGCCCTGTAAGAGTACCTATCACTGTCACCATTATTGTGACTCCATATGCTTTTAAAAGCATGTCCGGCGATTCAAAAATTATCTGATACGCCTGGAAGGATATTTCCTTTGGGATAAACCTGTACCCATCCCGCAGTATTGAGCCCTGTGATGTAATGGAACCTGTCAATATAAGCAGGAACGGGAGAACGCAGAATAATGTAATAAGAAGTATTACGACAACACCAAGAATATTAAATACCAGCCTGTCTTTTCTTATTTTCATTGTACTTCCCCCTAGAACAATGCATAGTCATTGTCAATTATCTTAATAAGCTTATTGGCACCCAGGATGATAAATAGTGACAGTACGGATTGGTACAAGCCTGCCGCAGCAGTCATGCCAAATTCCTGCAGATCCATAAGGGAGCGGACCACATATGTGTCAATAACGTCTGTTGCGTCAAGGACAAGTCCGTTGTTGCCAACAACCTGGTAGAACATTTGAAAATCGCCCTTCATAATATTTCCGAGACTTAGGAGCAAAAGGATTATCACCGTTGGTTTTAAGGAAGGCAAGGTTATATGCCATATTTTTTTAAATATGTTTGCCCCGTCAATATCGGCGGCTTCGTAAATTTCCGAATCAATACCCAAAATTGCAGCAAGATACAGGACTGATCCATAGCCCACCCATTTCCAAGCGCTTACTGCGACAAGTATGTATTTCCATGCCGACGGATTGGAATATACGTCAATGGGTTCCATACCCATAGAATTCAATAATGTGTTGACGGCTCCGAACTCATAATTGAATAAATTATAGATAAATGCGCCTACAACAACCCATGAAATGAAGTAAGGAAGGAACATAAGGGACTGGGATATTTTTTTAAAGCATTTTCCGGCAAGTTCGGATAAAATTATTGCCACGGTTATCTGCAGAAAATTGTTTATTATCAGGAAGGCTATATTGTAGAGTATTGTATTTTTTGTTACCAGAAACGCTTTTCCGGAATTGAAGAAAAATTTGAAATTGTTAAAGCCTACCCAGGGGCTCTTGAATATTCCCCCCGTATATGTATAATTCTTGAAGGCCAGAACTATTCCCGTCATGGGAACATAGCACATTATGAAAAAATACAGAACCGCTGGCATAATCATAAGAAATTTAACTTTGTTCTTGTTTAGTTCGTATAGAATTCCATTTTTCTTTTTCATATACCTTTACCTCTGAAGAAATGGAATAATGCTTAAATCATGTTGACACCTCAATAATACTTGCTCTGAATGTCCATAAAAATAGTACAAAATTATAATTATGAGTAAATTTCTACTCTGTTTATCCGTTTATCCAAATGAATAGCTTCAAAATCTTGTAAACGGGTAGTAAAGATAATATGATGGATATATAATCGTTCTTTTTGGGGGTTCATAAAGTGATAAAACTTTTGCTTGTGGACGATGAGAAAACTACTAGAGACGGCTTACTGGAGTACATACCTTGGAAAGAACTCGGAATAGATGCGGTAAAGGCTGCGGAAGACGGTATAAAAGCTCTTGAGCTGGCAATGGAATTTAATCCTCATATCATTCTCACCGACGTAAGGATGCCTAAGATGAACGGAATAGAACTGGCTGAGCAAATAAAGGTGCAGTTGCCCCAATGCAAGGTTATCTTTTTAAGCGGCTATACCGACAAGGAATACCTTAAATCAGCCATCAGGCTCCAGGCAATGAACTATATCGAAAAACCAGTAAATATAGATGAAGTTAAGGAAGTTATCACCAAGACTGTTTCCCTTTGCCGGATGGAAGAAGAAAAAAAGCAAAACGAAATAGGCCTTGCCAATAAAATAAATGAGAGCCTTCCAATTCTTAAAGAAAAGCTGTGTCTTGAACTTACCGTCCCGAATTTCAACAGTGCTTCCATACAGGAAAAATTTGATTTTCTCGGGATTACCATACGTGAACAATGCTTTTGTACATCAGTAATAATCAATTTGGATATTGATGCTTCTGAGAACATTAGTATCCCCCAGGACCAGAGGGATAGTTTAATAAAAGTCACTGAACAAATATTTGAAAATGAAAAGGTACATTGCTTATGTGCAGTAAAAGAACCCGGTCTTTTAGTAATTCATATTCTGGGGGACACTGTAAAAAGCAGAGCCTTTCTTGAAAACTTACTTGGAAAGGTTAAATCAGAAATTGAGCAGATTTCCGGCATAGGACAAAAACTTTTCATAGCCGCAGGTTCAGTAGTAAACAGCGTCCATGGTATTCATACGGCATATCAGAGGGCGGCAATAACGCTTCAAAAGCAGTTTTTCCTCGGACACGGCAACATTGTATTTTTTGAAGAGGACAACAGCCCCGTATTTGACTTCGGCAAGTACAATATTCAGGATTTTCTGGACCTATTAATAGCTGAAAAAAAGAATGAAGCAGAAATTTATATAAAGAAAATAGTAAGCGAACTTAAGCTTTGCACCAATACCCTTGTAGATAATATAAAGAATTATTTTTTCAATATGCTGACGGGCTTATCAAAAATAGCCGACGACAGAAATATTGTAATTGTTGAGTCCGAACATAAGAAGGAATATTTCTGGGATATTATTTCAAAGGCAAAAACAATTTATGAGATAGAAGCTTATCTTTTGGAGAAATTAAATATCTTCTTTGGCGCTCTTGCAGAAAAAGAGCAGAGTAATTCAATAGTTTACAGCGTCATTAAGTATGTCAGGAACAATTATAAGGATCCCAATTTATCCATTAAAACTATTGCCTCCTACGCCTTTGTAACGCCCAATTACCTGTCACTGGTATTTAAAAAAGGAACGGGCAAAACAATAAATCAGTTCATCACCGAAACTAGAATTGAAAAAGCAAAAGAGCTTTTAAAAGACAGACGGATAAAGCTGTATGAAATTGCCTCACTTGTTGGATTCAGCGACGCCAATTATTTTGCCAAAATCTTTAAAAAGATTGAAGGCATGAATCCGTCCGATTACAGGGAGAAACATATATTATGATTCGGGAGCTTGCAGGTAGAATTGTTCAGTTTCTCAACAACATAACTTTAAGGACCAAGCTCATGCTGTCCTTTTCAATCCTCATTGCAATTCCTATGAGCCTTTTGACGTTTATTGGCTATAACCAGATATCCATGACTGTTGAAAACCTGGTGCTTTTCTCAGCCAGGCAGAACTTTGATCAGACAATTTCCTTTCTTGACTATAAAATCAGTAAGGTCATTGACATATCCAATATTATTTCAGTGGATAAAAATTTAACTTCAATACTTACCAAAGACATAGATACATACGAAATAGCAGAACAAGTCAAGGATGCACATGAGATAAACGCAATTTACCTTACTCCCTATCAGAAAGACAATGATGTTTACAGGTTAAGGCTCTTTGTGCGGGACGAGCTTATATACTCAAAAGAACGTGTCAACATTTTCAGCTTCAATGATATTAAAGAAACACAATGGTATGATTCCCTGATGGCAAGAAACCAAAAAATACTCTGGTGTCCTCCCCAATACTTTGTGGATGATTTTGGAAGAAAAGCAGAGGTTGTGTCTGCAATGCGGGTTATTCTTGATCCCAACCGCTATGACAGGATAATCGGCATTTTTAGTATTGATATTCTTGAAAGTGATATAAGGAACATTATTAAGAACGCCAATACCACAGAAAAGGGAGTCGCCTACCTTATTAATTCCAATGGAGAAATAATATCAAGCTCCGATGAAAATGCCCTTAATAACCTTGCCGCCTACAAACTGAAAATCATGCCCGAAAATGCAGACGATACATGGGAAGACACGGTGCTGGACGGCAAAAGAATTATGGTTGGACGTAAAAACATTAAAGGAACCGACTGGACTCTTGTTTCCATCATTCCCTACGAAGAGATTTTGTCCTCCAGCAATGTTCTTAAGGAGCAGATGTTTTTCCTTCTTTTGGCCATGATCCTGGTGGCATATGCCCTTGCGTATTTTATATCAGACTTGAGCACCAAGAGAATTGGTCATCTCATTAAAAGAATGCGAAAGGCCCAGACAGGAGAATTGGAGATTATCAAAGCACCTCCTGGAAAAGACGAGGTTGGAGAACTTATAGCCAACTTTAATTTTATGATCCAGAAAATAAGGATCTTAATTGAGGAACAGTATAGAACGGGTCAGGAGATAAAAAATGCAGAGCTTAGGGCTCTTCAGGCACAAATTAATCCCCATTTTTTGTACAATACTCTGGATCTGATTAACTGGACCGCTATAAGGAACAATGTGCCTGATATCTCATCCGTTGTCCAGTCACTTGCCAAATTCTACAAACTTAGCCTCAGCAAGGGCAATGATATAGTCCTTGTATCCGATGAACTGATGCATGTAAAACTCTATGTGGATATTCAGAACAGAAGATTTGAAAATAAGGTTAATTTAAATATAGATGTAGACGAAAGCCTGCTCAACTGCAGGATACTTAAAATTATTCTTCAGCCCATTGTAGAAAATTCAATAATCCACGGAATTCTTGAAAAGGAAGAGAAGTCGGGAAATATCAATATTACGGGAAGAGAGGAAAACGGAGATATAGTATTTAAAATAACCGATGACGGTGTCGGAATGGATGAAAAAACACTGAATTCACTATTACAGAATTCAACAACCCGTGAGAGCCATGGCTACGGGGTAAGAAATATAAATGACAGAATAAAGCTGCGCTATGGTGAAGCCTATGGCTTAAAATACAAAAGCGAGCCCGGCAAAGGCACAGAGGTTGAAATAAGGCTTCCTAAGACACCTCCCTCCGATTCATAGCAAGCATTGATATCCGAGTAAATAAACAAGGAGAATAAATATTGGTGGATGTATTAAGGGTAATTGATAAAATTCATGAACTGTCCCCTGGCCCAGCGGTTAAATACAAGATAAAAAGACTGCTTAAACAAGAGGTTGACGGAAGATTATTTAACGAATTTTACAACAGCAAATGGGTCGAGCAACTAAAATCAAACCAGCATGAAGATGGCGGCTATGGAAGATTCCATTCACAAAACTCTAAGGTAAAACAGAAATATCCTACCACCGAGAGAGCCGTTGATTGCATGAAAATGTTGGGTCTGGAGCGGGGAAATCCCCTTATTGATAAACTGTGCGGTTATATGGAGGGAATATTAAGGCATGAAATTGAATGGCCGGACGGTTATGAGAAAAACAAATGGTACAGGCCCGCCCAACCCTTGTTTGTGGCATCCAAGCTATCGGTTTTTGGTTCTGCCATTAAGGAGTTGGTAGAAATCTTCGATTGCTGGCATGCTATTTTGAAAGAAGCCTTCCAAAACGGGGAGTATAATGGAGAAAAAGCAAATAAGATATCAAAAGAGCTGATAGGTTGTCCCATTGACGGAAGCTATATTGGTCTTAATTCCATAATTCTTGTTGAGTTTTTTGCAAATATGCAGGAAAAAATAAGCGAAGAAATAAAGAAATTTTACTTAAAATGGCTGCATAATAACGGAAAACCCATTGGCTATACAAGCGTGATACTAAACCGGGGCCTAAACAACAGATTTTCCGAGCTGTACAGGGTTTACTTCCCTCTCTCCCGTTTTACTTGTTTTAAAACAGAATTTGAAGAGCAATTATGTCAGCTGAAAGAAATGAGAGATCCGGACGGCTTTTGGAATTTCGGAAGGGATTTTGCATGTCAGAAATTATCTGATGACTGGAAGAGCAGGACAAGAATGAGCATTGATCACACTGTTTTGGCATTGCAGCTCTTTGTGTAATGTAAAATATAAATATGCTTAAATGAGGCAGTGATCATTTTTTAAATTTTTATAAAAAACATATTGACCATCAATACACATCTGACATATAATGTTAAAAATATTGATAAACCGTTGAGCAAGGGTAGTAGGTTACGGATGGTATTTCAGAGAGCCGCGGCTGCTGTGATGCGGTATGCCTGAACTAATCGAATGGGCTTGCGAGGGTGGCTTGAAACCATAACGGGAGTAGACGCCAACGGGAACCCTGTCCGTTATCATAAGGGTACGCATGATGGTGTGTAAGTTGAGTGGGCAGTTTTTCTGCCAATTAGGGTGGTACCGCAGAAGCATAAGCTTTTGTCCCTTGGGGGGCAAAGGCTTTTTTTATACCCATAAACCAAGGCCTTGGAATAAGAGTTTCAAACATTAAAAGGAAAGAAGGTGGTAAAGTGACCAGTCCCGATCTTGAAAAAATTAAGTCCTTTGCAGGCAGATACAGCATAGTTCCTATTTTCAGAGAAATCTACGGGGATATGATTACCCCTGTGGCAGTGCTTAAAAAGCTTGCTCAAAACAGCTCCCAGCATTTTCTCCTTGAAAGTGTGGAAGGAGGAGTAAATTGGGGGCGGTACTCCTTCTTAGGTTATGATCCTGTTATGAGGGTTGTATGCAAAAACTCAACCGTCAGGATTATCAAAGGAAAAACTGAAACTATAAAAAAGACAGACCGGCCCTTTGATGTACTTCGGGAAATAATGGGAAGATATAAAGCCCCAATTCTTGACGAAATGCCTCCATATACCGGCGGTTTTGTCGGATATTTCGCCTATTCCATGATTAAGTACAGGGAGCCCAAATTGAAGCTGGATAGCGGAGAATTTGACGATTTTGATGTAATGCTGTTTGATAAAGTAATTGTATTTGATCATCTCCGGCAAAAAATCATGTTATTCGCCAATGTCGAAACCAGCAACCCTGAAGAAAACTACAGGCGCGCATCAGCCCAATTAGATGACATAGAAAACATTATTCGGAACACAAAGCCTTTATTTTCTGAAAAAACCGACGACCAGCCTCAATTCTCCTGCAATATGTCAAAAGATGAATTCTGCAATATGGTGGATAAGGCCAAAAAGTACATTATTGACGGCGATATCTTCCAGGTAGTTCTTTCCCGCAAGTTTTCTTCACCTTTTAATGAAAGCCTTATAAATGCCTACAGGGTATTAAGAACTACAAACCCTTCCCCCTACATGGTATACCTTACAACAAATGATGTGGAGCTTATATGTTCATCACCCGAGACTCTTATAAAACTTAAGGATGGTCAGCTTGCCACCTTTCCCGTTGCCGGCTCAAGGCCAAGGGGGAAAACTCCAAAAGAGGACATTGACCTTGAAAAGGACCTCCTGTCCGATGAAAAAGAGCTTGCCGAGCACAATATGCTGGTGGACCTTGGCCGCAACGATTTAGGAATGATATCAGAATTCAATTCTGTAAAAGTGACAAAATACATGGCAATTCACAGGTATTCAAAAATAATGCACATCTGCTCCCAGGTTGAAGGAAAGATTCTGCCGGGATATGACGCCTTCAATGCAATTGAGGCCGTTTTGCCTGCAGGAACCCTTTCAGGGGCTCCAAAAATACGGGCATGCGAAATAATAGAGGAACTTGAGCCTGAGCCAAGAGGCATTTATGGAGGTGCACTGGGCTATATTGATTTTTCGGGGAACATGGATACCTGCATTGCTATACGGATGGCGGTAAAAAGAAATGGAGTTGTTTCCGTTCAGGCAGGAGCAGGCATTGTTGCCGACAGCGTTCCGGAAAAAGAGTACGAGGAGTCAGGAAACAAAGCCCTTGCAGTTATAAACGCCATTCTCCGGGCAAAGGAGGTAATTGAGCCTTGATTTTGCTGATTGATAATTACGACAGCTTTTCATACAACCTTGTCCACCTTGCAGGACTCTTCGATTCCCAAATCCGGGTTGTAAGAAACGACCAAATAACCATTGATGGGATAAAAGATATGAATCCATCACACATTATCCTTTCTCCCGGACCGGGGCATCCAAAGGATGCCGGTATTTGCGAGGAAGTTGTAAAGAAATTATCAGGTGTATTCCCCATTCTAGGGGTGTGTCTTGGGCACCAGGCCATATGCGAGGCCTTTGGCGGTGAAATATGCCATGCACGAAAGCTTATGCACGGTAAAAAAAGTACCATAATTGTTGATACTGAAAACCCCATATTTAGGGGGCTGCCCAAAATCCTTGAAGGAGCACGATATCATTCCCTGGCCTTAAAAAGAGATAGCCTTCCAGACAGACTTAAGATAATAGCTGAGGATGAATCAGGCGAGATTATGGCAGTAGGCCACAGGGATTACAGTGTTTATGGCCTTCAGTTTCATCCCGAGTCAATATTAACTCCTATGGGAAATGTGATAATGAAAAATTTCTTATCCATCGGAAAGGAGGTTAAATCATGATTCAAAAAGCAATCCAAACCCTGCTTAATGGCGAGAATCTGGATTTTGAAACAGCAAAACAGGTTATGTACGAAATGATGGACGGAACAGCCACCCATGCCCAGATGGGAGCATTCTTAGCTTCCCTCAGAATCAAAGGCGAGACTGTTGAGGAAATAACGGCATTTGCTTCTGCAATGCGGGAAAAAGGACTTAAGATTAACCCGGTGAGAAATGTAATAGACATTGTAGGCACCGGCGGGGACGGCACAAATACTTTCAATGTTTCCACCACCTCCGCATTTGTTATCGCAGCAGGGGGAGTTCCGGTTGCCAAGCACGGAAACCGCGGGATTTCCAGCAAAAGCGGTGCTGCCGATGTACTGGAACATCTAGGCGCGAAGATTGACCTTACACCCCAACAAAGTGAGGAAGTTCTGAAGAGAACTAATATCTGTTTTATGTTTGCTCCCATATACCATGCTTCCATGAAGCATGCGGCGCCGGTTCGCCGTGAAATGGGAGTAAGAACAGTTTTTAATATTTTAGGACCCCTATTGAATCCGGCAGGTGCCACCATGCAGTTAATGGGCGTTTACAGCATGAAGTTGGTGGAGCCTTTGGCCAAGGTTCTGTCAAACCTGGGGGTTGTACGAGGACTTTGCGTCAGCGGAAGTGACGGCATGGACGAGGTTACCCTGACAGGCAAAACACACGTCTGTGAAATCAGGCACGGACAATTTGTCACATATGACATAACCCCGGAGCAATTTGGTTTTGAAAGATGCAGCCTTGAGGATTTAAAAGGAGGAACGCCTTCAGAAAACGCGAGTATTGTACGGGATATACTTTCCGGAAAGGAAAAAGGTCCTAAGCGTGACATGGTAATCCTTAATTCAGCCATGGCATTATACCTTGGCATAGACAACTGCTCGGTATCCGACTGTATTAAATTGGCTCAAAATCTCATTGACAGCGGAAAGGCCTATGAAAAACTGGAGGAGTTCATCAGGCTCACCAATGAGGTGTGAGGTGATTGTGTGCTTGATCGAATTATTAGTTCAGCAAAATATAGAGTTGAGAGAAAAAAAGCTTTCAGACTTTATTCAGAAATAAAGGCAGTGGCTCTGCTGCTCAACAGGAGCACTGGTTTTCCCTTTGAAAAAGCTCTTATGAAGGATGATATAAGCTTTATCTGCGAAATTAAAAAGGCCTCTCCTTCAAAGGGTATCATTGCGGATGATTTTCCCTATATCGATATTGCCAAGGAGTACGAAATGGCAGGAGCCGATGCAATCTCAGTACTCACCGAACCCGAATTCTTTTTGGGTCGGGACGAATACCTGCATGAGATACAGCGGGAGGTTTCCCTGCCTGTCCTTAGAAAAGACTTTATAATAGATTCCTATCAAATTTACGAGGCAAAGGTTCTTGGAGCTTCTGCTGTGCTTCTCATCGCCGCACTTCTGGATACCGATACCTTGCGCCAATTTATACACTTATGCCATGAACTTGGCCTTTCTGCCTTGGTGGAAGCTCATAACGAAATGGAAATAGAGTCAGCCCTAAAGGCAGGGGCACGGGTAATTGGAGTCAACAACAGGAACCTTAAAGATTTTACGGTAGATATAAATAACAGTCTTAGACTCAGAAAACTTGTGCCTGATACAGTCCTTTTTGTTGCAGAAAGCGGGATTAAATCAAAAGAAGACATCGATGCATTAAAGAAGGCAAAGGTAAACGGAGTTCTTATTGGAGAAACCCTGATGCGAAGCCGCAACAAATGTGAAGCACTTAAAAAATTAAGGGGTGATGCATAATGACCAAGGTTAAAATCTGCGGTCTTTCAAGGGAAGAAGACATCCTGGCGGTAAACCGGTGGAAGCCTGATTACATTGGCTTTGTATTCGCCCCAAGCCGGCGCAGGGTAACCTTTGAAAAAGCCCGTTATTTAAAAAGTTTTCTAAACCCTGAAATAACAGCGGTAGGTGTATTTGTTGATGAGCCTCTTTATTATGTAATTTCCCTGGTGCTGGATGGAATAGTTGATGCTGTTCAGCTCCATGGAGATGAGGACGCATCCTACATAGAAAATCTTAAACAAAAGGTTTCATGTCCTGTTATTAAGGCAGTACGGGTAAAATCCAAGGAACAGATACTGGATGCAGAAAAGCTTCCTTGTGACATGCTGCTTCTTGATTCGTACCAGGAAGATACTCTGGGCGGAAGCGGCAAAAGCTTTGATTATTCACTGATTCCTTCTCTTAATAAGCCCTTTTTTCTTGCAGGGGGGCTGAACGCATCCAATATTCAAAAGGCCATAATAACTTGTTCCCCATACGGTGTTGATATAAGCAGCGGTGTGGAGACAGATGGATTAAAAGATGAGCAAAAAATCCGGGAAATTATTGAGACCATATCAAGTTTTAGAAATGAAAGAGAGGCGGGAAAATGAAAGGACGGTTTGGTCCATATGGCGGGCAGTATATTCCTGAGACCCTTATGAGAGCTGTAATAGAGCTTGAAGAAGCCTATGAATTCTATAGCAGGGATGAAAGCTTCCAGAATGAGTTGGAGAATCTTCTTAAAAGCTATGCAGGAAGACCCTCTCTCCTCTATTTCGCTGAAAAAATGACAAAGGATCTTGGGGGAGCTAAAGTTTATCTCAAACGTGAAGACCTTAACCATACCGGCTCTCATAAAATCAACAATGTTTTAGGCCAGGTGCTTCTTGCAAAGAAAATGGGCAAAAACCGTGTAATAGCCGAAACAGGAGCCGGTCAGCACGGTGTGGCGACGGCTACGGCGGCTGCCCTTATGGGTATGGAATGCGTTATTTTTATGGGCAAAAAGGATATGGAGCGTCAGGCTCTCAACGTCTTTCGCATGCAGCTTCTTGGAGCCGAAGTCAGAGCCGTTGAGTCAGGAACACAGACATTAAAGGATGCCGTCAACGAGACTTTACGGGAATGGTCATCAAGAATAGAAGACACCCATTACGTCCTTGGCTCTGTTATGGGGCCCCATCCCTTCCCTACCATCGTCCGTGATTTTCAAAAAATTATTGGCAAGGAAATAAAAGAGCAGCTTATGGAAAAGGAAGGCCGCCTTCCTGATGCGGTAATAGCCTGTGTGGGCGGCGGAAGCAACGCAATTGGGGCTTTTTACGAGTTCATCCCCCATGAATCGGTTATGCTCTTTGGATGTGAAGCCGGAGGATTGGGCGTAAACACTGATAAAAATGCCGCTACCATAGCAAACGGAAAAGTGGGAGTATTCCACGGAATGAAATCATATTTCTGCCAGGACCAGTACGGACAAATATCCCCGGTTCATTCCATTTCCGCAGGCCTGGATTATCCCGGAATAGGCCCTGAGCACGCTATGCTCCATGATATAAAAAGAGCCAAATATGTACCCGTTACCGATAATGAAGCAGTTGAAGCCTTTGAATACCTGTCAAGAACCGAAGGTATTATTCCGGCCATCGAAAGCGCCCATGCTGTGGCATATGCCATTAAGCTTGCACCGCAAATGGGCAGGGATAAAATTATCGTTGTAAATTTATCCGGAAGAGGGGACAAGGACGTGGCACAAATTGCCCGGTACAAAGGGGTGAATATAAATGAGTAAATTGCAGAATGCCTTTTCACATGGTAAAGCCTTCATTCCATTTATTACTGCCGGCGATCCTTCTCTTGATGTAACCGAAGAATTAATCTATGCCATGGAGGAAGCGGGAGCCAACCTCATTGAAATTGGAATTCCCTTTTCCGATCCTGTTGCCGAAGGAGTTGTAATTCAGAAGGCAAGCAAGAGAGCTTTATTGTCGGGAACAACCACCGAAAAAATATTTGGCATGGTTGAACGGATCCGAAAAAATACCGATATTCCTCTGGCTTTTATGACATATTTAAATCCCATACTGGCTTACGGGAAGAAGCAATTTTTAAATATTGCCGGAAATTTGGGAATGGATGCCCTTATTGTGCCCGACATGCCCTTTGAGGAGCAGTATGAACTTCTGCCCGACTGCAGAGCGAACAATATTGACCTGATATCCTTAATTGCCCCCACCTCAAAGGAGCGCATAGCCAAAATTGCCGCCGGCGCACAAGGCTTTGTCTATTGTGTTTCATCCATGGGAACAACGGGGGTGCGCGAGAAATTTTCAGCAGAAATAAGGAATATGGTTGCACAGGTTAAGGAAATAAAAGATATACCATGCGCAGTGGGTTTTGGTATTTCCATTCCTCAGCAGGCCCGGGAAATAGCTTCTTTTTCCGACGGAGTAATTGTAGGAAGCGCCATTGTAAGAATTGTTGAGCAATACGGGAGCAAAGCCATAAATCATGTGCGGGATTATGTATGCCGCATGAAAGAGGCAATAAAAGAATAAGATACAAGCTTAAACTGTGTTTCATAAACAGCTTAATCAAAGCATATCCATATAAAGTCATATGCTAAATATCTTGACATTCAAAACATCAATATCGTATAATAGCTTGTGCATTTATACGCCCGTAGCTCAGTAGGATAGAGCACAAGTTTCCTAAACTTGGTGTCGCACGTTCGAATCGTGTCGGGCGTACCAAGGGCTTCAAGAAATCTTGAAGCCCTTTTTTAGTGCCTATGCTGCACTTTCAGCAAACTTATTAGGTTTAATTCCAAATAAACTTTTACTTTTGGGAAAACGTTGGGAAAAGGATTTTCCTTATTTTTCTATCCTTCAGCAATGCTTTTTATACCTTGTAATACAAATTTATATACCAGTCTTTTTATTATTAATTGGGATTGATAATTTGGCTCCGGTGCATTTTAATATAAGTATGGTAATTACCCCTAAGCAAAGGAGAAGGATTCATGGTATATGATCTTATAGTACTTGGCGGTGGCCCGGCAGGCTGCTTAGCTTCAGAACGCGCAGGACACGCAGGATTAAAGGTACTGCTTATTGAAAAAAGCAATGTGGGCGGCGTGTGCCTTAATGAAGGATGCATACCCACAAAAACTCTTTTGTACAGCGCAAAATTACTGGATAACGCAAAATCAGCCGAAAAATACGGCATAACGGTTTCCGGCATTTCCATAGACCACAGAAAAGTCATAGAACGTAAAAACAAGGTAGTAAGAACCCTTACTGTAGGTGTTAAGTCGGCTTTGAAAGCCAATGGCGTAACCCTTGTTGATGGTAATGGTGTTATTCAGGGAAAAGACCAGGATGGTTTCAAAGTTTCAGTAAATGAAGAAACCTATACAGGAAAGCGCCTTTTAATTGCAACAGGTTCTTCTCCCTCTGTCCCTCCCATACCCGGCCTAAAGGAAGGCCTTGAGTCCGGAATGGTACTTACAAACCGCGAGATATTAAACCTTAATGATGTACCGGAAGAGCTGGTTGTAATAGGCGGAGGCGTAATCGGCCTTGAAATGGCATCATATTTTAACAGTGCAGGTTCCAAAACAACAATTATTGAAATGCTTGATCATATTGGCGGGGATAATGATTCGGAACTTACAAAGCTTCTTCAAAAAGAATATGAAAAGAAGGGCATTAACTTCCATTTGAATTCAAGGGTTACAGGCATTGATACCAACGGTGTTCATTTTGAGATCAACGGAGAATCAAAATTTGTTCCTGCTGAGAAGGTCTTACTGTCAGTTGGAAGAAGGCCTAATATCAATGGAATTGGCCTAGAAAATATAAATGTTGCAACCCAAAACGGTGCTATCGTTACAGATGACAGGATGCAGACGAATATTCCGGACGTTTATGCCGCAGGAGATGTGAACGGCAGATACATGCTCGCCCATACTGCTTACAGAGAGGCAGAAGTTGCAGTGAACAACATGCTTGGAAAAGAAGACAGGATGAATTATAATGCAATTCCTTCAGTTATATATACCAATCCGGAGCTTGCATCGGTGGGCGAAACTGAAGCAGGCGCATTGTTAAAGGGCATGGACATTGCTGTTGTAAAAGTCCCCATGCGTTTTTCAGGAAGATACTTGGCCGAAAACGAGGGAGGAAACGGAGTATTTAAGCTTGTTTTCGATAAAAAGCAAGGTAAAGTCATTGGAGCATCAGCCCTTGGCAATTACTCATCCGAATTTATCATTGCATGCGGAATTATAATTGAAAAGGGACTAACCCTAGAAGACATCAAAAAAACAGTCTTCCCCCATCCTACCGTATGCGAGGTCATAAGAGAAGCTGTTTTTCAGCTGAACATATAACAGAACCCATTAACAAGGATGCATGGACAGCGTCGGATAATTCAAAATTGTCATCTTGTCTTCACTTGGCATAAATTATTTTTTATTAAGTATTGTATTACCCGGGAAATCAAAAAAGTAAGCCAAC
The DNA here is from genome assembly GCA_012719545.1 of Clostridiaceae bacterium. GTDB lineage: Bacteria > Bacillota > Clostridia > DSM-8532 > DSM-8532 > DTU059. The sequence continues at coordinate 41,620 of JAAYAD010000065.1, forward strand.
ATGAAAGGCTCACAAAATAAGGCTAATAAAAAATAGCGAGGAAATCATACTCCTCGCTATTTTTTATTTTCAGGTTACTAAGCTTTAGTTATTGACTTTATTAACCTGCTACCTCTATATTGTCAAGAATTCCTGCTGAAAGGATATATAAGGTTAACGCAAGGATTAATCCCGTTCCTCCCATTGCAAATATTGTCCAGAACTCGCTTCCGGTTACAGCACCTGCAACAATGGCTGAAACTATGCTTGGAATAAGGATTAACAGGGTAACCATCAATTTAATAAAGAATACCAGTGTCTTGCCGTGGATCTTTCCCAAAAGCTTTCTGCATAACACATCGGTATACACAAACACACCGCCATAGGCAATGTAGGTAAGAGCGCAGGCTGCAATGGTACCGATATCAGACTTAAAGAGTAAACCTGAAATTACTGACAGAATAACCCCGTCGGCCAAATTTTTCACATGCTCGGCAAAAGTGGCGTAGAAAAGCTTTTTATGGGACGAAGCAGGAATAAGATATATATAATGCTTTTCAAGCTCCGTGTTAAGCCTTCCCTGCATCTGGAATATCAACAGCATATAAACGCTGAAGCAAACCACCAGAAGCATGGAAAAGTCATGAACCTCGTCAGGCATTATGAATCTGAAGCCTATTCCTGCAATAATAATCCAGAGGGTAGTACTGTCAATAAAGAAAAAGTGAGAATATCTCCTTATATCCAAAAGCTGGCGTGAGAAAATGACACTGGCACCTTTTCCCCCCAGCTTAAAATTTTCTTTATTTTTGATTTTTTCATTAAACTTAATGGATTTTCCTTCACGCTTGGCTTTTAAGGCCGATTCAACGTATTCTGTACCTACCAGTACATCTTCGTAGAAGTCAAGTTTCATAAAGTACAGAAAAATTGATATCCCTACTATAAGTGCCAGCATTCCTGATGCCCCCACCCAGAATTCAGGGGTAAAGCCTGATACTGCGTAAGAGGCTATGGATGCGGTCCATCCAATTACAGGAAAGTATTTGAATACTGGATTATTAAAAACTGTCTCAATTGTACTGCCCAGATTTCTGGTCTGGGAAAGGCTTATTAAAGCTATGGCCCCAATTGCCAAAACAGCGATGTTTAATATTCTCTTTAAAATTTGTCTTCTTTTCTTTTCCTTTGAGGACCAGGAATATATAATTATGCTGATGAGGGGGAAGGATAATGCGTAAGCCGCCACAGCAGCAAGCAGCATCCATATGCCATAAGGCTGAAGAACAAAATTATTCTTAATATTGGGAATCTGAAAAAAAGTCAGTATGACCATTATAAAGGTACCACCGATATTTTTCAGAAAGCCATAGAGCAATACATCATTTGGCCTTATTGGCGATGTAAATAAAAAATTTACATCAGCCATGCGAAAATAGGTACTTCCCTTTTCAATTCCCACACTCAAAGATGTGTAATACATAATTGTAAATACAAGAACCGCAATTCCATTAAACAGTTCCGGTGGCGCCGACCTTATATTTCCGCCGGATCCTGACATGGAGAGAATCAGCGTAAGGGCCAAAAAAGCTATTACAACTATGTAGCCAATGAGTGTTGAGAACTTTTTAAATACGCCCTTAATAATGTTTTTAAGGCTTCTTCTGATAATAAAAAGCAGTGCGCTCATTGGCCTTCCTCCTTATCGGTAACCGAGAAGAATACCTGTTCAAGGGATTCCCCGCTTGCTTCCATTTCAGCCCTGGTACGGTTGACCTTAATTTCACCCTTATTCATAATAAGAACCTTATCCCATACCTCTTCTATGGAATCTATAATATGGGTGCTTATTAATACCGCACAACCTGAATTTTTAAGTTCAACAAAAATATCTTTCAATTCCTTTATGGCTTTGGGGTCAAGACCAATCATGGGTTCGTCGAACATAATCATTTTAGGATTAATAAGAAGGGCACAGCAAATGCTCACCTTCTGCTGCATACCTTTTGAAAGCTCTTTACCCAGCATTTTTTTCTTATCATCCATGTCAAACCGGACAAGGAGCTTTTCTGCCTGTTCAGCCCAGTCCTTCAGCTCATATGCCCTTGCAATAAACTCCAGATGTTCCCAGACAGTAAGGGACTCATAAATAGCCGGTGATTCGGGTACATATCCAAATACCCTTTTAGCCCCAATGGTTTTATTTTCCTTTCCATCAATGGTGATACTTCCGTCAAAGCGCAAAAGCCCGGCAATTGATTTGATGGTGGTGCTCTTTCCCGCTCCGTTAGGTCCCAAAAGAACTCCAATTTCTCCCGGATAGACCTCAAATGACACGTCCTTAACAGCTTCAACTTTTTCGTACTTCTTTGACAAATTCTTTACTACCAGCATGATAAACCTCCTTTATGCTAAAAAAGTCCCTACTCGAGTAATGGTCAAGCAGAGACTTCCCTGTATCAAATGATACAATGATGCTAAAGTAATTTATATTTTGATTGGTCTTTTATTATACGCTTCTTATGCTGCACCACAGCATTTTTTATATTTTTTGCCGCTGCCGCAGGGACAGGGATCGTTCCTTCCCACCTTATTGCTTACAGCACGATGGTCTTCATTATACTGCTTTCTGATTGCGGCACGCTCTTCTTCGCTTAAGATGCCATTCCATTCTTTTAACTCATAGAGCCATGATGCCTTGGCGTTAAGCATATTATAAAAGAGCTTCTCAAACACTATATTTGCCTTGATTTCACTTTCAGCTTCAAGTTTCTCAAGTTCCAGCTCATTTTCAAGGCTTGTATTAATCCCATCCAGAAAACCCATAAAGGTGACATTGTCCATATTATAGGTCTTTGCCAGATCCTCAAAACGGCCTTCAAGGGTTTTGGTGTTGGATGCCAGAATAGTTTTGTAGGCTTCTGTTTCTTTTTCCAGATAGTTTTTGAAGATCCTCTGGCTTTGAGGGTTTTTCTGATCTTCCAAAACTCTCTGCCATTCTTTGTAAAGACTCATAAGTATTCTCCTCTCATTATATCAGAGCGTTATTACAAGTAAATATTTTTACATCTTTTCAGGTGCAGTAATGCTTATCAGATCCAAAACGTTCTTTATTACTATCCTTGTACAGTCCACCAAAGTTAAGCGCGCCATCATAAGCTCTTCTTTCTCGCCCCTTACACGGCATGCATTGTAGAAGCTGTGGAAATGTCCTGCTACATCCATAACATACCGGGTAATTCTGCTGGGTTCAAGTGTTTTTGCCGACAGAGCTATTTCCTCTGGATACTCGGCAAGCTTTCTCATAAGCTCAATTTCCTCAGGCTCCTTAAGAAGCTTCAAGTTTACCGATTCTATGGGCCTTAAGGTTACCCCTTCCTCTGAAAGCTTTCTTAAAATGCTGCAGATGCGCGCATGGGCATACTGAACATAATAAACTGGATTTTCATTGGATTGCTTAACAGCAAGGTCCAGGTCAAAGTCCAGATGGCTTCCGGAGGTCTTGAGGTTAAAGATAAAGCGTGCGGCGTCACGTCCAACTTCCTCCAAAAGATCTCCTAATGATATGGCTCTGCCCGTCCTCTTTGACATACGGGCAATCTCACCGTTCCTGTAAAGGCGCACAAGCTGGAAGAGCACTACCTGGAAGCGCTCCTTGTCAACCCCGAAGGGAGTCATGGCAGCCTTCATGCGCTCTACATGTCCGTGATGGTCTGCTCCCCACAGGTCTATAACCCAGTCAAAGCCTCTGGTAATGAATTTATTGCGGTGATATGCAATATCTGCTGCCATATAGGTGGGAACGCCGTTGTTTCTGATAAGAACCTCATCCTTCTCAAGGCCAAGCTTTTCACCACTTAACCAGACAGCGCCGTCCTTTTCAACCGTGTATCCGTTTTTCTTAAGGAACTCTACAGTCTCCATTACAGCTCCGCTGTCATGGAGGGACTTTTCAGAGAACCATACGTCATACTCTATGCCATAGTCCTTAAGCACATCACGGATTCTCTGTATATTGATGGGAAGTGCATAATTAACAAGAGCTTCACGTCTTTCTTCAGGTGTCTTGTTAAGCAATACATCTCCGTACTGACGAATATATTCCTTTACATGGTCTATTATATCCTCGCCATAATAGCCGTCCTCGGGAAACTCAACCTTGTCCTCGCCAAGGAAATGCTGCAAATAGCGTGCTTCCAGAGACTGGCCAAAACGCTCAATCTGATTTCCCGCATCGTTAATGTAAAATTCACGTGTTACGTCATATCCGGCTTTTTTAAGTACGCTTGCTATGCAGTCACCCAAAGCACCGCCTCTGGCATTGCCCATGTGAAGGGGCCCTGTGGGATTGGCGCTTACAAACTCAACGTTAACCTTTACGCCTTTTCCTATGTCCACCTCTCCGTAACGCTCCTTCTTGCGCTGGATAATGTGAAGGGCATCATAGAGCCAGTCTTTTTTAAGATAAAAATTAAGAAAGCCAGGGCCAGCAATTTCGGCTTTTTCTATATATGTTCCCTCAAAATCAAGCTCTGGCGCCAAAATTTCAGCGGTTTTCCTGGGAGGGAGCTTTGCCTGCCTTGCAACCTGCATGGCAATATTGGTTGAGAAATCACCAAATCCTCTTTCTCTTGGAACTTCCACCAGCATCTCAGGAAGATCAATATGAGGAAGGCTTCCTTTTTTCTCACATTCAACAAAAGCTTTTTTAACTACCGAAATAATCTCTTCACGTATCTTAACAAAGATATTATCCATATTCGTGCTCCTTATTGCTCAATTGTATGTTCATCGAAACATTTCTTCAAGCTTACAACAACATTCAATTTATTTCTTCCGCCATAAGCGCGATTAAATTCAAGAATATAATCCACCTTAATATTGCCGCCCGAATCGTTTATATCTATATGAATATTCTTTGTCGTGACTCCAAGCACCATGCTCCCTAACTGGGTTCCATAGTCGGTCAGGTGTGTTTTGCCAGCCTCAAAGAGCATTACAGAGTCCACGTTTCCATGTCTTATAAGTGTTACCGATTCTTTGCTTATTTTAATTGTTGTGGTTGTTCCTTCAAGTCCGGTAATTTCGCTTTCCTCGTAGCTTATGATATAGTCGTCATTTTCCTTTAACAGTGTTCCTTCGGTAACAAAGCTTATCTTGTCCGTTTCGCCCGAAGGAGCACCCAATACGCTGTCAACTGTGATTAATACCTTTTTCTCCAATTTTTACTTCCTTTCATATGAACGCGTACTTTGCTCGTATTTTTCTATGGCAAGGTCGATAAGCCTTGTAATCAGTTCAGAATATGGTATGCCGCTTGCCTCCCAGAGCTTTGAGTACATGCTTATATTGGTAAATCCCGGCATAGTATTGATTTCATTAAGTATAACCCTGTTAGTTTTTCTCTCCAGGAAGAAATCCACTCTGGAAAGCCCCGAACAGCCAAGAGCCTTAAATGCCCTGACTGAATAATCCCTGATTTTTTCCATTATTTGGGGTTCAATATCAGCAGGAATTATTGTTTCCGACTTACCGTCTATATATTTGGCATTATAATCATAAAACTCATTGCATGGAAGTATTTCGCCCACAACCGATGCAATGGGGTTATCATTTCCAAGTACCGCGCACTCAAGTTCCCTTCCGTCGATGAACTCCTCAATGAGTATCTTGGCATCGTATTTTGCGGCATGCAAAAGGGCATCTTTAAGTAGTTCCGGTGCCTTAACCTTGCTTACTCCAACTGACGAGCCAGCATTGGCCGGCTTTACGAAGCAGGGCCATCCGATTTTTTCATTTATCTGGTTGATAATATATGGCACGGAATTGTTGATTTCGCTTCTCATTACTTTTATATAGGCTGCCTGAGGAATTCCGGCATTGCTGAATACAAGCTTTGAAAATTCTTTGTCCATGCCTGCTGCCGAAGATAAGATATTGCAGCCCACATATGGCAAATCGGCCAGTTGAAGAAGGCCCTGAACCGATCCGTCTTCACCGTTTGGTCCGTGAAGCACGGGGAAAACCACATGGATGTTATTTTTATCATCTTTATTATTTAAGCTGATAATGCTCTTGCAGGTAGGAGCCTCAGGACAAGTTAAGTCCTGGCTTTTTGGAGCTTCAATCAATTTCTTTCTTGCAACGTTTTCCCATTCCCCTGAGCCTATCAGCTTTATATCGCCGTCAAATTTCAACCATTCTCCGTTTTTGGTTATGCCTATTATATTCACATCAAAGCGTTCCCTGTCAATATTCTCAAGTACGCTTTGGGCTGACAGCCTTGAAACCTCATGCTCGGAAGACTGACCTCCAAAGAGGACTGTAACATTTATTTTATCCGACATAATATCCTCCTGTAAACGGTATCAAGGGGAGCATGCTGCTCCCCTAAGGTATCGGCTTTTCATCAATGATCTTCCAGAAGAATTATACATTAATAACCATAGATATATCAAGACATGGATATATCAAGATTTATTCAAGGGGCTCTTCCTCAACGTCTGTAATATCAGCAGCATCTGTTTCCTCACTTACCTCAAGTGTAAGTCCGCCTTCCTCAGGAACAGCAAGCCCCACTTCCTTATTTACAATGGCTTCGTTACGCGGAAAATCGTTGTTGAGGGTGACTTTTCCTGAAAAGTTCTTGGTTTCCTTGCCGTTGATAATTATTTTTACGCGCTCAATATCCTTAAGCTCGGTTAATGTATTTACTATTGAGTACACCGTAAGCTCGGCAAGAGTATCTCCGCCCGGATGCTTCTCTATAAATTCCTTAGTGAGATCGACGGTGGCCAATCTGTCCTCAATTTTTACCGGCGACCTTAAAGTTGTTCCTTCCGGGATTACTGATGTAAGTCCGTTTGCCTTAGGTCCTGCAATGAGTTCCTTAACCATTACAGAAGCTAAAGCTTCGGCGCCTTTTTTAGCCTCGGCAATGTCTACATAGCGTATCTCCTTTACAAGTTTTGTTTTCTCAGCATCGCCAAAATAAAGTATTACAGGCACTTTTTCATTAAGAACAGCGGCCTCTTCCTCGTCAATTGTGATGCTGCTGGTTGGGGTGAGATCTTCTTCGCTTTCTGTTTTCTCTTCTTTATTTGCCCCGCATGAGGATAAAAGTAAAACAAGAACCATTGTCATCATTGCAATCATAGCAATTAATCTGAATTTTTTCATAACGTACACCTCTTGTCTGAATCCATTTTAATGTCTATGATTTGATTGGACTATTTATTCTTGTTTTGCCATACTACTTGATTAATTGTCCTGATGCCGAAGCTTTTTGGTCACTATGACAGAAAAATATATACTATTTGAGAATGCCGCGGGGTCAAAATTTTGTTGTTTTTTATACTTATAAAACATGTATGTATAGGCTAAAATAAATATGCAAGCAGCAAAAGGCAAGAAGAAACATAACAGCAATTAAGCATAGCAGCTGAAACAGACGCACTAATAAACGCAGTAACTTGCCCCTTTCGCCCTAATTTCGCTCCTACAGGAGCGGCACATTTTGAAAAAAATTTATATAGATTCCTCCTTTAAAATGAGAAAAGACGGACTTTTATCCGTCTTTTCTCATTTTTCTTACTGTTTCTATCATCTGCCTGGAAGCTATGGCCCCCTGCCCTACCGCCACAGAAATCTGTTTAAAAACTCCCGTGCAGTCCCCGGCGGCATAAAGCCCCGGAATATTGGTTTCCATTTTGTCATTTACCAGAATGGATTTTCCGTCGGTCATAATGCCCATTTTAAGAGCAAAGCTTATTGACGATGCGCTTCCGTAAGCCACAAAAAGCCCTGAAAGTTCCTGTTTTCTTCCGTCCTCAAATAAAATCCCCTCAAGGTTTTCGCCTCCATAAAGTTCGGCTATCTTTTCTGTGTTAATGCTGAATCTGGACAGTTCCTTCTGGTTTTCATCTGAAAGTTTAAGAGGCATACCGTTTGTAAAAATAGTTATATCGCTGGTAAAGGGTAAAAGTTCCATAGCCTCATGTACTGCATAATCGGTATAGCCCAGTACACCCACCTTTTTGTTCCTGTAAAAAAACCCGTCGCATACTGTGCAGTAGCTTACTCCGCTGCCTTCAAATTTGTCAATTTTCTTTACCGGTGCCTTTATATTCGGGCTTCCTGTGGCAAGAAGCACTGTATGTGCCTCATATATGTTTTTTGTCGTTGTTACCTTAAAATGGTCCGCCTTTTCTATATTCACTATTTCTTCATCAATAATTTCAGCGCCCAGCCTCTTTGCCTGCTTCTCCCCTGCAATTAACAGTTCTTTCCCGCCAATGGGCATTTCAAAGCCATAGTAATTTTCGACCTTGTCGGCTTTAACAAGTGAGCTTCCAAAAAGACCTATAACCAGGGTCTTTAAATTGGCTCTGGCAGTATAAATGGCGCATGAAATCCCTGCAGGTCCTCTTCCTATAATCAATGCATCGTAAATCATCAATTCAGCTCCTTAACCTTTTAAAGTCCTTATTAGTCCTCACTTTTCAAAGCTACTTATCAAATTTCAATGAATCTTTGGCCACAAAATAAAAAATAGAAATTAAAAACATATTACCATTTATTTTTAGAAAAAAGAAGATGAACCCCGGGCTTGTTTAATATGATAACTATGTGCAGATTTTTTTAGTGAAATTATACAAAACCGTGGATACCATTACAGAAAACAGAGGATACCACACCCGGGTATCCTCCTGTTTTCAATCTTTTTGGTTATTTTCAGATTTAATTTTGCGGGGTTTTTTACATAGTCAATACTCCGTCTTCGGTGTTGATTATCAGGAGTACCTGCTCCTCAGCTCCGGTATTGGCATTGATATATACCAGAAAGTCTTTCTCCTTAAGCTTTCCAATAAACTCATAGCAGAGAATTTCGGTTCCATAGTTGGTAGGAATCACTGCAAGGCCTGAAGCTTTTATATTTTCTCCCCTTAATACCTTTGCTCTTGCCTCTTCCTGGGTGAGTTTAGGCTTGCCCAGATTGCGCTTCGTATGGTTCATCAGATAGCCCTTTGCCTCAAATCCCACAACCTCGCCGTTGTCCAGGGCAATTTTAACTTTTATGAGATCTGGGTAATAGGTTATTCCGTCTTCATCGGTATATGCATAGTTGATTGTAGCAATGCCTCCGGCTTCAAAATAGTAGGTATCCTTCATATTGGGATATCCCCGGCTGTCAAGAAACTCCTTGCCGATTTGCTTTGCTTTGTTGATATCTATGGTTGGTTCGCCAACCACGCGGTTATAGAGATACCATACTACATGCCCGCCCTTAACAGATACGTCTGCCTCGGCAATGCTGTAATCTTTTTTGCCGGCAAGCTCTATTTTGAAATTGTATGTGTTTATTATTTCATTATTGTTGTCAGCAAGCTTTGTTACATTGTTAATTTTATCCTTGCCCAGGAATTCTCCCAGTTTTTCAATGGCCTTCTCCTCACTGATATTTTGTCCAGTAAGGCCAAGGGGCTGCCTTTTCTGCATATGCTCTGAGAATGGGCCGTCATATATAAGTGTGGGCATTTCCTCAAAACTCTGATCTATTGTGCTGAAGTTCATAGGCATTTCACTTGATGCTTCGCTGAAGGTTTTGGTTCCTTCATGCATTACGTTTTCCCACTTAAAATTGCCGTTTTCCAGTTCATTTTTAAGCTCGTTGAGGTTTTCTTCAAGCTTTAGAGCAAAGCTGTGAAGACTTGATAAGGTTTCCAGCTGCTTATCATCAATTCCCATTCCTGCAGTTGTTTTTCTAGCCAGGCTCTGGGTAAGGTCCGAAACCTGTGACAGGAACTTTTCAGTATTGGAAAGCACCCCAACCGATACGGGAAGCTGAGATAAGTTGCTTGCCGCAGCTCTTGCCTCCTGGCACACATCTCTTAAAGTAGTTACAGTCATCTCGGGTGATGATGTCATAAGTGTTTTTAAAAGCAATATTTCCACATTGCTCACATAGTCCACCAGTTCATAGAATGCCCTGTTGTAAGTGTTGTTAAGCTGCCTTCTTAAAAGAACCGCTCTGTTGTACTGATATGCTCCAAAGAGAGTGGTTAAAAGGAGTATGAATATAATAATATTTTTTGACCTGTTTTTGCCCATTGCATCATAAAAAGCCCTCATTTTCCGACGAACGCCATTTTCCTTTTCCATAACATCCATGATCCTTTCTCTTAATATTGATGCTAACCTGTTTGTAGATTCTTCACCTTACTTGGCAAAATTATGCTTGCCAATCTTGACAACCACTTTTCGGGACCATATCCACTTGGAAGTGGCTGTTGCCGGGTTCCAGTAATAGATGCAGCCATGTGTGGGATCCCATCCGTTAAGGGCATCCTGTGCCGCTTTGTAAACTGTTGAATTGGGGTCAATGGGAACGTTAATCTGTCCGTCCGCTACTGCAGTAAAAGCTCCCGGCTGATAAATCACTCCGGCAATTGTGTTAGGAAAATCAGGAGACTTGACACGATTTAAAATGACCGCTCCTACGGCAACCTGCCCTTCGTAAGGCTCACCCCTGGCCTCTCCGTTGATGGCTCTGGCAAGAAGCTGGGCATCGCTGGTCCTGCCGGTATTTTGTCCATAGCTGTCCTGTGTGATAATTACGAATGAAACAACGGCTAGAATTGCACAAAGAATAAGAAAGCTCTTACTATCCCTTTTCACATTTTTTCACCTCAAGGGATAGTTTTTCACAAAACCTCTATAAATTATGCCAATTTTGCTTTTAGAAGCCGAAAGACTATGTGAAAATGACGCTGTCCATGCTCCACTTTAATGGCAGCAAGACACGCCTCTGGATATTAAACAGGATTCTGCATTCGATTATAATAATTAAGCGGCTGTAAGTTACAGCCGCTTACGGGTAGTCAGAAAGGAATGAAAAAATATTACAGTCTGATTCTGTTTAGGTTACTGCCAAAAACCGACTGAGCAAGCTCAAATTCTCTTTCCCTGCAGGTAAACAGGAAAATCTGGCGTTCTTCCGACATTTCTCTTAATAATTCAAAGGCTTTTTTAACACGGGTTTCATCAAACTGGGCAAAGGGCTCGTCCAAAAAGAGGGGCAACTTCTCCCCATTTCTTTCAAGCAGCTTTACTGCCGCAAGGCGCATGCTCAAATAAACCTGATCCATGGCTCCCCCGCTTAATGAGTTAACTGAAACAAGCTCGTCGGTCTCAGGAGATTCCAGGTTTATCTGAAGGGCATCGTTAGTAAACACCTTGCGGTACTTGCCTAAGGTCAGATAATCCATAATACGGCTCATTTCCTCATTCAGGGCAGGTATATAATCCCTTTGAAGTGTCAATGAGGCCTCATTAAGAACCTGGATAGCAAGTGTCAGACCGGAACCTATAAGCTCCAGTGATTTCTTTTCCTCCTGCAACAGCCCAATCTCTTCCATTACTCTGGTAAGCTCCCCTTCTTTTGGCACCTGCTCAAGCCTGGCCTTAAGAGATGCAATATCGAGCTTTACCTGATTTATCCGGCCTTCCAGTGCAACTATTTCATTATTAATCTGCCATTCGGATTTTTCCTCAATCCGTTTTAAATCAAAGCTTTCAAGGCCATCCAGAATTTTGTCCAGATCATCAGGGCTTGAAACCGGCTTTTCGGATAAGCTTTCTGCTTCTCTTAAAATTGACTTTATCCTTTCTTCTATAGCCGACTTTTCACTTAAAAGAACTTTCAATTCTTCTTTTGCTTTGTTAAGCCTTTCCACGCCTTCTTTAATTGACGTTACCGCCTGGATTTTGTCAGTTGAGTCCATTTTTGCCAGACTTATAATTTCATCCAGCCTTGCATTGATGCTTTCTATTTCTGCCTTAAGTTCCCCTATGCGTTTTTGGGTCTCGGAAATTTTATTATTTTTGTGTTCCAAAAGGTTTCTTCCCTTTAACTGGGCTTCCCTGTACTCAAGATATTGGCTTAGGTCCGCAAAACCGCTCTCGGAAAGGGCCATGGACAAAGCTCTTGAGCCTAATAGCCCTTCATCCCTGGCAAGGGCTTTCTTTGAAGGCTTAATTAGAGAAATCGCTGCAACAATTCCAAAAACAGCTCCCAGAATCAGATATGGAACAGAATAGGTAAACACATATGCCAGAATAAAAATGGGTGCTGCAATGCCTGACAGCAAAGTAAGAACAAGACTCCTGTTCTTATTAGCCGCAGTCTTCTTTTCATTTTCTGCCTGCTTTTGCTTATTGGCATTGAGTATTCTTTCGATAGGTTCAGTCCTTTTAATGGAGGCCTCTTCCGAATCAAGACCCTCTTTAATGCTTTCAGCCACAGCCGTTAAACTGTCCAGGTTTGCCTTTTCTTCTTCAATCTCTGCTTTGGTTTTACTTTCATCATAAAGCAGGAGCATGGCTCTATGTACCGAATCTTCATCTATATTCTCAAATTTCTTAAGATTGGCTATACTTTCATTGCACTTATCAATACTCCGGCTGTTTTCATCCGCCTTCTTTAAAATATCCGAAAGCTCGTTTTTTAAAGCCCTGAGCCTTGAGACCTTGATATTTTCCTTAAGGCTTTTTTTAATTTTCAGACTTTCTTCCAGTTCATTGAGTAGGTTTTTCTTTTCATGGAGCTCTAAAGCAGTATCAAGATAGCGGTCGTTAAGGTCAGTAAGCCTCTGCTTCTCTTCCTGAAGCTCTTTAAGCCTCATATTGACCTTATCAAGGGGACGGGTAGTGGTTCTTCCGGTTCCTACACGCTCCAAAAGTGCTGTTTCAAGTGCTTTAATGGCATTGGCAAGAGACAGATCCTCACTTCCTGAAGCATTCAAATTTGAAAGCTTTTCAACCAGTGCCTTTCTTCCTTCTTCATCCACAGCGCATTGAAGCTGCTTAATAAACACGCTTCGTTCAAAGGCAGCTTCATCAAGCCCCAGATGCTCTTCTGCAAACTTTGGACCTGTGTCCTTAAGATGGGGAAAATCAGATGTAAGGTTATTGGCTTTGTCATCGTAAATATTGACAGTACCCTTGTCAAAATTCCGGCCCACTCTGTAAGACGAGCCGTCATCAAGGGTATATTCAAGTATGCCCGAGTACTGCTGGGCATTCCATGGCTTGTAATGCTTAAGGGGGGGAAGGCTTCCGTCCTTTGCCCTGCGTCCTCCCTTAAGGCCATAGAGCATGGCGCGTATAAAAGCCTGAAGAGTGGATTTTCCCGCCTCATTGTTTTCATATATAAGATTAAAGCTCGGTCCGGGTTCAATTCTCGTATTATTGAATTTTCCAAAGCCTTTGATATCTAACAGGGTAATTTTCATATGCGCTTTTACTCTCCCCACCATTCAATTTTGCCGCTTTTTAAAGCCTCAAGGCCAAAGAATAAGGCAAGGTTCAGCCTTTCTATGCCCATCTTTATTTCCTCATTGTCCGGGTCGGCATTGAGCTCTTTTTCAAGATTATCCAGCCTTTTTCTGATTTCCCTTACGAAAGCTCCTTTTAGGGACGGATCCTTTTCCAGGGAATCAAGGTCAAAGGCTGCGCCGGTATTGTCCCTGATTTTAAAGTAGAGCCAGTGGGAAAACATCTGGTTCAGGGTTTTTGGGTCTATATTAAGCTCTGTTCTGCCCTTCAAGGTTACGCGAACAAGATCCCGCTGTGAATCAAGGCCTTCTGTTATTTCCAGTATCCTGATTCTTACCTCGTCAAGGGTCTTGCATCCTGTAATATCAAGGGTTTTATCGTGATATGCCCTGGTGGCGGTTTCAAAGAACCTTGTTTCCACCTGGGTTTTTTCTCCGTCATTAGAAAGGGTAACAAAAAAAGCTCCGTGGGCTCCCGGCTCATCAAATCCCAAAGGTTCGGGGCTTCCGGGGTTTATGATATTATAATCCTGCTTAATGGAATGAAAATGACCCAATGCGTAATAGTCGTAATTTAAGGCTTTAAGTTCGCTTGATGCGACAGGCATGTAATCGTGTTGAGTAAAGTCCATGTCAAGGGTGCCATGAAGCATGAGCATATTAAAATAATCCTTCATTGGTTCCGGAACAAGTGAAAAGTCAGGCTTCACCTCTTTAAAGGCTGAAAAACCTATACCATAAAGATTAACGCCCGGCTTGTCCAGTATAAGATGAGGATTTTCATTTGACAGTATATGTACATTGGAGGGCCAGTCCCAAGCCCTGTACCAGGAATTGCGAAGATAGGGGTCATGATTCCCCGGCAATAAAATTACGGGGACCTTTGCCTCTGAAAGAACCATATGCAGCCAGTCCATGGTCCTTCTTGCTATGTACTGGTGTTCATATAAGTCTCCCGATATAAGAAGCAGGTCTGCATTGCTTTCCCTGACTTCCTTTATAATATTCAGGAAGGCTTTTTTAATATCCTCCCGCCGGGTTTCTGAATACTTCTCGGACCCTTGTTCCCTAAAGGGAGCATCCAGATGGATATCGGCACAATGAACAAATTTAAGAGTTCTCACTATTTACACCCCTATAAAAGAATAACTGCCTGGGCGGCGGCGTAATGCCTGCTGTGGGTAAGGCTTACGTCAATTGCCTTGCCTCCCATTTTCTCAAAAAGGCGCTTGGCTTCGCCGTGCAGGACCGCCACAGGCTTTCCCGCATCATCATTTATTATCTCTATATCCTGAAAGGTTACCCCTTTTGCTATGCCAGTTCCGAGAGCTTTGGATACAGCCTCCTTTGCGCAAAAGCGGGCAGCGAAGCTTTGAAGGGCGGCCTTGCCCTTTGACTCGCAATAATCTCTTTCAACCTTTGTAAAAACCTTGTTCAGAAAGCTGTCGCCATGCTTTAATATAGCCTGGTCAATGCGGTCCAGCTCAACAATATCCATGCCGCAATGCACATTCATCAAAAGACCTCCGCATAGTAAAAGAGCACAGGCTCCTATAAGCCTGTACTCAAAGCTGGTGCCCCGTGTAGGAATCGAACCCACATCAATGGAACCGGAATCCATCGTCTTATCCATTAGACTAACGGGACGACAAAATAACCCCAAACTTAGAGGCACATATATTATACCCTCTTTTAAGCAGGATATCAAGACACGTAAAACTTCCATTTACGTGTCTGATACAAGCTTTCAGGCTTATTTTGCCCTACGCCGGAATTCAGCCTTTGTCCGCTCCGCTTAACGCAAATCCCTTGGACATGAATCTCTGGGAGAAACTGTAGAGAATGACGCTTGGAATCATATAGACAACCGAATAGGCAGCCAGGCGTCCGTACTCAATAAGGCCGCTGTTGTCAAAGAACTGGTATATGCGTACCGAGGACGGAAAATTGCTTGCCGTCTGAAGCAGGATAAAGGGTACGAAGAAGTTGCCCCAGGCACCAGTAAATACATAGATTGATACCGTCAAGATGCCGGGTATCATTAACGGCATGATAATATGCCTCATAGCAACCAGCGAGTTTGCTCCGTCCACTCTTGCTGCTTCTTCCAGGGAAACGGGAACAGAATCCATAAAATTCTTCATCATCCATATGCCGTAGGGCATATTGGTTGCCGCCATGAAGAAAGCAATACTTACCAGTTTGTCATGCAGGCCAAAGGATATAAAAAGCTTGAAAACCGGTACCAGTATGGCATTAATGGGCAATGAGGTCATGAATATGATTATGTATAAAAAATATCTTTTTCCTTTAAGGTCATAGCGGGACAGCGGATATGCCGCAAGAAAAGAAAAAACCACTACCACTGCCGATGTAATTATTGCTATTATGAAGCTGTTTAAAAAGCCTCTCAGGTTATCAGGGTTTGTTATAACAGATACATAGTTTTCTATGGTAGGATTTTTAGGCAGGCTCAATAATGGGCTTGCATTCAGGTCAACTGAGGCAAAGGCAAGCCACAGAAGCGGTATTAAAAATAACAATGCTATTATTGCGAGTATGATGTACTGCAAGATTACAACGGATTTTTTCTCTTTCAACTCTTTCCCCTCCCTATAGCTTTATTTTCGAGAACTTCACATAACAGGCGCTCAAAACAATTCCGAGGATGAGCATAACCATTGCTATTGCAGTACCATAGCCCATCTGATAGCTTCCAAATGCCTGTCTGTACATGTATATAGAGAGAGTGGTTGTTTTTGTTCCGGGTCCTCCGCCGGTCATGGCGTATATAAGGCCGAAAACTCCAAGTGTTTTAAGGGTAATAAGTATTGCGTCAGTCATTATAGTGCCTTTAATCATCGGAATAATAATTCTGGTGATTTTCTGCCAGCGGTTGGCTCCGTCAATTGCAGCCGAAGCCTCAACATCAGCCGGTATATCATCCAGTGCCGCCTGGAACTGAAGCATGGAAAAGGCTGTTCCATGCCATATATTGGCTATAATTACGCTTACCATTGGAAAGGAAACCAGCCATGAAATTGGTTTACTCAGAATTCCCAGGCTTGTAAGTGCCGTATTTAATGTTCCACTCTTGCTGAAAAAAGCCACCCAGCAGAAAGAACATACAATTTCAGGCATAATCCATCCAACCAGAATGGTCATACCCACAAAACTTCTGAAATGCCTGTTTTTATTTCTCATTAGCAGTGCAATAAAGAATCCCAATATTAACTGTCCAATTATTGCGGAAAATATCAGAAATATAAGAGTATTTGCAAAGCTTGTTCTGAAAAGCGGGTCAGAAAACATCCTTACAAAATGGTTAAAACCAATAAAATTATAATTGGTTGATTTGCTCCCGCTTAGGGTCATATCAGTAAATGAATAGTAAAAGCTTAATAAAACCGGCCAAATGAAAAAGAATAGCAATAAGGCTATGGTTGGAGCCAGAAATAACAAGGCTTTCCTTCCCTGCTTTGATATCCTTAATAACCTCACATGTCCTCCCCCTGTCGTGAATAAGCTTCCCATACCAACGCTTCCATTGGCATGGGAAGCATACCGATATTCTTAATCCCTTAATGGGCACTCACTATTTTGTCAGGGTATTTTCATTACCCACAACGCTGATTACTCTGGACTTGTACTCTTCTGCTGCCTGTTCAGCGGTCATGTCAGTACTTACCAGTTCTTCAACGATGGTCTGAATCTGAGTGGATACCATTGCATAGCTTTCATGCTTGGGACGAACATAGGCATTGGCCATATAAGCGGTCATTTCCTTTATATATGGACGCATTGCATATTCTTCGA
Source organism: Clostridiaceae bacterium (assembly GCA_012719545.1). Classification (GTDB taxonomy): domain Bacteria; phylum Bacillota; class Clostridia; order DSM-8532; family DSM-8532; genus DTU059. Next base: position 58,749 of record JAAYAD010000065.1, read on the forward strand.
TATCAGTTGAGTCATCACGAGGAGACATACGGCCGTCGTACAGGCTTCTCCAGGTTGCATTTTCCTTATTTCCGCAGAATGCCAGGAATTTGAAAGCTTCATCCTTGTACTTGCAGTGGGAGGAAATAGCCCATGACCAGCCGCCGCACATGGTGATGGTTGCAGGGTCTCCGCCGTACTGGGTAGGCATTGCTGCAAATCCGATTACCTGTTCAAGATTTTCTACGGGATATGAGCCTGTAGAAGTCCAGTTTCCTGCTGTTGTAGCAACAGCCAGATACATTCCGATTGTACCGTCTGCAAGACCTTTGTTGACCTGAGCTCCAACATCGCTGGCAAGAGCCACATCAAGGCTTACACCCAGCTTCTCAGTCTTATAAACCTGTTCAATGAACTTGAAGGTGTCCGAAAGACCCTTGCTCTTAACTACCCATTTGCCGTTTTCATAGAGCTGGTCCCCTGTACCGTAAAGGAGCATCTCAAAAGTCTGCATTGAAACGCCTTCGCCGTTTTGTTTGCCAACTATCATATAGAAGGGTTCAATGGAAGGATCATGAGCCTTAATCTTCCGGGCTGCATCCAATATTTCCTCCCAATTTGTGGGCTGCCAGGGGGTAGGAATACCTGCATCCCTGAATACTTTATAATTGTAGAAGATTCCGCGGGAGTCGGTAGAAATGGGAATGCCGTAAATTTTTCCATCAGTTCCTTTAACGGCTTCCTTGGTTCCGTCAAGATAATGTGACCATTCATCCCAATTAGCCACATAATCATCCAGGCAGGCAAGGTATCCTGCTGCCGCATCGGTAGCAGTCATGTATGTATCTTCCATGAAAATATCAGGAGCGGTTGTTTCAGAGGATAACTTCAGGGCAAGCAATGTAGCATAGTCGCCCTCGGATGAGGATATGGGGGTAAGTTCAATCTTTATGCCGGGATTTTCTGCTTCAAATCTCTCAATAACTTTCTTTTCTTCCAGCCATTTTTCCAATAGGTCATTGGAGGCTGCCTGCTTGTAGGTAAATTTGAGAACTATTTCTTCAGGTTTTTCTGTTTGATTTGAAGTGTCATTGTTTGTACTGGATGAGGGTGACTGGGTGCCGGCAGTGGGGTTATTTGAGGAACAACCAACTAACGATAATGTCATAGCCAGAACCAGAAACAGAGCAATTACTTTCGCCTTTTTCTTCATAGAATCCTTCCTTTCATAATCAGCTGGCGGCTGTCCGCGAACAAACCAGTTATGCTAGCACCCCTATCATACCGTCCGTGAAAAGGACCGTAAATATTCAGTTTTTGTATGACTGCTCATTTTTGTTATGCATTTTTAACAACTATACAGTATTACAAAGGCGCGTTTTTGATATTTATGCTAACAATAGCGACTGACGATATTGAAGCTAAAATTGACAATTCTTGTACTATTGATAATTTTTGTTTACTAAATTTCAACTTCCATACCGTCGTAGGTTGTAAGAAAACCTACCTTTGCTGCTTCCTCAGCCATTTTTTCATAGTTCCATCCGCCATTATGGGAAAAATGGTTGGCAATAAAGATGGTATTTTCGTCAACTGCTTTAATTTTCTCAAGGCGGCGCCTCATCTCAACATTATCCATAAGCCCCATATGATTGGTGCCTTCACTTCTGCTCTGCATGGTGCAGTCAAGGCTCAAAAGATTAATATACACATTGTTTTTCTCAAGATAATCCATTGTCTCCTCGGGGAAGAAACCTGTATCGTTGCCGTAAAGAATAGTTTTGCTTCCCTGGGAAATAAGGAATATTAAGCACTCTTCACTCTTGTCATGGTTTGCAAGAAGGGGTACAACGGTATAATCCTTTATTTTGATTGGAACAAAGGGAGCAGCGTAGATTATTTCAAAATATTTATCAGCGTCAAATTTTGATGGTAAAAGTTCATAGAACTTTTTTTCAGATTCCTTATTACAGTAAATACGCATTTTTTCTGGTGTTGGATGGGCCAAGCCCTCTTGGCGCATTTCAAACTCAATGGCATAGAAATGGTCTGTGTGGCTGTGAGTTACAAGAAGCTCTGTAATTCCGTGAAGATTGAAATTATAGGTCAGATAATGCATATAGGTGTCCGGAGGAAAGTCAATAAGCAGGTCATCGTTTATAAGAGCCTGAGAACGGGTTCTTATATTTCTTCCTCCTTCTTTTCTGGCGGTTTGGCACACTTCGCAGTTGCAGAACACAGCGGGTACACCTTCTGCAGCGCCGGTTCCCAAGTATTTCAGCTTCATTTTCATTCTCCTTTGCTTTATATTTAATAAAATTTATTGTCCTGATGTTTGCTCAAGTATGGCCTTAAAGCGGCCTGGGGTTACTCCTTCCCTTCTCTTAAATACCCGTATAAAGGATTCGCAGCTTAGATAGCCCACAATGGTTGATACCTGCTGAACTGTAAGCTCGGGGTTTTCCTTAAAATAGTCCTTGGCTTTATTTATCCTGACTTCATGTATATAGTCCAGAAGCCCATTGCCTGTAAGTTTCTTAAAGGTTCTGGAAACATAATCGAGATTCTTGTTCATCATATCTGCAATCATACTCACATTAAGGTCCGGATTCATGTAATTCTGGTGAACAATTTCCACGATATCATTCTTAAAGCTGGATTCTGCTTCTTCCTCCCTGTCTCTGCAGAATTCCTCCAATTCATCGAACAGTGTATTTAACCTTGCCTGGAATTCAACCACATTTTTACAGTCCATCAAGTCGCTGTGCTCATTTACCTTATCGATAAGTTTTCCTGCATCCGGAACGCTGACATAATTCATGGCTCCCAGGATATTGTTAATAAGCCCATATAGTCTGAATTTGAGAACATTGGTGGAATTAACGTTATCATTGAAATAATGCTTTATTATTTCGTTGAAATAGGATTTGGCCTTAGAGAAATTTCCTGACTTGACATAGCCAAGCATCATGGACTCTTCCTTAAGCATCACGGTACTGAATTTATTGTTGCTGTTAAGGGTGGGCATCCTGTTATATCTTGCAATGACCTTGTTTCCCGTAATCTCAATATATTCCATGGTCTTGTTCATTTCTTTAAAAGCTTGTCTTAAGCCCTCAACACCCTGATGAAAGTCTGAAACCGCTATGATTGTATCAATACCGTAGTTTTCACGCAAAAACTGCTGAGCCTGGCTTAAGTTTTCCTTTATGTTTTTGTTGAACATCTCAAGCTTCTTTATATCAAGCATGACAATAAATATAAGCTCCTGGCCATAGCGGATGCAGGTTGTATTATAATGCGAGGACAATATCTGAGTAACAATGGTCTCGCAGAGGTCAATGGGGTAATGGGCCAATTCTTTATTTTCTTCCGCCTTTTCAAAGTATGAGCTTATATCAGTGCATTTAAGCTTTATAAAGCAGCAGGACTGATTTTCGTAATTTATGCCTACCTTTGATGCGTAATAGGCTATAAACTCATTGGTGCTTTTTTTGTCATACAGAGCGGCAACAAGATTCCTCTTCTGATCCAATCCTGCCTGTTCCTTATGGAGGTTCATATAGGCTATTTTCTGATCCGCCGCATCCAAAAGAATGCTCTTTATTTCAGAGTAGGGATCAAAGAGCTTGGAAACAACGGTTCCTGTCTTCTCCCCCTTTGCAAGGGAAAACAGCTGCCTTATAGGGTTATAGTTGCGGAGGGTCAAAAAATATATCAAAGCACAGCCTAAGACAGCGCATATAATAAATGTTATAACGGCTATTACCTGAATGTCCTGCCTGTGTTCTGCCAGAATATCCTGTGAAAGAGCAAAGACATATGTAACGGGAATAAACCTGCTTTTTACATAGGACAAAAAATAACCATTATAGACTATTGTGCCGTTGTCTTTTTCAAGCCCGGCAGGGTCAATACTTAAAAGGCCGTTATTCCAGTATTGCTCCAGTATATTTTCTCCTGTTGTATTGTCAATAATTGCTGCAATCATGCCGTAACTGTCTATGGAGCTTTCAATGGCGTTCTTTAATATATCGGTCCTGAACTTTATAAGTGTAAGGCTTCTGCTTATATCTTCCCTTGGGGTAACGGGAAAGGTCTGCATAAAGTACAGGGTTCCGTTTCTAAGACATTTAAGCTTTCCTCCGGTAAAGCTTTCCGACTCCTTAACCCAGTCTTCATAAGAAAGGCCCGGATCTTCTCTTTTTATATAATTCTCGTAAACATCTTCATCATTTAGCATACCGCTGCAATTAATATTTATGTCTTTATCATTCAGGCAGACAACAATGTCGTCAACAAAATTATTGCTTATCATGATGGAATTAAGGTGATTTGAAAGCCGGTAGCCGCTGGTTATGTAGTTGCCGCTGTTTTCGTCCGTCGAGTACAAAAGATAATTCATACTGTCATTTTTTAATATGGAAAGGCTTATGGCCAGGGACCTTTCCAGGTACTCATCCATTAAAAGCTGAACCTTATATGCCTTATCCGTCAGCACTTTTTCTGTCTGTCTTGTTTCCCGCTCCATAAGCTGGCCTGTTATTATTACAAAAGCAGAGACAAAGAAAATTATGGGTATTAGGAAAATAAGAAGGTAGGATTTTATAAAGTTAAGAAAAACACTTTTTTCAGAGCCGGAAAGTGCAGTTTTAAATATTTTCATGTATGAATCGCCCACCTTATACTGAACGTATCTTAAGTCATGTGCGGATACTGTTAATACCCATAAAAAATAAAAAAATGATCAACAGAAAAGGCACATATAATATGCTCCTTGGTTCTGGATCATTATCGTTAAATAAATTTATTTCCCCTCAAATATAATTCTATGATAGCTTATAAAAAGCTGCATTGTCAACGAATTTATACCCATTACGGCCTCTATTGCCACAATAAAAACCAATCACGGCAAGCTTGCCATAATTCTCAGGAACATATCCTCCACATACGTTATGGCACCGCTGCAGATACGCATCCAAAAATATGTGGCCAGTATAAGAACAAACTTCCAGAAAGAAGTTATCTGTGTTCTCACGCTTATGGTCCTGTATATCACACCCAGCTGGAAATAAGGAAGAACGGTTATGAGTATCAAAATTACTGAAAAAAGAAGCCTAATCTGTTGTGATGAGGCTGCATTAACCTCTCCCCATCTTATACCTGAGTAAAAATACAGAATCATTGGAACAACAAAGAGAATATGCGACAAGGCATAGGATTTCATCAAAACAACAGGCATTCTCTGATTTATGCGTCTTTCACTTCTTTTGCCTATCATTTTGGCGAAGTCTGAAATTGGCACCATTGTGCATAAAACATCAACTATTCCCAAAAGGAAACTAAGGCAGGTAAAAACCACAAGCCTTAAGGCAAGCTCCATTGCATTTCCTTTGAAATAGCCAATCTCAAGAAAGTTTCTGTGCAGCAGCATATCAAATGCGCCAACAAACAGAAAAGAAGCTATGAGGCCATTTATTCTGAATGATAATTTTTTATGAACCCATGCGGGAAACAGTATTAAATCCAATGGGCTGGATGGTATATCATTTATCTTTTCCATACTCGTTATCCTTTGTGTTAAAATCATTTAATTTTAGCATATACGCTATTCATATATCAATATTTTGAAATTTTGTTGTATGTTGCAATCTCATTCTCATCAAAAGTACCTTTAATCCTTATAGATGCCGGTTACCGCATCTTGTCTGAAGACATTTGACTTAAGGTGCTTTAAGATAATCCTGAGACTAAAGGAAATTTCAATATAAATTATCCTATTTGGCTTCCGAGGGCAGGCTGTAGTACATGCTCCACTCATCGTAACTTGCTACCTGCTTTAAATTCCTGTCCAATACATTAAATACCTTCTCATCTGCAAAGTTGGCTGCCCATACGCATGCCCCGGCAAGATTATACTTATGAATCAGGGAGGACTTCATGTTAACCGAATCAGCATCTTCCACCCATAGCTGATAGCTTTTTCCGTCCTTCTCAAAATTGGCCTGATACTGACCCGAAACCTCGTTCCACGCAACAACTGCCTCGTTATCCTCTATTTCCTTCCATGCGCTTGTAATGTTAAGGGCCTTTGACTGAAGCTTAACCTGACCGTCCTCGGTAAAAGTTGTCCATAGCCTTGTATACAGAGGTATACCCAGGAGCAGTTTTTCAGCCGGAACCTCTCTAAGGGTCTTATTGAGATTTTCCTCAACCCAGGTAAGTTCAGCGGTAGACCCTGCCTTGGGACTTGACGCCCAATGCTGGTCGTAGGTCATAAGGCAAACATAATCCACGCTTTCAGCCAATGCCTTTCTGTCATAGCATTTGGACCAGTTGTCACTGCCGTCCGGAACCGTAACATCTACCGAAACATAAAGCCCCTGCTCCTTTGCCAGGGGATAGAACTCCCTGACAAATTGGGTGTAGGCATCCCTGTCTTTCTTGTAGATGTTTTCAAAGTCCAGATTTATGCCGTCGAGTTTGTAAAGCGCAGCATAGGCCAAAATATTGCGGATAATTTCCTGCCTCTTGTCTGAATTATTAAGTATAAGGCTTGTTCCTTCTATATCATTGAAATTGTTTGAAAACAGTGCCCAAACCTGCCATCCGTTTGCGTGGGCGTATTCCATGTACGAAGGGGTTGCCCTGTTTTTTATGGTTCCTTCCCTGTCTACAATTTCAAACCAGGTAGGTGAAATTACATCAATTCCTGGGGTAGTGTCCCTGTTAAGTTCAATATTGTGCTTGGAATAGGTCATATCCCATACAAGGTTAATCTTGCCCTGGGAAAGCAATGGCGGTTCCTCCTCTTTAGGTTCCTCCACAATTATTTCCGTATCAGATAGAGTTACCTCTTCCTTTTTAACATATCCCAGAGTACCGTCATATGCCCTTACTTTGTACCACTCTTCAAATTCCTCAAATACCAGGAGGCTGTTTTCTATTGTAGCCGGAACCGTTAGTTTCTTTTCTCCAAAGCCTTCAAATTTCTTGACAATTGGCTCTCTGATGCTCATTCCCTTTCTTACAACTGTCCTGGCATCATTAGGATAGGCCGTGGCCGCCCTCTGATTCTTAAAATCTACTATGACCACATCATTGACAGGTTCATAGCGTACGGTGATTTTATAGAAATCACGCAGAAAATCAATTGGAAGATAAAGGGCGCCTTCTTCCTCCACAGCAGGGAATTTAAGCTCCATAGGCTTTTCATTTACCAAAGCCTCAAGGCTTCCGGTTTTCATTCTAATAACCCTATCCTTTGTGGTAACGGTAATTTTCTGAAGGGCTTCGTCAAACCAGATATATGGGTCTATATGAGCTTTTATATCGTCAAAGGACAAAAGAACCTGCCCATCTCTCAAAACAGGCGGATTGAATGTATCTATAAAGTTGCCGCCAATTACAAGCCTAACCCCGGGTACGTCAAAGGGAGGCACTATGGTGTTGTTTGGCGCAAAATGAGCCATATAAACCAGAAGAAAGCCTGTCGCAATTAATGATAAAAGAAGAGCCACCGATAATATGTAAAGTCTTTTGCCCCTCATTCTGTCCCCCTTTAAGCAAACCCACAACCTGTCAATATAAACATCGGCATCAGAACTCTTACTATATATACACCAAACCTTTAAGATTCAGATTTTTTATAGCAATGTTACCCGATACGCGCTGATAAAATCTATTATACAATATAGATATAGTGATTGCCTTTGAAAAATGCTTCCATGAAATAAAAGAGGCCGCATAATTCCTATGCAGCCTCCTGTTTCAATAAGCTTATTCTTATATCTGCAAGCAATCAATACCGGTAAACAACTCTTGGAGCAAAGGTAAACAAGCTGTCTATCATCTGGGAATTTGGTTCAAAAAGGATAACTGTGGGCTGATTCTTCTTAAGATATATGAACCAGACCTCAGCATTCTCATTTCGGGAAGTGTAATCCTTTACATTTTTGCATTCCCTGATCTCTTTGGTATACTTGTCGGATTTTACCCGGGCCACCTGCTCGAATTCCTTGCAATTGCCGCTGAATACACGCTTTCTTTTTTTCTGGTCAATTATCATGTCAATATCAATATCCCCGTTGGTTACGGCATATTCATACTCTATATTGCGCCTTGATATAAGAAAGTAGGCAAGATAAGCAAAACCCGCCACCAAAAACAGGGCTAGTCCGGGAATCATAATAACTGCCAGATAACTTAAAACAAACGCAGCAGCGATAATCAGTATTGTGAGCCCGATGTCAGCAGCACTCTTTCGTCTTTTGACAATCTTTTCAATAAACAAATCCATACTGGACAGTTCACCTCTTTCAAGTACGATTTTACCATAGGCTTATTTATATAGGCAACGGATAATTGCTAATATCAGGCTTTTAACAATATCATCCGGTTAAATGACTATGTTTTCCCATATAAAAAGCTCAACATATAAATTAACCCCTTTCGTAAAACAGAAAGGGGTTAAACGCAAAAGTACTTATGTATATTTTCTTTTCGTTGTGAATATAGGCAAATTCATATTCCCAGAAAGAACACGTCACACACCCTGTCGGTCCCCTTACATGTTTGAAGTGCTTTAATCAACTGCTGTTCAGTTATTTGACCTATGACTTCCATATCATTATCAAGAATGTATATAATATGAAACCTGTCATAATCAAGCTTTTGCATAATCTCCATCAAAGTACAGTCTTCCGTTGCAATTAAGTGCCGTACACCGTATATTTTCTTATTTATTATTCTTTGTCTTCGATTTAAAAGGTTTGAAAGTTTGATCATTCTCACCGTCTCCTCCAGAAGTTTAGTTCCAGGAAGCATTGCTGCCGCCACAAGAAGGCTTGGGTTTTTGAAAATCAGCACCTGCACTAATCCTGCCAATGCCATGCCAATTTTCATTACAATGGAAAGCCGCTTTATCAGTCTAAATGTCTTGCCGCCTCCCATTAGTTTATAAAAAACAATAATAAAAATATGGACTCCATCCAAAGGATAAATTGGCAACAGGTTATAGAGCCCTATGGCCAGGTTTGCATAGGACAAATTGCGAAAAAAATCATTGCCAAAAGAAAAGGCCAGTGCTAAAAGAAAATTGCCCAGGGGGCCGGAAAAAAAAATAAAGGTCTGTTTTTTGAAGCTGTTGGGTACACTTTTTAACCGTGCTTTGATGCCTAATGGCGTAATCCTGAAGGAATACAGGGCAACGCCCAAAAATCGTGCTGCAATAACATGGAAAATCTCATGAAATACAATAGCCAGTGCACAGGATATTATGATGTCTATCAGGGAGATCCCCCCAAAAGACGCGTGCATTCTTTGATTATTTCTTCTGCTCCTGCCAGAATGCTCTCCGGCTCTATATGTGTATCAACAATGTGCTTTTTGAGAAATTCAAGTACACCAGCCATACTGTTTATCTTCTGCATAAGAACAATAACTCCAAGCACCGCAAAACAGGCAAGGCATTGTTTTATGACTTTTATGGCCAATAGTGCAGCTCCGTTGTCTTCTGTTTCAGAGGCATATCTAGATGAACCGTAAAAAGAGCCCGTGTTTCTTGAACTATATGGCGTTCTTCTGTTCTGGCCATAAAGCCTCCTGTACAAATCAGGTTCATTTCTGCGATAAGAGGTGGTGCTTATTGATGAAGAGTAAGTATCCGAATAACTTTTCTTCCAGGTAGGTTCTTCTTCCAGGAACTTTCTTAACTCTTCGTCATTATCATTTTGGGTATAATTATAATCGTCCGTATCGGAATTCTTGCCATTTTCCGATTTTATTACATAACCATCTGTCCTGCCATATCTATCAGTTAACGGCTCTGCCGGAAGGCTTTCATCTGTTTCCTTAAGACCAACCCTGCGCCTTTGAATATAGCTTTTATACTTTTCCAGGTTTTCAGCTTCTGCAGTACCCATCATTTACATCATCCCTTGTATTTTTTACCTGTTGAATCATATGGTGATATATTGCCTTATATGTATTAAAAAATTTTGATAAACATAATGCTCCGGGTTTACCGGAACAATTTGTGATAAAATTAACAATTTCATTTACAAATATATTACGCATTGCTAAAATATATTCTATGTAAATATGATGCGTGGAGGTATTTAATAATGGACATGGATATTACCAACATTCTGGCACTGGGTCTGAAAGCCAGTAACTTTTTATTTTTCAGGGCAATACTTATAGCAGCAATATATATATTTCTTGTAAGCTGGCTTTTGATGTGGCTTTGGAATATTACCATAACCAGAATTTTTAACATAAGACCCATAACCTACTGGGAAGCATTCAGACTTCTTATCATTGCGAGTATCCTGTTTGGCACAAAGATATCATCCATTTAAAATGTATCTTAAATTAATACAATGTTCTTATATCTGATAAGATAGAGCCGGAAGGCTATAGAAAATGTTCTTCTTTTATCCTTCGGGCTTTTTTGTTATTGTCCGTTACATTAAAATTTAGGGGCAAATAAAAATTGCATCAGTATTAACTGATGCAATCTGTAAATTACCTGTCTAAAAACCAATTACCTGTTTGTAACCAACTCGCGCCATACGAAATCTCCACGCTGCAGACCGTTGATTAATATTTCAGCGGTGGCAAGATTTGTGGCAATGGGTATATTGTTCTGATCGCATAATGATAATAGCTCAACAAGGCCGCTTCCATCCAGAACTTCCGGATCGGCAAAGTAAATTACAAGGTCCATTTCGTTATATGCAATTCGGGCAATTATCTGTTCCTCGCCAAGAGTGCCGTAATCAAATGTAAAAACGTCCAGGTTTGTGGCCTCCGATATAATGGCTCCCGTGCCTCCTGTAGCAAACAGCTTATGCTGGGACAGCACAAACTTATAAGCTATGCAGAATGCTTCCATAAGCTCTTTTTTTCTGTCATGAGCAATCAGAGCAATATTCATAAATTATTTTCCTCCATTACCCATCAAAGGGATCTTCCGGCGTTTTTCATGCCTTTAATGGGGATATTTGCAACCAATGCGGGAACTACTCGTTCACCGTCATCGCTGTTAGTCTTGGTTAACTGTATGTCCAAAGTATCCTCATCTATGTCCATGTAGTTCTGAATAACCTTAATAATTTCGCTTTTTACCATCTCCAGAAACTGGGGAGAAACGTTCGATCTGTCGTGAATCAGAACCAGCTTTAAACGTTCCTTTGCAACGTCTTTGGAGGATTCCTTTTTTCTGGTTAACAGCTTTATCAAATCAATCATGGCATTTCCTCCTTACGCTGATTTGAAACCAAACAGCTTCTTCATTTTTGACAAAAGGCCTTCTGAAACATTGAGATCCAGAAGGGGAACCTCTTCTCCCATAAGTCTTCTGGTTATATTTCTGTAGGCTTGTCCTGCAAATGATTTACTGTCGGTTACGGCAGGCTCGCCTTTATTTGTTGAAATAATAATGTTTTCATCGTCAGGAACAACACCAATAAGGGATATGGCTAAAATATCAATAATGTCTTCTATTGACATCATGTCGCCGCGTTTTACCATATCATTTCTGATACGGTTAATAATCAAACGGGGATTTTTAATATCATGAGCTTCCAGAAGCCCAATTATGCGATCCGCATCCCTTACTGCCGAAACCTCAGGTGTGGTTACTACAAGAGCCTTATCTGCACCTGCTATGGCATTTTTAAAGCCCTGCTCAATTCCTGCGGGACAGTCAATAAGTATGTAATCAAATTCGCTCCTGAGCTCGTCGCAGAGATTTATCATCTGCTGGGGATTTATAGCGTTCTTGTCCCGGGTCTGTGCGGCAGGAAGCAGATATAATCCATCATAACGCTTGTCCTTAATTAAGGCCTGCTTAAGTCTGCAAGTACCCTCAATAACATCCACAATATCATAAACAATCCTGTTTTCCAGGCCCATGACCACATCAAGATTGCGAAGTCCAATATCGGTGTCAATCAATACAACTTTCTTTCCCGAAACAGCAAGACCTGTGCCAAGATTGGCGGTTGTGGTAGTTTTTCCTACGCCGCCCTTGCCAGATGTAATAACTATAACCTCACCCATATGTAATTATTCCTCCGATTTTCATCTTAATGTCAATGATATCTTTTTTCAATATAAATGTCAACGTGGCGATAGCACCAGTTTACATTGCTTTAGGCTCATTTTAAGGTAGGTCTCATAATCTGTTCCACAACAATTACTCCATCCTTGACTGTAGCAAGTTCAGGACAGAATCCGTCCGAGTCGCTTTCCTCAGGCATCCTTGCAATACACTCTGCAATCCTTATCTGAGTAGGCTTAAGTCCCAGGGCAAATACAAAGGCATCCCTGTTTCCGTCAGCCCCTGCATGGACCATTCCCCTGACGGTTCCAAGCACTACCACATTTCCTGTGGCAACAACTTCAGCTCCCGGGTTCACATCACCAATGATTACAACATTGCCGTCATAATCAATGCGGGTTCCGCTCCTTAATGTATTTTTGACAAATTTGCAGTTTCCCTCGTCAATTCCCGGATAGAATCTCAGCCTTGTTGCCTCATTTGTTCTGGACGGCTTTGGAGCAATATTTCCCGCTCCTTTATTTTCTTCATCCCTGGAAAAGCTTTCAACTACTGCGCCGCTCTTTTTAACAAGTATATCGTAAACAGCCTTTTCCTGTTCGGTTGTTAAATTTATTCCCCTGTAAACAACCTTTATTTTCGCTCCCTTAAAAAACCTCGCAGCATTGCTCACTTTATTGTCAATTTCCTGGAGCGCCTGCTCAAATTCACAACCCTCGGGAAATACAATAACAAGCCCATCGGAATTGCCTTTAAACACAACAGATTTTGCTTCCTGCTCCATTTTCAGTTACCCTCCACTTACCAGATAATATCAATAGTTTCTGCCGCTTGATTGGCATTGTTGTTATTTTCTTTATTAAGATTAAAATATTCCATAATTATTTCCTTTGCAATGGGGGCAGTATATGCGCCCCATACACCATGCTCAACAACTACAGCTATCGCAATTTCAGGTTTGTCATAGGGCGCATAGCACACGAACAAACCGTTGGATGATGAGGTGGATTCATAACCGGTTTCCGATGTACCGGTCTTACCTGCAACCTTAAAGGGAAGGTCTTTAAAATGGGATGCCGCCGTACCGTCCGTCTTATTGGTAACCGCAATCATTCCCTTTTTAACGGCATCAATGGTACTCTGCTTTGCAGGTATCTGGGTATATTCGGTTGACGGTTCATAAACTATTTTACCGTCATCGTCCACAGCCATTTTGATAAGATGCGGCGTATATTTCTTGCCGTCATTTGCTATTGTTGCCACATAATTTGCTATTTGAACGGGAGTAAATGCATTATACAGCTGTCCTATGGATGCCATGGCAGTATTTGCAGGATACCAGTCCTCACCGAAATTCTGCTTTTTATATTCTTTGGATGCCAAAGATCCAATGCTTTCACCGATTTCTATGCCTGTCTTGTTTCCGAATCCGAATATTTTTGCCCATTTTACAATATTGTCTATGCCCGTCTGCACTCCCACCTTGTAAAAATACATGTTGCTGGAAGTTTCAAGGGCCTTTTCAAGGTTAATATAACCCTGGTCACCTTCAAGATTGGTAAATACCATGTTTCCAATCTCTTCTCTGTAAGGACACCTGATTTTGGTATAAGGGGTTATGGTTCCTGTTTCAAGAGCAGCTATTGCAACCAGGGGCTTATAGGTGGAACCTGGGGCATAGTTTCCGGATGTTGCACGGTTGAACATGGGTGAATTGGGCGCATTTCTGATGGCATTTATAGCCTCTGTATTATTCTCCAGAAAAGCCCTGGGATCAAAATCAGGATAGCTTGCCATAGCCAGGATTTCTCCTGTATTTACGTCCATTACCACAACCGCACCTGCATCTGCGTCATGGAAGTTTTTCTTGTCCTTAATGGTTCTTATCCTCTGAATATTGGATATAAGCGCATCCCTGGCAATCTTCTGAAGTTTTACGTCAAGAGTAAGATATATATCATTTCCGGGCACGGCTTCACGTTCAGTGTAGGAGGTTGTGGTCCTGCCGTTTTCGTCCACCTCGCGGAAGGTCTTTCCCTTTATTCCCCTAAGAAGTGATTCAGCCGCCCTTTCAATACCCATTTGTCCCACAATGTCGCCTGCAGCATAAGGCACGCTGTTTTCATCATCTTTAAGCTCCTCATTGAACTTGGCAAGATCATCGGCAGAAATTTCGCTTACATAGCCCAAAACGTGAGGCAGAAGGCTTGCCGCTTCATAATACACCCTGTAAGGCTTTACAAAGGTGGTTACTCCTCTAAATTCACTGCTTCTTTCCTCAAGCTCGGACATAACCTCAACCGAAATATCCTCAGCAAGTATCATAGGATTGTTAAGCTGGGGCTGGGACAAAAGAATCTCATAGCGAAGCTGCATTATTTTAAACGCTTCCTCAACAGTATAGGAAGGATCTATTTCGAAGGTTTTTTCGCGCATATATTGGAAAGCCTGCTCGGCAGTTATTATATACTTTGCATCTTCTTCTGTTTTTGCAATGTTTTTTATAAAGGTTTCCGGGGCATCAGTTTTAAAGCGGACAGGATTTATATCAATATAATTTTTTAGCCTGCTCTTAATTGTCTTCCCGTCCTTTTCAAGAACCTTTATAAGTTCCAGCAGCATTTGATTCTTTTCTTTTGCCGGCATTTTAACATCCACATATTGAGCACAATACCCCATACGGCTTCCGGCAATGGGCACTCCATTCCGGTCATATATATCCCCTCTCTTGGGATATATGCTTCCTGTGGCAGCCAGGCGGTATACCGATTCTTCCTTGTACTTCTGTCCGTTGATTATCTGAATTTTGGCCAGGTTATAGATTATGGCAGCTGAAGCTGCAAATATGAAAACAGCCAATATTATATAACGATCCAAACCTTCATGCTTCTTTTCCTTATTTTTCATGACGATACCCTATTCCTCCTTATGTCCAGCATATCAAGCAAGGCGTACAGTTTTGAAACGGGCCAGAATAGCGGTATAATAAGGATGCTGTTATAAAGAGCTTCCGGTAAAATTACCTTCATGAAGATAAATGGAAAATAGGAATAACTCTTAAACAAAAATAAAATCAGAAAGAATAAGGTTTCTATAGCTACCGTCGCGCTGAATGCAAAGGAAAACAATACAAGCACCTTTTCCCTGTACAATTTCTCATTGATTAATGAAATGGGGATAGATGCCAAAAATAAGAGCAATGCATACCAGCCTAAGGTTTTGCCCATCATAATATCCATGGTAAGACCAAGCAAAAGGCCCATAGTCGCGCTTTCTACGGGCTTTCTTAAAAGTGCCACAATCACCATTAATACAATGGTGATATTTGGCCTTATTAAGAATATTTCCATATACCCCAGAATGGAGCTTTGAACTACGGCAACCAATAACAACAACAGAATAGCCGCCGCTATACGATACTTCATAGTGATGATTACCTCAAGTTAAATCCTATTTCTTTTTAAGTACTATAACATCCTCCAACCGTTTAAAATCAACTACCGGTTCAATTATGGCATAAGAATCGTAATGACCTTCACTTTGAACAACCTTGACTACTTTCCCGATAATTATGCCTTTAGGGAAAATTCCACCTATTCCTGATGTCTCAATGGTATCCCCTGGCAGCACATCGGCATCCGGCGGTATATAGTCGGCTCTGCACTTTCCCTCATTTCTAAGTTCCACATCTCCCCTGACCACAATAAGATCACGGGACTTGGAAAGGCGAGCGCTTACCGTACTGTCCATATCAATGATAGAGACAACCTTTGAGGTTAAAAGATCTACTTTAGAAACCCTGCCAACCAGCCCGTAGGCAGTTATGACAGGAGAATCAGCTTCTATACCGTCCTTGCTTCCACGGTCAATGGTAAAAACCTCGAACCAGTTGCCGGGATCCTTTGCAATTATGCTTGCTCCCAAAAATTCATACTCTTCATACCTGTTTTTAAAGTTCAGGGCATCCCTCAGCTGATTATTTTCCTTGGTAAGCCTTTCAATATCGAGAACTTGCCGCTCAAGCTCGCTGATTCTCTTTTTAAGTTCCTCATTCTCGTTCTTTGTAGCTTTTATATCTTCAAAATAGCCAAAAAAATTCTTAAACTTTTCATCCAAGAAGGTAACAGCCTTTTGAAGGGGAGCCGCAGGTATGCTTACAATATTGCTGATTATGTTGGCGCCGCTCTTTTCGCTGTATGAAACAGCTGCAAGACCTAGCAAGAGTATTACAATCAGCACAACCAAAATTTTATTGGTAAAGAACCTCTTCAAAAAAGAGTCCCCCCTGTGCTTTTATAATAAATATTTTAAGTTAAAGCAACGGCTTTTTAAGCTTACTATTTTCTTCTGGATGAAAGCAGTACATTTCTTAAGGAATCCAAATCCTCTATAACTTTGCCGGTACCCAGAACAACACAATCAAGAGGATGTTCCGCTATAAATACAGGTATGCCTGTTTCCTCAGAAATAAGCCTGTCCAGACCCTTTAGCAATGCGCCGCCGCCTGTAAGCATTATTCCGCGTTCCATAATATCGGCTGCAAGCTCCGGAGGAGTCTTTTCCAAAGTCAGCTTTATGGAATCAATTACTGCATTTACAGGCTCTTTCAATGCCTCGCGTATTTCCATGCTTGAAATTGAAAGTTCCTTAGGAAGACCCGTTACAAGGTCACGTCCGCTTATATTGTATGTTTCCTCAGCTTCCATGGGGCATGCCGAACCGATTTTTATCTTTATATCTTCGGCGGTTCTTTCGCCCACCATGAGATTATATTCCTTCTTAATATAATGAATAATTGCGTCATCAAATTCGTCACCGGCAATCCTTAAGGAACGGCTTACAACAATACCGCCGAGGGAGATAACAGCAACCTCGCTGGTTCCTCCTCCAATATCCACAACCATGCTTCCGGAAGGCTCCTCAACAGGAAGACCTGCGCCAATTGCGGATGCCATGGGTTCTTCAATCAGGTATGCTTCCTTGGCTCCTGCCGATAAGGCGGAATCCACCACAGCTCTTTTTTCTACTTCGGTAACCCCGGAAGGAACACAAATAATTACCCGGGGCCTTGCCATGGGATTGTTTCCTATTGCCTTTCTTATGAAGTATTTCAGCATGCTTTGGGTAATTTCAAAGTCAGCAATGACGCCATCCTTCAATGGGCGTATGGCAGTAATGTAACCCGGGGTTCTTCCTATCATTTCTTTAGCCTCAAGTCCCACTGCCATAACCTGTCCTGTATGATTGTTAACCGCAACCACTGAAGGTTCGCGAAGAATAATTCCTTTTCCCTTTACATATACAAGAGTGTTTGCCGTACCTAAATCAATTCCGATTTCCTTAGTAAAAAGTGCCATATTTCAATATCTCTCCTTCTTTATGTTTTCTTTCGTTTTACTTTCTATATCCTGCTCATAAGGCTTATTTTCAAATCCATGTCAATGGCTCATAGCCCAGGCTCCTTAGCATATTTGAAAGCCTGTGCAAAGGAAGTCCCATAACATTGAAGTAGCATCCGTCAATACGCTCAACCATCAGGCTTCCGAAGCCCTGCACAGCATAGCTTCCAGCCTTGTCATATGGTTCTTCAGTTGAAATATACCGTTCTATAAAGCCTTGGGCAAATGCAGGCATTTTTACCGAGGTTACTTCCTTTTCTGTGATTGTCTGCATATTTGCCGTATTTACCAGTGTAACTCCTGTTATCACCTGATGCCACCTGTTTTCCAGAAGCTTAAGCATACGTACAGCATCTGACGAATCCTGGGGTTTTCCCAGAATCAGCCCGTCAATTGTCACAACCGTATCGGCTCCCAGAACCAGTACATCATCAGCTTTTGATGCCTTTATTTTTTCAGCTACAGCCAGAGCCTTTCGGCTTGACATTTCCATGGCATATTTCCCGGCATCCTGAAAATCACCGGAATATTCGTCTATATTGGCTGGCATTATTTCAAATTTAAGCCCAATTTGCTTAAGTAATTCTATTCTGCGTGGTGACGCCGACGCTAAAATCAGTTTAAACATAGTCACCTCATAGTATTATTTCCCGAAAATTAATTGTGATTAAAATAACCATATGTTAAATTATACACTTACATAGGACGCTATGGAATAGTTATGTGCACAACTTTTCCCAGGCCTATAATTTATTTTGCCTATAATAAATACAAATGCATAATTTGTTACTTCTCTTTTGACGATACTATAAGTATAATATATATCAAGATATAATAAGGATGTCCAAAAAGGGCTGTTTAAATATCAAATTAATTTTTAATTTGCAGCCCATATCTTAGGGAAAGAGATTTTTACCATGAGAATTGAAAGAGTTGGCGAAAATAAAATAAGGATATTTGTATCCTATGACGATCTGGAAGAACGTGATATAGATTTGGATGCTTTCAATTACAACTCTCCGGAAACTCAGGAGCTTTTCTGGGACCTTATGGAGCAGGCTGAAATTGAGCTTGGCTTTGAAGCGCAGGAATCACAGCTTTGTATTGAGGCCGTGTCCGATGTGGAGCACGGTTTTGTTATCACCATAACCAGAATTGACGAGGATAACGAGTTTGAATCCATCCAGAAATTTATAAAGAACAGGTACAAGAAGAAGGATCTGTCTGTCAAGAAGAAATCTTCTTCATTATGTTCTGCCCTGCTTATTTATGCAGTGGACAACTTTGATGACTTATGCAAGCTTTGCGCCACCATAAATCCCATTTTCTCAGGCAGAAGCAAGATTTACTCCCTGGATGGCACATACTTCCTAGTACTTGCCTCCTGCGAAGGAAATGTAAAAAATCAGAAGCAGTTTGAAAGCATCTTAAGCGAATACGGGGACAAAATGCCCAATGTGGATTTTCTGGAAGGCTATCTCAATGAATATGGAAAGCTGATTATTTCAGAAAATGCCGTAGAATACTTTGCTACCCTATAAATGAAACAGCTTGCTTGTAAATAAAAATATGATTATGAATACAAGAATGGGATTAAAGAGCCTCTTTAATCCCATTTATTATTTTTTCAGCTAGTCTATTATTTTTGTAATATTTATATCTTTTAATTAAATTTATAAATCTTTAATTATGTTCCATAGGAAGCATTATTGCAATACTGCTTTAATCATTTAAGCTTCTCGGTAACATCTTTTAAATATGCAGCAAATTCATCCTTAAGATCATCCCTCTTTAAGGCATACTCAATGGTTGCCTGAAGAAAACCAAGCTTATTTCCCACATCGTATCTCTTGCCGATAAAGTCGTAGGCATACATCGGTTCAACTCCGGCAAGTTCGCACAATGAGTCGGTAAGCTGGATTTCGCCGTTTTTTCCGGGCTTAGCGTTGGAAAGAAAATCAAATATACGGGGAGTTATAATATATCTTCCCAAAATGGCAATATTGGATGGCGTGTTTTCCCTATCGGGCTTTTCCACCAGAGTTTTTACCTTGTATATGCGTTCATCAACCTGTTTTCCCGAGACAATACCGTACTTGGATACATCATCATAGCTTACCTGCTGTACCCCAAGAATGGAAGTCCGGTATTCTTCAAAGACGTCAATCATCTGCTTAAGGCATGGAACCTCACTGTCAACAATGTCATCACCAAGAAGCACGGCAAAAGGCTCATTGCCGATAAAGGCTTTGGCACAGTTAATTGCATGCCCCAACCCCTTGGCCTCCTTTTGGCGGATATAGTGGATATCCACCAGGTTGGCGATCTGGCGAACCTGGGTCAAAAGCTCTTCCTGACCTTTTTTCCTAAGCTCTTCCTCCAGCTCCAGGGATCTGTCAAAATGGTCTTCAATGGCTCGCTTTCCCCTGCCGGTTATAATAAGGATGCTTTCTATTCCCGATGCGATGGCTTCTTCGATGATAAACTGGATGGTAGGCTTGTCAACTATGGGAAGCATTTCCTTGGGCTGTGCCTTGGTTGCAGGCAAGAATCTTGTTCCCAACCCGGCTGCAGGGATAATGGCCTTGCGTACCTTCATACCTTTACTCTCCTTCATATCCATTTTCCATGGTTTACGGTTTCATTATATCACGAAAAATACAACTATTGGATTCCTGCATTTTTTATTCATGGAAGCATAATCCTTATCTTCCCTGCATCTTTCAGACCACCATAAGTTTCATCCCTTTTCTTACACAAATTACTAGCACATATGTCGAAATATGTTGTTAATACATGAAGAAATATGTCGATAAATATATAAAATATTTTGGGGGGGAAACGATTGTGAAAAAAGGACTATCAATACAGTTTAAAATTGTAGCAATGCTATTGTCACTCATTATAATTCCAACAGTAGTTAACAGCTATATCAGCGTTAAATTGTCAAGCAACACCCTTGGCGATGAAATAAAAAACTCGTTGAATAATAACACAGGCTATATTGAGGATACATTGAATCTCTTTTTCAGAAATTATGAGCAAGATATCTCCATACTGGCAGAAAATCAGAACATCAGAACCTTTGCCGGCCAGCACGAGGAAAGCGATGATGCTATGAACGCCCTGGATATTTATCAGCAGAACAATGAAGATATCCAAAGCGTATTTCTGGGAACCTCGTCCAAAGAATTCTTTGTATATCCAATTCAAACAGTACCAGAAGGATATGACCCTACTTCAAGGCCCTGGTATCAGGCAGCGGTAAATAAAAAAGGGGTCATCTGGACAGAGCCCTATCAGGATGCAGGCTCGGGAAACCTGGTTGTAACAGTTGCACGGCCTGTGTTTAATGAAAGCGGCGATATTGTCGGTGTCGTTGGTGCCGATCTGTCCCTGGAGCGTCTTAAGGATATGGTAGTCTCCTTCAGAATCGGAGAAAATGGCTATTTTATCCTGGCTGACACAAAGGGAAATATTATTGCACATCCGACAGCAGAAAAAATCGGCCAGCCTTTGGCTACCGATGTTTTAAGAGAAGCTGCCCAATCTTCTCAAGTCAGCGGGGAACTGGACTATGTCTACAATGGTGCAAGCAAGCACACATATTTTTCTACTATTGACAGAACCGGCTGGAAGATCTTTGGAACCTTCGAGTATACCGAAATCACCAACAAAACCAATCCTCTTTTAATAAGTTCAGTTGTTACTTCTGTGGCGCTTATCCTGCTGTCAATCTTCCTGGCAATCCTTCTGTCCAGGCCCATCATCAAGGGCATTAAGTCCTTATCCAATGATTTGCTTGTAATTGGAAACGGCGACTTTACCATAAGAAGCAAGGTTAAGGCAAGGGACGAAATTGGCTTGCTTTCTTCAACCATAAATAAAATGACGGAGGAACTGAGCGGCATCATGTCAAATGTTAAAAACATGGCCGCTGAGGTATCCACATCCGCCAATTCGCTGGCAGCCTCCTCAGAAGAATCCAGCGCAACAACTGAGGAAATCGCAAGAACAATTCAGGAAATTGTAAGAGTTACGGAAGATCAGGCATTTAATACTGAAGAAGGATTAAAGAAAACCACACAGCTTGCAGAGAAAATACAGGCAGTATCAGAGGAAATCGGAAAAATCGCAGCCCTGGTCAGAAGCTCAAGCCAGCTTAACGAACAAGGAGTTCAGTCCGTTGAGGTACTTAAGCAAACAGCTGAGGAAAATAATGAGGCTACCAAAAAGGTGGGCGAGGTTATTACAGAAGTAGACAAAAGTTCTGAGCAAATCGGCGTAATTGTGGATGCCATGAGCGATATAGCCAATCAGACCAATCTTTTGGCTCTCAACGCATCCATCGAAGCAGCCAGAGCCGGAGAATCAGGAAGAGGCTTCGCAGTTGTGGCTAACCAAATAAGAATTCTGGCCGAGCAATCCGCTTCAGCTTCAAACGATATCCGTCAACTGGCCAACAGTATCCAGTCACAGACCAAAAATGCAGTTATGACCATGGATGAGGCAAAACCGGTGGTCATAGCTCAAAACAACGCTGTATCCGAGGCCAAAGCAATCTTTGAGGAGATTTCTACAACCATAATGAAGCTGGCTGAAGAGGTTGAGGTAATCAGCGAATTGAATGACAGCATGATTCAGAAGAAGGATGAGATCCTTTCCACCATGGAGAGTATCTCGGCTTCGGCAGAACAAACATCAGCTTCGACCCAGCAGATTGCGGCATCTACACACGAGCAGCTGGCAGCCGCCGATGATGTTGCAAAAACGGCTGAAGACCTGAACCTTGTGGCACAGAAGCTCTCAGAAGAAATATCCCGGTTTAAGATATAGGTTTAAGGTTTAATCAAAGTCATATATTAAGCCTCATATGAAGACAAATAAGAACGCCTCTGGCTTGTGTAAAAACCAGAGGCGTTTTTTACGTTTATAGCTAAATTTCACGCCGGCCTTCCAGAGATTTATAGAGGGTTATCTCATCGGCATATTCCAGATCGCCGCCAACTGAGATTCCCTGCGCAATTCGTGTGGTTTTAACACCCATGGGTTTTAAAATCTTCGATATATATATGGCGGTAGCCTCCCCCTCAACATTGGGGTTGGTGGCAAGTATCACTTCATTCACCTTATTATGGGCTACACGCTTTATAAGCGACTTGATATTTATATCATCAGGCCCTGTTCCGTCCAAGGGGGAAATAAGCCCGTTCAAGACATGGTATACACCCTTGTACTCCCGAACCCTTTCCATCGCCACCACATCCCGGGGACTCTGAACAACGCAAATAATTCCGTGATCCCGTTTTGTGGAAGAACAGATGCGGCATGGGTCGGTATCGGTAAGATTTCCGCATATGGAACAGGAAATTATCTTGGCCTTTGCTTCAACCAAGGCATTTGCAAAATTTCTTACCTTTTCTTCAGGAAGGTTCAAAACGTGAAAAGCAAGCCGCTGCGCTGTTTTTCGGCCAATGCCAGGCAATTTTTCAAATTCTTCAATAAGCCTTTGAACCGGCAAAGCGTAATTATCCATTTAGAACAGTCCCGGAATATTGCCAAGGCCTCCGGCAAGCCCGCTCATAGTATTTTTTGCAAGTTCGTCAGCCTGTCTTAAGGCTTCATTAACAGCAGCCAGAACAAGGTCCTGAAGGGTTTCAACATCATCCGGATCAACAGCTTCTTTAGCGATACGGATTTCTTTTATTTCCTTGGCTCCGGTTGCAACAACAGTTACGGCGCCGCCGCCTGCTGTAGCCTCAACAGTTTTTTCGGCAAGCTCTTCCTGTGCCTTCATCATTTCCTGCTGCATCTTCTGAGCCTGCTTCATAAGATTGCCGAAATTTCCTCCCATACCCATGGGAAATCCGCGTTTTGCCATATATTTCTCTCCTTGCTTAATCTATCTTTATAACAACTGTTACCATTATAAAACATTTTCTGAAGGCGGTTCAACATTATTGTTGGCGCTCCTTGATTATGAAGCATGAAGCAATCATTCTTTCCCGGCCTGCAGATGGGCTGTTCACAATCTTTCCGTCAACAATCATTTCGGTGGATGCTCCGCCGTCCAAAAACGCCGCATCCTTTATGCCAAGCGTCAGAAGCCTTTGGGCCAGCTCTTTTCCTGTAAGACCATCGCTTAACCCCTTTTGCCTTCCGTCAACCGCGACGAATACCAGTGTCCCGTCATCCTTAATGCCCACAGCAGTCCTGGGGGCTCTTGAATTTAAGGTGCCCACCCAGGTGTCGGAATCGGGAACCACTATTTCCCCATCTTTAATTATCCTGCTTCCGCACTCGAAGGCCCAGTCATATTGAACCTTGTCTCCCTTAATTGTAAGGGTTTCATGAACAATTTCTAGCTTCATACCAGGCTCAACCAAGCTTTCAAGCCTTTTTACCGCATAGTCGCCGATGGCGCTTACAAGAAAGCCGTCCTTTGGAATTTCGAAAGACTTATGACTTGTTGCCAAACCTCTCACTTCGCCATTTGATATTACCGCATTTAAATGAGGCTTATCTATTCTGTTTTCGCTTCCATAAGAGGGAGTAAAAACAAAGAGCCCTTCCCCTTTGGGATACTGGTTGTAATATATGCTTCCCATTCTTACAGTATTTCCCGCATCATCCATTTTGCCTTCAAGATGCACAAAAGTTTTTACATCCTCAAAAAAAACTTTATCTTCTTTCAAAAAAAGTACGGGGTATTGGCCGGTGGCAGTTGTAAAAAGCTCTCCATAAGCGGCATACATTCCTCCCGGAAGTCCGTATGTGTGTGAGAAGCCTCCGTTTACTGAAGCCACTGCTTCCCACTTTTCATGCATTTCGCTTAGAAAAGCATAGCCAAAAAGAGTACTGTGTGATGTGACAGGTCTTACAATAACATAAGGATTTGATAAGTCTACCTCTAAAACATGCATGGAAAGGGTAAAGTTTTCTTTGCTTTCGGTAACGTTATAGTAGTTATATAAAGGCCCCTTTGGAACAGGTGCAGCCTGGGTTGGAGATGGGGGAGCAGATTCATCAGGCTCATTAGATGGAAAAAGCTCCTTGGCAGCATTTTTTTTAGCTACGGCAGAGCATATGAACCATAACACAGTTATTGAAACCAAAAACAGAATAATAAAATAAACCGGTTTATTCCTCGACAGGTTCAGCTTTATCCTCCTCCGGCTGGATGGAATTTGTGCTTTCTTTATTGGAACTTGCCTTGTATATTCTATCCATGTTTGCGCTAAGCTGCTTATACATCATGTCGGATATTCCCATACCACGCTTGCTTGCGTTTTCCATGAGCTTTTCATCCAGCATGTCCTCAAAAATTGTGCGGGCATTGCTCTTTTCAATGAAGCCCCCTTCGGGAATGGTTGCCTTCATTTGCTTGTACATCATCTGAAGCATTATTGTCTCAAACGCGTCGCAGGCTTCCTTAAGCTTGGCCTTGTCACCTTCATCATACGCTTTTCTGAGGATGCTTTCAAACTCTGTCTCATCGGTCTTTACTTTTGAAGTATTAAGAACATCCACTGGATTAATCTGTCCAAATCCATCTATTTTCATGCTTTTTTCTCCTAATCAAGGGACGGTTCTCCATATTAAAGAAGAACCGTCCAAATTAATCATTGCCTTTTATTTATCTTCTTAAATTATTTGCAGCCTGAAGCATTTCATCGGATGTTGTAATAGCCTTTGAATTGAGCTCATAGGCTCTCTGGGCTACAATGAGCTTAACCATTTCTTCAACAACCTGGACGTTGGAGGATTCAAGGAACCCGCTTCTTACAAGGCTCGGATCCTCTGAGTCAAAGTTGGAGATGGGCTCACCGGTAGCGCTGTTGTTTCTGTAAAGATTTCCTCCCATAGCTTCCAGGCCCATGGGATTGTCAAATTTGAAAATGCCTATATACTGACCTGTAGGAAGGTACTCGCCTGTCTCAGGATCCCTGTATGTGATTTCGCCGGAAGCCTGTATGACATAATTCTCCATAAGGCCGTCAAAGTATATTTCAACACCGTCCTGGTCAAGAACAGGAAATCCTTTTGATGTAGCCAACATCTTACCCTCCGGGGTCATGGAAACCTTAAAGCTTCCGTCGCGGGTATAATAGATGTTGCCGTCAACGCCACGCACCGCAAAGAAGCCGTCTCCCTCAATGGCTAAATCAAGAAGGTTTCCGGTCTGTTCAAAATTACCTGATGAGAAATCCCTTGCTGTGGCCCTTGCAACCACACCATGACCAACCTGCAGGTTGACAGGCCTTTGGTCGTTTTCTGCCGAATATGCTCTTTGCATGGTAACGTACAAAATATCCTCAAATTCAGCTTTTTCTTTCTTGTATGCCGTTGTTGAAACATTGGCTAGATTATTGGAAATTGTATCTACACTAAATTGCATTGCCTTCATGCCCGATGCGGCGGTCCATAAAGATCTCATCATAAGCAATTTACCTCTTCTCTTCTTTGGACATCCTTATCCTTTTTTTCATCCTGGTATATTTATCTTAATCTTATAATCTTCCCACTTCATTTACTGCCTTCTCCAGAGTGGAATCCTGATACTGAATCATTTTCTGGTTGGATTCATAGGCTCTCAGAATGTTGATCATTTCTACCATTTCTTTAACAGAATCCACATTGGAGTGTTCAATAAAGCCCTGACGGATAATACCCTCAAAAGCTCCGTCCTGGCTTTCATTGGTGGCTGTCAGAAGATTGTTGCCATATTTTCTTAAGGACTCGGGATTTGTAAACTTTCTAATTTTTATGGTATCAATGGTTTGCCCGTTCTGGATTACCTCTCCGTTTGCGGTGATTGAAAAATCCGAACCTTCCAGTACTATTGCTCCATTGTTACCCATTACAACATAACCATCCCTTGTTACAAGCCTTCCCTGACTGTCCAGCTTAAAGGAACCATCCCTTGTGTAATATTCGCGGAAGTTATTATTTTCGGGAACTGCAACACAGAAAAAGGCGCCGTCATCACCGTCTATGGCCAAATCGGTATTTATTCCGGTGTTTTCGAGATTGCCCTGGGTATAATCTGTATGTACCTCGGCAATATCGTTAAAAAGAACCATCTGACCGATGGGAGCCGGCCTTCCCGTTGGTACGTTGCCCGCATCAAAGAAACGCTTTGCCAGTACCTCCGAGAATTCCTCAAATACAACGGTGTCCTTTTTAAAGCCGTTTGTATTGGCGTTTGCCATATTATTTGCAACCGTATCCATCTTGCGGTTAAGGGTCAGCATGCTGTATCCCGATGTATATAGCCCTCTTATCATATTTCGGCTCCTTTTATCTTCTTTCTTCATTTATCTATATCGGCTCTATTTTATATTTACATTAGAATATATTATAAAAAATGCCTGCTTTACAAAGCAGGCACATTTATCCATTATATTGGGCTAATTTATGAAAATCTTGGGTTGCTTGATAAAGCGTTTTCTTTCAGCATATCAAGATGCTCCAGAGCTTTTCCTGTTCCTAAGGCTACACAGGAAACTGCATCGTCCGCAATGATGACATTTATGCCTGTCTTTTGGGCAAGAAGCTTGTCCATGCCGTATACAAGGCAGCCGCCGCCTGTCATAACCATACCCCTGTCGCTGATATCTGCAGCAAGCTCGGGCGGGGTTCTTTCAAGAACAGAATGAACAGCTTCAACAATACTGGAAACAGGCTCCTCAAGCGCTTCCATAAGTTCAGTTGAAGTAACGGTTATGGTCTTAGGAAGACCTGAAACAAGGTTTCTTCCCCTCACATCCATGCTAACCTCGTTTGGTCTTGGGAAAACAGTTCCAATGTTTATTTTAAGGTCCTCGGCAGTCCTTTCGCCAATCATGACGTTATG
Organism: Clostridiaceae bacterium; assembly: GCA_012719545.1. Lineage (GTDB taxonomy): Bacteria > Bacillota > Clostridia > DSM-8532 > DSM-8532 > DTU059. The sequence goes on from JAAYAD010000065.1 coordinate 86,050, forward strand.
CTTCTTTCTCATATAACGTATAATTGCCTCATCGAACTTGTCACCGGCAACCTTGATGGATGAGCTGACAACCGTACCGCCCAGAGATATAACGGCTATGTCGGTTGTACCGCCGCCAATATCAACAACCATGCTTCCGCAGGCTTTGGTAATGTCAATACCCGCTCCTATGGCTGCCGCAATGGGTTCTTCTATAAGGTATGTTTTTCTTGCTCCGGCTTGTATTGCCGCATCTTCAACCGCCCTTTTCTCCACCTCGGTTACACCTGAAGGTACGCAAATCATGACACGGGGTTTGAAAAGCTTAAAAAAGCTGCTGGCATAAACTTTATTAATAAAATGCTTGAGCATTTTTTCAGTTACGTGATAGTCGGAAATAACCCCGTCACGCAAAGGACGAATTGCAACTATGTTGCCGGGTGTCCTTCCAAGCATCTTGCGGGCTTCCTCACCCACCGCCAGTATCCTGTCAGTGTTTTTGTCTATTGCCACTACTGACGGTTCTCTTAAAACTATCCCTTTTCCTTTGACATAAACCAAGACGGAAGCAGTTCCCAGGTCTATGCCGATATCTAATCCAATGCCCAATATTTACAACTCCTTTATAAAATTCTAGTCATATGTAATTTTTATCTTATCAATATATTTCCCATATATCAATAGGGAAAAAGGAATATTAACCCAATAGTGCAAGACATGCAAAAAGCCGGTGTTACCCGACTTTTCTGCTATCTCTGCCATATTTCATCTTTGTTGCTTCGCCCCCGCGGATATGACGTTCCGCTTTGTTTTCGTCCAGTATTCTCTTTACCTGCCACGCCATTGCCGGATTCAGCTTTGCGAGCCTTTCGGTGACGTCCTTATGTACCGTGCTCTTGCTGATTCCAAAGTTTTGGGCGGCAGCCCTGACTGTAGTCCTATTCTCAATAATGAAGCTCCCAAGCTCCAAGGCGCGTTCCTCTATGTAATGTCTCATGCGCCTGCCTCCCGCACAGCGCCTTAATCGGCTTGATGTCCCGATACTATCTATATGAACGAAGGCGGAAGGCTATACCCTTTATTGAAAAAGTTTTGCTTGTACTCCTTGTACTATTTATATATTAGTTAACTTTAAACTTCTGTATATCGGACTGGAGTATTTTTGCAGCATCATCAAGCTGCTGGGCATAGGATGCAAGCTGTTCTATGCTTGAAAGCTGCTGCTCTGTTGAAGCAGTAACCTCCTGAGTGGAAGCAGCAATCTCCTCTGAAACAGCCGATATGTTCTGTATGGACATAACGGTATCATCCTTATAGGCGTTCATTTCCTCAACGCCTGTCATGATGTCGTCAACCAGTTTTGCCAGGGATTCCATGGATTCTGAAATCCTGCCGAATACCTCCATTGTGTTGGCAACGGCCATGTTCTGGGATTTTAAAATATTTTCAGACAACTCTGCCTTTTGAACCGCATTGGAGGTCTGGTTCTGATTTTCACTGATAATCTTTGATATTTCTTTTGTGGCGGCAGCAGACTGTTCAGCAAGCTTTCTTATCTCATCTGCAACAACTGCAAATCCGCGGCCTGATTCACCGGCTCTTGCCGCCTCAATTGCGGCATTGAGTGCAAGAAGGTTGGTCTGATCGGCTATTCCGTCAATAACCTTAATTATGTTTCCAATGTTCTTGGAGTTGTTCTCCAGAGCCTGTATATCCGCCAGAATTGCCCTGGTAATTTCCGTAGTCTCTTTTGCCTTGTTCTCAAGGTCAACCACCGAGGAAAGACCCTGCTTGGTCTGAACAATTGTATCCTTGGAATAAGATTCTATTGCCTTTGCAAAATCGGAAACGGCATTGATCTTTTCGGCAAGATCTCTCATTTTGATGGTGCTTTGTTCTGAGTCAATGGCCTGGGCAGTAGCACCCTTTGAAATTTCCTCCACTGCTCTTGATACTTCCCTGGATGCAGCAGCAACTTCCTTGGATGTAGCGGCAACGGTGGAAGCCGACTGGATTACCTTTACGGCAGTATCAGAAGCACCTACAATTAGCTTTCTTACATTTTCCATCATCATATTGAAGGTGTTGGCCAATGTGCCAACCTCATCTTTTCTCTTTGTGTTAAAGGTTACTGTAAAATCACCTTCAGAAGCCTTAAGAGATGCGTCAGCCACCTTCTTTATGGCTCTGCCAAGCCCTATTGCTATGAACAGACCCATACCAACTGCGAAAATTACTGCAATGCAGGTAAACAATAAGGTTATGTACCTGATTCCCTGCGCGGAAGCCAGAAAGTTTGCCGTTGGAATAATGGCTACAAGATTATATCCGGTATCACCAACAGCGCTGTTTATTATCAAGCATTCCTGATCTTTGAATTGTTCCACCAGATTGTTCTGACCGGATTTGAGGCTTTCGAAAAAGTCAAGCCCGACTATCTGATTTTCTTCAGAGGTCGTGTCCAAAGCTTCCATAACGCCCTCGTTTACAATATATGCAATGTCTCTTCCGTCAGGGCTTATAAGGTGAAGCTCTGAAGAGTTTCCAAGATTCACACCACTGAAGGCATCAGTTATCAAACTTTCTTTTAAGTCAATTATAAGCAAACCCTGAGCCTCAGTTTTGGATACACTTCTGTTCATAATAGCTCTTACCAGGGAAATACTGTATTTGGGTTTTCCGGAAAAGTGTTTGTCAACGGCCTCATGCCTGCCGATCCAAAGTACATTTCCATTGAGCTGGGCTGCCTTGGCAAAAAGCTCGCTGTTTTTTATATCACCAAAAGAGTCCCTTGCCAGATATATACCGGATTGACTCGTAGAAATTGATTTATTGTTGTCCACAATTATATGTATGCCCTCGATGAGCTTATTTCCTATCATATAAATTGTCAGGCTTTCATTGAGACTGTTCCTGATATTTATATTCTGTACTGTCGTCTCTTCATATATTGCTGCTATGTGATTCTGGAAATCCTTTTCCATAAAGATCTGCATTGAAATATCCTTTATGCCGCTCAAAGTGTTCGCAATATATTTGCTGACCTGGCTGACTGTTTCATAGGAAGTATTTGAAGCAGTTTCTTTAATAGACTTGCTTGCCGTGTTATATGAAAAAACACCAAGCAGAGCAATGGGCACAACTGTAACCATAAATGCAGCAACGAGTTTATTTCGGATACTGAAAAGACCTGAGCCTGCTTTTTTGCTTCCTTTCTTGCCTTCTTTCCTATTCTTTTTAGGAAGAACAGGAGCAGACTCTGCTGTGACATTGGAAGTAGTTCTCATCTTTGAGAATTTTTTTAGTCTTTTCATAGAAAAAAACCTTCCTTTTGCACTCATTTTTGTACAATATATTATACTTCTCACACTGAAATAAGTCAAAGTATGGAGTCAGAGAAAATCGTATCCTGTCGAAGAATAAAAACATTTATAGAAACAGCAAAAAAAGAGAGATGAAGGCTCATCTCTCTGTCTGGTTCCTGTATAAAACTAGTTTAAATTGGCATCAGGTAAATATTACTTTTCAAGATCAATATAGTCCGCAGGGTTTACAAGTTTATTTTCCTTGTAAAGTTCAAAATGCAGATGTGTTGGTTCAGCACTTTCAAAAATAGCAGTTGCTCCTACTGAACCTATTGGGTCTCCCTGTTTTACTTCCTGTCCAACCTGAATGGTCTTGTCGCTGGCAAGGTTTGCGTAAAGGGATTTATATCCGTTTTTATGGTCTATAACTACTGTAAAACCATAACGGGGATCATTCTTGATTTCAAGTATTACACCATCGCCAACTGCGCGAACTACTTCTCCGCGTGGAGCTGCAATGTCAGTACCGCTGTGAGTACGCCATTCATTAAAGGTTGGCGAGAATACGAGCTTGTCCATTGAGTATTCAGCCTGTACCTTTCCGTTTACAGGAGCAATAAATGCAGGTCTTACGATGGCAAGCACAACATCCTCGGTGGCGCTGTTATCGTTGAGTGAAGCATCCACGTTTCCTGATGATGCCTTTGCCTCTTCCTCCAGTGATGATGTCTGAGGAACACTATCAGTATCATTTTCTGTAGGCACTTCAGTGGTTTCGTCAATATCGGTAACCTCATCAAATGATTCATCATCCAGGCCTGCATACGGGCCATCATCTGCGTAATTGGTACCGATATCATCCAGCAGGGCATTTTCGCCAATGTTATCCTCTTTATCAGTAAAATCCAGGCCGATGCCATTGAAATCGTCCAGATTGTCCTCCATTCCATCCTCCCTGGCCTGATTGGGCTGTTCAGGAACGGTAAGTATCTGATTGGTAGAGAAGTAAACGGCGCCCGCCGCCAGAACACATAATCCCACTACTATTGCGATATAAAATCCTTTTTCCTTAAAGAAGTTCTTAAACTTTTTCCCAAAAGATCCTTCGTCTTTAAAACTTCCCTTGTTGTTCACAGTATCCACCTCCGTTTTGTATTATTGCCAACGGAAGGTGATTTATACTTTATTGTTTTATTTCTCCCACTTCAACTCCTGTGTAATAGCTTTCCAATATCTTTATGTAATCATATCCTTTTTTGCCCATGGCATCGGCGCCGCACTGGCTCATTCCCACACCGTGGCCATATCCTCTTGTGACAATTTCAACCGTATCCTTATCGGGGAAGCTTATTTCAAGATTTGTGGACCTTAATGACAGTAATTCCCTGAAAGCAGGGCCGGACATTTTAATAGAGCCTATTCTGATTTCGTCTACACGACCGCTGGATGTATAGGACAATATTTCTATTTCCTTAGAAAACTTAGACTTAACTTCACTTTCAGGATATGCTTCCAGCAGCTTTTCCTTTATTTCATCCCAGGTAAAGCTTACTTTCTTCTCATATTCCTCATAGCTGCTTTCATCAACTATGCTGTATACGCTTTTCAGGTATGGAACTTCTCCCGACACTGCCCAAACCGCATCTATATCCTCCGTTACCCCTCCGCTGTTGGAATGGTAAAGAGGGTTTATCAATATCCCGTCATAAGTCATAACAATATTTTTAGTTTCTTCCACAGCCTTTTCGATTTTCTCCCACGCATTTTCATTGCCATATACCTGCAAAAAGCGTTCTTTTGAAATCCACGCCTGGCAATGCTTTGGCTCTGTGCAGACATGGACTCCGAAATGATCGCTCATATTTCCGTAAAGCCCTTTCATACGGCTTAAAGCAAAGGTGCGGGCAGCAACAGCCTGAGCCTTTAATGCCTCTTCATGGAATGACGCAGGCATTTCAGCCGCAACCACGCAAGTTACATATTCCTCAAGAGGAAACTCGCTTATCAGGGATTCCTCGGGATTGTAAACCGTAACTTTCAACTGTGAATCTGATATGGGCGGTGCATCACTAACTATAGCCTCTTTCGACTTTTCTTTATGCATTGGCGGAATTACAAGCATCAAAAGTAAAAGCGGAAGCGCATAAAGAAATAGATCCATAAGCTTTATGCGGTAAGGAACCCCGAAATAGCTTTTCTTCCTCTTAGGATATGAATACCTGTATTTACTTAAATAGTTCCGGTTTTTTAAATAATAGCTTCTTTTTATCATAATTAATTTTATGTGGTCAGTTTGATTTCCATGCAAAGCATTTTAAGATTGGATTTATTGAATAGCAGCACTTTCTGTAGTATTTTGTTCCTTATTGTACAAGCATTTGTAGTTCAATGGGTTATATCATTGAGTTTATATAAGTCTTTTAATAAGCCTTTGGACATACTTCTGATTATGGTAAAATATAATCAATAAATAAAACTGGTTTACATTGTGTGTATCTAAATGTGTATTTTTAAATTAAAATACATCATTTAAGCTATATCAGGAAATTTCTTAAGGATACATCATTTAGGAAGATTAGAATATATGTTTATAATAAACCCTTATATGGCTGAAGCAATAAAGGAAGCCCAAAAGGCTATGGAAAAAAATGAGGTTCCGGTGGGTGCCGTTATAGTTAGAAACGGTCAGATTATTTCCCGTGCTCATAATTTAAGGGAATCAAAAAAACAGGCCACATACCATGCTGAGCTTATTGCAATCCAGGATGCCTGTGAAAAGCTTGGAACCTGGCGGCTTGATGATTGCGAACTTTATGTCACACTTGAACCATGCCCCATGTGTGCAGGCGCCATTATAAATGCTCGGATAAGCAAAGTATATTTCGGGGCTTATGACTCCAAGGGAGGAGCTTGCGGATCCGTTGTTGATTTGCTCAGAAAAGGGACCTTCAACCATTCGCCAGAAGTTTATGCAGGAATAATGGAGGAGCCCTGCGAAGAGCTTCTAAAGGAATTTTTTAAAAACCTCAGGTAAGGATAAGTATACTTTTCACACATATTTTTCTTTCATTTATCTGACTCATAATTCTTTCCTTGCCAAATCCGGGCTATATGGCTTCATTCCATTCTTCCGGTTGGATAACTGTATTTGGCCTCATCAATACTACCGAGATACGCCGCAGATACTGGACTATTAAATAATATACGGTGTTTGTGTTTACCAATTTTTTCAAAGCATGGCAATACAATTGACCGAACTTTTAATTGGATTTAAAGCAAGGTTCAATTAATTCAAAATCCCCAGGGCAGGTCGAGGAACATGAAATCCCTGGGGGGAGTGTGTATGAAGTCCCCAGCCGACCTTTTCCTAGATTCTGAGATTCTCTCATATTATTCATGTTGGGTTAACAGGTTTGAGACTTTTTTACAAATTCATGTTTAGTGTTCTTTTAAATTGGTATATAATTAAAATAATAAAATCAAGGGAGAATTTTGTCGAATTCTCGCTAATTATTTCCTCAAAAACTTTTCTGTCTGAACCTCGAAGTTACCATGTTGTTTGACTTTGCAAATAAATCGGAAATATTATGCTCAGCGCAAATTTATGCGTGAAAGGAGGCAAGTTGTCATGAAAAAGAAAGATAATTTGAATGAGCTTCTTTTACGCCCGGTAGAATCAGTGGACGAAAATTATCCTTTAAAAGCGGCTTTACGGGTATCCATTGTCTATGTTATTATTGGCGCATTATGGATACTGTTTTCAGATAAAGTCCTTGAATCGTATTTTTCTGACACAAGCCTTATAACCTTATTCAGCATGATTAAGGGATGGGTATATGTACTTGCAACAGGAGTGCTCATTTTTTTCCTCATACTACGTCCCCTTAAAAAAGTTCATTCAATCAGCAAAACCCTTGTCAGTAATTATGAGGAACTGACTGCCACATACGAAGAACTCCACGCATCAGAGCAGGAATTGCAGACACAAGTTGAAAAGCTGGCTCAAAGCGATGAAAGATACAGGCTTGTCTCGGAAGCCACCAATGATGCTATATGGGAAGAGAAAAACGGCATACGCTATTTTTCCGAGCGCTGGTATAACATTACAGGCTACACCAAGGAAGAGATAGCTGCTCTTGGTGACTGGATGTTATTAATTCATCCCGATGACATTGATATTGTGAGGGATAAGCTAAAGTGGCACATAAAAACCAGGACCCCCCACTACAGTTGCGAATACAGGATTAGGCACAAAAATGGTGAATACAGATGGATTTTATCAAGAGCTATTTTTATATTCAGCGATGAAGGAGAAATTATCCGCGCTGCCGGTTCCCATACCGACATAACAAACTTAAAAATGTATCAGGAACAGTTAAGACGTCTTGCTTTTCAGGATTATCTGACGGGGCTTCCAAACAGGATATCCTTTTACAGTTTCCTTAACGATACTGTTTCCGGTCAGCCAAACAAGAAATTAGCAGTTCTCTTTATTGATATTGATAATATCAAGTACATAAATGATACCCTGGGACATACAGCCGGTGACGAGCTTATACAACATGTCGGAAAACGATTTATGGAGATGGTGGACAGCCGCAAATCAGTGTACAGAATAGGCAGTGATGAATTTGTCATATTGATACATCATTATGAATCAATTGATGAGATACGGTCATTTGCCAATGAAATTATTAACAGTTTTACTGTCCCGTTTAGCCTTTCAGGAAGCCAGCTATTTATTTCGGCAAGTATTGGAATCTCTCTGTATCCTGAACACGGAACCGATGCAGATAAATTGCTGAAATGCGCTGATCTGGCCAAGTATAAAGCTAAAACCACTGCCAGGGGAAAATATATTTTCTATTCCGACGAAATGGACATGCTGATAAGTGAAAGGCTTACAATAGTAAATCAGCTTCGCAGCGCATTGGACAAGAACGAATTTGAAGTTCACTACCAGCCCCAGATTGATATTGCCACGGGCAAGGTCTGCGCATTGGAAGCATTGCTGCGGTGGAAAAATGATTTCCTTGGGTATGTTCCTCCCCTTAAATTTATTGAAATTGCAGAAGAAACTCATCTTATTGCTCCCATTGGGTACTGGGTTTTGGAAAAATCCTGCCGGTTCCTTAAAGACCTTCACTCTCTGGGCTATACCGATATCCGCATATCAGTCAACGTTTCTGTAATTCAATTGATTCAGAAGGATTTCACAGACAGGATTATGGACATTTTATCCCAGACTGGCCTAAGCCCTGAATGTCTTGAGCTTGAAGTTACCGAGTCGGTTTTCATTGACTCCTTTAAGGATGTTCGGAAGAAAATAGAATATCTTATGTCCCAAGGTATTTCAATTGCACTGGACGATTTCGGCAAGGGCTACTCTTCATTGAATTATCTTACTCAAATTCCCATCTCAACCCTTAAAATAGACAAAAGTTTTATTGACACCATTGAAAGCCAAAGCCCTGAAAACATCCTGACAAGCATGATGATCATAATTGGCCGTAAATTAGGATTTAACGTTGTTGCTGAAGGCGTGGAAACTGAGAATCAGCTCAATTACTTAAAGAGGTACAGGTGCCACAAGGTTCAGGGATATTATTTCTGCAAACCCCTGCCCCAGAATGACATACCTGAATTTTTAAGGCGTACTCAACATAATCATATACAGGTTGAAGGATGAAGGAGGAAAAAATATGCCGGATATGCTGGTTAAGCTCTATGAGCTTCCTGAAAGCACAGAGGTTTTTAAGGAGCTTGAGAATAAGGGATACAGAATTATACGGGCTATGGCTCCAAACAAAATAAAAGTCCTTGATTTTGTAAGAAAAAATTTTAGTGACTATTGGGTAAGCGAATGCGATGTTGCCTTTTCCAACAACCCCATAAGCTGCATTATTGCAGTGGACAGTAATAAAGAAATTGTAGGTTTTGCCTGCTATGAAACAACCTGCAAGGCTTTCTTCGGCCCCATAGGCGTTAAGGAGAGCCACAGAGGGCTTAATCTGGGCAAGGCCCTTCTTCTTGCAGCATTGCAAGGTTTAAAGGAAATGGGATATGCTTATGCAATTATAGGCGGCGCCGAAGACGCAATTGGTTTTTACGAAAAGACGGTAAATGCGACAGTAATCCCTGGCTCGGCCCCGGGAATCTATAAAAATATGCTTTATCCATGAGCATAAATCAATTTTGTAATTTATAAGATTATTATTCTTAGAGTACTTTACTAGTGAAAATTGTTGCTAATTATTAAAGCTATTGTAAACCTATTGTAATTCTACTTTATAACATCATAGTGATATTTATACTCTGATACTATAGCTTCCTCACTCGTATACTTTTTCTCATATCTCTTTCAATTTATTTTATATCTTTACCACATGTCTACAAGAATATATATTTATTTTGCATAAATTTTGCAAAATGCGAATAAAATCATTTGATAAGGGGCAGTATTTATCATATAATATTAATGTGATTTTGCGAATTTTTCGCAGAATGGAGGAAGCTTTAATGTTGTTAGAATTCAAAGCAAAAAATTATAAGTCTTTTAAAAATGAACTAGTATTTTCTCTAACTCCGGCTCCAAAGCAAAAAGGACTCGATTATAGCATACTGAAAGAAAAAATAGGCAATAAAATTTACAAAGGTCTGTGTTCAGCTGTCATTTATGGACCAAATGCATCTGGAAAAACCAATATTATTGGTGCTATGGATACTTTCAAATCCATTGTTTTGCGCGGGAATATTCGCAATGCAGAAGAAAACGGCAATCCTAATGCTGCTTCTTACAGACTTGAGCTTATTCCTAATTACACAGGCAAGTATGCTGAACCTGTATGTTTTTCCATTAAGTTTACATCCAATGGTTTATTGATAGAATATTCGTTCTCTGCTGACCTCGGAACGTTTTTGGATAGCGATTATCGACGCAAAATCTTATCAGAAAAACTATCAATAAATAATAATCTGATTTTTTCCAGGGACACCGGACTGCAAATCCATTCATTAGATCCTATTGAAGATTTCCTCGTAAACGAATTTGAAAAGAATGCTGACAGCGCAAAAGCTTTGGCGATAAGCAATCTGAATGATGAAGAACTATTCTTAATGAACGGATTTAAGCATTTGTTCAGTTCCTACTTAGTTTCACAAATAAGTGATTGGCTTGAAAATAAATTTATTATTATGTATCAGGCCAATGCCATACGGCTTATGCGAAAGTTCAGCGATACCAGTAAGAACTCAATATACGTAGAAGAGACAATAAATGATGCTGTATCCTATTTCGGCATTAAATCTAATACACTAGGATATATAGTAAAAGATGACAACAAAGAGGCCCAACTCTGTTCTCTTCTAAATATAGATGATAAAAATGTTGCACTCCCTGCAATATTCTTTGAATCTTACGGGACCATACGGTTTGTAAATTTATTCCCGTTAATTGCTATAGCTCTTGCAAATGGCTGTACGTTGGTTGTGGATGAATTTGATGCTTCAATTCATCCTATGGCTTTGATGAACATTATTAACATTTTTCATAATGATGAAATAAACATTAATCGTGCCCAATTGGTATTTAATACTCATAACCCTATATTTTTAAATGGCAATTTGTATCGAAGAGATGAAATTAAATTTGTTGATAGGGACGAATCAACACACCTGAGTAACCATTATTCTCTTTCTGATTTTGGTGTCGGAAAGTCCGGAACACGCAAACATCAGGATTATATGAAGCATTATTTTGTGGACAGATACGGCGCAATTAAAAATGTGGATTTTACCCCCATCTTCAAAGAAATTATTTCACAAAAAGATGAGGTATGATTTATGACTCTAAAAGAAAACAGGTCATTTTATTTTTCTGTTGAAGGACAAACAGAAAAATGGTATTTTGAATGGCTTCAGAATATCATTAATGCAGAACCAGCATCAAAATATAAAGTTAAAATTGATGTAAAAAAAAAATCCGCTTTCGCGAATAAAGCAACTGTCTGTCATTGGGAAAACAGATATAACCCATATATGTGATTATGAAGGTAACGAGGAAGAATTTCAAAGAAAATTTATGAATACTTTAGACCAAATGAAAGCGGCGGAGAAATCAGGGAAAAACATCAAGTATCATTTGGGTTACAGTAATTTAACATTTGAACTGTGGATGATCATACATAAAATTAATTTTACCTGTCCACTGGCCCATCGTAATCAATATCTAGCTCATCTTAACAGAGCTTATAACGAACAATTTAACAGCCTGGACGAATACAAGGAGGAAAATAATTTTAAACGTCTTCTTAGTAAACTGACGCTTGAAGATATACGTCAAGCAGTTGACAGGGCTATTAAAATTACGGGTAAAAATGAGGAAAACAGATATGTTTTGCAAAAATATAAAAGGTATACATATTATAGAGAAAATCCCTCACTTTCGGTATGGACATCTGTGAAAACAATACTAAAAACGTGTGAACTAATATGATTTAAAGCTGATAATAGGACCCCCATCCACCTTAACGGTGAATGGGGTTGAATTTTTAAGGCTCGGCATCCGAGTAACAGACCACCGCGCTTTCAAGTCTTCTATCTTTAATCTTTGTAACCTTAATGGTAAGTCCGTATTCTTCCAACTCGGGAGTACTTCCGTCGCAAGGAACGGTTCCTAAAATTCCAAATACCAGTCCGCCAAATGTATCGTATTCATCTTCCGGAAGTGCCACACCAAGCTGCTTTGACACCTCATCCAAAGGTGCCGCGCCCTGTATTCGCCAGGTCTTTGAATCTATCCGCTCAATGAGAGGAGACTCCGGCGGCATTGAAATGTCGTCATCAAGGTCGCCAACAAGTTCCTCCAGAAGGTCATTCATTGTAATAATACCGCTCATTCCGCCGTATTCGTCCACAACAACGGCAAAGTGATTTCTGGTCTTTTTCATATTTCGGAACAAAACGTCTGCCTTTACCGATTCAGGGACAAAGTAGGCAGGATGTACGGCATGTTTCATAACCTCTTCGCGGGATTTGATTTTAAGCCTGTGATAGTCCTTTACATGCAGAACTCCTACAATATTGTCAGGACTGTCCGAGCATACGGGATATATGGAATGCCTGCTTTCGTTTATGGTCTGTTCCCATTGCTCATCAGTTTCATCAAGCCAAAGTATTGAGACATCGGTACGATGGGTCATTATTTCTCCGGCGGATATGTCATCAAATTCGAATATGTTATGAATCATCTCCCGTTCATCGGGCTGTATGGTTCCGTTTTGCTTTCCGGCATCCAGTATCATGCGGATTTCCTCTTCCGCGTTTTCCTCTTCCTCACTGTTGGGGTCAACTCCAAGAAGCCTTAATAGGCCATTGGTGGATACCGTAAAGAGCCAGACGGCGGGTGTGAATATTCTTGAAACTGCATAGATAAGCCCCGACATACCGAGAGCTATCTTCTCAGCCTTTTTCATGGCAAGCCTTTTAGGGATAAGTTCGCCAAGAAGCACTGTGAAATAAGTAAGTAAAATGGTAATTATGGCTACAGATAATATATTGATAACTGCCACAGGTATTTTTATGCCAATACCCATAAACCAGGAAACCAATCTGTCAGAGAAGTTTTCGGTAGCAACGGCACTGCTTAACAGGTTGACAAGAGTAATTCCAACCTGAATGGTTGCAAGAAAGCCTGAAGGCTGTTCGGTAAGCTTTGCAAGGCGCAAAGCACGCTTATCACCGGCAGCAACAAGCTTTGCCAGTTTGTTATCATTCATGGTGATAACAGCTATCTCAGCACAGGCAAAAATAGCATTGAAACAGATAAATACCAGTTGAAGCAAAAGCAGCCATAATATAGGATGATCGTCAGACAAAATTATAACCTCCCAATATATTTTCTATTTTAGTTCTGTTTTTTATCCAAACTTAGCAAAGCTAAGTCGGTCACAAAAATGTTTAAATGTTTAACGTTACTTTTGTAATAAATAAAAAACACACAACACCAGAGCAATATAATAATTGCCCTCTGTCATGTGTTATGAAAGCCTTTTTATGTATTTAATAAAAACTATTTCCTTAAAATATCTGTCGGGCGCCCCCCAATAATCAGAAGGCTCACTCACTTTAAGATGCACCTATCCTTTCAAGTTTAAGCATATAACAGCTTTATATGTTTGTCAAATTATTGTCAATTAAATCATCCCAAACATATTTCATAAGGCCAAAATGATATATTTCAATTTCACAGTCGTACCAATCCTCATTCATATACATTCCACAACTAAACTTGGCCTGATTGTATCCATAGGTTTCATCAACGATATCAATAATGACCCTGTTATTTCTCATGTGTGCAGCAAAATCCCGAATATCCCACTTCTGCCTGTAATTATCCTTTCCGGTGCAGTAAACTCTGCAAAAATCAAAGTCTACCTTTGGAAAAAAGATCCGGGTCTTTCCGGTATGTTCTGTTTTATCCCCTTTAATTGCCAAAATTCCGTCTTCTATTATGAATATTATGTTATCGTTGTCAAAGTCAATGCTGCTTAGCCTTGCATCATGCAAACTTACAGGCAGTATTAAATTGGGCTTAACGTATTCATTCATTTTCTTCACCTTCATTCAAATTTTATTTCTTCCTCTCCAAAATTTTTCCGGCTGACTTCCAATGTTTCTTTGTCAAACAACGCAAGATAAACATCAATATCATTTTCTTTCAGAAAATCCTGAATTGCAGAAACGGCAGTTTTAAGCGCCTCTTCTTTGGGATATCCATAAATCCCGCTTGAAATCAGAGGAAAGGCTATACTCTTGCAATTGTTCTCCACAGCAAGTTTAAGGCTGTTTAAATAGCAATTCCTTAACTGTTCTCTTTCACCGTATTGACCGCCCCTGTACACAGGCCCTGCTGTGTGAATCACATATTTTGCCGATAAGTTAAAACCAGGGGTAATAACAGCTTCTCCCGTCTTAATTGGAGCCAATTTATCACAGGCTGTCTGAAGCTGTGAGGCTCCTGCAGCTCTAAAAATAGCTCCGCAAACTCCGCCGCCCATTTTCAACTCAGTGTTGGCGGCATTAACAATAGCATCCACATTCATTTTTGTTATATCCTGCTGGCTAATAGTAAATGGCATAGTTTATACCCCGCTTTTGAAATCCATCTTATAAACTTAATATTCTTTACTCTATATATATAAAAATTCGTACAAGATTAAGTTTACGTCATGTAATGTAGTGATGTAATAGCGATTTGAAAGCGCAGACAAGTTGCTGTGAGTAAATAATGTGAGCAAAGAAGCAGGAGTAAATATTAAAAGCCTGCTGCATAACTTGACTTGCAAACAGGCTCATGGCCATATTGTCCGAAAAGAGTTTAGTCAAAAACAGGCTTTTGTGTAATTGTTAAATATATGATATAATGTATATAAATAGCACGTTTTAGGGGTAAAAGATGAAGTACATAGAAGGATATTGCAGGGACCAAATAACA
>JAAYAD010000054.1 GCA_012719545.1 Clostridiaceae bacterium
ATGTTATTTGGTCCCTGCAATATCCTTCTATGTACTTCATCTTTTACCCCTAAAACGTGCTATTTATATACATTATATCATATATTTAACAATTACACAAAAGCCTGTTTTTGACTAAACTCTTTTCGGACAATATGGCCAAGAATTTAGGCTTTCAGAATTCTGTCTGAAAGCCTTTTATTTTTAATTTGTGTTCCCACTGGTGACAAAAGTGTGACTTTTTTATAAACTTCTCACGGTACATTCTAAACGTGGGATTAATTCATAACATTTTGAGGTCTTCCCTCAAGCCAAAGAAGAATATTGTCAAAGACTATTTTTGCACGCCTTTCAAAGGCTTCTCTTGTGGCAAATGCAACATGGGGTGTCAATACCACATTTGGAGCGCTGAATAATACATGATCCTTGGGAAGTGGCGGCTCCATTTCAAAAACATCCACACCCGCTCCCGCTATCCTGTGCTCGCAAAGCGCCCTGGCCAGAGCCGCACTATCCACAATGGAACCCCGAGCGGTATTGATAAGGATGCTCCCGGGTTTCATTTTAGCGATTCTCTCCTCGTTAATCATACCTTTCGTTTCTGCCGTCAGTGGTACATGCAGTGTAACAATATCACTTTCAGAGAGCAAGGTATCCAAATCCACATAGGAAATTCCCATGTTTATGGCAGATTCTTTTTGAGAACGGCTGTAGGCCAATATTTTTAATCCGAAGGCTTTTCCGATTTCCGCTACCCTAAGGCCAATTGCGCCGGTTCCGACAATACCCAGAGTCTTGCCAAAAATCTCATTTCCTATTAAACCGTTTTTGGTTCCACCTGCCCTTGTTGCGGCATTGCATTCAATTACCTTACGCATCACCGAAAGAATAAGGCCAAAAGTAAGTTCTGCCACAGAATGGGTCGAATAGCCCGCCGCATTGCACACCACAATACCCCTTTGGCGGCAAGCCTGCATGTCTATATGGTCAACCCCCGTAAAAGCCACAGAGATCATTTTAAGCTCAGGACAAGCATTGATGATTTCGCCGGTAAAAGGAATATTGGAGAGAATGACCACCTGAGCTCCGGCAGCTCTTTTAATAAGCTCATTTTTCTCTTCGGTTCTTGTATTGTAGTAAATGAATTCATGGCCCTTGTTTTTTAGCTTCAATGATAACAGATTTAATTTTTCTTCATCTATTGCCAAAGGTTCCAATAATACAATCCGCATTAAATCCGCACCTCAATTTTATTTCTGACCAATAGTATAGCAAACTTGGATGTAAAATAAAAATAAGACAACAGTCAGATATGATTACGGTCAGTAGTAAAAAATTAGTGCCGGCAGAATCGGATAATTCTCGTCCAATCTTTGCCGGCACCTTTTATTATCTGTAATAGCTTCTTCGAATAGCTCTGCTTGTTCTTTTCTTTGAGGGATTTTCAGTGAATTTTCTGAAAACTTCCTCTTGTTCGTCCATGGTTCTTGATAAGCTTAAAACAAAGGATTTAAACTCCCTGTCCCTGGCAAGCAACTTAAAAACATTAGCCACTGCATCAATAAAAGCCTCATCTATTTTTTCCGGGGTATTTGCTCTGGCAAGGGGGCATACCGGAACCGCTCTTGGATCTACTTTAAGGCTCAGTAACCCGTTATGTCCTATATACGGGGTCAAGGGAAAGATCCGGCAGGCCAAAGGCCTTAATTTGCGGTCACAAAGCGCCGAGCAAATGGCAACAAGCGCCTTTTTCCCCCCACCATATGTAAAATTAGAGGTTTCCAGGCGAAGCCAATGGGGCTTGTCCTCGTACATCACCTCTTCACCGGGGAACAGAAACATACCCGAATCATCGTCAATGGCATGACAGCATGCCTGATTGCAAAGCTGCCCGCAATCCGAGACAAGGGGTGTTACATTCGCAAGAATTCCATAGGCTTTTTCATACAATTCGCGTTTATTCATGCTGATTCTTCCCTGCTAAATTTCACATTGATATCTCTTCTTGTTGTATCACACAAAGCTTACGCGCCTTTTTCTTTGATTTTCTCATTCTTAAAATGCTCTTTTGTCAGCTTCACTACAACTGGGCTTAATGCTAGCACCGCTATCAGGTTTGGAATAGCCATAAAACCGTTCAGCATATCAGCAATGTCCCAAACAAGGCCCATTTTCATGGTAGCTCCAATAACTACTACGAACACGAAGACAATCTGGTACCCGCGGCTGGCTTTGGTGCCAAAGAGATACTCAAAACAACGGGTGCCATACAGTGCCCAGGCCAATACGGTGGAAAGTGCAAACAGTGTGATGCTGACTGCAATAATCAGCGAACCAAGTTTCTCGCCGAGCACAGTCCCAAATGCGGCAGAAATAAGGGGAGTACCACCTTCACCACCCCATTCCGGACTGACACCGCCGCGAGCAGCCGACGTAAGAAGTACAAGAGCAGCCATGGAACATATGATGATGGTGTCCGTAAATACTTCAAAAATACCATACAAGCCCTGCATTACCGGGTTTTTTTCACTTGTAGCAGCATGGGCCATGGGAGCAGAACCAAGACCTGCTTCATTGGAAAAAACGCCACGTGCCACACCTTTCTGAATAATTGTCTTGGTGGTGATACCAACGGCACCGCCAAAAGCAGCCTGAACTGAGAAGGCATTACCAAAGATCCATCCTAAAGCTGTGCCTATATAACGCCCATTGCAGACTAGGACAATGATGGATGCAAATATGTAGATAATGGCCATGATAGGAATCATTTTTTCTGTAACAGAGCCTATGCGCTTGATACCACCCAGGAGTACCAAAGCACAAATTAAAGCAATAAGAATGCCAACCACCAGACTGGAAACAAGGACAGGTTTACCGAACAGTTGGAAGCTAACGGCAGTCGTATTTCCGCCAAATGAGTCAATTGCCGTATTAATGGAGGTGGCGATGGTGTTGACTTGCGCCATATTGCCAATACCGAATGCTGCAATTGCGCCAAATATACAGAAAACAGAACCCAACCAGGCCCAGTTCTTGCCAAGACCATTTTTTATGTAATACATGGGTCCGCCAACCCATTCACCCTTGTCATTACGTTCACGATATTTAACAGCCAGAACGGCTTCTGAGTACTTGGTAGCCATTCCGAACAAAGCGGAAATCCACATCCAGAACACAGCACCGGGACCTCCCGCAACAATGGCTCCCGTGACACCTGCAATATTGCCGGTACCTACGGTAGCAGCCAACGCAGTCGTAACTGCCTGCCAGGGTGAGATTTCACCCTCGCCAGTCTC
Organism: Clostridiaceae bacterium; assembly: GCA_012719545.1. Lineage (GTDB taxonomy): Bacteria > Bacillota > Clostridia > DSM-8532 > DSM-8532 > DTU059. Next base: position 3,276 of record JAAYAD010000054.1, read on the forward strand.
ATGTTTCATGAACATCCTGCCAACAGTGTTTTTCATAACATAGCCGAAATGGACAAACTGTGGGAAAAGCATACGTACGCTGAGATAGACGCCCGTACCTACCAAAAGGATCAGCATAACCGGGCCCCATGCAAAGTTGTCAAGCTTGGTGATAATTTCACTAAATGTCATGATGCAAATCTCCTTTTCAACGCCCCTGGCGCAAATTTTGACAAATCCATGGTTATATAAAAACGTCCCGGGATACCGGGACGTAGACATAACAAAACCGCCTGAAACATCAGGTAGGGTTTATCTCGTTCTGTCCTTTTGCCTGAGAGATTGGCGGTTAACGCCTTGCCCCTTCGGCCCCCGCATAAAGCGGATGTCTTCAGAACGCCGTCAGCCGACAGTCCTTTTGCCTGATAGTATTACTCCTTCGGCCGGGTATGCACCCTGTCTCCTGTCGGTTTCAACCGGTAACCTCTATGAACACGAATAAGTTAAATTATACGCAGATAGCGCGAAATTACAATAGGGAATTATTGTGACCAGTACCTAGTCAGGAATTTTAGCCGCAACTCACGCTTAAATAAAGTTTCTCTGCCAAAACAAAGGCTCTTAGGTTTTTACCTAAGAGCCTTTGTAGTTAAGGTTTGCGTTCAAATGTAACAATGGGTTTGATTCATCCTTCATCGTAATTTCTTTCTTTATCTATACTGTTAATCACATGCAGGTCACAGTTTCAGGTCTATACCCAACACTCCGGTTACACTTCCGCCGTCATCAGTTATCGGTATTGATAAAGTAATGCAAGGCCTTTTTGTTATGGCAGATATATAAACCTTTGAACAGAATTCCTCTCCTAGAATGCTCTTCTGGAACCAATCCCTGATTTTTGCATTAGCTATTCCCGCTTCGGGTATGGAGCATATGAACCTTCCCTTTGCGTCATTGCTCCAGGCCGCCTCTATAAAATCATTATTCTGTATGAATCTGCCCAGTGTCTCCCTATGGCTTTCCTTATCCAAATTTTTAATCTGCGGAAGTGATGCCAGTTCCCGTATAAGTTTAAACGCTTCATTTATTTTGCCGGAATATTCGGTATTTTCAGAAATCAAATCCTCCAGTCCCGAATTATCCTGCAATTCCATTAAACCTTTGGATGCATCATATAAGCGGCTGCCCATTTCGGCAACCTCCATGATACCCTGCATCTGCTTAAATACAGCACCTTTTACATTTGCCACGCTGTCTTCTGCAACACATACCAGATTTTCAACTTCACAAATTTTGTTCACAACATCACTTGCATCTTTTGCCTCAGTCTCGGATAAAAATATGATTTTCTTCGCCATATCCAATAGGCCCTTAAAAGAATCATGAATGCTGCCAAGTTTATTTTCAATATTGAATGCACTCTTAACTCCCTTCTCAACCTTTACTCCAATTTCTCCTACTGCTTTATGTACACCTGTGATTTCTTCGTTAATTGAGGTTATAAGGTGCTTTATTTCCTTCACTGATTTTTCGCTTTCAATAGCAAGCTTTTGGACTTCTTCTGCCACAACGGCAAATCCTCTGCCATTTTCCCCCGCTCTTGCCGACTCAATTTTTGCATTCAGGGAAAGAAGCCTTGTTTGACCGGCGATATGGCTGACTGTCTCCAGAATCTTCACAATATCAATGGATGCGTCTGATAATTTTTCCATGTAATCGGCAGTCTTTTTGAAAGTGGCCTCTATTTCATTTATGATACTTACAATCTCAAGGATTTCAGACTTACTTGTTTCCAGAATGGTTTCAGAGTTTTTCCCTACCGACTCAAGTTCAAGAGTAGTATTTCTTGATTCTTCCAAGAGGTTAATCATTTCTCTGACTTCCGTTATCGTTTCATGAATCTTCTCATTAACCCTGGCATTTAAATGAGCCATTTCTTCTGTCTGAGCATATACCTGCTGGGAAAACCCGTTATTCTCATCCAAATTTATCTGAAGCTGTTCTGAAACTGCCCAAATTTGATTCGATGTTACATGCAATTCAAGTTTCAGCTTTGCCAGTTCCTTTTTCAGGTCATTTATTGAAATATCATTTTGAGTCTTGGTTATATAACTACTTTTTAAAAAATATGCACCTGCAGCTAAACCTACTGAAACATAAATAAGTATATTGATAAGTTTAGCCGGAAAAGGCAGCAACAATATTATTAATCCCAAAGCATAGCATATTGCGGTTGTTACTAGAGCCCTTTTGTTATTCATACCTGCGACCTCCTTTTTCTATAGACCCTCACCCCGCAATTAATCATTGATTCAATGCGGAGGCACGGTGTTATTTCATATCAAAAAAGGCGCTAATACAGGGTTTCCCTATATTAACGCCTTTGTTAACCGCTTATCAAATTGTTATTACTGATTTTAGCACATATCAAAATGTGATGGCAATCTGTTTTTACATCTAAATAAAGCAATAAATAAAATTCAAAATTATATTTTTTATACAATATCAAAAAAGCTTTCAGATGCTTATCTGAAAGCTTTTTTATCAGCGGGTTATTTTCTCTATTGTTCAATCATGTTTCTCGTTATTCTTTTGCTTCATAACTCCTTGCCCATTGCATTAGCAGAGCTTCTGGGTAAGGATGATATTGCTCTATTACATCCCACACACCCTGAGGGTTAGAGAATCGACATTTTTCCTGGATAATCCTTTTGTATTCTTCCAAAGCCTCTTTATTAAGTGGTTCTTTATAGGTTTTTCCGGTATATTCGCACAATGCTCGGACTGTTATCTCAGCAGCCTTTTTAATAAAGCCCGGTGTATTGCATAATTTAAGCTCATTTATATTTGTGAAGAAAAAATGCTCAATCAATATACATGGTATAACTGGTTTTCTGACAATATCAAAGTCCGACCATGTGCCGGGTATGCATTGCCAGATTCCTCCCCCCCAGGCTCCAATTGGCATGGTTCTGCTGGCATATTTGGCCCATAATTCAGCCAACCTTTTACCGTTAGTAGAATTGTACCAATGAAAAACTCCCCATCCCGTAGCGTGTGGGTTTGATGAAGCGTTGGCATGAAAAGACACGAGACATAGAATGGGTGATTTTTTATGCTCTTCGTTTACCCATGCACTTCTTTTACTAATTGGCGTATCCGGCGAGTACGGCTCTTGAGTAAACAGCACCTCGAAACCCTGTGCTTCTGCCAATTCACGGGCTTTAATGGCAACTGCTGAGTTAAAATCGTGTTCTGCAAAAGAGCTGCCATCGGGAAGATATATCCCCTTTAATGGCGGCCATGTGTCAGAACCATGTCCGATATCAAATACTACTCTCACACTTTTCACCTCCTTTTATACCTCATTTTTCATATACTTACTTTCGAGCTTGTCCATCATATCAATACTTCTATTACTCTCTTTTACAATATATGCGCATTATTCGACATGTTTCACGCCAAAATGGCTCGAGCAGCAATTCTACTCGTGCTTAACTTAAGAATTCTATTCCGCATCAAGTCAGAATACCTCAATCCTAAAACAATTAAGAATATTGGCACCCGCTTTCTCATATAGGAAAATGTGGCTAAATCAGGTGAACAAGGAGGCACTCCCATGATTGATTTTAATAATGGCTCATTCTTCAAGCTAAGACCTGAGAGCATTCAGAATGTTCAAAATCTTGAGGGCCTAATTCTGATTGACGGAGAGTACATATTTGCGTCATTTGTAGGAATCCGCGATAGAGTTATTTTTACAAACAAGCGGGTTATTGCAATTAATGTACAGGGTCTTACAGGAAAAAAGAAAGACTTTACTTCCCTTCCTTATTCCAAAATACAGGCTTTCTCAGTTGAAACTGCCGGAACTCTGGATTTGGACTGCGAACTTGATTTATATTTCAGCGGATTAGGTAAAGTAAGGTTCGAATTTTCAAGCGGTGTTGATATTATCGGCCTTAGCAGAATGATTAGTGAGTATGTTTTAAATTAGGATGAACCGAAATAGTGATAAAACGATCCTTTCATAGGGATCGTTTTTTATTTATGTACTTCTTTACAATAAATACAATAAAAACTGGTTAAATTGAGTAATTGTAGATTAATGGTGGTGAATCTTTTATAATAGATTTAAGCTTTATCTTAAAGAAAGGTGGTGTTGCCTGTGAAACTTGAAAGGACCGACTGGCTGGATGCCTTAAGTGAAAAGGCCGTAAAATGCAGTATTATTGACCCTGAACTCTACACCAAATATGAGGTTAAAAGAGGTCTCAGGGACATAAGCGGCCGGGGTGTGCTTGCAGGACTTACCGAGATAGGCGAAGTGCATGCCTATATTATTGATGAGAACGAAATGGTTCCATGTCCCGGAAAGCTCTATTACAGAGGCTATGACATTGAAGAAATTGTAAAGGGCTTTTTAAGCGAAAACCGCTTTGGTTTTGAGGAAACCTGCTATTTGCTTTTGTTTGGCGACCTCCCCGATAAAAAGGCATTGGCGGACTTTGAGAAAACCCTTGCAAAGCTCCGCAAATTACCCAAGGACTTTACCCGGGACGTTATTATGAAGGCTCCCGGAAAGAACATGATGAATGTTCTTTCAAGAAGTGTTCTTACACTCTACAGCTTTGACGATAATGCTGATGATACATCAGTTAAAAATGTTTTAAGGCAATGCCTTCAGCTGATTGCCTGCTTCCCTCTTCTGGCCGTTTACGGTTATCAGGCCTACAACCATTATCATGGCAACAACAGCCTTTATATTCATGGCCCCAGGGAAGACTTAAGCACCGCTGAGAACATTCTTCACATGTTAAGGCCCGACAGCCGTTATACAAAGCTGGAAGCCACTTTATTAGACCTTGCCCTGGTTCTTCATGCTGAGCACGGCGGCGGTAACAACTCTACCTTCACAACCCATGTGGTTACATCCTCGGGTACCGATACCTATTCCGTTATGGCATCTGCTCTCGGATCATTAAAGGGCCCCCGTCATGGCGGCGCAAATGTGAAGGTTGTAGAGATGTTTGATGACATAAAGAAAAATGTTAAGGACTGGGACGACGACGAGGAAATATCAAGCTATCTTACCAAGATTCTAAATAAGGAAGCTTTCGACAGGTCAGGACTTATCTATGGTATGGGCCATGCTGTATATTCTTTGTCCGACCCCAGAGCGGAAATATTTAAGGCTCATGTAGAGGAGCTTGCGCACCAAAAGGGCATGGAAGACGAGTACAAGCTCTATTCCAAAATTGAAAAATTGGCTCCCGAGGTTATAGGTAAGTTCCGCAAGATTTACAAGGGAGTCAGCGCAAACATAGATTTCTATTCAGGCTTTGTTTACAAGATGCTGGATATCCCTGTAGAGCTTTTCACCCCTATTTTCGCCATTGCAAGAATTGCAGGCTGGAGCGCCCATCGTATCGAGGAAATCGTAAACAACGGCAAAATAATAAGGCCTGCATATAAATGCATCGCCAAAAGAAAAGAATATATCCCTATTTCAGAGCGTAACTTATCCCATAACAATTTGTCCGAATAATAAAGAATGGCAGGAAATAAGAAGCAGCAATTTTGCATCTTTTTATTTCCTGCTTTTTTAATCCATTGCATAATAGTGTGTATCAGGTGTCAGTTCTCTTGGTAAGAATCCCGCATTGAACCATGGGAAGTATTTCTCCATTTCTTTCATTACAGTTCTCAAAGTCAAAACGTATGGCTTATATATGTAATTAACAACCATATCATCGTCAATATGATAGTACCAGCTAAGGTTAAACTCCCTGCGGCTTATTAATGTAAGACCCGAGAAATGATAGAAGGTCAATGGATATTCATTTATGTAAACTTTACCGTCTTTTATGCTGACCGTATAGTTCTGCATATTCCAAACAGCGGTATTGGCACCATAGCTTTTTACAACATGCACTCCCTCAAATTCTTCAGGCCATGTTTCAACATAACGTTGGTCTCCAAATACCTTTCTTACAGGGTCCTCAGTAATGGGACAGTATTCAATGCACTGGTTCTTCCATTTGTTCACCGCAGCAAAAGCTGTCGGAGTATTTCTGCATCCAACAAACCCTGTATTGTATATTCCGGTTGTAGCATAGTACTTTAGGAAGTTTCTTGAGTTTCTGTGATGAGTTAAGTACAAATTGGCGTACGGATTCTCATTGAAAATATTGTCAGGATTATCATAGAAAAAGAGATCCGCATCCAAATGGGCAAAGTATTGACAGTCATTGTAATTCTCCATTACATAGTGGAGAAATACAGGCTTCAGCGTCCAGCAGTAGGCATGAAAAGGCCTTTCTTCCCTTATCTTTGCCAATGTGTCGTCTTCCAGTTCATTTATCATGATTGGCACAACATGTTCTATATCAATTTTCTTTAAGATATGCCACAAAATATCATGAATGCACAGCACATATAACTTAAAGTTATTGCAGACATTTCTTAAGGACGCCGCCAAAGCCATGAACTTGAAAAAATGATCCTGGGAAACTACTGTGGTAAAATGATACTTATTCAAGACTTTGCCTCCTTTCCTCGCAATTCTTCATCATTTTTTCAAAATCTATATCAAGAGCCTCTTTGAATAAATTGCACAACTGCTTTACAAAATGAGGCACATTTTCTTTCTTACTCATTTCAGCAGTTTTTCTGGCATAATCCCCAAGAGTTGATGCTATTTCTGTCAATACGGCTTTGCTGTTGTCATCACAACCAAAGGTGCGCTTTCTCATAACCTGTAAAAGGTTCAGGAATAATTGCAGGATATCATGATACTCCTTATGAGGAAGAAGCTTATATATCTCACGGGTAATATTGTTGAGGTTGGTTTTGTCAATGTTCAGGCTGTCGCTTAAGCAAACAAGGGGTACATCAATAAAATAAATATTGTTATACTTATCGCACATGTAATTTATATTTATAAAAAGATCATCCGGTTGGTAATTTCCGGGGTGTTCCTGATGCAAGCTCACAATATGATCAGCCATTACAAAACGGCAGCCGGATTTGTATAGCCTTACACCAAGGTCATAGTCCTCATATCCGTATCTTACTATGTTGTTGTCAAACATCCCAACTTCAATTACATTCTTCCTGTCAACCGAAACATTGTTGGTGATAAAAAAGCGCCAGGGAAGAAAATAGTCATCAAGATTGTTTCCATGCTTCCTTACAATAGCTTTCAAATCCTCAATAAAACCAAAATCAAGGTCAAAGCTGTACTGCATCAGATCCTCGGCTGTCACCTTCTCTATGGGAATCACAGGGCTTGCATTTTTGTACGGTTTGTCCTGGTACAGGCCTTTTTCCTTCATGACCTTTTCAAATTGCATCAGCTGATATTCATTAAAGCCTCTGTAGAAAAAGGTGAAAATTCTTCTCCAAAACAGCCCGCACACAACTATGCCAGGCTCCTTGTGCAGTTCAAGGTGCAGCTTTATAAAATCCTTTGAAGCTATCATGTCGCTGTCATGGAATATTAAAACATCTCCGGTAGATTCATATATCCCCGCATTTCTTGCATAGGCTATTCCTTTGTTTTCTTCCAGACGGATAATTTTCAAGGGGTATTTGAGCCGGACATTTTTAAGCACGCTCATGGTATTGTCGGTAGAGCCATTGTCAATGACAATAACTTCAACGTCGCTGCCTTCCCATGTCTGCTCATTAAGGGCTTTTAAGTTTAAATCCAGCCTGTCTCTTGCATTGTATGCGGGGATAATGATACTTGCCCTCAAGGTGGCTCCTCCTTCCTAAAATCTTGCATCAGTAATGCTTTTCCTGTTCCTGGAAGAAATTTTCATACCAGGCTATGGTCTTTTTAAGACCTTCCTCCAAGGTATATGTCGGTTTCCAGTTCAATATTTCACGTGCTTTTTTTGCGGACAGATACTGGTGCTTTATTTCATCCGATGCCTCATTAAGGACAATTGGCTTTAAATTGCTGTCCATGAGTTCCAGTATTTTTTCAACAAGCTCAAGAACAGTAAGCTGTATTTCATTGCTGAAGTTGAATGCCTGTCCCTCAAGATTAAGCTCATTCATTTTTTCAGCAAGAAGCAAATATGCTTTAACCGCATCCTCAACATAGAAGTAGTCCCTTATATATGTACCGTCACTTCTGATGATGGGAGCCTGCCCTTTTATTACGCAGCGTATTGTCTGGGGAACAATGCGGTTAAAATTCAAATCTCCGCCCCCGTAAAGATTTCCGCAGCGGGTTATGCACACCGGAAGTCCATATGTTTCATAATATGCCTGACTTATCAAATCGGCACAGCTTTTGGACACATCATACGGGTGCCTTCCCATAAGCGGCATATTTTCGTCATAGGGTAAAATGGTCTGATCCCCGTATGCCTTATCGCTGGAGGCAACAACGATACGCTTCACCAGGGGACTTCTTCTTGCTGCCTCAAGTAAGTTCCATGTACCTCGTATATTTGTTTCAAAGGTACTCAGAGGATTTCTGTTGGCTATGCCTACAATTGGCTGGGCTGCAAGATGGAATACCGTATCGATTTCATACTCACCCAACGCTCTCTCCAAAAGATATTCGTCCTCAACTTTTCCAAATACCACATTAATCTTTTTGAATTCCTCACCATTAAACATATTAGAGCGAGGAACATGATCTCTTACAAGTCCAGTTACATTGGCGCCCAGGCGTACAAGCTCTTTTACAAGATAGCTGCCCAAAAAGCCTGTGCAGCCAGTAACAAACACATTCTTATCCTTCCAGAAATCTATGATCAATCCCATACTTTCCACATCTCCTTTCCTTGTTCACATTGTTTGTTCAGGCGAATAATATCGTTATAGGTATCACACGCAACCCAGAATCCTTGGTGCATATAAACTGCGAGTTGTCCGTCCCTGGCCAGGTTCTGAAGAGGGCCTTGTTCAAGTATGCAGTTATTGTCATTTGTAAGGTAGTCGAATACACCCGGTTCGAAGACAAAGAATCCTCCGTTGATTATGCCTATGGGGCTTTGCTTCTCACGGAATGATTCTGCAATTCCGTCACGAACCGTCAATGTACCATACTGTGTTATTAAATTGACTCCTGTAACCGTTGCCAGTCTTCCTTTTTCCCTGTGATAAGCCAAAAGGTTATGAAGGTTTATGTCAGACAGCCCATCACCATAAGTAACCATGAAAGTTTCATTTCCTATGTACTTTTGTGCCTTTTTAATCCGGCTGCCGGTCATGGTATCTATCCCTGTATCCAAAAAGGTAATATTCCAGTCTTCGCTTTCATCCAGAATCTCAGGTTCGGGATTTCCTGCTGAAATTCTGAAGCTGTGCTGCTTCCATTTATAGTCCATGAAATATTCCTTTATTTTTTCTCCTTTATAGCCAAGCAAAAGGATGAAGTCGTCAAAGCCATAATGCTTGTAAATTTTCATTATGTGCCACAGCATAGGACGACCGCAAACGGGCGCCAAAGGCTTTGGTATGTCTTCGGTGAGCTCGTTCATCCTAAGGCCTCTTCCTCCGCAAAGTATAACAACCTTCATATTTCCCTCCATTTTGAGCATACTGCTTGTACCTTATACTAATAGCTTATGTAATTTGGGATGAAAGGTGAAAATACAACAAATATCAGAAAAATGTCAAATAGAGTATGATTAATTTTGTTACTATATGGTGCAAAAAGGGTACAAAATAATGGTGGCTATTTTGCGTCCACCCCCCTTAATCAGGAAAAATAATGGGAAAAGGTTAGGACATAGAAATATTAAACTAAAATATTATAGGGGTGATAGTATTGATAAACTTTACATTTCAAAACAAAACCAAGATCATATTCGGAAAAGGTACTGAGTCCCTCGTGGGCAAGGAAACAAAACTCTACGCTGATAAGGTGCTCCTTGTATACGGCGGAGGCAGCATAAAAAAGATAGGGTTATATGACACTGTTGTAAAAGCTCTTAAAGATGAAGGAATCCAGATTTTTGAACTCTCAGGAGTTCAGCCCAACCCCAGACTGTCATTAGTTAAAACCGGAATTGATATATGCAGAAAAGAAGGAATCAGCTTTATCCTGGCAGTGGGCGGCGGAAGCGCCATTGATACTGCAAAGGCTATTGGCGTTGGCGTTCCCTATGATGGAGACGTATGGGATTTCTACAGCGGTGATGCAGTTCCTGAAGAAACCCTGGATGTTGGTGTTGTTCTTACAATTCCGGCAGCCGGAAGCGAAGCCAGCAACAGTTCTGTTATTACAAATGAGAACGGCTGGTATAAAAACGGCTTGACAAGCGATATAACCCGTCCGGTCTTTGCCATATTAAATCCTGAACTTTCATATACCCTGCCCAATTATCAGACTGCATGCGGCGCTGCAGACATAATGGCTCATATTATTGAAAGATACTTTACAAAAACCACCCATGTTGAGCTTACCGACAGGCTTTGCGAATCTGCTCTCAAAACCATGATTTCAAATGTTCCCAAGGCTCTTGTAAAGCCTGATGATTATAATGTCCGGGCAGAAATCATGTGGACAGGCACCATTGCTCACAACGACCTTTTGGGTACCGGGCGTATAGGTGACTGGGCTTCCCACAAAATTGAGCATGAGCTGAGCGCACTCTATGATATTGCCCATGGCGCAGGATTAGCCATTGTTATTCCTGCCTGGATGAAATATGTTTACAAAGAAGATGTGGCAAGGTTCGCCCAGTTTGCCAAAAGGGTATTCAATGTTGACGACAACTTGTTTGACCTGGAAGAAATGGCTCTTAAGGGTATTGCCTGCCTTGAGTCCTTCTTCTCATCCATAGGCCTTCCTGTAAGGATGAGCCAGGCCGGCATTGACGATTCCCGCATTGAGGAAATGGCCGACAGGTGTACGCAATCAGATACCATGCCTTTCGGTAATTTCAAAAAGCTTTCCAAACAGGATGTTTTAAATATTCTTAAGCTTGCTGCGAAATAATATTAATACGTGCCGGCTCCTCCCCCCAATTTAAAGGAACGGCATAACATAACATTTACAACCGTCCGCAGGACTGTGTCTTACGGACGGTTTTATTATTACTTTGCCATTATAACACCGCATGCCAGCCTTTTACCCGCGTTCCCTGCAGGCTGGGATCTGAAATCGTCCGGATTCTGATGTATAATTACTGTCCTTTCCACTACCTCCTTTGGGGTGAATCTGTCGGTAAAAAATGCAAGGTACGCATAGCCGTTGTCATTGGCGAATAATACCGGCATGTCCCCTGCATGCAGCGGATGGGGCATATTTGTCGGGTTAAAGTGACCTCCGGCCTTTTGAAATGGATCGGTGGATGTTCCAATTTCACAGCTGGTTCCTTCGTGGATATGGAATCCAAAAGGCCCTACGGGAGGGCTATTTCCTTCGGGTGCAGTCATTTTTGGAAGATTATAAACTTCGGCTACAACAAGACTTCCTCCCTGGACTTCATAGAAGCTTACCGTTCCCCTGACATTTGGAGCAAGGGGACCACCCGTAATTTCAGCCTGGGCATCAGGGGTTCTTGAAAGAATCAGGTTGGCAAAATAGAATATATTTTTTATTTTCATAATGGACACCTGAAATTGCGGCATAAAACTAATATCATAATATGACCCCACACCCATTACCGGTGAAGAAGGGATATTTGAAATAATGCCTTTAAAATATAATTTGGAGAAGACCAATTTTAAGAAACATTCTAATGCTGTAAACACAGGAAAATAATATAGTTGCAGATAAAAAAATAAACTTATTATAATATGTTTATTAAGCTATTTTCCAATTTCCTGAAAGTCTTTAATGATGTCCTTTCAGGTATTGGATTAAAAAATATATGAACAGGAACATAAAGGTTTTATCGTTTATGTTAAGCCTTCTGATTCTTATAGGTCTTGGCTTCTAATAAAAAATTTTATGACCCAGGAGTAAAAAATGGCATTGGAAATTGAACGCAAATTCCTTGTAGTAGGTGACGGATACAGAAAGAATTCAATAAAGAGTTATTATGTTCAGGGTTATCTGAGCAGTAACGAAAACAGGGTTGTAAGAGTAAGGATTATGGACAATACCGCAACCCTGACCATTAAAGGAAAAAATATGGGCGCAACGCGTCTTGAGTTTGAATATCCCATACCTTTATCCGATGCTGAAAAAATCATAAGTCTATGCGAAAAACCCTTAATAGAGAAATATCGCTATACTTTGACCGTTGAGGGCTGCACCTGGGTTGTGGACGAATTTCTTGGTGAAAATGAAGGGCTTATTATTGCCGAGATTGAACTTAAGGATGAAAACCAGACATTTAATAAGCCTGATTGGATTGGAAAAGAGGTAACTTCGGATCCCAGGTATTATAATTCCAATCTCATAAGCTCGCCTTACAAAACCTGGACCCATAAACCATAGTTTTTTGCTTCATTTTTGACATCTTTTTAACGGATTTTTTCTGATATTCATAGCTTTTTATTGTTTTCTTTCCAATATAGAGCTGGACGGGCACACAATTCATGCCGCCTTAATAGTATAAGTGTGAGGTGGTATGAATGAAGTGCGATTTTATCAAAAAGCAGACCATTAAAGACAAACTGTATCACAACAAAACACTGATGGTAGATATTAAAATAGACTATCCGCATCTTTCCAGCGAATATGGCAACAACATGCGCTTTAATATGCATTTCAGGCAGAAGGCGCACAGCAACTACCGTTATGCCTATACCAAGCTGTATCAGGCAGCAGTAAAGCATTACGCAACATCAAAATCCCAGGGTTTCCCCTTCCATGCCTTTGAGTTCGTTGAAGTTTTCGAGCCGACATACTGTAAAAAGCCCTTTATAAGTCTGTATTATGATATTTATGAATTTACCGGCGGTGCTCATGGAAACACAACGCGTAAAGGAAGCACCTGGGATATGAAAAAAAATACAATGATAACCCTGGACTCCCTCTTTGTAAAGAACTGGGACTATAAGCTCTTTATTTTAAGATACGTTGAGGCCGATGCAAAAAGAAAGATGATAATGGGAAAGGGCAACTTCTTTGATGACCTGGAGAAAAACCTGGCAAAATATTTTGACGAGAAAAACTTCTACTTAACCGAGGAAGGCCTTGCTATTTTCTATCCCCTGTACACAATAGCACCATACTCGGATGGAATACATGTTTTCATAATTCCGTATCCCTTATTCGGAGAACATTTAAAGTATAAATTATAAAAAGGAGTATAAAATAGGGCTCTAAATTAGGAGAAACAAAAAGGGACTTGTGCATGGCATGGTCGTATTGCTTTTGGCAAACGATGACGTCATTCATAAGTCCCCCTTTTATTATTCCTCTTCGCCGCTTCCCAGTTTTTCAGCCTGTTCGGTGGTTATAAGGGCGTCAATCAACTCATCCATATCCCCGTTTAAAAATTCTTCTATCTGATATAGGGTAAAGCCAATTCGGTGATCGGTTACTCTTCTCTGAGGGAAATTGTAGGTTCTTATTCTTTCGCTTCTGTCACCTGTACCTACCTGACTCTTTCTGTTCTCAGCAAGCTCGGAGTTTTTCTTTTGCATCTCCATTTCATAAAGCCTTGCCTTAAGAACTTTCATTGCCTTGTCCCGGTTCTTGTGCTGCGAGCGCTGGTCCTGACAGGTTACCACAATACCTGTGGGAATATGTGTAATTCGGATTGCGGAGGATGTTTTGTTAACGTGCTGTCCACCCGCTCCTGAAGCTCTGAAGGTATCAACTTCAATATCATTGGGATTAATCTCTACTTCGGGCACATCGTCAACTTCGGGCAAAACGGCAACTGTCGCTGTTGAGGTATGTATTCTTCCGCTTGACTCGGTTGACGGTACTCTTTGTACGCGATGCACACCGCTTTCGAACTTTAGCCTGCTGTATGCGCCCTTTCCTTCAATTTCAAAGACAATTTCCTTAAAACCGCCTATTTCTGTAGGGTTGGAATCAATAAGGCTTACAGTCCAGCCCCTGTTTTCAGCATAATGGGTATACATGCGGTACAGATCCGCCGCAAAAAGAGCTGCCTCTTCTCCGCCTGCTCCGCCGCGGATTTCAATGATAACGTTTTTCTCATCATTGGGATCCTTGGGCATCAAAAGGATTTTAAGTTCCTTTTCAATACGCTCCATATTGCTCTGGGCATTTTTTATTTCCTGCTGGATCATTTTCTCAAGTTCTTTATCGGGGTTTTCATCCAGCATTTCTCTTGCGTCCTCCAGCTCTTTCTTGCATGCCTTGTACTCACGGAATTTTTCCACGATATCAGAAAGCTCAGCATGCTCCTTCATAAGCTTCATGTACTGTTCCGTGTCGTTTATGACGCTGGGATCGGCAAGTCTTAAATTAAGCTCTTCAAAGCGGTTTTCTATTGCCTCAAGCTTATCAAACATATGGTTTTAATCTCTCCTTAATAATAGCCTTTGCTTTAATCTTTCCAGATTTGCGTTTGCAATGAGTTCCTTAGGATAATTAACCTTTCTTACCAGCTCATAGGCTTCGTCAAATTCCCCTACATCGGTGTGAATATGGGAATCGGTGTTGATTATTATATAAACTCTATGCTTCAAGCATTCTTCAAGGAGCCTCTCATAATTCTGGGCGGCATTCTCCCTAAAGGAAATTGGCCTTAAAGATGAGTTGTTTACCTCAATTAAAACACCATAATAGGCCGCAGCCCTGGCAAGCTCCGAATAATCAATGTCTATCCGTGCATCGTCCGGATGTCCAATAATATTTACATATTTATTTTTCATGCTGCCAATATAGGCTCTGGTGTTGTCTTCCCTTGTGGATGCTTTTATGCAAGGCATATGGAAGCTGGCAATTACTATGGCAAGCTCTTCAAGCTTCATGCCCTCGGTGTCAAGGTTTCCGTCGTAGTCGATTATGTTGGCTTCAATTCCTTTTAATACTTCAACATTATACATGCTATCAGGAATTACTTTTAAATTGTCAAAATGGTATTTGTGAGCGCTGCCAGGCATAGCGGGGCCGTGATCAGTCATTCCAATCAATTCAAGGCCTTTTTCCGAAGCCTCCTTGGCATATTCGGAAATAGTACTGTAGGCATGTCCGCTGGATATTGTATGCAAATGGCAGTCAGCAATAAGCTTCATTAGGTCACTTCCTGTTCATAAATTTATTCAGGTCTTATATGCAGGGCTTAATAGAAAGCATCAATAATAAGTGTAAATAAATCTTTTGCCTTTGCGCAAGCGGTACTTTTATATTTACACCCTGCATTACAATTATACATTATATGGCTCTTCATGATATTTGTACAGTTATCCAAATTAACACCGACAATTCCTTAAAGGTAAAAGCATTTTTGCAGTGAGAATCAGCCGGGCAATGTAAAACCAAGAAAAAGGGCGGGAATTAATCCGCCCTTTTAATTTTGAATTATTTAGCTTTAATTTGCAACCGTAGCTTCTTCTTTAACTTCCAGAGTCTCGCTGTCTGTATCCTTTTTTGCTTCTTTTCCCAGGATTTCAGGCAAATCCATGCCTGCCATCTTGAACATTTCGTTCATTGGAGGAATTGACTTCAGCATCCCTGAAAGGAAGTTTGCAGTGGCAGGGGTACCGTTACTTCCGCCTAAGTTGTCCCATACAGTAACTTTGTCAATCTTGATACCCTTGATAGCCTCAACCTGAACCTTCATCAGCTCTTCCATCTTATCAGCAAGCAGGAGTCTGGTAGCGTTAAGCGCATCTCCGCCTGCGGCACGGACAAGTTCGGCATAACCTAAAGCCTGCTTGGTCAGAATTTCCTGCATACCTCTTGCTTCGGCTTCCATCTTTAAGTAGATGGCATCTGCCTCACCTTTCGCAAGTATTCTGGCCTGTTCTGCCTGAGCCTCGGCTTCAAGCTCCATCTTTCTCTTCTGGATTTCAGCCTTGACAAGTACGTCTGCTTCCTGAGTTGCCCTTTCACGCGCAGCACGTGCAATTTCCGCTTCCTGCTCGGCTGCATAGGCTTCCTGCAGCGCTTTTGCCTGTGCTATTTTTTCAGCAGCCGTAGCTCTTCTTAAAGCATCGGCTTCAAGCTCACGACGTGTAGCATTGGACTGTGCTATCTGAGCCAGGGACTCGTTTTCACCCTTGATTGCTTCTGCATCGGCAGCTGCCACTTTAATCCTCTGGTCACGCTTTGCATTGGCTTCACCAATGGCACCGTCCCTGTCTTTTTCTGCAACAGATTTCTTGGCATCATTTATGGCTTTGGCTGCAGCTTCCTTACCAAGGGCTGCTATGTAACCTGATTCATCGTTGATGTCGGTAACGTTGACGTTTATAAGGCGAAGACCGATTTTCTTAAGTTCTGTTTCTACATTGCTTGATACTGCTTCCAGGAATTTATCGCGGTCGGTATTGATTTCCTCGATATCCATTGTTGCAATTACCAAGCGAAGCTGTCCGAAGATGATATCCTTTGCAAGATCCTGGATTTGATTCAGCCTTAGTCCCAGCAATCTCTCTGCGGCATTTTGCATAACTCCCGGCTCGGTAGAGATACCTACCGTAAAGCTTGAGGGAACGTCAATACGGATATTCTGACGGCTCAATGCATTTTTAAGGTCAACGCTTATGGATATTGGTGTCAAGTCCAGATACTCATATGCCTGGAAGATTGGCCATACGAATGCGGCGCCACCATGTATGCACTTGGCTGAGAGGGCGGTACCGTCCTTCGCGGAACCTACCTTACCGTAAATTACCATGATTTTGTCAGAAGGACATTTACGGTAGCGGGATACAATGAAGATGAGCGTCGACAATATCAGTATTGCAACACTGACAAGAGCAATAGTTGTTTCTTTTGGCATGGTTGTACCTCCTTAAAATATATTTTTCTATATTAATCCCCTTTGGGGGGAATTACGGGGGTCACCAAAAGGACTCCTTCTTTTTCAACTCCCATGACTGTTACCTTTTCGCCTGTCCTTAAAGTACGCTCACAGTCAGTAACAGCGCTTAATTCACACAATCTTTCCTGTACAATGACATTAACCTTTCCCATCCCGCTTTTTAATGGCGGTATTGGTATATATACCTCGCCAATGTTGCCTACGGCATTATTTAAATTGATGGTTCCGCTATGCTGGAGCCGCAATGCCAGGCTTATTGACCACGCTACAAAATACATGGCAAGAAATCCTGCAAGAAGTGCGATACTAACAGCCGCCGGCTCTGATAATCCCCAACTGATGGCCGCCACACCAAACCATCCGCCTATTGAGAAAAACCCTATTATTCCCCTCAGAGTAAAAAGCTTTAGTGCATCGGTACCGTGAGATGTCTTATCCGCATCGTGCCCTGATGTGTCCGCCCCAGTGCTGATATTAACATCACCGCATTCGGTGAAGTCAACATTATCGGCACTTTCAATGAATTCCGGTCCGTCACAGGATGCGTCTAAGTCTGCTGCATCAATGCCATCGGAAATATCACCCACATCGGCGCCGTCTCCCGGGCCATCGTCCGCAAGGCCAAACAGGAGAAGAATAAACTGGACAATCATTATAAGTGTTGCGGGTATGGCGATAGTAGCAAATATTTGCTGCAGGCCGGTAAGCTCATTCCACCAATTCATAAAATACCTCCTTTTCCCTGACCTCTATATTCCTTCAGCCAAATGGTCAGCATACCTTTTAAAATACGCTGATTCCCATGCACACATGATAATCCTTAACACCAACTCAAGCTTTTTTTTCGCACCTGGATAAGGTTCTGTAAAGTCAGCCAGGTATTCGTCTATCAACATAAACAGCTCATTAACGTCAAATACGCCACGTTTTTCAGCAGGGATGAGAATATCACAAAGGCATTGATATATATCGCTGTCATCCATGATGTCATCGGACCTGTCAAGCAGATCTCCGTTTACATAGCTTAAAATTCTTGCTATCTTCTCCAACGTCAATGTTTCCCTGAGCATGTTAATAAGTATTATTCTGGCAACCTGGCCTTTTTTGTACTTACGTCCTATGGGCGGGTTTACATAACCCCGTTTAACCCAATTCTGTACCGTACCTGCCTCAAGCCCTGTAATCTCACATATCTGAGAAAGTGTAATGCCGCTGGTCACCCTAAAAATACCTGTTAACAGGCTTTCATCCGATACTGGCACCTTGGTGCCCGGATAATATTGAATTAAACTCAAACATGCATTCCCCCTTCCGGGTCTATTACTATTTATCCGTTACGATGTCATTATATAACAATTTCATTTGATTGTAAATCACGTTCATATGAACTTTTTAACCAGTCAGGCAAACGTATGGCTGTTACGTTTAAATAGCTCTTAATTTCTAAATTTTTCTTAAATTTTCTTCATTTTTTGCCATTTTAAATGTGTGAATATAAAACAGCCCACCCTCAGTGCTGTGGCAACCAGCGCTGAAGGTGGGCTACGTTATTTAAAACGATACACCTACAAAGATAAACGGTCCCTATTCAATTTTTATTCTTCTTTCCCTCTTGCCTGGATTAGCCTTTGGAAGAGTTACAATAAGCAATCCGTTTTTATAGGATGCGGTTACATCTTCATTCCTGATGCCGTAAACCTGAAAGCTTCGTCTGAAAGAACCGTCATGTCTTTCTCTGTAGATGTATCCGTTGTCTTCTTCCCTTGTCTCCTTTTTAACATCAACTCCTATTGTCAAAATGTCATCATTAAGATCTACAATTATATCTTCCTTGTTAACTCCAGGAAGTTCAGCCTCAACGATGTATTCCTTGTCAGTTTCCTTAACGTTTGCACGGAACGGGCTTGCCATAGCGGACATTCTTGTAAAGAACGGATCTCTGAAGAAATCCTCAAAAGCTCTGTCAATCATGTCAAACCAATTATCCTTCCTGGCAATTCTGCCGTTTCTCCATGGGTAAGGAATCAAATTGAACATTATAACACCTCCATTTAAAAAAGTGACTTTCAAATTTTTGACCTAATTTTTTGTTTTTGATTTTGACTTTCTTTGACCTTACGCCTTAATTGTATGCTTATAATTGCCAATTGACAAACTTGATTTTGACTTTCTTTGACTTTATATTGGCATTGATTGCTAAATAGCTCCCTCATTCTTTTAAAAGCTTTTTATTTTTAAGTTTTTCATGAATTTTTAATTTAGAATTCATATATGCTCATGATTCTGTTATTTTTCATACCTGTCCAGCGCATTAAATCCTCACGGTTTATTATACCTGCCAATAAGAACACAGCAAGAATAACCACAATTGTAATGCCTGCCGAAGCCATCATAGCTATTTTGCCTGACAGATTCAAAGCATAGGGAAGATTTTTAAGAAGCATTGACAGTGCTGCAGAACCAAGAGCAGCCGCAAGAGGTTTTAACACCCATTCCCCCACATCAATTGATATGCCTGTTATCTTTATTATTTCTTTGAAATTCAAAACAACCACAATCATGCTGCCTGCAATTACGGAATACAAATAAGCGTCAATTCCCCATATTGGCATTAAGAACCAAATCATCACAAGCCTTACAACGCTTCCTGCAAGGGTATTCAAAAGTATTGTTGTTTCCCGGGAAAGGCCGTTTAAAATGCCCAGCATGGTCTGCTGCAGATAAAGAAATACTCCTGTAAAGGAAAGAAGATACAATATTCCTGCAACCGACTGGCCAGGATATATCAATTCAGCTATTTCATAGCTTGAGCAGGCAAAAAAAGTAGTAAATATAAGCCCCATTGTGAGGGTAAGTTTAATTGACAATGATATCTGCCGGTTGGCAAGAGAATATTGCTTTGAGGCAAATGCTCCGGCAATAGCGGGAACAAGAGCCGTTGCAAGAGCCGCAGGCAGCATTGACGGGAAGAATACCAATGGTGCTGCCATACCGCTTAATCGCCCGAAAGCCATAAGGCTCTGCTGGGTGGTGTATCCATAAAGAAGCAAGCGCTTTGGTATGATAAGGCTTTCTGCGGTGCCTATTGTGGAAAGTATAAGGCGGTTGACAGAAATAGGAACGGCTGTTTTGGAAATCTTTCTGATTTCCTGCCATATGCTTTTGCTTTGTGATACCGTATTTTTCTTTTTGGACTTTGAGTACAAAAATATTACATATACAGTAAGCACATTTGCATATTCACCCACAAGCATGGCAATTACCGCAAGGAGGCACATGCTTTCAAGGCCCTGTCCTTTAAATGAGTTATACATCAAGAGAACAAAGATAAGTTTTGATATCTGTTCAATTATCTGACCTGCTGAATTGGGCAGCATCTCCTGTCTTCCGTAGAAATAGCCTTTATATGCCGAACCTGCCGCTATTGGAGGAAGTAAAATCAGCATATAGAAGAGAGATCTTTTCGTCCTGGCATCGCCGGTAAAAGTAAATACCAATGTGTCAAGATTTAATATAAGGACTCCGCAGACTACGGCACCAATAACAAGAGTCATCAGTGCAGCAATGGATGTTATTCTCATTCCTTTATGATCCATGCGCTTTGAAAGTTCTTCGGCTACAAAGCGGGAAACTGCAATCTGGATTCCCGCAGAAAGAACCAGCACCAGCAAGGAGTAAATAGGTGTAACAAGCTGGTAAAGCCCCAATCCTTCAGAACCTATGCTGTTTGCAATAAATACACGGTAAACAAATCCGATTGCTTTTACCAGAAATCCTGTTACGGTAAGCACAGCCGTATTGTATTTCAGGGAGCGCTTAGCCATTGAATCCTCCGAAAGGTTTTTGTACCATTAATTCTATGATTCAAAGACAATGGATATGTTCCATAATATGGAATGTAAAATTCATTCCCGTATAATTTATGCTTATGATTTTAGTAAAATAAATAGGTATTTCACTTGAACAGCTCTGAAACTTTTTTCAGATGTGTTTAACAATCTTTATAATTATGCATTACAATTTATAAAATTTAAATTTTATTAAATCACAGGAAAATCTTTTACAGTCAGAAACCACCTATATCATAAAAATACTTTGGTACATTCCAGACATTGTTTAATTATTAACTTTTATTGTATTTTCAATCATTATATTTTAATATTAGTAATTGAATATCTTTTAAATGTTTTTCGTTCTTGTTTACCGGAGGCCATATTCAAAATAAGAGCATATTTATCGCTCTACAGTACGCACTAGGGAGAGGATATGTTATATGTATAAAATAGTTAGAAAAGAAGTTCTTAATCCTCAGGTTAAACTTCTCGAGATTGAAGCTCCATATGTTGCCCGCAAAGCAGAACCAGGCCAGTTTATAATACTCAGGGTTGATTCCGAAGGCGAACGTGTTCCATTAACCATTGCCGATTTTGACAGGGAGAAAGGCACCGTTACAATTATCTTCCAGGAAGTAGGTGCTACCACCAAAGCACTTGGATTGTTAAATGAAGGAGACTGCCTGCAAGATTTTTGCGGTCCCCTTGGAATCCCATCTCATTTTGAAGGAGTTAAAAAAGCTGCCGTCATTGGAGGCGGTCTGGGTACAGCCATTGCCTATCCTCAGGCTAAGAAGCTCCATTCCATGGGTGCCGAAGTTCATATGGTAGCAGGTTTCAGAAACAAGGATTTAATTATTCTTGAAAAGGAAATGGCACAGGTTTCAGATAAATTAATTGTTACAACTGACGACGGCTCAAATGGAACCAAAGGCTTTGTTTCCGATATTCTTAAGAAACTGATTGAAGAAGGCAATACATACGATGTAGTTATTGCCATTGGCCCCCCTATTATGATGAAAGTAGTATCCGATGTAACAAGGCCCTATGGTATTAAAACCATTGTAAGTCTTAACCCCATTATGGTTGACGGTACCGGAATGTGCGGCGGATGCCGTGTTACAGTTGGGGGCAAGGTAAAGTTTGCATGTGTTGACGGCCCCGACTTTGACGGCCATGAAGTGGACTTTGCCGAGCTTATGAGACGTCTTTCCATGTACAAGGATCATGAAAGAAAAGCTGAAGAAAACCATGTTTGCAGGTTAGGAGGTTTGACCAATGCCTAATATGTCACCAAAAAAAGTTGCAATGCCCGAGCAGGATCCTAAGGTTCGTGCACGTAATTTTGAAGAAGTTGCTCTGGGCTATACCGAAGAAATGGCTATTGAGGAGGCCAAACGCTGCCTTAACTGCAAGCATAAGCCCTGTGTTTCAGGGTGTCCTGTAAATGTTAAAATTCCTGAGTTCATATCCCTTATAGCAGAGGGCAAGTTTGAGGATGCCTATAAAAAGATTACTGAAACCAACAGTCTTCCAGCAGTATGCGGCCGTGTATGCCCCCAGGAAACCCAGTGTGAGGAAAGATGCGTTAGGGCAATAAAGGGAGAATCGGTTGCCATAGGCCGTCTTGAGCGTTTTGCCGCCGACTGGGTCATGAACAATACAAAGCTGAACTTTGAAAAGGCTCCAAGAAACGGCAAGAAAGTTGCAGTTATAGGCTCAGGTCCTGCAGGCCTGTCCTGTGCAGGAGATCTTGTGAAGATGGGTTATGACGTAACCATTTTTGAAGCCTTCCATGTTGCCGGCGGTGTTCTGGTTTATGGAATTCCCGAATTCAGACTTCCAAAGAGCTTAGTGCAGAAGGAAATTGAAGGTCTTCTGGCACAGGGTGTTGAAATCCGCACCAATATGGTAATAGGAAAGGTCCTTACCATAGATGAAATATTCCAGGAAGGATATTCTGCCGTATTTATAGGTTCGGGAGCAGGGCTTCCTTCCTTCATGAACATTCCGGGAGAAAACCTTAACGGTGTATATTCGGCAAATGAGTTCCTTACCCGTATAAACCTTATGAAGGCTTATAAAGAGGACTCATCAACTCCCATTAAGCGAGGAAAGAATGTAGCTGTGGTAGGCGGCGGAAATGTTGCCATGGACGCTGCCAGAAGCGCACTTCGCCTTGGCGCCGAAAAGGTATACATAGTATACAGGCGTTCTGAGGCAGAAATGCCGGCACGTCTTGAAGAAATTCACCATGCTAAGGAAGAGGGCATTATATTTAAGCTTCTGACCAACCCTACAAAGATTCTTGGGGACGAAAATGGTTGGGTGACAGGGCTTGAATGTGTTGAGATGGAACTTGGAGAACCCGATGCTTCAGGAAGGCGCCGTCCCATTGCCAAATCCGGCAGCGAGCATGTTCTGGAAGTTGATACTGTCATTATGGCAATAGGAACATCCCCCAATCCTTTAATCAGAAGCACTACCCCTGATTTGGAAACCAACAAGTGGGGATGCATCATGGCTGACCCTGCAACAGGAAAAACCAGCAAAGAGGGAGTCTTTGCCGGAGGAGACGCAGTTACAGGCGCCGCTACAGTAATTCTGGCCATGGGAGCGGGAAAAACTGCAGCAAAGGCCATAGACGAATATATCAGGAGCAAAGAAAAAGCATCCTGATTCTATAAGGGGAGAAATTACCATTGATTTTCTTACCTTGTATGGAGTAATGAAAAACACTAAAAAGCCAGGTAAATAACCTGGCTTTTTTATTGCTCGCTCTTTACGGCGGCGAAGTACCGGAATTTACGAGTCGCTCTTATTGGCGGCGAAACGCCATAAAATACTTTTTAGCTCCCACTTTTTACAGTAGCGCTGTAATTATTTTACAACTAAAAGGAGTAATGTAAATTGCTAGTTTATGTTTATTGGTTGAAGGAGAAGGATGCCATATGTAAGCCTTGCAATACTTTCATGAGAATATTTCTTTAACCTGTCAAATTAATTTATCAATTTGGAAAGTAAATTTATAAATATGCAGTTTTTAATTTCAAATCTTGCATTTTTATTTATTATTGTGGTATAATTCAAACTGTCCGGATGGGTTTTCATTTTCCGGCCCTACAATATTATGAAATTAATACATATTTACTGCAATGGGGCGGTATATCAGGAAGCTTTTACGGACTTTTTCTGTCTATTTTTAGAACGGAAATGCAAGTAATAGCTTTTTTTTATGCATTTTTATACTAAACTTATGCTGGAGGTCTTTTTATGAAAATTCTCGCTGGAGTTTATGAGCAGGTGGTAAAACGCAATCCTGGCGAACCTGAATTTCATCAGGCCGTCAAGGAAGTACTTGAATCTTTGGAGCCTGTTGCCGAAAAGCACCCTGAATATGTAAAGGCAGGCATTTTCGATCGTATTGTTGAGCCTGAAAGACAAATCATCTTCCGCGTACCGTGGGTTGACGACAATGGAGTTGTACGTGTCAACCGTGGTTTCCGCGTTCAGTTCAACAGCGCCATTGGTCCGTACAAGGGCGGAATCCGTTTTCATCCTTCCGTTAATCTTGGTATTATCAAATTCCTTGGTTTTGAGCAGATTTTTAAGAACTCCTTGACCACACTCCCCATGGGCGGTGCCAAAGGCGGTTCAGACTTTGACCCCAAGGGTAAGTCAGACATGGAAATCATGCGCTTCTGCCAGAGCTTTATGCTGGAACTGTATCGTCATATAGGACCTGACACCGATGTTCCAGCCGGTGATATAGGCGTTGGCGCACGTGAGATAGGCTATATGTATGGTATGTACAAAAAGATCCGCAACGAATTTACCGGAGTACTTACAGGAAAGGGAATTGAATACGGCGGAAGCCTTACACGTCCCGAGGCTACCGGATATGGCCTCTTGTATTTCATGGACGAGGCTCTCAAAGCAAAAGGCAAGTCCTTTGAAGGCAAAACAGTAGTTATTTCCGGTTCAGGTAATGTTGCAATCTACGCAACCGAAAAGGCTCATCAGCTTGGTGCCAAGGTTGTGGCATTAAGTGATTCCAACGGCTATATTTACGATAAGGACGGCATTAATCTGGATACTGTTAAACTCATCAAACTTGTTCAGAGAGGCCGTATTTCAGAATACGTCAAATACCATCCTACTGCTGTTTACAAGGAAGGATGCAGAGGCATCTGGACAATCCCCTGCGATATTGCCCTGCCCTGCGCAACCCAGAATGAGCTTGACGGAAATGACGCAGCCACCCTTGTCAAGAACGGATGCTTTGCTGTTGGTGAAGGAGCTAACATGCCTTCTACACCTGAAGCTATCGAGATATTCCTCAACAACAAGGTTATCTTTGGCCCTGCAAAAGCTGCAAATGCTGGTGGTGTTGCTACTTCCGGTCTTGAAATGACCCAGAACAGCATGAGGCTTTCATGGACCTTTGAAGAAGTTGACAGCAGGCTTAAATCCATTATGCAGTCCATTTATGCAAATGTAAGCAGTGCTGCCGCAGAATACGGAGCCCCTGACAACCTTGTTATGGGCGCAAATATTGCAGGCTTTAAGAAAGTAGCTGCCGCAATGTACGCTCAGGGTATAGCATATTAATTTTTGAAACCTACCTTTGTCATTTGAAATACCTTCGATTTATGGGAGGAAACAGAAATGTTTCCTCCTTTTATTTTCCCTTAAAATCATGCTTTCACCAACCTTCATTCTATCAATTTTTAACTCGCCGGTCCTGTGCAGGTTCATCCTTTATACTGGCTAAAACACAGCATTCAAAATCTGTCATTGACAAGGCCGACATTTCCCTGCTTTACCTGATTCAATTTAATATTTAAGTTTAATTTAGCGTTAATTAAGCAGTTTTTTATTATGAGCTCAAGAATAAAACATGAGCAATGTTCTAACATTCCCGAAATCTCAATATATATATAGGGCTTGTACCAAAAAGCAAACTTAAGATAAACGGGGTGAAGCTTATGGCTCTGAGTGAAGCGTATAGCCAGTTGGGTTTATCTGGCTCTATTATTACGGGAATCATAATATTGCTTTTCATATTGGGATTTTATGCGAATCTTTTTATAAGAAGGAGATATCTTTCTTTGTCAAATGAGCTTGCAGCCTATTGTGCCGGTGATATAGATGAGCTTCAATGCGATATCTTGACCTGGGTTACAGAAGAGTATAAAGAATGTCTTTCATCCGGTGTGGAAAATGTAAACACTCACTCCATAATAGATGTTGCCATAGAAGCTTTTCAAAAGCCCTATAAGGCAGCAGAGCAGCTTTTAGGGAAAATTAACGGCTTACTTATTTCCCTGGGTCTTTTCGGAACATTCCTTGGCCTTACCTCTGCCCTTGGCCAGATTGGCGAGCTTTTTTCAGGAACAAGCTCTGAGGCATTAATTGCTGAGGCCGGATTAAACACCTTCAAGATGCTTATTTCATCCTTTAAAGGAATGTCGGTTGCATTTATTACAAGCCTTTTTGGGACAGGCCTTTCCATTTTATTTTCAGTACTTACATCCTTTGTTGGGTATAACGATGCCAAAAACCTTCTTATAACTGAGCTTGAAGAATATCTGGATGTTAAGGTTGCCGGCGAGGTCTTAAAAGAACAGAGAGAAAACGACAACAGTGTTGTTGAAAAGGTTTTATTCAAGGATGTCGTTGAATCTATCTCGGTGTTCAATAATACAATTAATTCCTATGTAAATGACCTTGGCTTTTTAAAGGACTTTAACCAGCAGCTTAAAGAGAATCTTATCCACGCAGACAACAGTATATCAAATATTAACCGCTCCCTTGACAGAACCACTGAGGCCTTTGACAGAAGCTGCATGAAAATGGCTGAATGCTCCGAGGAGTTAAAGATACTGGCAGACGCAATAAAGCATCAGAACAGCCGTATGGATGCTCTGGGCATGTTATTTACGGATTTGTCAAGAAAGCTTGATGAAACAAGCCAGGACAGAAATCTGTTCCTGAAAACCCTTGACGAGATTCCCGACAGGCTCTTGAATTACACTGAAGCTGCAGTGGCCAGAATTGAAAAAGGAGTGTAAACTTATGAAAGCCGTCAAAAGAGTTGCACGGGTACAGGAAAGTGAGCATTACTGGCCCTCTTTCACAGATATTATGTCGTCCCTGGTGCTTGTATTGTTTTTCTTTATTGTTATCCTGACCATAAAACAGATATTCTCAATGGGTATCTGGGATAAAAAGCTTAAGGATGCTTCATTGTCGTTATCCAACGTAAAACAGGAGCTTGAAAATACAAACCTGGAGCTGTCATTAAAAAGGCAGGAGCTTATTGATCTTGAAAAAGCTCTTTCAGATAAGGAGGCTCAAATAGGCATTCTGCAGGCCCAGTTAAATAAGGATCAGCAGGCCCTGAGCATGAAGGAGCTGGAACTTAATGCGGTAAAAAATCAGCTTCAGGAAATTTCACTTTTAAGGCTCGATTTATTAAAGGAAGTTAAAGCCTCAATTGAAAAAGAACTTAAAGATATAGTCAAATCAAAGGATGAGCCCCTGGTATCAATAGACGATAACGCGAATCTTGTTATTCAGAGCAGCCTTCTTTTTGCAAAAGGCTCAAGCGAAATATCGGATAGCGGCAAAAAAATGCTCCGCCAGTTTGCTATTGCCTTTGAAAAAATACTGTCCAACTCATCAAACAGGGATAAGATAGATTCAATCATTGTTTCAGGCTATGCCGATTCGGATGATACATACCAGAACAATTATCTTCTCTCCTGTGAAAGGGCAATAGCCGTAATCAACACCATGATGGCTGAAAACCCGGTCCTTGAAAAAAAATACGGCCGGTATTTTCAGGCTTCGGGCTTCTCCGAGTTCAGGCCTCTTGTAGAGGAAGTCAACGAAGCCGCAAAGTCAAAAAACCGGCGCATTCAGATTTCTATTGATATTAAGGACTCTCAAATCCAGAAGATTATTTCCGATTATATGAGCAGGCAGCCTTAATAATGGATGTTAAAAATTCGCATGCTTTAACCATGTCGGAAATTTTAATCTGCTCCTGGGTGCTGTGAACCTTATCCATTCCAACACTTATATCCACCGCAGGAATTCCCGCTCCATTAATGATATTGGTATCGCTACCGCCTCCGGTGGACTCAAGGCGAATAGGTATTCCGGAAATTTCAGAAGCCTTTTTGACCAGTTCAATAATGGCGTCGCTTTCTTTTATAAAATAGCCGGGATACATGGTTTCTGCCTCAATGTCCACGGTTCCTCCCATCTCTTCAGCAGTCTTTTTGAAGGAATCCACTATTGCCTGTGTGTACATGGCTATTTTGTCCTTGTCTGTAGAGCGGACCTCTCCCTCAACGGTACATGTTTCGCAGACAATATTCCTTGCCTCACCGCCTTTGATGATGCCAATATTGGATGTGCTTTCAGGATCGATTCTTCCAAAATAGGGCATATGGGCAATAGCCTTGGAAGCCATCATTATAGCACTTAATCCTTTCTCAGGCTCAAGCCCTGCATGGGCTGCACGGCCCTTGAAGGTCGCTGAAAAACGGTTGTAATAGGGAGCTTTTACAGCTATTGTGCCTATTGGCCCGCCATTATCCAGTATGAAGGCAAAATCTGCGGGGATTTTGGACAAATCAAGATTTCTTGCACCATAGAGCCCGCCTTCCTCTGCCACGGTGAAGGCTATATAAAGATCCCCGAATTCGGCTCCATCCTCTTTTAAAGACTTTATTGTTTCCAAAATAACAGCGATTCCTGCCGCGTCATCGCCGCCAAGAATGGTTGTGCCATCGCTTTTAATAATATCCCCTTCAACAACGGCCTTTTTATTGAGCCCCGGCACAACGGTGTCCATATGAGCCATCAATAATAAAGCAGGCGCATTTGTGTTTCCTTTTACGTGGCATACCACATTTCCTGCATTACCGCCGATTTTTGAGCCGGTATCGTCTTCATATGGCTCATAGCCCATTGACTTTAGCATTTCAAGAAGAGCATCGGCCATTTTTCTTTCCTGCTTTGTTAAGCTGTCAATTGCAACAAGGTTCAAAAACTCGTCTACCAGCCTCTGTTTATTTATCATACAATCTGCCTCCATTTTTTGAATATTCTCTATGCTAGGGCGTGAAAGATTATGATTCCAACAGCCTCGGTCATACCCCGGTGGAGCCAAAGCCACCGCCTCTGTTTGTACCTATATTTATGACTGAGTCAACCTTTACCAGATTCATTCGGGGTACCTGAGCAAGAACAAGCTGGGCCACCCTCTCCCCTTTTCTTATTAAATATGTTCCTTTTTTATTTCCCTTGCTGTCCAGGGTATGGTATTCTCCATCTTTTTCACTGTTTTCAGGCGAAGTATTGGTCATAAGAATACCCAGTTCGTCCCTGTAGCCTGCATCAATGGTACCTGGCGAATTTGAAAGGCGAAGAGGGGTTCTAAAGCTTATTCCGCTTCTTGGTCTTACCTGTATTTCATAGCCTTCGGGAATGGCAAACTTAAGACCCGTAGGAATAATAACTGTCTCACCAGGCCTTATTATTGTATCCTCTGCCGCGCATACATCCATTCCTGCATCATAGGGATTGGCGTAGAATGGCATGGTCACGCCTTCCCTTATGACCTCCACATAAACATCTACCATTTTTGTACCTCCAATTATTAGACTCCCCTGAACCAGTGGCCCTTTGTATGGCCTTTTTCCTTCAGCTCATTCATATACTGCTGGACTTCTAAGTCAATATCAAAACCCTTTAACTTATTATAATAATATCTTGCAACATAGGCGCAAGAAGCCATATCTTCATCGGTAAATATAAGCCTTATTAAATTAATAGGTGTCTCCTTTAATACATCCGTATCATCCATGACAATGGGAACGGAATTGAAAATCTGGGTCCTTTTTAAGGCAGCATCTCTTATAAAGGGGAATATTTCTCCTTTTCGATCTTTTAGGTACCCTCTGTTTTTGCCACAGCTTTCACAATTGTTGGAACACTCTTTTATAGCTCCATGAGGACAATTCTCCATTGTCATAACGGGTATTCTTCCATATACTATGGCTTCAAGAGTTATTCCATCACATGATATGGACTTTACTTCATTTAAAGTGAGCTCAGGAGAAATAACGCCCGTACCTGCTCCGTATTCTTTCTGTAAATTAAGAGCCTGACTGTTAAACAGGTTCATGGAAAAGTCCGCGCAGAGAGCTTTTTCAGGAAATACCCTTTTTAATGCCATATAGGATCCCAAATTTCCAAAGGCAATGCCGTCAAAATAGTCTTCAATTATCTTAAGCTTATTTATAACACTATCAATCTCATTATCCTTAAGTATGAACGGGGTCCAGACATAAATCTCTCCATTATAATCTTTCTTAAGCTTTTTTATCTTATCTACAGGACAGACAGGAAGATAGACTCTGGATACAAAATCATTCAAATCATTAAGTGTTGGAGGGCACTCATAAAAGAATGCTGAAAGTTCCTGTTTTACCTGAAGTTCTGAATACGCCTCCTTATTTTTCGTGGTTACTTCCAGTAACTTTTCAGCTTTATCGCTGTGAGGCCTTTTATATGCTGCAATCCTCTTATTTTTTATCTCTTCCAGGACTTTTCGCCTTAAGTCATTTAATACAGAAACAGGCAATATACTCTCATTGTCAGTATCAACCTGCAGGCTATTAAGCCAATATGGCGTATCCCCTGTTTTCTTAAGCTGCTGGTATATACGATCATAGGTCAACGGCCTGTTAATGGCTTTTTCAGCATTAATATCCGATTCTGCAAAAGCAATATTTCCAAAGCTGTCTGTGGCCTTCAGCCTTGCTTTCTGTCCAACTATAAGGGTAAATTCCATATCTATAGGGACAAGCGGCCTTTCGCCATGTTCATATGTTTTTCTTGCCTCCTCAAAAAGAGGCCTGGACATGGTTTTATAAACCTGGCTTCCCTTGTTTACAAAAGTTTTAACATCCCCTATCCAGGGCGAAGTATCAGCACCTGCCTTATCCATATGGCGGTTATTATCTACTATTGCCGTGACAATAAGGCTTTGGGGGCCCTTCTTTTCATCCATTATTTCTATGCCGTCCCCCATATTAAGAGGCTTAATAAGTTTTATCCTGGCATATGGGGATTTATAGTCTGTTACTACCCCAATATTAATGCCCTGGTTCTTGGGATGCCCGCTATATATGAGATTAGTGCTTGATTTGTCAGACAAAAAATAGCTTTTAGTAAATCCCCCTCTGTTGAATGCCTGCAAAAGCTTTTGCTTATCCATTTCGTCAACCTTGAAGTCTAAAGGTGAATCTTCCAGCAAATCAATATATTTTCTATAAATGGAGGTTACAATTGCAACGTATTCGGGGGATTTCATCCGTCCCTCAATTTTAAGGGAAGCAACTTTCGATTCCTTAAGCTCCGGCAAAAGCTCCAGAGCCATAAGATCCCTTGTGCTTAAAAGATATGAATTGCCGGAAAATGAGGTTTTATTGCGCGAAACAGCCCATGGGAGCCTGCATGGCTGGGCGCAAAGGCCGCGATTGCCGCTTCTTCCTCCTATAAAGCTGGACATGAGGCATTGGCCTGAATAGCATACACAAAGGGCTCCATGGACAAAAACCTCAAGCTCCACAGAACTATTTTCAGATATAAACTTTATTTCATCCAGGGACAACTCACGGGACAGCACAACCCTTTCCACTCCCAGGTTCGACAGAGCATTGACAGTTGCGCTGCTTGTAATTGTCATCTGAGTACTTGCATGAATTGGCAGATCCGGAATATGGTCTTTTAAAAGCTTTAAAAAACCCAAATCCTGGACGATAACGGCATCTGCCCCGTTTTCACGGGCAAAGGATGCAAAATTGAGAGCATCCTTTAATTCGTCATTTTTAAGTAGGGTATTAAGGGTGATATATACCTTCACCCCTCGTTCATGGGCATAGTCAAGAGCTTTTATAAGCTCTTCCTCGTTAAAATTTCCTGCATTGATTCTGGCGTTATATTTTCCTCCGCCAAGATATACAGCATCGGCACCATTTAAAACAGCCGCCTTAAGTGATTCAAAGCTGCCTGCAGGTGCAAGCAGCTCCATTTTTCTCTTAGTCATATGAACAAATTAGCCTTCCTTTGGTGTCAAGTCTATTTTTTGGCCTGTGACCCCTTCAGCTTCTACCTTGACATAATCTGCATCGGGTTTAAAATCTTCATCCTCGGATGTAACTATCTCAATTTCCTCAGGCTTGTCCTGACCTGGCTTATACTTATACTTGTAAACTGTGTTTTTCTTCTTTGATTTTTCTTTTCTGTTCACAAACTGCTTTCTTATGGCGTCAATTATATCAAGAATAGTCTTAACCTTAAGAAGAATATCCTTCTGGATTGTCTCCACGCCATTTTTTACGGCATCGGATATTTTGCCCACATCATCAATCACATGCTGTATACTTTCAAGGTTATCCTTAACCATTCCTGTAATTTTGGCTGCATTATCCGTAATTTCAGGAAGCTTGACGACAGACATTCGTATATCGTCCTTATTCTCTTCAATTATGTCGTTTATATTCCTGAGAGCCTTTATGAGATTTGACAACGCCATGATTAAATAAACAATCAATAGCGAGCCTAAAACAGATACAATCAGGATTAACAGTTCTCTTAAGGAAATCATTTCATCAAGCATGGACACATATCCTCCGTTTATTTGTTACTTTTCGGGTGTCTGGTATAGTTTTAAGGTATTTCTGACCTCCCTGACCTCTGTTTCCTTCTTGGTTAACTCAATCTGAAGCTGAGATTCTCTTTCCTTAAGCCTTGAATTTTCATTTTTAAGCCGCTGGTGCTCATCAATGAGTTCCTGATGCTTTCTCTTCAGCTCTTTAAGCTCCTGTTCTCTGTCATTAAGCACCTCTTTTAATTGGAACAATTCTTCAGCCATATTGACAGATGCTAAAACTGAAGCCATGGACGTGCTTAGCAAGTGATTTTTGCGGGTGATTTCCTGAAGCTTCTTATCGACAAATAGTGCTACCTTCTGTATGTATTCAGGGGATTCGTCACCGCATAATACATACTCGTTCCCTGCAATACGGACAGTTACTTTATTTTTCTGCGCCAAACTATCAGCTCCAGTCTGCTTGTATTCCCTTAAAATTACAGCATGGAAAACATTTACTCAATTATTATACTATATTTTGTCAAGGTTGATTTGCTTTTTCACGCAAAAATTCTCCAAACCTTTTGTCGGTACCCAAAATATGCTTGTCCAGCCACCTGCTTAAGAAGTCCAGCACCTCTTTAGCCGTGCCAATCTGATTTTCGTCAAGCTCGTACAAATTTATGCCTGCAACCTTATGTACAAAGCTTTTATGCTCAAGCTGCTGGATCTTTATATTGAAAGAGTCATAGCCGGTTTCTTCAAACATCTTTTCTTCGTGAGAAAAATGATAAATGGCATATTTTTTGAGCTCTTCAAAAATAGATACTATTTCATCAAAATGGTCGTATTCGTCTCCAAGCTCAATAATCTCATTCATCTGGTTAATCATGTCCATAAGCTTCTTGTGCTGTGCGTCGATAACAGGATCGTAACAACTGTACTCGTCCTTCCACTTAATAATCATAATATTTCCCCTCCTAATGTATACTAATATAGGGCCCTTAGGCCCGTATCCTTTTATAATGCTTATTTATGTAATATAATATTTACGGAACCCAATCCAATTCTTGCTTTTTCGACAGATTTCTTATATAATAAAATTGACACTGATACCTTAACATACTTTTACCTCCTTTTTAGCACATTTTTTGATTTTTGCCTGTTGTCTATCAACAGGCCTTCTTTGTTATTCTTCTTCCTTTATGGAGCGTATGCATTTTTCAATCTTCTTCTTAAGACGCTGAAGAGCATTGTCCACAGATTTGACCGGTTTGTTAAGCTGTTTTGCAATGTCCTGATATGCTATGCCCACAAGATATTTATTAAGAACCTGCTTTTCAAAGGGGCTTAAAAGCTCCATAATTTTGCTTTCAATGACACTATGCTCTTCCTTGCTTATAATAAGCTCCTCAGGATTGGTAACCGATATTTCCTGAAGCACTTCAATCAATGCCTTATCGGAATCATCGTCAAAAATCTTCTTATTCAATGAAACATATGAATTCAAAGGCAGATGCTTTTGCCTGGTGGCTGTTTTTACCGCAGTTATAATCTGCCTGGTTATGCACATGTCTGCGAATACCCTGAATGGAATGTTTCTTTCATCCCGGTAATCACGTACAGCCTTAAAAAGACCAATCATCCCTTCCTGGACAATATCCTCGCGATCAGCACCAGCAAGGAAATAGCTCCTGGCCTTGGCACGGACAAGAGGCTTGTACTTTTCTATAAGGTATTCCATTCCCCGGGTGCAGCCTGAGCGAGCATACACCAGTATTTCTTCATCTTCCATACCGTCATATTTAGTATTGGAAAAATCCATGTTGGATGCCCCTGGCTGATACATGACTGCTTCCTCCAAGAACCTTCAATTGAAATTAAGTGGTCTTTCTAAGCACCAATGTTTTAACATTTATATTAAGGCTGTTTACATTAAAGCCTGCAAATCGATCCAGTTCCCGGACAATAGTTTTCTGAGCTGTCCTTATCGCCTCAATTAAATTGTAGCCAAATACCATTATAACATCCATGTCTATATACAGTCCATCAGGACTGTTGCTGGTTCTGAACCGCGTAACCTTTTCCATTTCAGGCATGCTGGTAATTATGTAGCTTACTACCTGGTAAATGGCATAATCGGAGATGGTATAGTTTCCGTAATAACTGAAAGTTGGTCGGACAACTGATTTCTCGCCGATTTTCTGGAATTCTCCCTTGCCTTTTCTGCGGAACAGCTGCAAAGGATCCAGGAAATACCCGGAAAACTGCTTTTTGAGCTGAACAGCAGGTACAGGAATTACATGTTTACCCTGCTTGAGCCTGGTATTTCTGGCTTCCTGTATTTCATAAGGACTTGCAACATCCTCAATCCTGATCTTTTTTTCAAAACTGCCAAGCTCCAGAGTCTCGGCAATCTTTTCCACCATTTTGTCAGATGTACCTAATATAAGAATGCCTTTTGGCTTATGTTTCCTTATAGCTTTTTTTACTTCTTCCCTGTGCTCTTCTTCGGTAAAAAGAGCCACCCTTATGGAATTAATTTTGGAAGAAGCTTTTTTGGCCGATTTCCCGGCAACAATGCCATTCTCATGGATAAGAAGCCCATCATCAATAATATAGTCAAGTCCGTTTTCATGGGCTACCCATGATGCCCTGTGGCTTTTGCCTGTTCCGCTGGGTCCTATAAATGCTACAAGCCGCAAATAAAATCCTCCATTTGTTATCCAATTAACAACTAAGTATAAAGATTATATATTATTATTCCACATTTTTTTTATTAGTAACATAAATATATTATTAAAATTCACTTATAAAACAGCCCTCTGTCAGTGGACAGAGGGCTGCTTGTAAATCCTATTTCATCATTTATTACTATTAGTGAACAATAGCCTTCTCAGTTTCCTTATCGAAGATATGGCATCTTGCCATGTCAAATATGAGGTTAACATCTTCGCCGGCCTGGGTGGTAGACTTGGGACTTACGCGAGCGGTGAAGTTAACACCGTTGATTACCACATACAGGAAGGTTTCGGAACCTAAGCGCTCTGTTACTTCTACATTAGCTCTCAATGTAGTTGTAGCAGGGCTTACAACTCCGGTTTCCTCATCGTGGATATCTTCAGGACGGATACCAAGTACAACTTCCTTGCCGATATATCCTTCTTTTTCAAGAACTGCTGCCTTGTTGGCGGGAAGCTCAAGCTTGTTCTCATTGAACTTCAGGTAAACCTTGTCATTCTCCTTCTCAACAACAACGTTTACGAAGTTCATCTGAGGGCTGCCGATAAATCCGGCAACAAACAGATTGCAAGGCTCATCATAGAGCTTCTGAGGACTGTCAATCTGCTGGATGAAGCCGTCCTTCATAACTACTATTCTTGTACCCATTGTAAGAGCTTCGGTCTGGTCGTGGGTAACGTAGATGAAGGTTGTGTTAAGCTT
Source organism: Clostridiaceae bacterium (assembly GCA_012719545.1). Taxonomy (GTDB): domain Bacteria; phylum Bacillota; class Clostridia; order DSM-8532; family DSM-8532; genus DTU059. The sequence continues at coordinate 39,098 of JAAYAD010000054.1, forward strand.
CTGGTGAAGCTTGGAAATCTCAGTTCTCATCTGGACTCTGAGCTTTGCATCAAGGTTGGACAAAGGTTCGTCCATCAAGAATACCTTAGGCTCACGAACGATTGCGCGACCAAGTGCAACACGCTGTCTCTGTCCGCCAGAAAGTGCCTTGGGCTTTCTGTCAAGGAGGTGCTCAATGGAAAGAATCCTTGCAGCTTCATGAACTCTTCTCTTTATTTCATCTTTCGGAGTTTTTCTGAGCTTAAGGCCGAACGCCATATTGTCAAATACTGTCATGTGAGGATATAACGCATAGTTCTGGAATACCATTGCGATATCTCTGTCTTTGGGAGCTACATCGTTACAAAGCTTGTCCCCTATGTACAATTCTCCGGATGTAATTTCCTCAAGTCCGGCAATCATTCTGAGAGTTGTAGTTTTACCGCAACCAGACGGTCCTACCAAAATAATAAATTCTTTATCCTGGATTTCGATGTTAAAATCGCTAACTGCTGTTACTCCTCCGGCGTATGTCTTATAGACATTTTTAAGAACTACTCCAGCCATTAAATTTCCTCCTATTTTCCGATGCAAAGCATCTTTTTTATATAACTACTGTAGCACCTTATTTGTGAAATAAACTACTCTATTAATCACCAAAAATAAAAAAATCCTTTTGGCTACTTTGCATAAGCAAAAATACACAATTTTAAATTAAAATTTATGATAAAAATCACGTCTTAAAAATCCAGCATTGAATTCTTATGCATTTATGTGTATAATTATTACGCCAAGCAGGAAGTTTTCCTTGTATCGCCAAAACAATGCTCCATCCAGCTGCAACATATATTTCAAGGCGTTTGCCCGCCTATGGATCCAAATACGGGCTATTTTTATATTATTGAATTAATATGCGTAACTATAAGACCGAATAAATTATTGTAAATATTTAATTTAATAATAATATTTGCAGGAGTATAATAGATGGGAAATAAAGCTAGTTCTACGGGAGGCAGCCATGATTAAATTAGGAATTATCGGTTCAACGGGCTATGTAGGCGCAGAAATAGTCCGAATTCTGGCAGCAAGAAAAGATGTGGAAATTACAGTTGTCACATCGGAAAGCTTTACAGGAAAACCCTATTCTGAAGTCTATCCCTCTTTGCGCGGAATTTTTGATAAGACGTGCGAGGAAATGGATATTGATAGAATAGCCCATAAGGCAGATTATTTTATAACCGCTCTTCCTCATGGTGTTTCGGCAAAGATAGTAAATCAGCTTCTTTCCAAAGGAAAACGCGTGCTGGACCACAGCGCCGATTTCAGGTTCAGGGATGTTAAGGTATATGAGGAATGGTACAAGGTTGAGCATCCTGCAAAAGATTTGACAAAGGATGCAGTTTACGGGCTTCCTGAGCTTTACAGGGATAAAATAAAAGATGCCCGTCTTGTTGCAAATCCAGGCTGTTATCCCACATGTTCCATTTTAGGCATTGCTCCTGCCCTTTCAAACAAACTGGTGTCCGCAAAGGGTATAATAATCAATGCTGCATCGGGTGTGTCGGGTGCAGGAAGAAAAAGCGATCTTTCCTACTCCTTCTGTGAAACAGCTGAAAATTTCAAGGCATATGGAGTAAGCAGCCACCGCCATACCCCTGAAATTGAACAGGAATTATCTCAACTTTCCGGCGAGGAAGTCGTAATATCTTTTACTCCCCATCTTGCTCCAATGAAACGTGGCATGCTGGCTACAATATATATGGATCTTAATGATACGGGCTTACAGTTAGAGGAGATACATGCAGTATACCGCGAATTTTATAAAAATGAGCCCTTTGTAAGGATTCTTCCTGTTGGAAAGTTTCCTGAAACCAAATTTGTGGCAGGCTCCAACTTTGTTGATATAGGAATATCAGTTGACAAAAGACTCAACAGGCTTATTGTGGTATCGGCTCTGGACAATCTGGGCAAAGGCTCCGCAAGCCAGGCCATACAGGCCCTTAACATAATGGCAGGAATAGACGAAACCGAAGGTCTTATAAGGCCTGGGCTCTATATATGATCATTTTTAAACTTACAATCGTATTTTAAAATGTAATGTGCTAATATGAAAGATGCCGTGTTTAAATCAGCATCAGTAAGGCAGAAAGGTGAAAGAGGACAATGTTTGATTATAGCGAAATAATTAAAAAAGCCGGAATTCTGGTAGAGGCCCTGCCCTATATTCAGGCTCTGGCGGGCAAAACCGTTGTTATAAAATACGGCGGAAATGCCATGATAAATGATGAGCTCAAACACTCCGTCATGGAAGACATAACTCTATTAAAATATATAGGTCTTAATCCGGTGGTGGTTCACGGAGGCGGGCCTGATATTACCAAGGCACTTAAGAATTTCAATATTGAATCTGAGTTTATCAATGGCCTTAGAAAAACAGATGAAAAGACCATGGAAGTTGCCCAGATGGTTTTGGTGGGAAAGACCAACAAGGAAATTGTATCCCTTATAAACCAGAAGGGCGGCAAAGCCGTTGGAATATGCGGAATAGACGGAATGCTTATTGAATGCGAAAAGCATTATGAGACAATTGACGGAAAAAAAGTGGACCTAGGCTATGTGGGCGAGATAGTAAAAATCAATACCCATGTACTCGAAGTCCTCTCCAAAGATGAATATATACCGGTTGTGGCGCCCATAGGCACCGACAGTACCGGACAGAGCTACAACATAAATGCCGATACCGTTGCTGCCGAACTTGCAATTGCGCTTAAAGCAGAAAAACTAATACTCCTTACCGATGTTGAAGGGGTAAAGGACTCAAGGAATAAGGATAGCATAATTCACGCTATCACATGCGAAGAGGTTCACAGGCTTATTAAAGAAAATATAATAGTAGACGGTATGATACCGAAGGTTATGGGATGCGTTCATGCCCTTGAAAACGGCGTGGGAAGAGCGCATATTATAGACGGCCGAATACCTCACTGCATACTTCTTGAAATCTTCACCAACAAGGGTATTGGAACAATGATTACCCAAAAAATCAAACCCTATTACGAAAATGAAAAACTATAAATCCAATGTTTACATTACCGGTGCCTTGGCTTATAATAACCAATAATGGAATTTGGTGCGTCAGGCACCGGACTTTTGTAATTTGAAGGGTTTTGCCCAATCTTACAAGAAGGCGTGTACGTTTATGGAAGAGACAGGAAAGGTGCAGAAGAATTTTATTGAGGAAATTATTGAAGAAGATTTAAGAACAGGCCGGATAAAGGAGGTTCACACACGTTTCCCTCCCGAGCCAAACGGTTATTTGCATATTGGCCACACCAAGGCTATGTGCATTGACTTCGGCATGGCATTAAAATATGGCGGCAAATGCAACCTCCGCTTTGATGATACCAATCCGACCAAAGAAGATGTTGAATATGTAGATGCCATCATTGAAGACATAAAGTGGATGGGATACGATTTTGGGGACCGCCTGTATTACGGCTCAGATTACAGTGACCAGATCTTTGAGTATGCCGTAAAACTTATAAAGAAGGGTCTGGCATACGTTGATGATCTTAGTCAGGAAGAGATTCGCGAATACCGCGGAACCCTGACCGAGCCGGGCAAGGAAAGCCCATACCGCAACAGGTCCATTGAGGAAAACCTTGACCTTTTCATGAGAATGAAAAACGGTGAATTCGATACCGGTGAAAAGGTTTTAAGGGCAAAGATTGACATGGCCTCTCCCAACATTAACATGAGGGACCCGGTTATCTACCGCATAAAGAAGGAGCGCCACCATCGTACCGGGGATAAATGGTGCATATATCCCATGTACGACTTTGCTCATCCATTGCAGGACGCAATCGAGGGTATCACCCATTCCCTGTGTTCCATTGAATATGCCGATCACCGTCCTCTGTACGAATGGGTGCTGGAGAAGCTTGAAATCGAGAATCCGCCCCGCCAGTATGAGTTTGCGAGGCTCAACATTAATTACACCGTAATGAGCAAGCGCAAGCTGCGCGAACTGGTTGAAAAGCAGTATGTATCAGGATGGGATGACCCGAGAATGCCTACGCTTTGCGCATTAAGGCGCCGGGGATTTACTCCTGAAGCCATAAAGAATTTTATCGAACTGGTGGGCGTATCAAGGACCAACAGCGTTGCCGACTGGGGTCTTTTGGAGCACTGCGTCCGTGAGCACTTAAATAAAATCTGCGACAGGGTTATGGCGGTATTGAATCCGTTGAAGGTTGTCATTGAGAATTACCCTGATGACCTTGAAGAAGAGTTTAATGTAGAAAATAACCCTGAAATGCCTGAGAGAGGTACAAGAAAAGTGCCCTTCTCAAAGGAAATCTATATTGAGCGGGACGACTTCATGGTTAATCCTCCCCCCAAGTATTTCCGCTTAAAGCCCGATGGCGAAGTAAGGCTAAAAAATGCTTACTTCATTAAATGTACTGGCTATGAAACTGATGAAAACGGAAATGTTACTTTGGTCAAAGCCGTATATGACCCGGCATCCAGGGGCGGAGAATCACCCGACGGACGCAAAGTTAAGGGAACTATCCACTGGGTATCTGCAAAGCATGCCATTGACGCTGAAGTAAGGCTATACGACATGCTCTTCAAAGTGGAAAATCCCGATGACGTTCCTGAGGGAGGAGATTACAAGGATAATCTCAACCCCAATTCACTTACAGTTCTTAAAAACTGCAAGCTGGAGCCTGTTCTTAAGGACGCAAAACCCGGTGACAGATTCCAGTTCCTGCGCATGGGATATTTCTGCGTAGACAATAAGGATTCAAAGCCCGGAGCTCTTGTTTTCAACAGAACAGTGGGCTTAAAGGATACCTGGGCAAAGATTGCTTCAAAAAATCAAGCATAAAAAGTAAAAAAACATTAAGTTTAATAAAAATAACAAGAGGTAAGTTATAAGTAGACTTACCTCTTTTTTATGCTTCTTAATGCTTATAAACCCGCAAAAAAGCAAGAAGCAGTCTGTTAAGATAAATTAATAGCTTCTGGTACTTTGAGGTATGTCTGGTTAATATTTATCCACTGTGGATACATTAATTATGACCCACAATCTACTTTAAAAGGGGGTAGAAATATGAACCTTCGCGATATTCATAAAGCCGTAATAATAGGTGCAGGTTTTGTAGGCTCCACAACAGCCTATACCCTCATGTTAAGCGGCCTTTTTTCAGAGCTTGTAATAATAGACATAAATGAGACCAAGGCAAAAGGGGAAGTCATGGATCTTAACCACGGAATCCCCTTTGCAAAGCCTGTAAAGATTTATCAGGGAACATATGCCGACTGCAAGAATGCAGATTTGATAATTATATCTGCAGGCGCCAACCAGAAAGAAGGGGAAACCCGCATAGACCTTGTCAACAAAAACACCGTAATCTTTAAAAGCATTATCTCCCAGGTAGTAAAATACACTAATCCGGAAGATTCAATTATCCTTGTTGTGACAAATCCGGTGGATATACTGACATATGTTACATGGAAGCTTTCGGATTTTCCAAGCAACAGGGTTATTGGCTCAGGTACTGTTCTGGATACGGCCCGTTTCAGGTATTTAATTGGCGAGCATGTGGGAGTAGATCCCCGAAATGTCCATGGATATATACTGGGAGAGCACGGTGACAGTGAGCTTGCTGCCTGGAGCCTTACAAATATTGCAGGCATGACCATGAATGATTACTGCAAATCCTGCGGCGGATGCAAGGATAGCCTCAATATGGCCAAAATATTCGAGGATGTCAAAAACGCCGCATATGAAATAATTAAGGCCAAGGGAGCCACATATTATGCAGTTGCCCTTGCGGTTCAGCGCATAAGTGAGGCAATAATGCGGGACGAACATTCTATACTGACTGTTTCAAGCGTTATGGACGGTCAATACGGCCTTAAAGACGTATCTATAAGTGTTCCAACCCTTGTGGACAGGCAGGGCATCAGCAAGGTTATAGAAGTGCAGCTTTCACCTCAGGAAATGGAGCTTCTTAACAAATCGGCAGACACTTTAAAAAGCGTTATAAAGCAGTTAAAGCTCTGAAATAAAAGAATGTAAAATCATTTGCCGGAAGCACTCAAATCAATTTTCGGCATGAAAAACAGGCAAACCCAACCTACGGGCTTGCCTGTTATATTTATCCCCATTATTGTTATCAATTTAAGTATTAGAGCCATTACTTGTTTATGTCTACGAAGACCTTTTCTCCATCCTTAACCATACCCAGCTTCTCACGGGCTATTTTCTCAATGCTCTCATCGCTTGAGATTTCTTCCTTCTGCTTTAAAAGCTCCTGCTTTTTCTCTTTTTCTTTTTCTATCTTCCGCTCAATTTCACTGATTTTTAAATTGAGCATATAGAGCTGGTTTGATTGTGAATGGTAAGCAAAAGCACCATAAAGGAATATGGCTGCCAACAGAGGTGTTACCCACCAACCTTTTTTTGTCTTCCGCACAAGTACCAGGCCCTTCCTTTTTTTCTTTAGTAAAAATAGCTTTTTTGTTATTATATCATTTTCCCATAAAATGCAACAGAGTCTTTAGACCTATCTGTCCCACATTATTTAAATTGGTTTACTTCTTAACAAAGGCATTTCTGAGCCGGATAAAGCTGACCCTTGCCCTGTATCCTTCAAGGGCTATCCTGTTTTTGGCTTTACCCGTAATTTTGCGCAGTTTGATCATAAATACATGGAATATAGGCCTTAGAAATTTCAGAATTTCTTTAAAAGGCCACAAAAGAATTCTTATTATGGTTGTAAGAAGCCATAATGTGGGTTTGCTTAAAATGCTCCAGTAGGATATGGCTCCCAGTACAGCACCTGCAAAAAAATACGGCCTTGTTTCACCGCTGCTTAGGATATAGGAGGACAAAAACAGAATTACAGCTGCGCATATCCAGAACAGGCAGTCCTCAATATTGACCAAAAGCGGCCTTGTTTTCCAGAAACGTCTTTTTAGCCGGAAAAGGTCATATAAAAAGGCCAAAATAACGCCGGCTGCTCCTGCTCCTCCAAAAACCGTCAATTCATACGCTACATTATTATGCATAGCCTAAGCCTCTCTATCTAAAAAATCCCGAAAAGAAGCCCCCTTTTCTTTGCGGTGCAACATTATCCATGTATTCAAATGCGCCTATATCTCCCTCCACATCTATTTCTGCAGTTTCCACATTAAGCTTGTTTATATGCATTCCGTTTCCCCTGACCACCAGAATACCCAATTCGGTATCAAGGACGATGCACTCCTCATTAAAGCTCTCCACATGATTTACTCCGGATATTAACAGGCGTCGTCTGTCTTTTAGGATAATATTTTGCGCGCGCTGTTCAAGACCCTTGCGTTCATCAGCCATAACAGCACCTCCCATAAGCTTATGTGAACATAGGACAAATGTTCCGTCCATTGATTCTATGCACAAGCCTTTATACTTATGACCGCAAGGTAAGGGCTATTTTAATGCGTTCTGACATATCAAACGAACCAACTTAATTTATCCTGGTTTAAATATATTCCGACATTATAAAAAAATAAAACTCCTGTTTTACAGGAGTTCATACATTTCAGCTATATCTTCCTTTTTGACATGCTCGGAAATTTTCAGTACCTTAAACCTGGTAGTATTCTGACCAAAACGTATTTCCACAATATCTCCCACTTTGACCTCGCTTCCCGGTTTTGCAATCTTGCCATTTATGGTTACTCTCTCATTGGAGCAGGCCTCATTTGCCAATGTTCTTCTCTTAATTATTCTGCTTACCTTCAAAAATTTATCTATACGCATATTTTCACCCCTTAACCCTCCTTTTCAAGGCTCTTGGCCTCATCCCAGAGGGCATCCATCTCATTTAATGTCATCTCATTTAAGTTCTTTCCCTGTTCCCTTGCCTTGGTTTCCACATATTCAAAGCGCCTTATGAATTTATTTACGGTGGCAGTAAGAGCAAGCTCGGGCTGAACTTTCAAAAACCTTGCCACATTAACTACGGCAAAAAGAAGGTCGCCAATTTCTTCTTCAATATATGCCGGATCCCCTTGCTTATAGGCCTGGCTGAGCTCATTGGTCTCCTCAAGGATTTTCTTGAAGGCATCCTCAGTATTGTCCCAGTCAAAGCCTACCTGAGCAGCCTTCTGCTGCACCTTAAAGCTTCTCATAAGGGCAGGAAGATTGGACGGAACATCCTTAAGAACCTGAGTCTGTGTTTTATGTCCTTTCTCGCTCTTTTTTACCTCTTCCCATATTTTCATTACATCATCTGAATTTTGTGCTTCTTCATCGCCAAAAACATGCCTGTGCCTGCTTACCATTTTTTTGCATACGCCGTCTATGACATCATCCATGTCGAAGGTGCCGGCCTCTTTTGCTATCTGGGCATGGAATACAACCTGAAGAAGAAGGTCTCCCAATTCGTCCTTAAGTTTATCGGGATTTTCCTCATCTATTGCCTCGAGAACTTCATATGATTCTTCTATTAAGTAACGCTTAAGGGATTTATGATCCTGCTCCCTGTCCCAGGGGCATCCGTCAGGCGCCCTAAGCCTCGTCATTATGTCAAGCAAATCCTTAAATGAATAACGCTTGTCTTCCATTTATCCTTCCGGGCTATTTAGCCCCTCTCCTTTCTTTATTATGTATTTACCGTTTCAGATCACATGGTCCGCTTAATTTTTCAATGCTCCTTGGCACCGCATCCCTTGAGTTTTTCCAGTCGGCATTCTGGTTTCGGTAGTCAAACATTTTGGTAAAATGATTGACGTCTTCCTGAACCCTTTTTAGAGCCTTAAGCTCCAATGGAACAATATCATCTATAAATTCTGTCATGCTAGAAGCCGAAAGGGCCTTTGGAGCCTTTTTAAGGAGCATTTTAAAGTGCTTTAAGCAAAATCCCTTGGAGTTTATAAACTTCTTTTTAAACTCCGGCTCTTTTGAATAAAGATAAAGTGTATTTTCAATTAGCTTGTCCAGATTGTGTTCAATCTTATCGCAAACAGCGCAGGTCTTTTCAAGGGATTCCAGCTTTTCAACCAGCTGGTCTATTGCTTTTCCATCCTGTTTCATTCCGAAAAAGGCATTTTTAAAAGCCTTGAGAGGTCCTTTGTTTTCATCCCCTGAACTTAATCCATAGCCTTTGAAAATATCTTCAATTTCCTTTATTTGCTCCACCATGTGGGTGTCAATGACCAGAGCAAGAGGCAGCCTGTTCTTTTCAAAATTATAGAGCTTTGCAAAGTGATTGGCGCAGAAGCCCTTTTTGTTTGTTTCTATTCTGTTGTCCGGCTCCATCATTGCAGGCCCAATGGCGTATTCCAGTGCATCGTTTTCAAGCTTTCTTTCGCAAATGCAGATTGGGCACTCAGAATCCTTATCAAAGGCCTCGTTTATAGGAATGGTGTATATTCTCTCTTTCATCGTGAAAAGCTCCTGAATGCTGATATTTCAATACCCAACGAATATAGGATATCACAGTTGGAAAAAATTAATCAAGGAATCTGTCATTGTTTGTCGTCATTTTTTTAAAAAAACACTTGACGACTGCGTCTGACTCTGCTATTATGTAATAGCGTCACACGGAACCGCGACGCGAAAACAGATACGGCGGCGTAGCTCAGATGGCTAGAGCATGCGGTTCATACCCGCAGTGTCGTTGGTTCGATTCCGACCGCCGCTACCATGATAAACGGCCCCATGGTCAAGCGGTTAAGACACAGCCCTTTCACGGCTGTAACAGGGGTTCGAGTCCCCTTGGGGTCACCAGATAACGAACCGGTAATTTACCGGTTCGTTTTTTATTTCTTTCTGTCACACTAATCAAATTATAAAACCTGAAACGTCCTTCAAATACGTCTTGCAGAAAAAAATTGTTAAAAGCTTTATGTACTAAGAAAAAAAGTCCAAATTAAAGCTCAGAATTTATCTGCACTGCTTATTCTGTACAGATTATCCTGAGCACTTCCTACAAGCAATTGTTCATACCAGATTACGTTTAAAATCCGTATAGCACTTTTATCGTTCAGCCACACTAAATACCTATTTTCTTCTCTCTTGCATAGTAGAATAGGTACTGCTGGGCAAAGCCCGCAAGCTCTCCATAGCGCTCGGAGGCAAACTGGCGAAGCTCATCATAGCTTGCTTCATAGCCTAGATAAAGCTCGGCCATAACCCTTTTTACCCAACGGTCAACGGGGAAAATATCGTACCTTGTTCCGCTGAACAGGAGTATGCAATCTGCTACCTTCTCCCCCACACCAAAGAGCTTTAAAATTTCTTTTCTGGATAATTCATTATCCCCTTCCAGAATGGTTTTCATGTCCACCTCATTGGTGGTAAGCTGCTGCGCTGTTTTTATAATATACTTATCCCTATACCCAGCCCTTATTACCTTTAAGTCGTCACAAGATAGCCTGCTTAGCCGTTCCAGTGACGGGAAGGAATAATATGTCTTGCCGGCATAGGATATGGATTCCCCAAAAGAAGCTGACAGGCTTTCAATAATCTTTTTTATTCGGGGTATTCCGTTATTTTGGGAAATTAAAAAAGATATTGCCATTTCACTGAAATCCTGCTTAAGAAGCCGAATTCCCCATCCAAACTCTATTGCCTCAGCCATAACAGGATCATTTTCTGAAAGCTTTGATTTTATGTAATCATAATCCCTGTTTAGGTCAAAATATTCAGACCAGATTTTCAAAAACTGCTCATCAGTTGTGTCGTGCAGTACCAAATTATTTCCGTCCCACTCAAGTTCCAGGGCATGGCCTTTGGCAACACCAAACCAGCGATTATTGCCCAGGCTGTTCCACCTAAAACATTGTCCGCACTCGAATACGTGAATCGGGTTGAAATTTGTAATATCATATACTACAATATCATTGCCCTTAACTTCCCAGTTATACATTGTTCATCTCCTTACGATATATATAGTAGAGGAGTATTTTACTCAGCTTCCCATAATACATAAATCATTGTAATATAAATTTCTGGCTTTGGCACTGTGTTTTTGCCAATAAACATATTGTAAAATCTGGGTTGGAGAATGAAAAATGTCTTTGCAGGTTTTTAAGAATGAATACATAGAAATTTATAAAAAATCAAAATTCTTCTTTATTAAATCGTTAAAGCAGGGTTTTTCCCTTGAAAAATTCAATGAATTGCTTACACGGGAATTCCCATATATCAATATTACGAGCTTTGCGGCTGTAAAAAATTCCCTTTTATTTGCTCCATCCGATCCCGTAATTTTTGGCGAGGAACGCGAAAGAGTGTCAATAAGCGTCACAGACAACGGAGTAAAGGCATACATAACTCTTTATGTTCCAAAAGAGGATCTTTCTCCTGAAAAGAGGTCCGACCTTGCTAAAGAGATAATGGATGCCTTGAATAAAGCAGGTATAGTCTATGGAGTTAAGAATGAAATTCTGTCCATGGATTTGCAGGCGGGAGTAAAATATCTGATAGCAGAAGGTACTCCTCCTGTTAACGGAAAGGATTCCATAATAAAGCTTTATACCATATCCGGACCCAAGCCCCAGGTTATTGAATCAGGAAATGTAAACCATTATGAACTGAACCTTATCAACCGTGTTCAGGTAGATGACTGGCTTGGCGAACGCATTGATGCCACTCCGGGTACTCCCGGAACGGATGTTTATGGCAAGGAAATTCCTGCAACTCCCGGACGTACATTTCCCCTTTTATATGACAGGTCTTCTGTCTATGAGGACTATAAAGACGGAATCACCACTTTGAGATCGAAGAAAAATGGTGCCGTTTACTACAAAGGCGATACCATTGGCGTTTACGATTTTCTTGAAATCAAGGGAGATGTGGATTTTTCCACCGGAAATATCGATTTTGACGGCTTCTTGTCTATCAGAGGCTCCGTTAAGGACAGTTTCAGCGTATCATCCACCAATGATCTTGAAATTCTTGGCGAATACGGTGTGGGAGCCGCAGACAGCATAGTCAGCCGTAATGGAAACATCTATATTAAAGGCGGTATTGCAGGTAAAGGAAAAGCTGTGGTTCGCTGCAAAAAGAACCTGTATGTAAAATTCCTGTCCGATGTGACCGTTGAATGTGAAGGAAGCGTATATGTAGGCTTCTATTGCATCAACTCAATTATCAGGGCCAAGCAGGTAATTGTAGAATCACCCAAAGGAAGAATTGTAGGAGGCTCAATAGATGCCGATGTAAGTGTTTCTGCCGCCGAGATAGGAAATCGCGGCGAGACTCGTACAATGATACGTGTACGCGGATTTGACAGAAATGGAGTCAGAGCGAAGGCCGATGTACTGGCAAAAAAGCTTGATGAGCTTAAAAAGGCACTGGCGGCATTAAAGCAGCACATACAATTGGCTGCTTCATCAAACCAACAGCCTACGCCTGAGCAAAGGTTCCTGCTGGAAAGAAAAAGATCCGAATACGACGATATGGCGCAAGATATTAAGAATCTTGAATATGAGTACAGAACCCTTATGGGTTATCTGAAAACTCCGGGAGAAGGTGCTGTTATTTCGCGCACCCGTATTTATCCCAAGGTAAGAATAGATATAAAGAATCTGTCTGAAGAAATTACAACCGAAAAGCCCATGGTTACATATTATTACTGGGAGAATACCCTGAAAACCATGTAAATTATTATGATTCCGCAGGAGTTATAATCTTTTTGACGCTTTTTTCAAACTTGACACGGGGTATCATTAATGAATGCCTGCATCCCTGGCATTCAATGCGAAAATCTGCCCCGGTCCTTAAAATCTTCCATTGCTTGCTTCCGCATGGATGATTTTTTTTGAGTTCCACAATATCTCCTACTTTAAATTGTTTTATTTCCATTACCCAAAACACACCTCGCAAACTAAGTTAAAATCATTGGGTCAAGGATTGAAGAACTAAATATCTTAATCCTTGCCCGATATTATTTATGATACCTGTTGTTTATTAATGTATTTTAGCAAAATTAGAATATAGGAGCAATGATTCAAAAAGTTTGTTGTGCTTTGGGCAACAAATGTCAGGGAGCTTAAATCAGGTATTCATATTAATGCAAAGCCTATTTTTCAGGCAGCCTTAAGCATAAAGAAACTCAGGAGAGGAATTGACACAACTGAAATAAGGGTGGATAAAAAGACCGTGGCTGAAGCAACTTTGACGGACTCTGCCCCGCCGTAGGCTGCACACAGCATGGCAGTACCGGCAGGCGCAGGCATGGCGGTAATGATGGTTGCAACGCTCAGAATCAGTTTATTGTCAATAAAAAGACTCATCATGTAATAATAGGCCACAGGGAAAAATATCATGCGTATTAGTACTGCCAGATATACTTTCCATGGCTTCATGACATTCTTAAGGGCTACCGATGCAAGAGAACATCCAATTGTAATAAGGCTTAAAGGACTTGTTACATTATCCATTGCCTGCAAAACATTTGTGACAAAGGAAGGCATTTTGATATCCAGAAAATATAAAACATAAGAAACAAGAGATGCTATGATAATTGGGGTTAAAATATCCTTGAAGTGAAAATGAGCTTTTTCTTTATCATCACTTACCAGAATTATGCCATAAGTATAGCACATAAGATAAAAAGCCATATTTATGACAGCGGCATAAAATACGGCATTGGTGCCTAAGATAGCCCTTATTACGGGAAATCCCAGGAACGCGGAATTGGTAAAAATAAGCATGTATTTTGTTACACCCGCTAGTCCATGCGGTATTCTCATAAGCCTTACCAGAATTACAGCAAAGCCAATCATGACTGCCACAGTCAGGAAAGCCACTACAGTAAGCAATAAAGTCATTTCTCCTTTAGCAATATAATGACAAACAAAATTGGAATAACTATTCCTTTTTCAATATACTCCTTTTAGTTGTGAAAGTCAACAAAGAAATATCTATTCTATTTTTAGTTTTTTGTCATGTTGCTGTATTAATTATGATGTAATGGGTATTATTTCAAAAATTAAGGTTTTTACGGTGTTCCGTAAGATAAAAAAGCCACTAATTTTTAACTCCATTCCCGGGATTTCTACTAAAAATGATTAATTTTGGCTGCGCAAGAAAGATGTCAGAACCCTTTATCCATGCCAAACAGGCAAATTTTGAAATAATTATTCCAATTCTATTACAAAATAGGCTTAAACCTTGTAATCAATGATATTAGGCAATAATTCCATATAGCGTTAAACTGACGCCATGCATTTCAATTGAATATTGACATGGATAAACGTGGGTGCTACATTATAATTGGAATAGCAATTTTAATATTCTTCATCAAGAAAGGATGTTTATTTTGTCTATAGATAACGTGGAAAAGGATGTCTATACTTCAAGAGATGACGATCAAAGTGTCACAACTATAAAAATGGTTGATCAGGCTCTGAAAGTGCTGGATACTTTACGGATGTCACGCAAGTCTCTTGGTGTAAACGAAATAGCAAAGATTTGCGGCATCGGGCCTTCTACCACCTTCCGCATTTTAAAGACCCTTGAAGTAAACGGATGGGTTTTCCAGTGCAGTGACAGGCGCTATATTGCAGGCCAGAAGCTCAGTTTTGTATTGGAAAAGAATAATCTCTATCTGGCCTTAAAAGAGGTTGCCTCTTTTGTCATGGAGCGTTATACAGCAAAGTTCCAGCAGGCTATGAATCTGACAGTAAGAGAAGGCACCCGCTGCTACATACTCCAGCAATCCCGCACTAAAAACCTGGTAGACTATATTCCTCCCCTGTACTCCGAACTTCCTTTCTATGCATGTGCCGGCGGGAAAATTCTTCTCTCCGAACTGCCAATAAGCCTTGTGGAAGAAATTCTTAATGCTACAGAAATGGTACCTCTGACTCCTCACACCATCACAGACCCGGAGAGATTCTGGACCGAGCTTCGTACTGTCGCCAAACAGGGATATGCCATTGACGACAAGGAGTCGGCTGAAAATGGCAGCTGCATCGCCGTACCTGTCCGGGACTGCGATGGAAATATCATAGCAGCTCTTTCATTCAGCGGTTTTGTTGGAGCTGATAAAAACAAGCTTACCCAATATGTTCAACCGCTTAAGGAAGCTTCAACTGAAATATCACAGTCCCTTTACCGTTGCTACGGAAGATAAACTTCTCCTAATAATTGTTTTGGGTCCGGTTCGGCCTGTATTTTGCCGATTTTATATATGCTTTGTATTTGATTTCCTCTATTCTCTTATTTAAATTTAAATAGGCATAATAAAAACCCGCGTTTTTCTTCACATTTGGGAAGGCAAAAGCGGGCTTTTTTTGTCTTTATATTGTATTTTGGAACTTCCTTTAAAGCATATGAAGGTCATTGCTTTTTCTTAAGAAAAATTTGAGTATTCAGGCGCAATTATCTTATAGCTAGTTTTTAAGACTCTGGAGAGGAGCGGGAATTCTGCCGCCTCTTGCAATGAATTCTTCAGAACCAAAAGGATTCACTCTCATAATGGGCGCCTTTCCAAAAAGACCGCCGTACTCTACCACATCCCCTTCTTTTTTGCCAGGAACGGGAATTATTCTTACAGCCGTTGTTTTGCTGTTAATTACGCCAATTGCTGCCTCATCTGCAATAATGGCGGATATTGTGGAAGCCGGGGTATCCCCTGGAATTGCTATCATATCAAGACCTACTGAGCAGACACAGGTCATTGCCTCCAGCTTTTCTATGGTCAAAGCTCCGCTCATTGCAGCTTCAATCATTCCGGCATCCTCGCTTACAGGTATGAATGCACCGCTTAAGCCGCCGACATAGGAGCTTGCCATAACTCCTCCCTTTTTCACTGCGTCATTTAAAAGGGCCAAAGCTGCGGTAGTTCCGTGGGCACCACATCTTTCGAGTCCCATTAATTCAAGAATGCGGGCAACACTGTCCCCCACTGCAGGTGTAGGCGCAAGGGACAAGTCCACAATACCAAAGGGAACATTAAGGCGGGAAGAAGCTTCCTGAGCCACCAATTGCCCCATTCTTGTTATTTTGAAGGCAGTTTTCTTAATAGTCTCGGCAATGGTACCAAAATCGCCTCCGTTAAGGTTTTTAAGGGCTGCCGCCACAACACCGGGTCCGCTTACTCCTACGTTTATGACACACTCGGGTTCGCCTACTCCATGGAAAGCACCTGCCATAAAGGGGTTATCCTCAGGCACATTGGCAAACACCACCAGCTTGGAGCATGCTACGGCATCTCTGTCCCTTGTCCTTTCGGCACATTCCTTGATTATTTCACCCATTTCCTTTACAGCGTCCATGTTGATGCCTGATTTGGTAGTGGCAACATTAACGGATGAACAAACCCTGTTGGTTGTGGAAAGAGCCTCAGGGATAGCTTTAATAAGAAGCTTGTCACCCCTGGTATAGCCTTTGTGAACCAGAGCAGAAAAGCCTCCTATAAAGTTTACTCCAACATTCTCTGCCGCCTTTTCCATGGCATGGGCAAATACCGCATAGTCATCAGTATTGCAGCCTTCCGCAATAATTGCAATTGGAGTAACAGAGATACGCTTGTTTATGATGGGAATGCCAAAATCTCTTTCAATATCTTCACCGGTTTTTACGAGGTTTTGGGCTAATTTGCTGATTTTATCATATATTTTCCTGCAGGTAACCTTGTAGTCTTCAGATGCGCAGTCCCGAAGGGATATACCCATGGTAATGGTTCGTATGTCAAGATTATCCTGGGAAATCATATTTATGGTTTCAAGAATATCGTTTATATTAAACATCCTTTTTACTCCTTCCAGGCTCTTTCAAAATAAAGAAACATCCTAAGCCTTATGTGTATCAAATTTTATATCCTGTGCATGCTTGTGAATATTTCTTCACGCTGAAGCCTGATATCTACTCCCAGTTCCTTTCCGACTTCCTGAAGAAGTTCGCCCAAATGAGCAAAATCGCAGTTTAGCTTCGACAGGTCCACCAGCATAACCATGGTGAAGATGTTCTGCATAATTGTCTGGGATATGTCAAGAATGTTTACCTGGGTTTTGGCTAGAACAGCCGTGATGGATGCTATGATTCCGATTTTATCACATCCCACCACTGTAATTACTGCCTTCATATATATTTCCTCCGTTTCTGGCCCATGTTATTGGAATATGCACGTTTGCCTTTTAGTCACCATTATAACACAGGATTATACGTAAGGAGCAATCACAGCTTCTTAAGAGTTACTGTACTTTTATGAAAACAACCTGTGCATTTTGTCAAAACAGAACCTTGAGTTGTAAAGTGCAGTCAATTTTATGTGTTTTCTGTAAATATAAAGGATAAGCATTTATATTAATTTTTAGTAATTAGGACTTAGTCCCACGGCATAATGATTGAATAACTAAAAGATTTTATAATCAACAACAGAAAATATGAGGAGTGTGATGCGGGGTCTTTTTCTTGACTTATTTTGTTAAATGATTCAAGGTATTCTGTTACAACCTCTTTTAAATCCTGTTCCTTTAGGGACAGGTTAGGCGGAGTGGGGTGAAAAAAATAATATACCATCCGCCTATTTTTTATTTCATCGATAATATATTTAATCAATTCCAGTGCAATTTCATTTAGACTTCAAAAAATAATCCAAAAACCGAACCATATAAAAAGTATGTCAGAGCGCAGAAAAGAGTTACATTTTCATAAAAAAGCTGCCATGCATTGTGAGCCTTCTTACTGGTTCACACAATCCGGCAGCTTTCGAAAGTCAATTATCTTTTATATTATTTAAAAGTATCTACCGCTGCTCTCTCAACAGCAAGACCCTTAATATAGCGTTCCATAAACTTATTGAAGCCTTTTACATCCTCAGAATCTGGTTCAACAACAGTTCTGTTGCTTTCAGCAAAGACTTTTTCATTAAGAAATGCTTCCAATGACTGATTATTTTGCCTGTTAACCATATAGGAAGCAAGCAGAGAAATACCCCATGCTCCGCCTTCTCCTGCTGTCTCCATAACTGCCACAGGAACACCGAAGCAGGCAGCCATAATCTTCTGGCCAACTTCTCTAGTCTTGAAAAATCCTCCATGGCCAAGGATTTCATCAACCTGAACAGATTCCTTGTTAAAGAGAATATCAAGGCCTATTTTCAATGCACCCAATGAAGTAAACAGGTTTGTTCTCATAAAATTGGCCAGATTGAAATTGCTTCCTGGCAGGCGCATAAACATTGGGCGTCCTTCCTCAAAATTGGTTATGTGTTCTCCCGAAATATAGCCATAAGCCAGCAGTCCTCCGCAGTCAGCATCCCCTTTAAGAGCCATATTCAGCAATGTATCATACAGTTCTGCCTTGCTGACATTCATACCCAGTGCTTTTACCGCCTCGCCAAACAGCTTCACCCATTGATCATAATCGGATGTGCAGTTGTTTGAATGGACCATTGCCACAAGCTGGCCTGTAGGAGTTGTTACAAGGTCTATTTCAGGGTAAACCGAAGAAAGTTCTTTTTCGAGAACTATCATGGCAAACACGGAAGTTCCGGCAGATACATTTCCGGTTCTCGGTACTATGCTGTTTGTTGCTACCATTCCGGTACCGGCATCTCCCTCAGGAGGGCATAATGGAATTCCGCTTTCCAACTGACCTGTTTCATCAAGGAGCCGGGCTCCCTCATCTGTCAAAAATCCAGCTTCGCTGCCGGCTGTAAGAACATCGGGCAATATATCCTGCAAAGACCATGGATACTTCTTTTCACTTATAAGATTGTTGAATTTGTCTATCATGTTTTTATTGTAGTCTTTTGTTGCAAGGTCAATTGGGAAAACTCCAGAAGCTTCGCCTATTCCAAGGACTTTTCGCCCTGTAAGTTTCCAATGAATATACCCCGCAAGGGTTGTCATAAAATCTATATCCTTAACGTGTTTCTCTCCATTCAATATAGCCTGGTAAAGATGTGCAATACTCCATCTCTGGGGAATGGGATAATTAAAAAGCTCTGTCAAAGCCTCGGAAGCCTGGCCTGTAATATTGTTGCGCCAGGTACGGAATGGGGTCAAAAGCTCACCGTTTTTGTCAAATACCATATAGCCATGCATCATTCCGCTCAGGCCAATTGCTTTAACCTTTGTTACAGATACGCCAAATTGTTCTTTTACATTGTCTATCATATTCCGGTAGCTTTTTCTGATACCGTTCCATATATCATCCAGGCTGTAGGTCCATATATTTTCAACATAACTGTTTTCCCAATCATGGTTTCCTGCGGCAATGGGCATGTTGTATTCATCCGTCATTACCGTTTTTATTCTTGTAGAACCAAGTTCAATTCCTATTACTGTTTGTCCATTGATAATGGAATTTTTGATATCTTCCGGCTTACGGGGCATATTCCTTCCTCCATTCTTATTATGTGGTCTATTATAAATTATGAAATATATATAGCGGCTTATTAGAGTCTTTAGATTAATATAAATATTTGACCTTAGTAAGCCCCCACTCCGCGCTTTTTAGACACCACTTGTATAAACAAGTATTATAATTTATAAATACCATTCTTTGAAACCATACAGTTTTTTTACACTTTGAGCATAACAAATTCCATGTATTTTTTCAACAGCAAAAACAGGTTGTACGTACAATTTCAAACGTTAAAAGGTTATGTTATTGAAAAAGGAACTGTCCCGTTTAAGAACAGTTCCCCAATGTTATTTATTTTTTATGATGGAATATGGGATAACCTTTTCCGTCCCAGCTATTGATTTTCTCAATGAACTCCTTCATCTTCTTATCGGCTTCATCCTGCTTTATTTTCCCCTTCTTAACCATCTCAGCCATGCGGTCTTTATACTTGTTTATCAGTACTTCTCTCTTCTTTTCAAGGGGGAGGTTCTGGAATTCCTTAATTTCTTCTATCTTTTTGTCTATCTTCTCTATTGCTTTTTGTGCCACATCTTTGTCTATTTTGCCTTCCTGCATCAATTTAAGTATTCTGCTCTTTTTCTCTTCCAAAAATTTTATTGGATCCTTTTTGAACTCTTCCCCTCTCTTATCTTTGCATCTTTCGCAATGGTCTATTTTTTTATCCAATGGCATGGCTGCAGCAGGAGACACTATTGCAGCGGACGTTGCAATTGCAAGAGCTATTGCTGCCGCTGCCGCAATTTTTTTCATACCACCACCTCCTGATATTATTTTTCCCCGTGGGGACAATATCATAGGTGACAATATATTAATGTAATGAAGAATGCTTCTATGGAGCTATCTTCCGGTCAATTGAGCTCATCCAGAGTAAGCCGGAAATTCTCAATAAAATGATCCATAAAATACTTAACTTCGGGAAGCGTAATATCATTAATTTTTTTAAGTATAGCCTGTTCGGCCTTTTTAAACTCGCCGTTTCCTGCCTTTAGCTCTTCAATGCATTTTATGTAAGCGCAAATGCGGTCAGCAGCTTTAATGAGCTGTCCTTCACAGCTCTCCTCATCAAAAAAGAGAATTGAGCGGTATTCTTCCTTTAAATCTTCGGGCAAAAGTGAAAGGAGTTTTTCCTTTGATACAGCCTCAAGGCTCTTGTAAGCCCTGCTTATTTCAGGGTTATAATACTTTATTGGTGTTGGAAGGTCTCCGGTAATTGTTTCATTGCAGTCATGGAAAATTGCAAGCAGTGCTACTTTTTCAGGATTAACACTGCCTTCAAAATATTTATTTTTAATTAACGCAAGGGCATGGGCTATCATGGCGGCCTGAAGACTGTGCTCCTGGATATTTTCACTTGCCACATTCCTCATAAGGCTCCATCTGTATATATGCCTCATTCTTGACAAAAAAGCAAAAAAGCTGTACTGTTGGCTGTTTTTATTCATAATAATACCTCAGCTAAATTTATATAATTTAAGGGGCTTCATGCCCCTTAAATGCCTTATTGAACCCGTCTGATGTCGGCTCCAAGCCTCTGAAATTTATTCTCTATGAATTCATATCCCCTGTCAATATGGTGGATATCCAATACCTCGGTAACGCCATTTGCCGCAAGTCCGGCAATTACAAGGGCTGCTCCTGCCCTTAGGTCGGTTGCCCTCACCTGTGCTCCCTGCAATTTTTCTGAGCCCTCAATAATGGCGGTGCGTCCATCCAGCCTTATCTGGGCTCCCATTCTTTTTAACTCGTTTACGTGCATAAACCTGTTTTCAAATATTGTTTCCACAATCATGCTGGTGCCTTCGGCAAAGCAAAGATAGGCAGAAAACTGGGCCTGCATATCTGTTGGAAAACCCGGAAACGGGTGGGTTTTTATGTCTACCGCTGTTGGACGGCCAGAGCTCTTTACGCAAATTTCAGAAACACCTTCAATGACCTCTACGCCAGACTCTCTGAGCTTTGCTGTGACAGGTTTTAAATGCTCGGGAACTACATTGGTAAGGGTAACATCCCCTCCTGTTAAGGCAGCTGCGGTCATTATGGTTCCCGCTTCAATCCGATCGGGCATTATGGTATGCTCCACACCATGAACTTTCTCAACTCCCTCTATTACTATGGTGTCTGTTCCGGCTCCCGAAATGCGGGCTCCCATCTTTGTCAGCATAGAAGCAAGATCAACTATTTCAGGCTCGGAAGCAGCATTTTCTATAATAGTTCTCCCTTCTGCCAGAACAGCTCCGATCAGCAAATTTTCGGTAGCCCCTACACTTGGAAAGTCCAGATATATATTGGCTCCTTTCAGCTTTCCGTCAGGACATCTGGCTTCAACATAGCCGTGACCGGTTGTTATTTCTGCCCCCATGGCTTCAAAGCCTTTTAAATGCAGGTCCACAGGCCTGCTGCCAATTGGACAGCCCCCAGGAAGCGCTACTTTGGCAACACCTTTTCTTGCCAGCAATGAGCCTAATACCAAAAAAGAAGCCCTTAACTTGCTGACCAGCTCATAGTCTGCTGTATGTCCTGTCAGTTGGGGTGTGGATATGGAAATCTTTCTTGCCCTTCCGTTTACCTCTACATTTGCCCCCAAATTTGAAACCAGCTCACACATACCCGATACATCGTCAAGGCCGGGAATTTGCTTTAAAACGCATTCTTCAGTGGTTAACAGGCATGCCGAAATAATGGGAAGAATGGCATTTTTTGAACTAGAAACAGAAACAGTACCGGATAAGGGCTTGCCGCCTTTAATAACAAAAGCTCCCATACCAATCACCTTCCAATTTTTTAATTTTCGATATGTAATGCTTTTGTTATTAGTATTTTCTTATCGGTACCGTTTACACGTGGTAAAACAAACTTAAATTCCAAAGCAATTTTTAAGTATAAAAACGCAAATTTCAAATTTCGCCGCAAAGCTGCAAAATTCGTTCAAGCATTACTATGAAATCGCCGTAAGTAACCGGTTTTTCAGGATAGGCAAGATTTAGTCCATTTCCCTGAATTATGGCATTTTCGATCGCAAACCTGAAATCATTCAGGTATTTGCTTTCAACTTTTGAAAGATCCTGATATTGCGCCCATACGGTCGGCTTTACAGGGATTGCTTTATCGCGTGTTTTGAATCTGTACAGCGATACGAGCATATGAATGGCCTTGTCACGTCTGGCGTAAGTGCCATTTAACTCCGACAGTGATGAAATCAGATTTGCCTGCAGGGCTTTTTGTCCCATGTCATACTCTGTATATTCTGCTCCAATAACGTCCAGAATACACTTTAAAATTCCATTTGGCGAAATGTTATTGTTATAGGCAAACGATTTTCCTTCAAGGCTTTTAAGCTTGTATATCCTCTGTATGCTTTCCAGGCTTTCTTTAATATACGTCGGCACTGAAACCGGATTTGCCGGCTTAATTCCCCAAGCTGCGGCAACTATGGGGCCCGGCTTTCCAAGTTCTCCAACCACCCAGCTTTTGGCATAATCTATATAACCCGGAAGGTCATACCAGCTGGAATTGTTATAGCTGTAAACCTTCACCTGACCCTGAAGATATTGAGATGCATTGTCCAGGGGAAGCTCAACCCGCAACGGATGAATAAGATTATTGATTGAATACTGACCGTTAAGATACATAAGCTTTAAGTCCGTTACCTGGGTTTTTGCGTCCATATACGATGAAAGCTTATAGGTGGTAACAGGTGATACCGACTCTATTCTGATGCTGAAATTATTATTTTTTCCCTTTTGCTTAAAGTACTCATCATTCTGGAATGTGCCTGAGCTTACTGTAAACTGCCCCCATGGAAGCATTATATATAATTCCTTGTGCTGCTCTGAAAGGGCATCAAACACAACGCTCCCTATATCAATCTGGATGGTGGTTGTCCTGGCAGGCGGCTTTGAAAAGTCAAGCTTAACTATGGGACTTAATACGGAGCGAATGCGTTCTGCAAGAACGTGAGCGTTGTTACCAACTGAGGAAATTTTCCATATCCCGTTTTCCAATTTAACAGGTATAACAAGTCCGTTTCCTCCCACAGGCTCCGTTAAGTCATAGCTTCCGTCATACTCGTCCCTGCTCTTATTGGTTACAACCATTACCGTACGGGTTGGTTCACTTCTTAGTTTAGTGTTAGGGTCGTAGGCATAGAGCCTTGCATAGTACCGCCTGTTTGCAATGAGGTTTGTTACAGTGTAAGTATCGCCGGATACATCAAAGTTTCGTGCATTGTTAAATGATGAATTATCTGCAAACTCAAGGATATAAGTAAGACCCTCTATTTCATTCCACACATAGGTTATGGAATTTTCAGTAACACCGCCGGCACCAACCTTGACTCCAAAGCCTGTTGGCGGTGCAGGAGGCGAATATGGTTCTGTTCTTATGACAAGGGGATTACTGAAGGCGGATTCTATGGTTTGTCCATTACTCCTGCTTATGGCTTTTATCCAGAAATAATAGATTGTATCGGGTGTTAATCCCTCTATCCTTGAATAAGTCCCCTCAAGTATATCCTGATAGGAAACCTGCTTGGTTATACTTGCAGACTGGAGGTTTTCCGATGTTCCGCCCCTTATTTCGTAATCCATTCCATTAATATAGGTCCAGAACAAGTCTACATATGTGTCTCCCGCAATACCGCGAAGATCGGTAGGAACCGTAGGTGTCACAGGAATCTGAGGGATATCGGGCGGAGTTGTTATAATAATGGGATCTGAAGGGTCCGATGAATTTCCGTTCTGGTTCTCAACTGTAATCCAGACAATATAGGCCGTGTTATGGGTAAGTCCTGTAACATCAAAGGTAAACTTCTGATCGGCCGCATTCTCAGGAATATTGGGTACAGCAACCCTTGCCTGGGGTATTTCATGGGCTTTTATATCAGGTTGCGAAAGATCACTGTAAGTAATATACTCCCCATCCCTGTTGCCGCGAAGCCTTATGACATTTATGGCATCATTGTATTTTACAACATGGGGAACAATGATCCATCCGGGAAGATAGTTGATAATCATTGCATGGCGCTTGTCCGGGTCGTCATCCGGAAGAACCTCGTTTTCAAAATATTCATCGGCTGTGACACGCTCCCAGCGCTTAGTTTCATCGTTATAGAATGCGTGCCATCTCTTTTCCATTATCATTGTGGCTTTATTAAAGGTAATACTGTCCTCACCGGGCTTTACGCCAAAAGGCGGTGCGGATGGCGCAATTGGCCTGTCGGTGCCTGAATCGGGCTTTGTAATAATTACCTTTACAGCCTTCTTGGAAATATAGGGCATTGTAATCATCATGCCGCTGTCAGGGTCATCAACCAGAAAATTCTTTTTGGCGTATATGACAAAATAATAGGTAGAATTGGATTTAAGTCCCACAAGGTCGTAGCGGTAACCAATTACCTTTCCTGTCAGTTTGCTTCTTATTTTATGGGCCTCGCCCATAGTAAGGTCGGAGGCAATTTTGTAGTTGGACGGAGGATTGTCAACATCCCTGATATTTTCCAAAAGGTAAATATCATAGGTCACGTCAGTATCCACAAAACCCTCTCCTGTATAGGGTACACGCCATAAAACTGACGCACCGTTGCTCTTTAGAAGATCTTCATAATATATGGGTTCAGGATCTGCATCAGAAAATCCATCCACAAACTCCGGAGCCTCAGGCTGCTGAGGAATCTGTTCCTTTAAAGCAACCTTATTATTGGATCTGAACTCAATGGGTGCGGGACTTCCCTGCACATATGCCTTTGCGTCTACTCTAAAGCTGTAGGTTCTGGTATCTCCTTTTTTAATTATGAACTCATAGCTGTCTTCATCAGGTATGAGCCTAAAAAGTGTACCCTCCTCCTGGTCGTCAATATACCTGTAAAGCTCGTATTCAACTCGTGTAAAAGTAGTTCCTTTTACTATTGGGTTCCAGAAGAGCCTCCAGATAGCATCTCCATCATTGGTATAGCCAATCTTCTGGGCTCTCAGGAGAATATCTGTCTTGATGGTCACAGGTATTATTTCGTCAGCTGTAACACAAGCCACATTTGGATTTGGCAAGGGTACAACCTTAATGGAATACTCACGGCCGGGAAGAGCCGAAGTATAGATATATTCAAGCTTTTTCTCCTGCATATTTACAGTTACAGGATAACCGGGTTTGCCTATTTCAGAAGCAATGATGTCCGGTATGGCTGTGGGCTGTGAGAATCCCTTGGTATCGGATATAAGAATTCTGTAATTTATGCGTCCATTAGTATCCCAGACATCGTCCCACTTAATCTTGATATTGTTTGTTCCGGGAACCAGTTCAACAGAAACATGAAGATTGGTAAGAAATTTGACAATATTTGATCTCTGGGAATCTACTTTATAAAATCCGGTTTGTGTAGTGTAGTTGTAAGAAGCTCTTACATATGCTTCATATATGGTTCCATGCTTAATTCCCTCAGGAGTATAGTCATTTACTTCATACCCTGTTGCACTTCCGGGTAGAACTACCTGCAGTGCATCGTTTATGACTTTTCCTGTACCATGTGCCACCTCGTTAAGACCAAAGTATATGTATCTGTCTTCAGCCTCAGGAGGGAAAGTGACAGGATCCCAGTTAAGCTGCGCAAACCATTTGTCAGTATATACATCGCTTATATATCCTATATCGGTTATCCTGTTGCGCTGAGGCGGCATCAAAACGGTTGGCTCAGCAAAGGCTGCATTTTGAAAAATCCCAAGAATTATTGCCAGCACCAGGATAAACGGTACTGTTTTCCGTAATATCTTTAGCATGGAGGTCACTCCTTAAAATTTCTATTGTCCTATCTTTTCAAGCACTCTGGATACCATGTCAAGCATGGAGCCAATACTTGTACGCCCTGTTGCGTCAAATGTCTTATTGGCGCCAAGGGTTGTTATGTTAAGGTCAACCCCTAAAGTGACATACTTAACCAGGCGTGCTTCTATGGATGAAGCATTGGCAATATATATTGTTTTTGAAGGTTTTGCAAGAGCCGGATCAATATTGGCTTTTTTGCAATAGAGCTTAACGGCCAATGATACCGATGACTGGTTGTCCATATAGCCGCTTATCTGCTTTGTGCCGATAATATCGCCAATGCCCAGATAAGATGCCTTCCTGGCAGGTGTCAATCCCGCAACTTCATTGTCCTGGCGGGTTAATACCGCATAAAGCATAATCGCCTGTTCACCCTTTACAGGATTTTCAGGATATATGGTTCCTTTTCCGAATACCTTGGTCATGTCATATTGGGTATTAAGCTTGGCCAGTGTTCTTTCAAAGGGACTTTCAGGGCTTACAATTACCGAGGTTCTTCTTGTAAGAACCGCATATTCTCCGGGCTTTTCAACCCTGAATAGGGCAAATTGCGCCACATATGCCTTGGATCCCGAAGCTTCCTTCCATCCAGTACCGTAATTGACAAAGGGAACGATGTATCCGTTCTGGAACCTGTATTCAAGCTTAATGCCTATTTTCCCCGGGAAATCGGTAATGCCTTTGCTTGCAGCAAACGCTGGCTTATAACCGCTTCCGCCGTCAATTATGTCCTTTAAGTACCTTGAAAGCTCAACTTCAACCTTTGAAATGGCTGTTATGATAAGATCCTTCAAATCAATATGGCTCTTATAGCTGTAGCTTTCCAGATTCTTAAGAATAGCCGTAAGCTCCCTGTCAAGAATTCCGTACTTAAAGGGCCCTTTCGCGTCAGGGTTTTCGAGTATATCATAAATAATGTTGTTGATTTCAGCATAGGTAAGTCTGGAACCTATTGCCTGAACATCAATTTTGAAAATGCCCGATACCGCTGAAAAATCCGACGGGAATGAAACTGCCGGGCTTGTTTTTTTCTCAACTCTTATAAGGAGCATGCCTTCTTTTGCTCCGCTGACATTTGCCTGGGATTTAATAAGCTCAAAGTCAATGCTTCCCCTGTTTAAAGTAACCTCACCGCCGGAAAGCTTTAAATTTAAACGGCTGTCATCTGTTTCAATGGTTTCCAGGGTTTTAAAAGGAATCAGCACCTCATAGTATAAGGCATCGGTCTTTTCACCAGATAAGTCAACAGTTACTGTGGAGCCCTTGAAGGCTTTCAATAGCCCTGATACCATATCGTCCTTTATAACTGCCCTTACGGTTTTATTATCCCTTATATCCACAAGCCAGTACAATTTCTTGGTAAGGCTCTCGGCTTCCTGGTTAAACAGGTCAATGGTATCCTGCTCTTTTTTGCCCTCATCGTAGTCCGACTGTGAAAAGTCAGTACGTGCTGTTACAGGTCCGATATGAAGGGATTCGTCAAGGTTATAAGCCCATACCTTAATATAGTAGGTAGTATTGGATTTAAGGGGCAGATCCTCAGTATTTCCATCTTCATCCCTTACGGGCTTGCCCGATATCTTGGCATAGAAAATATACTTGGGCGAATTCTGCTGAACATAAAGGTTTGTCTTTTCACGATAGAATCTTATACGGGTTCCGTCAGCAAGATCATAGCCGTAGTCCGTAAATCCGGTGCTGTTGTAGTTAAGGGTCTCATAATCCACTTCATTTTCGGCTCTTGCCTCAATAAAGTAGTCATAAGGATCTTCGCCTTCCCAGCGGATCTCTATTTCCCTTAAACCGTCACGGGTTTTGGCTTTTACAGGATTTCCGGCACCGGTGGACCAGGTTTTGTTCTTTCCGTCATACCACCTGTTGTCAGTGGTGTTTTTAATGCGTATGTCATACCACAGGTCAGATTCAAGGTTATAAATTCTGAAATAGAAGGTTGTACCGTCCCTTACGCAGGTAAATCTTGCGCGGGGAAGCTTTGTATACTGGGAATCGGGCTGCCCCGCCTTCTTTATGTATACTTCCATCTTGTCGGCGGTGGTTCCGGTTGTGTAACACTCAATATTAAAGCCAATCTCCATGTCCTTGACAACTTCCAGGAATGCGGGAGGCTTAATCATTGGGGTAGTTACAGGTATTGTAATCCATCGGCTGACAGCTTCAATGGAATTGCCCTGGGAGTCAGTAAGGCCTCTGTTTCTGACAGCCCTCAAGCTGAAGAAGTAAATCTTGTTGGGCCTTAAGAAGTCACGGTTTATGGGCATTAAAACATGTCCGTTTTCATCAACCGTCAGGCCTATCGCCAAAAGCTGACTGCTCTTTAAATCAAGATGAAGCTTCTTGTCCGAAGCGGGGTTCCTGAATTCGCTGTAGGCATTTAACAGACCCATATTGTATGGATCTGAACCATATTCCGATTCATCGGCGTTTGGAGAAATCGAGACGGTGGTGCACACCATTTCGTAAGTGACATCCTTCTCTGCATGAAGCCAGCTTAATGTAACGTAGGCATCGCTTAGCATCAGCTCACCGTTCGAGTCGGTGGCAATTGAAAACTCTGTGGGTGCTCTCGGATCCCTGACGTCATTATCTAAACCCCCTGTATCAATTTTAGGCGTAGTAATGGCCTTTACAGCCGTTTCAGCCGATCGGCCAATTACTACACCACCAACCACAAGGGAGGCATGAGCCTTAATATAATATACTTTGTTGGGCAGAATTGGTTCGTTATTCCCATCCTTTTTAATAACAACACTTCTGTTAATTATCTGTGATGCATCCGGATATTCTGCCTCATCCTTTTCAACCTCAACAAATCCTGTTGAAGGATTATCGCTTATAAATATATGATAAACAACTTTTCTGTCATTTATTGCACTTGTATAGCGAAGCCAGTCGGTATCGGTCAAAATTCTTTCGTAGCTGACAGAAATACCTTCCAGTGTTATGTTTCCTGTAACCGGATCCACATTGGTGGCAGGTTCAATACCCAGATTGATATTGGGCATGGGAACGGGCTGCTCGGTAAGCGGCCAGGTCGTAAAGCTCATAATGGGCGACATGAAGGATAGCTTATTTCTGATTTCGGCGCTGAGTCCATCGCTGTCACCCCATACGTCGTTATCAATTGCTGCATTATCCCCGTACCTGGATGTAAAAATCTGCATGTAGTATACGGTATTTGGAACCAGGAAGGTGGGGTAATCTCCCTTCTTGCCGTCTTGGCTGGGATCCTCGTTGTTTTCGGCTGTAAGGGCCTTTTTGCTTACAAAGTCATAAAATAATTTATCACCGGGTATTGTGCAGACAAGCCTGCCTTTGTCCTCCGGATCCTCTGTAAAATCTTTCTTGCCTAATACAAGAACCCTCTTTTGTTTTACAGGAAGGTATATTTCTTTTCCTGGCGCGTCCCCTATTTTCTTTGTTATTGCCTCGGGCTGGCTGTCGGGCATATAAGCCGAAAGTATGATATGGAAAGTATAGTCATCGTCATCATAATCCGCTGACTTAAATGCTTCCCAGTTTGTAATCTGCTTCCATACCAGGGGCTTTTCAAAGGAAAGGCGAAGATCACTTAAAGGTATCTCAACATCTCCTGAGGAAAGCTCGGTAGTAGGTACCGTAACAGTCTTTCTCCCTGCATAGATGGGGTCGATTTTAACTTCCTTGGGAAGAGGAGGCTTACCAGTGTCAACATCCAAAAGGCGCAGGTCAATGCAGAGTGATGAGCTCTTGGGAAGTTCCGAAGAGCTGTCAAAGTATACAACCCTGAAATAATATTCGGGATGGGTTGATTCGTGGATGTTGATAGTAATAATTTCGCTGCAGTATTCTTCATTCTTTGGAAGAGATGAATCGGGAATCTTAACCCATGTCTGGTACTGGGTGTAGAGATCGTCAATACGGGGAGCGTACTGAACCTGATAATAGAGTTGAGGATATACGCCGTTGGTTATTTTTCTGAAGCGTACCAAAACCTTATCAGTATCTACTTTGGAAAGCTCCATCTGCATGGGAGTAAATATGGATGACAGGTCATAGCCTACATCCTTGAAGGCATTGTCTATATTTTTAACCATGAATCGGTTGTTGCTGTCGGTGTAAAGCTTTGTGCTGCGAATGGGAATCTGTTCGGAATTGCTGGCTTTAAAGATTATGCCTATGTTGGTGAATTCATACTCGGTTCCCGGTTCTATGCCGTGAGTCTTATCAAGGGTTACAGTAAGATATTCACCTTCAGTTGTAACCTTGGTACTGGTACCATCAACAACCATATCGGTTCCGGAATAGTCAATATTAAAGTTAAGCTGCTTGGTTGAGCCGTGTCCCACTGTCATGTTTATCTGGAAGCAGGTTTTTGAAATGGGAGCATTGGGCTCTGATAATATGCTGAAACCTGCAGTTTCGGTAAGTTTTTTGATTCCTCCATTGTAAATGGTGGGTACCTTCCACTTAAACTTTATAACCGGATTGTCACCGCTTCTTATCCGCTCCGGGTTTGTACTATTGGGCTCAAAAGTGGGAGACTTGTCCTCAATGCCATTGATTTTTGACATTACATTAAAAGATTCACCCAAAAAGGTAATGTCGGCAAGATAATAAATTTTGCCCTGATATGTGGGTTCAGAATCCCCGGCATTCATGTATACATCCATGGTTATGTCATAAACATGGTCTGGTTCAAGGCTAGTACTGACAGTAACCCTGTTGTTTGCAAAGGAATGCTCATTAAAAAGAGTTACTTCATTTCCGTTAGGGCCGTGAAAACGAACTTCAGTGCGATGGGGTTCAATAGCTGTTGCATAGCTTATATCATACTTGTTGGTAGTCGCATTATAGGCTACCGATAAGGTAATAGCAGACGGAGCCGCATAGATTCTCACTCCGGAAGGAAAGCCGGATAATATAAAAGCAAAAATTAAAAGGAATGAGATTATTCTCTTAGTCTTTCTGGTCATACGAATCCTCCGAAAGGCACAATTTGCCAATGAGTATTTTACATTAGATTTATCGTCATATTGGCCTTTGTTCTTTTGTGCCTTTGGATTACAATTCGTTTACATTGTCATATGACGGAATTGGCTTATTTCCATACCCGGATGAACCTGGCAATCCAGGTTAAATACAGGAACAATATATCCTATATGCTCTTTAAGCTGATTCATAAGTTTTGATTTATGCCAGTTATTAAGCTTTTCATACTCGGATTTATCAAGGATTCCGAGCTTAAGCAAAACCTCAATGACCACCGGATAAACGGCTCTTTCAGAGCCATCGGCAATTTTGACGCATACTCCAAGGTTATCTTTCTTTATCCCTATACAGTAGACTGCTTCGGCACCAACTTTTCCTATAAGCTTTCCTTTTGTGGCTCCCATAAGCTCGGTGCAAAACTCACCAGTTCCTGCCACCATTTCGGGGTGCTGGTTCATGGCATCAAATACTACCTTGCAGGCTTCGTGGTACTTGCTGCTCTTGTCCTGTGCAAATTTTGCAATTCTTGCATAGGATAATGCTATTTTTTTAATTGGAATCATGAAAATGGGAAGCCCGCAGCCATCGGTACCCAATGGGATGGATTCAACATCTTCATCGGTAAACTCGGCTATTGTCCTAATTATCTCCTGCTGTACAGGATGGGATATATCCTCGTAGTTTGATATGTCCGCTCCTTTATAAATTGAATATGCCAATATTGCCGCATGCTTTCCCGAACAGCTTGCATGAAGGGTTGACGGTTCCTTTCCCATTTTAATAAGTCTTTTATTCTCTTCCTCGTTATAGGGCACCATAATTCCGCAATGAAGGTGGGTCTGATTAAGGCCTAATCTATTCAGTATCCCCAAAACCGTTTCCTGGTGCATTCGTTCACCTGTATGGGATGCGCATGCAAGGGCAATTTCCTTTGGTGTAAATCCCATGACTTTATATGCCCCGGAATGGATAAAAGGTATTACCTGAATGGGCTTTGCCGAAGACCTGAAAAAAATCCTCGTATCAATATCGCCTTTAGAGTAAATAACCCTGCCCTGGGAATCAACTACACAAATATAACCATAATGGACGCTTTCAACATATCCGCTTCTTGTTACTGCAGCCAGTGTTTCCGTTTTAATTCACTTCCTTTGGATATATATCTCCCGGTTCATAATGGCCTGTTTCATTGTTTATGATGCTGAATACAGGATGAAGATACCCAACATCTCTTCCCTTGTCATCCTTTACTTTTGGAAGAGCCCATTTATCTAGCTCTTTAATATCCGCATCATCCAGTATCTCCAATTCTTCAAGGACTCGTACTGCCACAGGGTAGCTTGCCCATGGGTGCCCATCCATAAGCTTTATACATACACCAAGCCGTTTTTCAGGCACAGCCATGCAGTATATTCCCTCCGCTCCTATTTTCCCGATTGCCCTTCCCTTTGTTACTTTAATAAGAGAAGTACAAAAAGAATCGTCGCCCTTTATAACCCGGGGATTTTCTATCATTGCTTTCTGAATAAGGCCGAAAGAGTGGGCGTATTTGCCTTTATGAGTATCGCCGTGAGCCAAAAGCGCATATAGGTATGAAGCCTGATGAAGTGAAAAACTATATGTGGGCAAAGTACACCCGTCCACTCCTGTTATAAGGTCGTTTGTACTGCATTCCAATATCTCGGCAATAGTGGTTCTTATAACTTGATGTATGGGATGCTGAGGATCTGTATAGCCCTTTACAGGAAAACCGTAGTACTTGCATAGAACCAGCAGTCCTGCGTGCTTTCCAGAACAGTTTGAAAAAATGGGATCGGGCCTCTTTCCCTTTTTTATAAGAGCATCATGAACTTTTTGATTCTCGGGATACTTGTGTCCGCAGTCCAGGTCTTTTTCCGTCAATCCTGCTTTTTTCAGGATTCCTCTTATTATCCTCCTGTGAAATGCCTGTCCTCCGTGGGAGGCACAGAGAATGGCAAGTTCCTTAAGGCTTATATTGAACTTTTCCATTGCTCCCGACATTACAAAGGCATTAGCATAAATGGGCTTTCCGGATGATCTTATAAAGATTCTGGCATTTGGATTTCCAATGCTGTATTTTATTTTTCCGTCTGAGTCAGTAACGCAGATATATCCGTGATGAATGCTTTCTACCCTACCGGAACGGGTTCGGACTACCAGCTGCGGCATAAGTCACCTCATAAATCAAGTTAAAGCATTATGCTAGTTTATCCATTTGCCGGTACAACATGCATTTTGACAATTGCTTTATCCAAACCCTGCCTTGTGTTATAATGATTTTGCTCTAAAAATAAAAAGCAAAAAGAGGTTACACAGATGCAATTTGAAATGGTAAAGGATATACTGCTTTCCGACACATTGATTCCCGACTTGTTTTTAAGCGATATTATGCCACGTATTCCTTCCGATGCCGTGAAGGTATACCTTTATTGCGTCTTTCTTTGCAAATACAGGAAAGAGGTGCATCCCGAGGATCTGGCCGCAAAGCTTAACCTTACCATTGATGCTGTAAATGCCTCTTTTGTGATATTGGAGCAGGAAGGGCTTATTGTCCGCACCCCCAACGTTGTCACCATATGCGATATTAAGGAAATGGAGTTAAATAAGCTTTATAAGCGCAAAACCACATCAGATATAGATGCCGCACTGTCAAAATCAGCGGCCAATATAAGAAGAAATCAGTGCATTGATTCTATAAACAGGATGTTTTTCCATGGCCTCATGGCACCCAGCTGGTACACAGCCATTGACAGCTGGTTTGAAAGCTACCATTTTGATGAAGATGTAATGGTCAGCCTTTTTAAGTATTGTTATGACAACAATGCCCTCAATGTGAAATACATTGAGAAAGTTGCGGCTACATGGGCTCAGAAGGGCATTTCAAACCATTGGGACCTTGAAAAGTACATGGAGGAATTGGAAAAAATCAAGGCTGCAGGTAAGAAAATATCCCGTGCCTTAAGGCTTGGAAGAAACATAACCACATTTGAGGAAGAATACCTTGAAATCTGGCTCAATGAATATAAATTCGACATGGCAATAATTGAAGAGGCATTAAAGAAAACGGCCGGGAAGCCCCATCCCAGCTTTAAATATCTCCATGGTATTTTGTCAGCCTGGTACAATGATGGCATAAGATCCATTGACCAGCTTAAGTCTTACCTTGAAGCGGCTTCATATAAAGGCCAGTCTTCAGAGGCATCTGACAAGGTTTCCCGCAGGGATAACTTCCAGCAGCGTCAGTATGATGATGAGTTCTATGACAGGTTGAACAGGTCCACCGTCATTGGAAAGGATAGGGATTAAATGGCTGAAATCAGGCGCAACCTTGATATGGAGTTTGCTCAGCGAAGGGATAGGGCTTTAAGGGATGCGGAGCACCGTAAAAAAGAAGCAATGGATAAGATACCGGAACTGGCTTCCCTTGATGCAAAGATTACCCTTGCAGGTATTCGTTATATTCGTTCAATGCTTTCCGAAAATGGCTCAGATTCGGATGCTGAGGCTCTTTCCCAGCATATTGACATGCTTAATAAAAGGAAGGAAGAACTCCTTGTTGCTTACGGCTTTCCTGGTGATTTTCTTGAGCCTCGTTTTACCTGCCCTCTTTGCGAGGACAGAGGCTATATAACCACAGGTTCCGGCCAGGTTACCTGTTCATGCTATCAAAAGCTCTATCTGGAGAAACTTTACGCATTTTCAAACATTCTTGATGACGGGGAAACAGGATTTGAGTTCTTTGATGAATCATACTTTTCTGATAAGGCCGACAAAAAGAAATATAAGTCCGATGTATCTCCCAGGGCTCAGATCAACTCTATTAAGGAAAAATGCCTGGAGTTTATAGATGCCTTTGACAAGAAGGATACTAAAAATATGTATTTCTTCGGCCCAACAGGTACGGGCAAGACCTTTATGGCCAAGAGCATAGGTTTGGAACTTCTTAAAAAAGGCTATACGGTTCTGTACCTTTCAGCGCCTTCCCTGTTTTCCATTATCCGCAGACACCGCTTAAATTTGGAGCATAACGGAGCATCAGCCGATGAATCGTACAGAAACCTCATAACAGCCAATCTTCTTATTCTGGACGATCTTGGAATTGAGCCTGCAAGTGATGCCCGATATGCCGAGCTTCTGACTCTTCTGGAGCTGCGAAAGGCGCAGGACAAGGCCAGTACAGCCAAAACAGTCATATCATCCAACCTTGATATTAAGCGTCTTTTCCAGGAATATAACGAAAGAATTGCATCACGTATTGTTGGAGAGTTTAACACTCTTCAGTTCATAGGCGATGACATCCGAATAATTAAGAAGATAGCAAGATAGCCGGTATAAACCGGCCATTCTTTTTTGTAGTCCAATATATACAGAGAAATGTATTATGGCAAGTTACTGTCAAACAGATGCCAAGTAAACATCAAATCAATTTAAAGCCCATCCAGAGAGAAATCACTGAAAAGCCGGTTGGGGCATAGCTTCATCTACTTTAGGCAGATTTCTTTCAAAAAGTGTATACCATATGAACATCATAATTCCGCGCAGTACTGCCGATACAGTTATTCCCAACCACATTCCGTTAAGCCCCATCCACTGGGCAAACACCCAGCAAAGTCCGGGGCGTATAAGATTTGACGCGATACTGCACAAGCTTGGAGGAAGGGTTCTGCCCATGCCTCTGAAAGTACCTGCACATGAGCCCTCAAGGGCCATGGCCAGCTGGCATCCTGCCAGGATTGTTAGATAGGTCTGGCCCATGTCAAGAATTTCAGGCGGTTCACTAAGGAAAAGTGAAAAGAAGAATCTTCCGCCAAATATTAAAAATACGGTCACCAGTGCTTCCCAGGCCAGCAAAGTAAAAAGCGAAATGCGGTAGCCTTTTCTTATGCGGCTCCATTTGCGGGCACCATAGTTTTGTCCTACAAAAGCTGTAACGGCGGATGAAAATCCTCCGCCAATAAGCCAGGACAAGGACTCAATCTGGCTTCCCACTCTCTGTACCGCAACGGCGGTTTCGCCGTAATAGTATGTCACCATTGAGGTAACTACCATGGCAAGGATAGTAAAAGCACCGCTTTCCATAGCCACAGGCAGGCTCCATTTGGTTATTTGTTTTATTTTTGCCGAATCCAGAGAGCCCAGAATGTGGAACTTTTCAAAAGGTCTGTGGTGGTGGCGCTTTATAAAGAGAATAAACAGTCCGCAAACTGTGGCCTGAGCTATAACGGTTGCTATTGCCGCTCCTATTACATCCCAGCCCCATATAAGAATCATCAGCGGGTCTAAAATCATGTTTACCAGAAGCCCCACGGCATTTGCCCAGAAGCTAAGCCTGGAATTTCCCGCTCCATTGAATATTCCTGTTATTGCCGCCGACACATATGTAAGGGGTATGCCTAATCCCACAATTCTTAAGTAAACGCAGGTGTTGTCAAAAACCTTTTTATCGGTGACGCTGAGCACTTTTACTAGGGGCCTGGCGAAAACAATCAGCATAAGACCATAAAGAATACCCAGAATAAGTGCGATTCTTGTGGAGTTCTGGGCATAATCTTTGGCTGAATCAGTATCACCCATGCCAAGGTTCTGAGATGTACCAATTTCCGAGCCCATGCGGCCTATCATTAAAAGAGCCATGCCAAGCCATAAATACATTCCTGCAAGACCGCTGGAAGCAACAGCCACCACAGAATCAGCTGTCCGCCCAAGCCAGAACATGTCGGTAAGATTATACAACATCTGCATAAGCTGAGTACCCATAATGGGTACTGCTACCTTAAGCAGCTTTTTTAAAATATCTCCCTGGGTTAAATCATGTGTATTAGCCATCCCAATCAGTCTTTCCATTCTTATAATTTTAGGTCTATACAATTATTCCATTATGCATTTTCGGACAAACACTGTCAATATCAAAGGCACTTTTACAATATTGGGCATAGCTAAACACTTTATATTCACGGACGGCAGTAGGTACAGGGAAAATATCCATTCTTCGCCGCTTCATAGGGAT
This sequence comes from Clostridiaceae bacterium, assembly GCA_012719545.1. Taxonomy (GTDB): domain Bacteria; phylum Bacillota; class Clostridia; order DSM-8532; family DSM-8532; genus DTU059. The sequence continues at coordinate 76,291 of JAAYAD010000054.1, forward strand.
TAGAGAAATATATGTAGTTATCAGGATCGTAAGTGGGATCATTAATAACTTCATTAAGATAAAAACTGCATTGGGTTTTGCCGTAATACAGCTGCCCCTTGTATGTATATCCTATAAGAGGCTCTTTTCTTATAACCCGCCCCCCGCCAAGGGAATAGTGTTTGTAATTATCGCCTGCAAGTACAGGAAAGCCCTGGGCAAAAACCAGAATTCCTTCGTCGGTTAAAGCCCTTGCCCAGTCGGCATCATCTATGGCAGGAAGCTCAATTTGAACCGACAGGCTTCTTCCCTTTTCCCATCTGTTATATTCTTCAATGTAGTTTTTTAATTCCCCCAAAACAGACCTCTGTATGGCAGATAAGCGCAAATTCTCAAACATTTGAGGGTCACTGAAAAATTCGATTCTGTCTTTGAAGCTTTCATATTCCCCCTCATACATGGCCTTATCAACATGGTCATAAACAAATACATAGTTACCAAGAGTATAGCGCACACTGTACCTTTCATGAAGGTTCTCCCCAATATAATGCATAAAGGGAAACCAGCTGTGCTTAACCTCAGTATATCCTTCCAGACCCTTGTACGAATTAAGGGCATAAAGATAGAACCCATCCCTCTCCAGAAATATTAAAACAGGAACACATGCCTCAATTTTAGCCATGGAGGCCTGATTTCCGTATGCATTAAATGAATGGTACAGACAGTCAAAGAAGGTTTGGGCTGCAAGTTCCTTAGTAGAAGTTATATTGGAGTTATCTGAATATGACAGGTTCGTCCCTTTCTGGCTTAAGATGAAAGCCGCATCCTGAACTGCGTTGTCTATAAGATTATCGTAATAGCTTCTAAGTTTTGCATCCTCCATAACAATGTGGGATTGTTGCCCTGATATAAAAAGAAAGGGGAAAATTATAATGACAAAAATAATTGCAAAACTAGTAAGCTTCATTTCTCACCATGCCCCCTGCCCTTACAAAAATGCTGGGAGATTGGGTATCGGTGAAAAGGATCATGTCACGCAATGCCTGAGCCATGGTTTTTCCCCGGTTTTTTACTTCGATGAATAAGAGATCCCCCATACTCATTAGGTATCTTCTGTCTTTATGATATGCAGGAAGGGTATTGTCTTCCGGAAAGAGGACACTCAGTATCTGGCTTTCACCAAAAGCAACATGATGCACCTCATATTCCCCCGTAAAGACCAGGGAACTTCCATTTTCCACATAGACCGGATCAACAGTCCTGCTGATGTGTGAAAGCTTTATGTCATACATATTACCTGTTGAGTTTAAGCGTTCTGTCAGTTCCAGATATATATTAGGTGTTATGTACCCCAAATCACGGCAGGTATCAACAAACCTGTTGCACTCGGTTAAAACCACATTGTACGCAATATCATCCTGACGTTCCAAAATGCTCATTAAAGGAGCCAGGAACAAAAGAATGGCACACAGAAGAAAGGCCAGTATCTTCCAAAGAGTATTTTCCATACCTTCCCCTTAAAAGTCTTTTAATCACAATCCGGTATACCGGACAATAATAATCCGCCCGGAAGGATCAGTTTCGTATTGAACTTTGTATGATTTGGATGCATCGATAGTGCTTATATCAATGGAATCGGCCATCTGTCCGTTTACCCAGAGTTCGGGCTCATTGTTTTGCTGGCTTTCATATAAATTTTTAAACTCTGAAATCTCTTTGTGTCTGTTATATTCAAGAACCTGAAAGAGCACCTTCTCTCCTGTCACTGCTTCTTCCTCATAATCTAAGGATATTTTCACCAGCCTGTCCTGCTCAATTTTGCTATGACCCTGCAAAACATGATCCTCAAATGTATTGTAGCAGGAAAAGAAGAAGGTGATAGCCAGGGCAAAAAGCAATATGGCCGTTCCAAGATAGAGCGCCTCAGAGAGATTTTTACTCATGTTATTTCTTTTGGGCGAAGAGAATGCCCCTGATTTTCATGTTTTGGTCATAAACTAATTGAGACATAAATTTTCCGGATGGATTTATGTATTTTGAAATAAGATTGGGGTTCTCGGCATCCCTTCTTGCTTTCTCCTGAGCAGCCTTGCTTTTGCTTGATAATAAATCGTCGGATCCAGATAATATAAAACATCCGTCCTCGATTTTTAATGATGTTTGCGTTGTGTCAGAAACATACTTATTAAAATTACTTAAACTAATATTTCCATTCCCTGAAGGTTCCAAAGAAATCTCATTTCCATTATTGCTTCCCAGTGTGGCAACCAGAATGATAATCTCGCCGCTGTTGGACGAAAAGGATGATATTGCAGAAAGTACCTTGTCTCCTGTTACTTCTTTTCCGTCAAAGGGCCTGAATTCTTCTTCAGCCATACTTTTTGATACTGAGCCTATGCGGTTTGCCGCAGCATCGCTTACCTCCCTCATATTCGAAAATATACTGACTCCTATTGTTACCACCGCAATGAAAAGAAGGATTGAAACACCAATCCAGAGAGCCTTGGATAAATTACCGTCCATAAAATCTCTCCTCTCTAATTAATTTTTAAGCTAAATTATCAAATTGCATTTAACTGTTTATAAAATGCTGATATGCTCTCCATTCCGGAAACAATCATGGGAATGATGAGATACAGCACAATTAGCATGTAAATTGGAAGAAAACCTATCATCATGCCCAGATTTTTCTTTTTCTCAACAATTCTCTCATTGCTTTCCTTTCTGGTTTCCCTGTTGAAGTCCATTTCATTTTCAAGGCCTTCAAAGGCCTGGGCAACTCCTAAGTCTTCACTTGCAAGCTGAAGATTTTCAATTATGCTGATAAAAGGCGGAAAAGCAACATCGGACTTAAGCTCTTCCAAAGCTTCATAGGAGTCTGCCGAAAAATTGGTAAGGCATTTTTGCAGGGGTTCCTTAAAATGCACAGAAAAGGCTTCCATCCATTCAAGAATCTCTTCCACATGAACCCTGTTCATATGCATGAGCATTAAAATAATAGTCTGAAACTGGGATACCTCTTCTTCCATGTCTATTTTTCTCACTCTGGCAAGAAAGGCCAAATAGTATACGGGGGCGTAGTAGCCTGCTTCAAACAGGATTAAACATATAATAAGCTGCCACCACCAGAATATATTGGACGAAAGTTTGTCCATCTTGTCCTTGATTCTTGTTACGGCTAAACTGACTTCCTTTTCGTCATAAGTTCCCCTTTTTCTGACCTCTTCCCTTATGGCTTTTTCATCAGCCTTTACTCCAAGGGCCAAAATAACTGCTCTGTCCTTGTCTGCAATGTCCTGGAGTTTTTTAAGATCCTGGTCAGATAATTTTCCTCCAAGATACCCCTGGGGCATTTGGGGAAGATACAAAATGGAATGGCGGGCATAGCTGTTAAGCCCTAAAAATAAGCATAGTCCGAATATAAAGGCTGCAAATCCGAAAATTATGCGCCTGGTATACAGGGTATAGATGTTTAACGGCGCCATGGCACTTTTAATAAGTTCCATAAGTTTGTTTTTCTTTTTTGTGTAGCCATGGGGCACTAATCTGTCAACCAGTCTATAGAGGCCTGCCGTGTATAATTTCTGTTCAAGGGTATTGTTGACGAAACTTGCTTTTGTGTTTGAGTCATAACGCTGTATTCTTCTTAAAACCATATAGGATATTACTGTAATTGCAACCGTTGCAATGGCCAGAATTATTCCTGCCTTGCTGGTATAGAAATTCTCCAACGGAGCAAAGCTTCTGGATGCCCAGCTTCTTAATGGCTTTAAAAAGAATAACGGAACCACTGAAATAATATTCAGGCTTTTTAGTGCATACTTTAGCTTCTCACGTTTATAAAGCTCAGCCTTTATCTCGTTTGAAAGATAAGAGAGGCAGCGCACGAAAACCGAACTTCCATTTACCTTTGTATCTCCATACTCCTTCGTAATATAGAGAATTCCTGCAAGCATTTTAAGATATTTATTGGGAGCAATTTCATAATATTTTTCAAGCTCTGCCTCGGCATCATGGGATGAAAGAATGTCATTGATTTTTTCAGCCTGACCGTATATTTCAAAGCTTCCCTTGCTGTTTAGCACATTGCAAGCTTCATAGTTGGCATCCTCCACGGATTTTTGCTCATAATACTTATGGCGTAGAATTTCAAGATAATAAACCTGCTGTCTTAATAGCCTGTTATGGAAATTGTTTATAAAAATTTCCACAGCAGTATCCCCGATAAATAAAAGGAGCACCATGAACAAAAGAAGCATGAGCAAATCCCTTGTTGTTATCCAGAACACCAAAACCAGGCCCACATAAAGGAATACCGTTGAAAAAAGCAGTACAACGGACTTTTTCCTGATTGTTATTTCATCGGAGCCGGTATAGACTTCTAGCCTGCTTCTGATATTCAAAAGTAGATCTTTTACTATTGGTACGGCACTTAAGCGCCCATAAAGCACTATTAAAAAAGCCGGATTTCTTTTTCTGTCATTAAGATTTCTGCTGCTTTGCTTCTGTGAAAGGATGGCAATGGCAGCAAGGCCGGCGGCAAAAAGGAGGCACATAAGCCCTATGTAGCCGTAAACATTCATTAGCTTGCCACCTCCATGCCAAAATATTTCTTAAGAAACTCATCAAAAGCGTGACTATCCTCGGGAGTCATTCTGCTTTTCATTTCCCTGATTCGTTCGGGGCTTATGGGGTTTACGACTACATATTTATTGTCTCTGAACTCAATAATATTGCGGGTTTCAAAGGTCTTTCTGTCAGTCATCCGTCTGAAATACTCCGCATGAGTATCCATAAATTTAAGTGAAGCCTGCTCCAGGCCATGCTCATGTTTATAGCTTTCAGGATAAGGTGTTTCCGGAGTTTCAACTATTTCGGTAATTCTTTCTATATAGCGTTTTCCCTGATAATCACGATTAAGATGGATGTCAAAATCAAGAACCGATGCAACCTGCTGCTCGGCTATTTTTTCATTGTTGAACATCTCGCATTTTAAAAGCGAGTTTCTCAAAGAATACACCAAGTCCTTGGTTGTCTTTGCATGATGGGTAAAAAGGGTAAAAAGGGATGCCACCTGAGCCATTTGGATCATCCATGCTGCAACCGCATCGGTAGCCACCTCTCCCAATATATTTACGCTTCCGTCGGTCTTTTTCTGGATATCCAGACCCTCCTGACCCGAAATTGTGTCAGTTTCCCTGAAAGTAAGTATGTTTCTGTTGGGATAGAGCTTTCTTAGGTTAAGCTCAAAGGCCATTTCCTGGATACGCAGGGTAAGAGATGCATATATATGGCCAATCATGGCCATAAGCAGGGTTGTTTTTCCGCTTCCCTGCTGGCCTGTCACAGCGGTAATCATGCCGCCTTTTACAATATATTTAATAAGGTTTACCGGAATCTCGGAATTCTCATCCTGGATTAAGGTTTCAAGGGTAACATTTTTAATGTGAAATTTGCGAACAAAAAATGCCCATGACTCTGAAAATGGTGGCCTTACAACAAGCACACGGCTTCCGTCCTTCATCTCGTTTACCCTGTAGCCTACCGACTCAGAAAGCTGCCCGCCCCGGTTATATCTGTAAATAACCTGGCATACTCCCCTTAATTCTTTCTCGCTGTCAAAGCCCAGAAAATCAAGCTTGATGGATTTTCCCTTGTAGAAGATCCATACGCTTTCATAGTTTTTCTGCCTGTAACCGGAATCATTAATTGTACTTACCTGTGATGGCATAAAGTCCTGAGTAACGCCCGATACTCCGGCTGAAACGCCGTCAATATTCATGTCCCTTATTTCATCAATGACGCCCAAGCCCTTGTAACGTTCATAAACGGCCTGGGTTATGATTTCAAGCTTATCTTCCCTGCTTAAAATAAAGCCCATGTTATCATAGATTTCATCTATTTCTTCCTTGGTAATAAAATAGGCCAGTTCACCAAAACTGTTTTTCTTAAGCCTGTCCAGCTGATATGTATCAATAAGGTAGGACAGCGCGTCAAATCCATGCTCTTTTTTAAGCATGTGCAGAATGACTGCGAACTTGTGTTTGGTGGAAAGGAGCCACGGATTGTTGAAGGGAATGGCATCATCAAAATGTTCGGTCGGTATATAGGAAAACAGAATGTCATAGATAAAAGCCTTAACAAACTGTTTATCTTCCAACGAGCCATGCATGCACCTTTTAAGGGCTTTTTTAAGTTCTGCGCGCTTATTTGCCTGTTTCTTGAATTCCATCTCGGAAAGACCCAGCTCAAAAAGATTTGTTCTTGTTATTTCGTTTATGGAGTTCTTTACATGCTCAATAAGGGCTTCAATTGTATAATGCCGGGCATCATTACTGTCATTATTTCCGGTATTGTACTGCCGGGATTCCAAAAAGAAATAAATAACCGCACCCAGTCCGGCTAAAATAAGTATTATCAATAATATATTCAAGACCTCAGGCACTACTCTGTCCACCCCTTAATAAGATAATCACTTAACCTGTCCAGTGAATCGATAAATGCTCTTTTCTCGCTTTTTGCTGCATTTCGGTAGTAGGCGACAAAATCAAATACCCTGCCTGTGTTAAGAGCGTCCATAAATGTTGGGCTTTCTGGTATTTCGAATATAATGTTTTTATTAATGCCATAGCGCCTTGCAAGGTTCCCTTTGGTCATGGATGAGGCTTTTTCATACCTTGAAATTATGTAAGCCGACTTCTTTTCCTTAAGGAAAGGAAATCTTTCAAAGCACCTGTTTAGATCATCCAGCAGCAGACGATTCTGATTTACGCAAAAGACAACAATGTCGGAGCGTTCAAGAAGTTCCCTGCTGCATCCTGTGCTTAAGCCGCTGTGCAAATCAAGTATAACCAGGTCGTAGAATTTTCTTGACAGGTCAAGGATGCTCATAAAGAGCTCCCAGTCCTCCTGATTCAAGGCTTCCTTTTTTTCAGTGCCGGTAAGTATATCAAGTCGATTATTCTTAAGAAACGAATATGCATAATCAGGGATCATGTAAGGTCTTAACCTGCCGTTTCTCATGAGCCTTATCAATGCATCCAGGCCATGGTTGGCAAGCCCTGTCAAATCCAGACCGGCTTGTCCAGACGGTTTAAAGAAGTACCCTTCCAGGGCGCTCCGTTCAATATGATTGTGGGCAACCAGGGTTTTATATGCCGTCTTCTGTGCTATAAAGGATGCAAAGGCAGCTGTTGCGGCGCTGGTAGCCCCCTGTCCATGCATATTCGACCAGAAAGAGATCAGCATGTTATTTCATCCTTTCAGCTTGTTTCATAAGCCTTTTAACTTGTTTCACATCCAAATAGAGCAGATTTGAGAGAAGCTTTAAAAGTACAGCCTTATAGGAGCGCGTAAGATCCCTGATTGGCAATTTCTCAAAATACTGATTTTCAATCATAAGAATTCTGTTTACTTCTTCAAAATAAACAGGGTATATCTGGGAGATGCTCGCATCAGGCAGGCTTCGTTCCCAGAAAAGGCTCATGTATTTTTCCCCTACCTTGCAATATTCCATAAGGTTTAAAAAGACCACCTGAAATTCCTTAGACTGTCTTCCCTCCAAAAACTGGCGGACAAGTTTTATACTTTGTTCAAGACACATGCGTGAAGCATCGCATATTGCTACAATCTTTTCAGTTTCAACAGGTATGTAATCTTCCAGGTCAAAGAGTTTTATGGTTTCTTCATCATTTGAAACGGCTTCTTTCAAGGCGCCGTCATTGAAAAGATGATGTATCTCAATACCGCAGCAGTCATAAACCTGTCCTATGCCATCTTCAAAGGAATATGGCCTGCATGTATAAATAACAACTTTCTTGTAAGCCTGTAATATCTTTGCAAGGCAAAGAATGAAGAATCGCTTATCGTCCGTACATGTACCCAGTAAAACAATGTTCATAATTTGCCTCCTAAAGTCTGCCTTCGTCTGAATATGGGGATGAAACCTGAGTAGCTGCCTCAGTGGTCGGATTATTATAATTTTGCTGAATATGATTCACTGTTGTATCGGAGCCATAAACCCTTCTCTTTCCCATTTCTTCAAGGTACTTGTTGACAAGTTCCTCAAGAAGCTTTCTGTTGCGGCTCTCAAGTTCGGTAATGGCTTTTTTGACTATATTGGGATTATTCTTAATCAAATCGATAACTTCTTTATTTGGTGAATAGTTTGTAATAGCTTCTTTCTGTATGTCAGGCGCTATATATGGGACTGCGTACAGATAGGCGTTATCCACGATGCTTGCATCAACTATGGCACTTGACATTCTTAAGATTTCCTCCTCGCCGCAGTGAAGCCATATGGTTCCCAGCATATCGCTTTCACTTCTGGCAAGGTCAATTACCTGCTTTTTGGAAAGGACTATGTAGTCTAGCCCATTTGGAAACATTACGCGTATGTCTATAAACTGGCGCGGTTCAAGTTTTTGCGGAAGATTTACCACGGTATATTCCATAAGCCTTAAGTCATCCGGGTAATTGCCTTCATCGTAAATTAAGGACATAGTGACAGCCGTATTGGCTTTAACATCGCACCTGACTACTTTACCTATGGCATCTGTTATTTCTGTAACGGCATCGGTGGGAAGGTACTGGCTCTTTATTTCCGAAATTGTCAGGTCGCTGTCTGAAAGAACATCTCCTGCTTTCTTGTCGGTTGCAAATACATATATTACCGATGTGGGGTTATTCTCAAGGTATTCTGAAATGGCCTCATTTTTAATGTCCTGTATTTTCCCCGACTGAGAAATAATATAATAGTACATTGCCGCGCCCAGCAGGGCAGAAGAAAGAATAAAGCCTGCAACAAATCCCATAATGGTTCTGTGACGCTTTGTACGTAAAATCATATTATTCTTCCCCTTTTAAAGAAAACCTTATGTCCGGCACAATTATATGCCTTGGTAACAGCCTCACCTATTAATTCCTCATCGTTTTTTGAAGGATTGAAAATATTTTTAACAGGCGGAAAAGCCACGATATTTTCAAGATTGCATTGCTTTTTAAGCTCTTTTTCTTCCTGCCTGTCAGTTGCATTAATTACATAAATCCAGTCTTCATGCATGAAAGAGCTGAACCTCTCAGTAAATTCCGAAATATAGAAAAGCTTCCAAAAAACATTTGGGCAAATAATTATTTTTATGTCTCCGTTATTCAATTCCCGGGCAATCCTGTCATTTTTCATTGCCCCAAGATCAGTGACTATAATATCAAAACCCTTTTTTGGTATCTGTCCAACTTCCTGAACGGCAGGATAAAAAGTAATGCCGTCAGTTTTAAAAAATCTGCCGCTGTCGTTATCAAGTAACCCCTGTTTTCTAAACTCCTGCTTCATCCTTTCAAAATCGCCGCTTCCATTGATTTCAGCTATTGCAACATTTAATCCCTGCTTTTTGAAATAATATCCCAGCATGACGCAGAAAGAAGTGACTCCGCTGTTTTGCAGGATTGACGAAACCGCAATTACGCTTTTTATAGGGCTTGATACAACAGGGTCCCGCCTTTTAAAGAAAAAAATCTTTGACTCTGTAATTTTCTCAAATGCTTTTGCCAATTCGTCAGGGTTCTGGGGCCTTTTGGCGGCATCTGTCTGCACAAGGTTGATTACAAAATCTGCAAACCCCTTGGAAACACCGGATTGTATAAGGATCTTCCTGATGTCCGTTCTGTCAATATTTAAAGGATGTATGCCTGTGGCAAGATGAATCAGGGTCATTCCCAGGGCATAGTAATCGGTTCTCTGATCGCTTGTTCCCAGGCCATGCTGCTCCGGTGCTGCATAGCCCCTTGTGCCAATATATACGGTGTCGTCAGTGCCATCCTCATGATTAAACCTGGCGGTGCCCATATCCACAAGCTTAATGTGCCCGTTGTCATCCATGATAATATTTGCGGGCTTCATATCCCGGTAAATAATTGGAGGGTTTCTCCTGTGAAGGTAATCAAGAACGCCTATTAAATCCTTTGTCCACTGAAGAAGCGTTTTTTCGGGTACTTTTCCATGCTTTTTAATATAATCTGACAAATTGCACCCCGAAAAATAATCCATGACAATATAGCACATGGACTCATCCTCAATGAAGTCCGCTATGCGGGGAAGCATGGGATGGCTAAGCTCTTTTAAAAGGTTTACTTCCTTAATCTCCTGAGAAAGCCAGGGGCTGTCCTTTGAAATGGCTTTGACAGCCCAAAGGTTGCCCAAAGTCATGTTCTCAGCAAGAAAGACAACTGAAGTTCCGCCTTTCCCCAATATGTCAACAATTCGATACTTTTCTCCTATAATTTTATTTAAATACATATTTCGATATTTCCCGTCATATATTTACAGTTAAATATTGTAACAGCAAACTATAATACAATCAATATCAAAAATGGTTTTTTTATCTTTATTGGATAATATAAGTAGATTAATGAAAGTTGTGTAAGCTGTAAATAAAAAAGCCAGCTAGTATAAGCTGGCTTTTAAATGTTGTCTTTCTTGAAGGTAGTAAGAGTATAACAAGAAAGGTTAGTATTGCTTGCTTTTATAAAGCACTGTTTATCTCTTTCATATCTTAAGAAATGTTTTGGCTTAAGTATTTTATTTATTGGTATACCTGGGTTAGCTTTGATTAGTTTACTCAGCGTCTTTTTTGAAGCTCTTTGCAAATATCGTCCCAGGTTAACCCCTGATTTACCATTAAAACAGTCAGGTGATAAATAAGATCCGCAATTTCATAGCAAAGTTCACTGTTTGAATTGTTTTTGGCTGCAATAATAACCTCCGATGTTTCTTCCCCAACCTTCTTGCAGATTTTATCAATCCCCTTGTCGAACAAGTAGTTGGTATAAGAGCCTTCTTTGGGATTTGCCTTTCTGTCAGTAACAACATCATATATTTCCTTTAAAATTCCGAATTCCTGACCCATGTCCGCCATCCTTCCATACTTTAAATTTCTTCAAAATTATGCTGTCGCTCTTTATGACAATATCGTTTCCTACAGCATTTGGTTTCTGATGTCAATGAAGCATATCTGTATTAAGGAGCAATGTAATTTTATCTAAAATCACGATTCATATAAATCATGTTTGCTTCTTGTGTTTTGCTCAGGGCTATTTACAGCTTTAAAATCAGGCCTCCAAAGTTCTGTAAAAGCAGGTTCTGTTTCCTGTATGGCATGCCGCTCCCGTCTGGATAACCTTTGCAAGGAGAGTGTCTCCGTCGCAATCCACCGAGATTGAGACTAGTTTTTGAAAATGCCCCGATGTTTCTCCTTTTACCCAGAGTTTTTGCCGGCTTCTGCTGTAATAGGTAACATTTTTGGTTTCAAGGGTGAGCCTTAATGCCTCCTCATTCATCCAGGCAAGCATTAAAACCTCTCCGGTATTATAGTCCTGGGTTATGACCGGAACCAGCCCCTGGCTATTGTATGCCACTGTATCCATAAAAGCCTTAATATCCATGAAAATTACCTCTCAACTCGTATCATGCTCTCAACGGATATTACCGATGGGCTTCTTCTTATTTCATCCAGCGCATCATGAATCCACTTTTCACATGCGGTGTGGGTTATAAATATAATTGTGGCATTGTCATTGCCCCGAAGCTTTTGCATAACTGAGTCAAGGCTCACATTGTGCCTTCCGAAAATTCCTGCTATTTCCGCAAGAACACCGGGCTTATCCAGCACTACAAGCCTCATGTAATATTCGTTTTTCCAGTTGTCTTCAAAGACGGTCTTATCTTCATCCAGCCTCACGCTGTGATGGGTTCCACCATTCTGGGCAGCTGTTATTATGTCCGATACAATGGCGCTGGCAGTAGGAAGGTCCCCTGCACCGCGGCCATAGAACATAAGATCCCCGACCATATCCCCCTGTATAAAGATAGCGTTATACGAATCCCTGACGGCTGTAAGGGGATGTGAAAGCGGAATAAAGGTGGGATGAACCCTGGCCTCAATTTTGCCATCGTGTTTTTTGGCAATTGCCAAAAGCTTTATCCCATAACCCAATTCTTTTGCATACCTGATATCATCAGGCGAAATACGGGTAATTCCCTCACAGTGGATTTTATCTATGGTGACGCGGTTTCTGAAGCATAGGGTGGAAAGGATGGACAGCTTGTACCTTGCATCATAGCCCTCTATATCGGCTGTGGGGTCAGGCTCTGCGTATCCAAGCCTCTGTGCCTCTAAAAGAGCTTCTTCAAAGCTTTTCCCTTCCTCACTCATCCTGGTCAGTATATAGTTTGTGGTACCATTTATAATTCCCATGATTTTAACTATGTTATTTGCCTGAAGGGATCTTCTGAGAGGTTTAATAATAGGTATTCCTCCGGCAACGCTTGCTTCAAAATACAGCCCTGCACCAGACTTTTCCGCTTCCTCCTCAAGTTCGTCCCAGTACTTGGCTATAACCTCCTTATTGGCGGTTACAACCGACTTTCCTTTTCTTAAGGCATCTCTTATAAGCGTAAAAGCCGGATTTTCCCCTCCCATGAATTCCGCAATAATGTCTATGCCTTCATCATTTATAATCTCAGAAGGATCATCGGTAAGAATGCTTTTATCCACATCCACGTTTCTCTTTTTATTCTTGTCTCTTACCAGAATCTTTTTTATCTCTATATCCATTCCTTCGCGGGCCCTTATGATATCCCCATTTTCTTTAAGAACTTTAAAAACCCCGCTGCCTATGGTACCCAGGCCTAACATAGCCAGACCTACTTTTTTCATGAGTCAAGCTCCTTTCAAAGGAAACTAACTTTTATCAAGATAACGAACTAAAGCGTTAAAATTATTATAATTATATCAGATATATCCCTTATCGGCATAAAAAAATATTAATTAATTATATCATTCTCTTTGTTGCAATTGATACAAAGAGTATAGGATTTGACTTTCTTCTGCCACAGGTCAAACATCAAAAGAGCTGGCGTAGATTAATATCTAAATGCGGAATATTATTGGTTTTATATTATGCCCTATGCAATTTTAGCCTTGTTAAAGTTGCCTTAATAATTTATAATACCTTTAGCTTTAGCGTTAAAGGCATGAAATATATCATTTTCATGGCTTTTCAACGGGCAAATGAGTACTAAAGTATAAAGAGAGCCCATAAATTTCATTGGAGGGCATACATGCGTGTTCTTCTGGTTTCCGACGTAGAAAGCAAATATATATGGGACTATTTTGATCACCAGCGTTTTGCCGACATTGATCTGGTTATCTCCTGCGGGGATTTAAAAAGTGAATATCTTTCATTTCTTGCCACTATGATAAAGGCCCCAGTTTTCTATATTCACGGAAATCACGATGCCCAGTATGAAATAAAGCCCCCTGAAGGCTGCGACAGCATAGAGGATAAGCTTATAATTTACAAGGGGCTTAGAATTATTGGCCTTGGCGGCTCCATGCTGTACAGCAATAACTGCAATTCCAGACCTCCCTATCAGTACACAGAGAGGCAGATGGAGAAAAGAATATTAAGATTAATTCCCAAGATATTAATTAATAAGGGCTTTGATATACTTGTAACCCATGCACCGGCATTTTCCTTAAGAGACGGCAAGGATTTATGCCATACGGGCTTTAAAGCATTTCTTAACTTAATAGAAAAGTACAAACCCAAGTATATGTTCCACGGGCATATGCACATGAATTTCAGGCAGACTGACCGTGTCATGGTTTACAAGAATACTACAATAGTAGATGCCTATAATTATCACATTCTGGACATACCAGACAAAATTTAGACTATTTTGCCCGTAGACAGATCCTGGGCGGATTTGTAATCCTCCATATTGGGAAGCTCTCCAATAATTCCGTCAGCCAGCCAGTCCATGGACAGAATCTCTTCCCTGTTCAATTCTTCCCCTTCTGGTACAATCAGATTCTGGTTATTGTCATATATGGGTCCTGAAAATACCCTGTAGCTCTGGGATATTATTGAGTCCTTTACAAAGCTTATAAGCTTGCAGGTCTGAGGCGGCAAATGGTTAGTGGCATAGAAGAAATCCAAAAGCCCTGAATCCATGCCCCACCAGTAGTTTTTAACGCTTCCTGAAACGGCATTGTCAATTCCAAGCTTGGTGCTTCCCGAAAGGATGCTCTGGATATACTTCTCATAGAATATTCCCCAGTTCCATACAGGCACAGCAAGGTAAACGTCCGGAACTATTTCATTGGTCTCTTTGTCGTATTTAATGGTATATACCCCGTATTCCCTTGAAAAGCGGCGGTTTGCCAGGGTATTCTGGTGGGATACTATATCAGCTCCCTCTTCAAAAAGCTCCCTTGTAAGCTCCTGGTTAACCTCGGACAACTTCCAGTGATGGGCCCATTTTACATAGACTTTTACTCTTGGATTCACCATTCGTGCGCCAATGGTAAATGCGTTAAGCCCGCTGAGGATATCAACCGTTGGTAGTGGCGCAATATATCCGAGTTTATCGGTTCTGGTCATGGCCCCTGCCACCATACCGCTTAAAAAGCGCGGTTCGTGGATGCGCCCGAAATATGTATTTACATGCTTAAAGGAGTGCATGCACGAGCAATTTAGGAAATTGCAGTCCTGGTTATCCATGGCGGCCTTAAGGGTAGCGTTAATTAAGGAAGGAGCAGTAGTAAATATAACCTTGCATCCTTCATTAACAAGCTCCTGCAAGATTTCGGCAGCTTCAATGCTCTGGGGCACGTCAAATCTTGACACAGTCTCAACATTTTTCTTAAGGGCATGGGATAAGTGCATTCTCCCAAGTTCATGGGAGTAAGTCCAGCTGGATCTCTTTACATCAGAAGCATGGACAAAGCCAACCTTTATTACATCTGTCCTTATCCTTTGGGCAATTCTTCCCACAAGGCTGTTTTCCTGTTTAAAAGTCGGACCTTGCAGTACGTCTACCGTTTCAGAGCCGGAATAATACTTAAGCTCTGCCAAAAGGCTCCATATCCTCTGTTCCAGCTCTTCTTCGGTAAAATGCTCATTTATGCCATAAATTTTTATAAAATCCAGGAAAGCATCTCCCGTGGTTATGGGAAGCTTATCTCCGCCAAGCTTGTAGAAAGCCTTTCTGAACATATTGTAGACCGACATGGAGAAATATTTGAACCTGTCTTTTTCTTCCACATAGGAGCTCTCAGGCTTATAGTCCTTAATAAGCTCCCAGAGTTCATTAAAGCTCTTTTCCCTGGACATCCAGATCTCGTTTATTCCCGTCTTCTTGTGAAAGTCCATGAATTCATAATATATTCTTATATCAGGGTTGTTTTCATCATACTTTGGAATAAGCCTTGTGATGGACGCCGGGAAAGAATAGACATCCAGGTATTTTAAAACACTGACACGCTTGTTTCCTTCTATTATGTAGAACCAGTTAAGGTATTCATAGACCTTTATTGAATCCCTCAGGCCTTCGTTATTCTGTATATTGTATACATTCATCCACTTTAAGGCAAACTCTGACTCAGGCTCCATCAGGGGCATATAGTTTCTTGCAAAGGATATGCTTCTTAAATATGAATAGGTACCCTTTACCTTTCTTAATGGAATGTCAGATATGCCCAAATCCACTTCCGATACTATTTCTATATTTTTAAGCACACCGTCAAGGAACGGAAGATAGCCATTCCGTCCCTTGGATATGTAATTTGAATACTCTTTAAGGCCAAGCCTTCTTGCTGCCAGATAAGGACCATAATCATTCGTCATAAACTATACTCCAATCCGGTAAATTCTCGGACAATATTCATAATATGAGTTGGCATGTCAAGGCTGTAAATCAGATTCAAAAGATTGTTGGTTTTTCTTAAGGACGCCAGCATCTGTTCTTTTGTAATAAGCCCGTCCTCAAAGGCTGCCGCAAGCTCATCAAGGTCAATTACCTCAATCATGCCATCGGGCTTAATTTTTACATCAGTTAAAAGGTCATGTATGAAATATGTGTCGTTTTCCTCTTCATAGCATATGTCGATGATATCGCAGTACCAGTATTTTATCTTTTTATCCTGATCCATTATGGCGCTGATTTTCCAGCCATTTTCTATAAATATGCATGAGAGGCCGTAGAATATATCATCTCTTGGTTTTATGGGCTTCCATTGGGTTATAAGGTACATATTATCCCTGTAAAGCAGCTCATCTGAAGATAAATCTGTTATTTCTGAAGGGATATATCTTATCCGGTATATTTTTGGCATCCCTTAACCACCCCTAAGCCCTTTTAGTACATTATACCCGAACTTTGCACAAATACAAATACAATCTTCGACCAGGCCAAACTTCACTTTTTCTTTCTTTATAAATAAATATTGCCCGCCTGCTTTATGGAATCAGCAGGTGGAAATAACTACATTTTTTAGGCCAAACCCGGGTAATATGCTATACTTTTTGTAAACCATTCATGAAAGGCGGAACTCCTTTCCATGAAAAAAAATACTCAGAAGCTGAAAACCAAAATAAAACCACAGATTGCGGCCAAACCTCCCAAAAGGTCCTGCGCAAACTGCCTTAAAGGTATAAGGCTTGGTATAACCAATGACGTACTGTGCCGGGATAAGGGCATAGTATCTTCTGACTATTGCTGCTCAGCACACAGGTTCTTTGTGTTTGACGAGTATAAAAAGACTGATTTTCCCATCTGCGCAGACTGCGAATTCTTTGTTTTTCATCCCCATGAACATATTCCAGCATATGGAGTATGCGATCTCTTTTCGGTAAGAAAATGCGACGGAAGCGTGAAAAAAGCATGCTCCAAGTTTGTACGCCGAAAGAGCAATACTGCTTAAGATAATATAGTGGCCGCGGCAGTTTCTTTCTGATTATTAGATAATCTGTAAAAAGGTAAGCTGTTCATTGACAGCAGCAGTAATCTTACAATAATTTCGGCGTGTTACATTGCTCAAGTAATTTAAGTGCCTTTTTTAAGGCAACAGTTTAAGCATTATACCTTATACGGTATATGCTTATCCAAGATTCCCTTTTATATGATTCCAATAATCAGTCAATATCCCGAGAATATTCTTGGTTGTTTCAAGGATATATATGGTATATATATAAGTGACCATTATAGCAAAACCAATAAATAAGGAGTTTAAATTATGTATTCTCCAAATCCTTCACGTTATTCAATCATGAAATATAATCGTCTCGGAAGAAGCGGGCTTAAGCTTCCCGCCGTATCCCTGGGATTATGGCATAATTTCGGGGACGTGGACAGTTTGTCCAATATGAAAGAGCTTGTTACCAGAGCTTTTGACTTAGGTATTACACATTTTGACCTTGCCAACAATTACGGTCCTCCGCCGGGATCTGCCGAAAATAATTTCGGACGCATTTTAAGAGAAGAACTCAGTGCTTACAGAGATGAACTTATCATCTCTACCAAGGCAGGCTACTATATGTGGGAAGGCCCTTATGGGGATTTGGGCTCCCGCAAATACCTTCTTGCAAGCCTTGACCAGAGCCTTAAGCGCCTTGGCCTAGATTATGTGGATATCTTCTATCATCACAGGCCGGACCCTGATACTCCCATTGAAGAAAGCATGTTGGCACTGGACAGTGCCGTAAGGCAGGGAAAGGCCCTCTATGTTGGCATATCCAATTACAACAGCCAACAGACAAGGGAAGCATATAAAATACTTAAAGAGCTTAAAACGCCCTTTGTTATTCATCAACCCAGCTATTCAATCCTTAACAGATGGATTGAAACTGACGGCTTAAAACAATGTGCCGAGGAGATAGGCATAGGTATCATCGCCTTCAGCCCACTTGCCCAGGGTATGCTGACCAACAGGTACTTAAACGGCATACCTGAAGATTCCCGTGCAGGCAGAGGCGTATCCCCCTTCCTTACAAAGGAAAGGGTGACAGAACAGCAGCTTAAGATAATCAGAAAACTCAATGAAATTGCCGAAAAACGCGGCCAGACCCTTGCCCAGATGGCTCTTTCCTGGGTGTTGAGGGATGGCAAGGTTTCCTCTGTATTGATTGGCGCAAGCAAGGTATCCCAGATTGAGGATAATGTAAAATGCATCAATAACACAACTTTCTCTGAGGAAGAACTTAAGGCGATTGACGAAGCCGTTTTCGGTAACTGATTACCGTGCTCCATTGCAAAAAAATCCGTCGCTCAATCCAGCGGCGGATTTTTTATGTAGACCAGCCTTTCAGCAAATCTGCATCATAATGCCTATTATTCCGCAAAATCTTTTTGCTTAACAAAAAAGCTGCTCCAAAGAGCAGCAAGAGCAGCTTTTTTGTTGGATTTATTTCGGTTCTATAATAAATGTTGGGGTTATCAGAAGCTAAATAACAAAGACAGCTTCGGTACTCCAGCATTTTTTGTAAATAAAATGAGCATGGAGTTGGAATCTCTAGTAAAATGAAGTTGCTCAGACCACATTTGAAAGGAG
>JAAYAD010000099.1 GCA_012719545.1 Clostridiaceae bacterium
AAGATAGGCAATATCCCTGTCATACAGATGTCTGGGAGGACAAACAGAACCTATTTAACACTAAGAGGTATCCAACACGGAAGCTTACTATATCGATGAGGTACTTAATCTTTTTTCCTACAAAATGTTGACACTATCTTTCTATCAATTCCCATTTGACTTAAGCATAACATCGGGTGTAAAATGACATGATATGAATAATCGAGTAGGCCGGATGGTCGCGGGCGCAGTGCTGAAAAGCCGCGCACGAGGAAAGTCCGGGCTCCATAGGGCAAAGGTGCCGGGTAATCCCCGGTGAAGGCGACTTCAAGGATAGTGCAACAGAAATAAACCGCCATACCCATAGAAAGGAGCAATCCTGAAGGGTAAGGTAAGGATGGAAAGGCGAGGTAAGAGCTCACCGGCCCCACGGCGACGTGGGGTGCTCTGTAAACCCCACCTGGAGCAACACCGTGACAAGGAACATAAAGGGCGGCCCGTCCGTTCCTTAGAGGTGGCTGGAGCCTTGTAGCAATACAAGGCCTAGACAGATGATCATTCAAGACAGAACCCGGCTTACAGGTCTACTCTATATTCATAAAATCCGAGATGCTAAGGATTAACCATCCTTAATATCTCGGATTTTGCTTTTTTAAGGTAGATTAGTCTGGGGTTGAATAATCGGAGTGATTTATTATAATTATCATGGACAATAATTTAACATATAAAAGTCATTGGGTGAGTATATGGTATATTCAGTAAAAACGTCAAAGGCTGATGAATTTATAAATATAACCGGAATTGTTGCTCAGGCTGTCAGAGAAAGTGGCGTGAAAGATGGCATTGTAACAGTATTTGTCCCTCACACTACAGCCGGTGTAACAATAAATGAAAATGCTGATCCGGACGTAACGTGGGATATTTTGTACACCTTAAACAAGGTTTTCCCCGACAGAAGTGAATACAGGCATTTTGAAGGAAATTCCCATGCCCATGTGAAGGCGTCCTTAATGGGCTCCTCATGTACCGTAATAATAGAAAATGGCCAGCTTATGCTTGGAACCTGGCAGGGAATATATTTCTGCGAGTTTGACGGGCCAAGAAACAGGAAGGTATATATAAAGGTTATGGGAAACTGAGTTAAAAGGCAAAGCATTAAGGTTATATTACTTCCCTGACCCTTATCCAGAGCTTTAAAACTTCGGTTAGAACCAGTTTTTCAACGTTTAGAATAAATTCCTTATTGTTTATTTTCAGTATCCTGTTGTCAGCTATCAGTGTAATGACGTCGGCATCAATATTTCTTACCTCGTCACCCAGGAAAACCAGGTATTTCTCCTTAATGGTCTTTTCTATGGCTATTTTGTCCATGTCATCTGTTTTATCCTGGTCAAAGGTTAATATTAACTCAATATCGGTCAACACCAGATTTCTTGAGTTAATTGCTTTCTCCAGGCTTTCAAGCTTGGCATTCTTTTCTTGTATGGTTTTTTCCAGAAGGGCGATTTTTTCATATAAGGAATCCAATCTCAAACTGGCAATGGTGCTGATTGCGGCAGAACCAAGCAATATTCCCGCAATGGCTCCCGCGGTAAATGTAAGAGCAAATTTTATGGCTGCCTTTTTTAGTTTTGCCATATCTTACTGCACCTGTAAATGAACTTAATGAAATAATAACCTGTATTTGCGCCGAATATGGCCGTAAGCACAAATAAAGCCTGTTTGATGATGGACTTGAATTCGCCCTGGAAGATACCCTTTTCAATGGCGGCAAAGGATGAAAAGGTGTCCCCTAAGGCAACGGCCATCGCCCAGATTTTTATTCTCCCGGCAAGGTCCAGCATGGTCTTTAGTGGGGGATGATCAGTTAAAACAGCGCCCATTCCTGCAAAGATACTTGCTCCCAATACAACCCCAAAGGCAATAAAAAAGTTGTTGATTAAATTAGCAATAAAGGCAGGCATAACTCACCATTGTAAAAATAAGACTCTTAAAAGGGTATGATTGCTCTTGCTGCACTATGCATTATTTTTGATTACAAAGGAGAATGTAAATATTAAAAGTGGACAACTTTTACAAAATAAAGCGTTAAAGATTTTGTTTGACTAGAATACTCTCAAAAGATATAATTGATTGCAAAATAAATAAAATATTATGCAAAAACAGAACAGGCAGTTGCGCGTAAAGTGTTGGGGAATGGGAGTAGAGTCCCCAAACGAAGGGCTTAAAGGCGCCCGCGGTGCATCTGCTGCATCCGCTGTTACTACGTCTTCCTTTCTGTTTGGAATAGTAGCAGTATGGATTGCATAAGAAAGGAGACACTATGGAAAAAACAAGTCAAATCAAATCCACATCTCAAAGGTCCCATCTCACAAGAAAAATCATTCTCACGGCTCTTTTTATTGGTCTTGCAGTTGCGGTACGAAGCTTCAGTACAATGATTTATTTTCTTGGAGCGCCAGGAATGCGGATAAGTTTATCTCCGGTTTTCTCAAGAATGCCTGCAATTTTGTTCGGCCCCTTGTACGGCGGTATTGCGGGTGGAATTACAGATATTCTTGGATATTTTGTTAAGATGGAAGGAGCTTTTATTCCTTTTCTTACGGTTACAGCCATTTTAGGCGGAGTTCTATCGGGATTTCTTTGGAATCTGTTTAAGAACGCAGATACAATAAGCCTTCAGAAGTGGCTCAGGATAGTTTTTATAATAATTGGAGCAGTTGGCCTTTTCAATTTTTTAAACGAAAAATTATTGCCCAATGGCGCTGTTGCAGGGCTTCTTGAAAAAGCAGGCAAGTACAAGGATTTTCTTACCCTGGGGCTTATTGCCGTTTCAATTATAGGCATTATGCTTCTTGTACTGGATTATGCAGTTAAGAAAAAGTTTCCACAGGCAGCCATAAATAAATATTACTTAAAGATACTTCTTCCCTTTGGTTTGTCAGGCTTGATAGTTACCATTCTCAATACCTATATTTTGAGAATATACATTCCTCAGCTTGGGAAAATTGCTTTTGGGCTGCTTCTTATACCAAGAGTGGTGGAAGAAATATTGGTGATGGTTGTTCACAGCTATCTTTCATCCTTCCTCCTTGCCATATATGATCGATATAACAAAAATGAAAGCCCTCAATAAATTGATATGACAAATAGAATTGCTGATTTTTCATGGGATGGGTTCACACTTAAAATCATAGCCATAACTGCTATGGCACTGGACCATATAGGTGCCGTATTCTTCCCTCATATTCTTTCTTTAAGGTTGATTGGAAGAATTTCGGCGCCTATTATGGCCTTTTTCATTTCAGAGGGCTATACAAAGACGAGAAATATAAGAAGGTATATGTTAAGGCTCTTTGTATTTGCACTATTAAGCATGGTTCCATATTATCTTGTCTTTGGAAGGTCACCATTCAATATTCTGTTTGATCTTCTTTTGGGATTAATTATTATCTTTTTAACCGACAGGGTTAAAGAGGATTATTGTAAATGGGGCATTGTACTATTAGGCACAATAATTGCATTTCTTCTTGGAACTGACGGAAGAATGGGGATAAGCGCCCTTGTTTATTTGTTTTATCGGTTTAAAAATGATATAAAAGCTTTAGTTTTGTCCATGTCAATACTATATGTTTGCCCTATGGTATTGATGGTTTTGTACTCTGCGGTAAATTTAAACGCTCTGCCTCAAAGCATAGGTTTTTGGCTTCATCCATTCTCCCTTTTATCCCTGCCGCTTATTTGGGGCTATAATGGAGAGAGGGGAAGGAACCTCAAATACCTGTTTTATATCTTTTATCCAGCCCATCTTGTAATTTTATACGGTATTATGAATGTAATACGTTAATATATAATTGCCAGTATTATTGATGTGAAGTTAAAAGAATCAACAATACTTACTGTCCACACGGAAAATAAGCCTTTAATAGAGTAAAAAGGCTGCCTCTGAATTTTGAGACAGCCTTTTATTATAAATAGATTCCTCTTTAAATCATTTTAATTCATTAGAAAATTGAGAACTGAAGGAATATGGTAGCCAGGATTGAGGATACAAGTGAAACAACGGTAATCTGAGTGTTGATTGAAGGACCTGCGGTATCCTTGAAAGGATCGCCTACGGTATCGCCTACAACGGCTGCCTTATGTGTAGCTGAACCCTTTCCGCCGTGGTTTCCTGCTTCAACAAACTTCTTGGCATTGTCCCAGAGTCCGCCTGCGTTGGACATAAGAAGAGCAAGGAGCAGACCTGATGCGATATTTCCTGTTAAGAATCCGCCAATTGCCTCAGCGCCGCCAATAAATCCTACAACTATGGTAGAGAGAATCGCAAAGGCACCAGCAGGGAGAAGTTCTCTGATTGAACCTGTGGTGGCAATATCTATACACTTGTCATAGTCAGGCTTAACACCCTCTTTGCCTTCTTTAAGACCGGGGATGGTATCAAACTGGCGATGGATTTCGGCAACCATTCTCTGAGCATTCTTATCAACGCCAAGCATCAGCATGGCTGAGAATACTGCCGGAATGGCAACACCAACGATGAGACCAAAGAAAACTGTGGGGTTCATGATATCAAAGTTATCTATAAACCTGGCTCCTTCGGAAGCTAAACCAAGGGTTCTTGCAGCTTCGTTAACTTCACTCATGAATGCACCCAGAAGGGAGATAACGGTGAGACCCGCAGCACTGATGGAGAAACCTTTGGTAACAGCCTTAACTGTATTTCCGGCTGAATCCAGCTCGTCGGAGATAGCAATAACTTCTTCGCCAAGACCGCCCATTTCTGCAAGACCACGGGAGTTGTCAACAATTGGGCCGTATGCGTCGTTGGAGATAATCATACCAACTATTGAAAGCATTCCGAGAGCTGCCATGGAAACACCAAACATTCCGTATTCGGCAGCCAATCCGCTTTCAGCTCCCAGGGGTGCGCAAATGTTGAAAGCCAACAGAGCTGAAAGAGCTATACCGATAAGTGAAGGAAGCGCGCTTAACAATGCGTATGAAAAACCTGAGAGAATTGTAAATGCAGGACCATTCTTTGAAGCGCTTGCAACCTGGTGCACAGGAGGCTTTGCGTCATTGGTAAAGTAGTCGGAAGTAATACCGATAATTGTACCAACAATGAGTCCTACTGCAGTAGCACCCCAAATACGCCATTCAAAACCAAACACGTATGTGGAAAGTGCGGTCAGTACTGCAAAAATAGCAGTGGTTACATAAGTTGAGCTGTTAAGAGCCTTGCTGGGATCTCCGCTCTTGCCAATACGTGCAGTAGCAACACCTATAATGGAAGAGAGAAGTCCGATTGCAGCATAGGCAAATACCATTTTAACGTTGTTTCCGTATACGCCGCCTAACGAAGTTGCCATAACCAGAGCAGCAGCCATAGAAGCTACGTTTGAGTCAAAGAGGTCAGCACCCATACCTGCTACGTCACCGACATTGTCACCAACGTTGTCGGCTATAACGGCAGGGTTTCTGGGATCGTCTTCATCAATGCCCATTTCAACCTTACCAACAAGGTCAGCGCTGATGTCGGCAGTCTTGGTGAAAATACCGCCGCCTGCCTTTGCAAAGAGGGCAAGGGAGCTAGCGCCAAAGCTGAAGCCAAGAACTGCGGAAGCGTCACCTGTGAGCATGAGTACCAGGGTAACACCCAATAAGCTGGTGCCCACAACTGCCATACCCATTACAGCACCGCCGCGGAATCCTACCATAAAAGCAGGCTTAATACCTTTCTGTGCGGCTTCGGCAGATTTCATGTTGGCAATGGTTGCAATTTGAATACCTATTTTGCCAGCGAGCGCGGAGAAAGCAGTTCCAACTATATATGAAACAGCCATCCATATGTTTTCGGAGAAGCTGCCAGTCCATATTGGTCTTGGTAAAAAGATCAAGATCAATGCTGCTGCAACAGCTGTGAAGCGTGCCAAAACCAGGTACTCGCGTCTTAAGAAGGTGTTGGCACCCTGTCTGATATACTCGCCGATTTCAGCAATACGGGCATTTGAAGAAGGTTGAGATTTTACCCAGGTGTATAACCATGCAGCTACACCAAGGGCCAATGCAGAGATGAGAATAGCAATGACTTGGATTGCTTGAACTGAAAGTTGCATTATAAGACCCCCTTATATTATAAAGTCCGTTAAAGGCGTTTTCCTATAAATTGTACTATATTGTCAGAAAATATTCAATTATTACAAGGATATATTATTAAATATGCCCAAATTTAGCTGGTCAATATTAATATGTCTGGTTTATTTTTGAAAATCGATGATATCACACATATTTTATTGATTTTTTTCGCTGTCTGAAACATAATGTAATAGTTATAAACAGAAATATAGCTTTTGCTGATTGTATAAAAATACATGAACAGAAAGAGGAGAATTTTATGCTGCATGAGTTTTCAAGAACTGAGCTTCTGATTGGAAAGGAAGGTCTTGAAAAGTTAAAGAACAGTAAAGTAGCCATTTTTGGAATTGGAGGAGTGGGTTCCTTTGTTGTGGAAGGTCTTGTCCGTGCTGGCGTAGGCAAATTTGTGCTGGTGGATGATGATTTGATTTGCCTTACAAATATCAACCGTCAGCTTCATGCCACCCGTAAAACTGTGGGCAAGGCGAAAGTGGACATCATGAAGGAGCGTATCCTTGAAATAAACCCAAAAGCCCAGGTTGAGACATATAGAACATTTTATCTTCCTGAATGTGCGGACCAGCTCATTAAGGATGATTATGACTATATAGTGGATGCGGTTGATACCGTAACTGCTAAGATAGATCTTGTGGTGCAGGCAAAAAAGAGGGGAATTCCAGTAATCAGCTGTATGGGAGCAGGCAATAAGATGGATCCTACCCGCTTTGTTGTAACCGATGTTTTTAAGACATCAGTGGATCCTTTGGCCAAGGTAATGCGTAAAGAGTTGAGACAAAGGGGCATTGATTCCTTAAAGGTGGTCTATTCAACCGAACCGCCATTAAAACCTCTAGTTAGTGAAGACAACAGCTGTGCAAACCACTGCATCTGTCCAAAGGGAACCCAAAGAACATGTACCATCCGAAACCAGATACCCGGCAGCATTTCCTTTGTTCCATCGGTGGCAGGGCTTATAATTGCCGGCGAGGTTATAAAGGATCTTATTGGCTATAACAAAGATATAAAGGAATAAAACATATAAGATATATTAAATACAAGTAACACGGTATAAATAAGTCTTGATGTATGACCTGACATCAGGCGGTATAAACAGGCTTTTATATCGGCGCAGATTAACATGACCTAAAAAGAAAAGGCAGGTTAAAGACATGGTATCAACCCAAAAAGTCTTTAAGACCTGCCTTTAGCTTTATTTGCGAGGTTGCTGCCAAGACTTACCTAAAGCTATTTCATAATCCTTTTTAAACATATAAAAACTCTTGTATCTTGGCAATTTATGTATTGACATCATTAATATATGGGTGTATATTATAACAAAACAAATAGGAATACTAATAATTACGGGAGGAAGCTATGAAGATTTCGACAAAAGGGCGTTATGGACTGCGTGCTTTGGTGGATTTGGCCGTTAATTCCAACGGTGAACATGTGGCCCTGAGTGAAATAGCCGACCGTCAGAATATATCAATGAACTATCTTGAGCAGGTTTTTGCCAGCCTTCGCAAGGCAGGTCTCATAAACAGCGTCAAGGGGGCTCAGGGTGGATATATCTTTGCAAAGTCCCCTTCATCAATTACTGTGGGGGATGTGTTGAGAGTTCTGGAAGGAAATCTCTCTCTGGCCGATGATTCAAAAGGCAATTTTGATGAGAAAAGCGTAGAATATTGCCTTAAGACAATGGTCTGGGACAGAATGGAGAACGTTATCAACGAATTTGTTGACTCAATAGCTATTGAGGATCTGGCCAATGAGTACAGGCGGATCAACGGAAACGAATCCTCCATGTATTATATTTGATATAAATTTAAGCGCCAATTTTGGTGCTTATTTAATAACCAGCATTATAGACAATGGTAGTATGTTCCGGAATATTCATGCCACAGAAATTAAGCCGAAACAAAAGGGGAGATTAAGTTATGAGCAAGAAGAATTACAGATTTGATACTTTGCAGATTCATGCCGGTCAGCAGCCTGATCCTGCCACAGGTGCAAGAGCGGTTCCCATTTATCAGACCACATCCTATGTATTCAACAGCATAGAGCATGCGGCAAACCTCTTTGCCTTAAAAGAGGCAGGAAACATCTATACCCGAATCATGAACCCCACAACAGATGTCTTTGAGCAAAGGATGGCTGCCCTGGAAGGCGGTATAGGAGCACTGGCTCTTGCTTCAGGCTCTGCGGCAATTACCTACGCCATTTTGAACATCGCCCATGCAGGGGATGAAATTGTATCTGCCAGCACTTTATACGGTGGTACATATAATTTATTTTCCAATACCCTTCCAAGAATGGGGATAAAGACAATCTTTGTAGACCCCGATGACCCTGAAAATTTCAGAAAGGCCATTGCGGACAAAACAAAGGCTCTATACATAGAAACCATAGGAAATCCCGGAATTAATCTTATTGATATTGAAAAAGTTGCTGAAATTGCGCATGAGAACGGTATTCCGCTTATCTGCGACAATACCTTTGGAACACCCTATCTCATTCGCCCCATAGAACACGGAGCTGATATCGTAGTACATTCGGCAACAAAGTTCATAGGCGGCCACGGAACATCCATAGGTGGAGTAATTGTTGACTCGGGCAAATTTGACTGGCTGTCAAGCGGCAAATTCCCCGGCCTTACTGAGCCCGATTCAAGCTATCACGGCATACGCTATGCTCAGGATGTGGGACCTGCTGCTTACATAACCAAAGCAAGGGTAACACTTCTCAGGGATACCGGTGCCTGCATAAGCCCCTTTAATGCATTCCTCCTGCTTCTGGGACTTGAGACCCTTTCTTTAAGAGTAGAACGCCATGTATCCAATACAAAAAAGATTGTGGAGTTCCTCTCAAATCATGAAAAGGTAAGTTGGGTGAATTATCCTTCACTTCCCGGCAACAAATACTATGACCTTGCACAAAAGTACCTGCCCAAGGGTGCCGGTTCAATCTTTACCTTTGGTGTCAAAGGCGGCCTGGAGGCCGGAAAGAAGTTCATTGAAAGCCTTGAATTATTCTCACACCTTGCAAATGTAGCCGATGCCAAATCCCTGGTTATTCATCCTGCGAGCACAACCCATGCTCAGTTAAATGAAAGAGAGCAGCTTGAAGCAGGTGTAACACCGGACATGATAAGACTTTCCATAGGAATTGAGGATGTGGAGGATTTAATTGAGGATTTAAATCAGGCTCTTTCAGGGATATAATATATATTGGTGATTAGATTTGACAAACTTGACAAATAAAAAAGTACTGGTTGGCATGAGCGGCGGGGTGGATTCCAGCACCGCCGCAGCCATTTTAAAAGACAGAGGATATGAGGTTTACGGAGCTACCTTGAAGCTCTGGGATGAAGTAAATACCTGCAATACAGCTACAAGAACCTGTTGTTCGCTGGAGGATGTGGAGGATGCAAGAGCCACGGCCTTCAAAATGGGCATACCCTTTTATGTCCTTAATATGAAACAGCTTTTCAAAGAGAAGGTAGTGGATTATTTTGTAGACTCATATTTAAGCGGTGAGACACCTAATCCGTGCATAGCCTGCAACAGGCATGTCAAATTCCATGCAATGCTGTTAAAAGCGCTGTCTCTTGAAATGGACTATATAGCCACGGGACATTATGCCCGTATTATCCATGATGAGAGTACAGGAAGATATCTTTTGAAAAAGGCTAAAGATTTAACAAAGGATCAGAGCTATGTGCTGTACATGCTCACTCAGGAGCAGCTAAAAAGGCTTTTGCTTCCTTTAGGTGATCTTACCAAAACTGAGGTAAGGCAATTAGCCGAAGAAAAGGGACTGGTCAATGCAAGAAAGCCTGACAGTCAGGATATCTGCTTTGTACCAAACGGTGACTATGTGGAATTTATTAAGGAATACAGAGGAATTGACATCCCCGAAGGTACCTTTGTTGACAAAGAGGGCAGAGTACTTGGTAAAAGCAAAGGAATGGTTCATTATACCATTGGTCAGAGGAAAGGCCTTGGCATAAGCCTGCAGGAACCCAGATATGTTATAGGCAAGGACAGCAAGAATAACACCGTAACTCTGGGAAGAAAAGAAGAAGGATATGTAAATGGCCTCATAGCAAGGGAAATGAACTATATACTCTGCGAAAGACCCGAGGATGATATGCCGGTGCTTGTGAAGATTCGTTATTCACATAAGGAGGTACCGGCTAAAATTACTCCTTTGGAGGATGGAAAAGCCCGTATCGTCTTTGATGAGCCTCAGCCCTTTGTAGCACCCGGCCAGTCGGTGGTGCTGTATAAGGATGAATATGTTGTGGGCGGAGGAATTATTTCTCAGGCAATATAATATTTTTATCCATGCGGAAAACAAAGTTTTCCGCATGGAGTTTATATGGCTCA
The DNA here is from genome assembly GCA_012719545.1 of Clostridiaceae bacterium. Classification (GTDB taxonomy): domain Bacteria; phylum Bacillota; class Clostridia; order DSM-8532; family DSM-8532; genus DTU059. The sequence goes on from JAAYAD010000099.1 coordinate 10,506, forward strand.
TTTTCACTTGTTTTAGGACACAAGGGATATTTGCGCAACAAATACAAGTATTCCGATAAGAATTATTTAAAAAACCTATTGATATTTTTTTCCTTATGTATTATAATAATCTTACAAATCCGATAAGAATAGTTGGATATATAGATGGAGGGAAAGTTATGAAAGTAGCAAAGAATCTTACAGAGCTTATTGGCAATACCCCTTTGCTTGAACTGGTTAATTATCAGAATGTCAACAATTTGGAGGCCAGACTTTTTGGAAAGCTTGAGTATTTTAATCCGGCAGGAAGCGTTAAGGACAGAATCGGATACGCCATGATCAAAGATGCAGAAGAAAAAGGACTTATTAACAAAGATACAGTTATTATAGAACCTTCAAGCGGAAATACAGGCGTTGCTCTTTCATTTGTAGCCGCTGCCAGAGGTTACAGGCTTATAATTACACTTCCTGAAACCTTCAGCGTAGAAAGAAGAGCCCTTATGAAAGCGCTGGGTGCGGAACTGGTATTAACTCCCGGAGCAGAAGGTATGCCCGGTGCTATTAAGAAGGCTGAGGAGCTTGCGGCTCAGATACCCAACTCCTTTATCCCCCAGCAGTTTAAAAACCCTGCAAACCCTGAAATACATAGGAAAACCACAGCGGAAGAAGTATGGAATGACACCGACGGTCAGGTAGATATTTTTGTGGCCGGTGTAGGAACCGGAGGTACCATTACAGGTGTCGGCGAGGTTTTAAAATCAAGAAAGCCTGATGTAAAAATAGTTGCTGTTGAACCGGCAGATTCCCCCGTACTTTCAGGCGGTAAGAAAGGACCCCATAAGATTCAGGGAATAGGTGCAGGCTTTGTTCCTGATATCCTTAATCTGAAGGTCATTGATGAGATCATTCAGGTTAAAAATGAGGAAGCTTTTGAAGCATCCAGAAAAGTAGCCAGAACAGAAGGCCTGCTTGTGGGTATTTCAAGCGGTGCCGCCCTCCATGCTGCTACCGTTCTTGCAAAGAGACCTGAGAATAAAGGCAAGAACATTGTGGTAGTACTGCCTGATACCGGCGAACGTTATCTTTCAACACAGCTTTATAATTTTGATGAATAGAGACACCCTAATATATCAGTACATCTCCAAACGCTGCTTATAGTCTATAAGCCGCAATTCAGTTACATCTCTCTGTCAAGGTATCCAAAAGTGGATACCTTTTTCTTTGCATTCATTCAAGCTCAAGAACATATTTGACGTATCTTGCGCAAAGTTCATCAAGGCTGTTTTGTCCATCTTTGCTTATTCCTGCCGGAGAAAAAAGTACAGAGTCGCCGGGCTTTGCCGAAAGGCTGACGCAGTCCACTGCCTGCTTAAGAGTGCTGCAGTGAGTAATCCGGATATCAATACCACGGTATTTTCCCCCTAATTTTCGCATCAAAGCAGTTTCCAGCTGTGAAGCCGTTTGCCCTACAAGAATAAGATGCTTAACTTTTTCTGCCATCACCTGGCTTAAGTCTTCATATGAGACTTCACCCTGCCCTGACGTAATCAGAATTAGCCTGTTATCAAAAGAATTCAGGGCATCCATGGTGTGGCTGGGATTGCTAAAATCAGTGTCGTTGTAGTATTTTACGTCCTTAACCTCTTTTATAAGACGGATTTTAGATTTCACACCCATTATATTGTTTGCCGCTTCATAAATTGCTTCTGCATTTGTATAATATCTTGCTGCAGCTATGGCAGCAAGATAATTTTCGATGTCGCCCAGTATAATATCTTTCTTATTAAGAATTTCATATATAATGCCGTTCTCTTGGTAGCACAGGTTATCACCCCTTAAAAAGGCACCTGTTTCAAGCTCGCTGTTTTTTGAAAAATAAACAGTTCTGGAAGGTGATTCGTAAATTAAATCACGCAAGACAGAATCATCATGGTTAAGGACCAAAAGATCATTTTCATGCTGATAGCGAAAAATGTTTTTTATGGCTTCCATATACTCATCCCAGGTTAAATTAATATCCGGATTAGGAGCTACACTGTTTATGACGGCCACATTCGGACTTTTCTTGAGAGTAGTAAGCTGACAGCTTTTAAGTTCCATCACAATTTTATCCTCATTTTTTATTTTCTCAATAAGGCTTATAAGGGAGGGGCCGGGAGAGCGGACCAATTGACAGCTATGCCCAGCCTTTTTAAGTATGTTGAATATTATTTCTGAAGTGGTGTTTGTGCCGCTGCTTCCTGTAACAGCCATAATTTCCGCCGGGCAGAGGTCCATAAATACTTCTGTTTCAGTTGTCAGGACAGCTCCATTTTTTTGCGCCTCAATAAATTCAGTAATATTGGGATTAAGCCCTGGAGATCTGAAAATAATATCGAAGCCGGTAAGCTTTTTCAGGCAATCCTGCCCCATTTCAAAACCTATGTCATAGTCTTCAAGCTTTTCAATTTTATCTTTAATATCCTCATGAAAGTCTTCATGGCTTATGTCAAATACAGTGAATTGTAACCCCTGCTTTCCCAGATATTCAGCCAAAGAGATATTCCATGCATCCAGGCCAGTAATAGCAATTCGTTTTGATTTAATGTTCTCAATAAAGGCCGACAGTTCATTAGTCATGTGCATCCGCCTTGTGACTTGTCATAATACCATTATAAATATATAAGAACGCGGGGAATATTTATGTTGCTTTTGTTAAAAGTCTTGAACTTAAAGAATTGATTTGATATCTTTGCCAGAAGAGGTTACAATAATAATGTCGCTGGGGGGCAAAAGCTTAAAAAGCTTATATAAGGCTGTTCTGGCAGCAACAGCTCCCTAATGAAGATTTATTGAAAACAGAAAAATATTTGGAAATAGAAAATGGAGGGCAAAGTGTGTCTAAACCGGTAGTTGCAATTGTTGGAAGACCGAATGTGGGAAAATCCACATTTTTTAATTATCTGACAGGAAAGCGAATCTCCATTATTGAAGATACGCCCGGTGTTACCAGGGACAGAATCTATGGAGAAAGTGAATGGCGCGGAAGAAAGTTTACCCTCATTGATACCGGGGGTATAGAGCCAAACACTGATGACTATATAAAGCAGCAAATGATCCGCCAGGCAAAGATTGCAATTGAAACAGCGGATGTAATTGTATTTCTTGTAGACGTAAAAACAGGGCTTACAGCTGCCGATGAAGACGTGGCAGTAATGCTTCGCAAGACTTCAAAACCGGTAATTGTTGTTGCCAACAAGGTGGATTCAATCGGTGAACCGCCTCCGGAAATCTATGAATTTTACAACCTTGGTCTTGGCGAGGTTTTTGCCGTATCGTCCATTCACGGCCTTGGCATGGGTGATCTTTTGGATGAGATTTACAGCAATTTCCCTGAAGAAAGTGAAAATGAGGAAGACGATGACTATATCAAAGTGGCTGTAATAGGAAAGCCCAATGCAGGAAAGTCATCCCTTATAAATAAAATCCTCGGCGAGGAGCGGGTAATTGTCAGCGATATACCCGGAACTACCAGGGATGCCATAGACACTTTCTGTGAAGTGGGCGGAAGGCGTTTCATGTTTATTGATACGGCAGGAATAAGAAGAAAGAGCCGTATTGAGGAAAATATTGAAAAATACAGTATCATAAGGTCATGGGCAGCGGTAGACCGTTCTGATGTATGTGTCATTTTGATAGACGCACAGGACGGAGTTACCGAACAGGATACCAAAATAGCCGGTTATGCCCATGAGCAGGGAAAAGCATGTATTATAGCCATCAATAAATGGGATCTCATTGAAAAAGAAACAGGAACGCTGGAAGAGTACAGGAAAAAGGTCTATCAGGACTTTGAGTTTTTAAGCTATGCACCGGTAATATTTATTTCTGCAAAAACAGGGCAGCGTATTGACAGGCTGCTGGAGCTTATAGACTATGTCAACAACCAGGCAGCTTTAAGAGTGCAGACCGGTGTTCTTAATGACGTTCTCAATGATGCAGTAGCCATGGTTCAGCCCCCGTCTGACAAAGGCAAGCGCCTTAAGATTTATTACATGACTCAGACAGGGGTTAAGCCTCCTACATTTGTTCTCTTTGTAAATAGTGCGGAACTTTTGCATTATTCCTATGAGCGCTACCTGAAGAACACATTGAGGGATAATTTTGGTTTTGAGGGGTCACCTATCTGGTTCACCGTCAAGGAAAAAGGAGATAAATAAATGGAGCTTAACATTGCTTTGTCAGCTGTAATAGGATATTTGCTCGGAAGCTTGAATACATCCATAATCGTTGGAAAACTTTATAAAATTGACGTAAGAAATCATGGAAGCGGAAATGCAGGCGCCACCAACACATTAAGGGTTCTGGGAAAAGGCCCGGCTCTTCTGGTGGTGCTTGGAGATTTCTTAAAAGGCGCAATTGCCTGCCTTATAGGCCGTTACCTTGTTGGTGAGACTTTTCCGCAAGTTTATGCGGGGGAATATATAGGCGGGCTCTTTGCGGTGCTGGGGCATAACTGGCCCGTATATTTCGGGTTTAAAGGCGGAAAGGGCGTAATGACCTCTTTTGCCGTAGTGCTTATGTTTTCACCATTGGCCGCATTAATAAGCCTTCTGTGCTTTATTGTGATTGTTGCACTTACACGCTATGTGTCCCTGGGTTCCATGATTGGCGCAGTGTTGTTTCCCATAGCGGCATTCCTTCTAAAGGAACCTGCCCTTATGGTTGCAACTGGTGCCTTTCTTGGCCTTTTGATAGTTGTAAGGCACAGGTCAAACATTAAAAGGCTCATAGCCGGAGAAGAAAAAAAGCTGAGCTTTAGTAAAAAGGAGAGGGATTAATACATGTCGGTAATATCAATAATAGGTGCGGGAAGCTGGGGAACAAGTCTTTCCATACTTCTGTCCAATAACGGTCATAAAGTGCGTGTCTGGTCATTGTTCCAGGATGAGATAGATATGCTCAGCAATGAGAGGGAGCATAAGTCAAAGCTTCCGGGAGTGAAGATCCCTGAAACTGTAGAGTTTACTACCGATCTTGAAACATGCCTTAAAGACCATGACTATATTGTGATAGTCGTACCATCCCAGAATGTTCGTTCCTCTGCAAGGCTTCTGGCGCCTTTCGTTAAAAGGGACGATATTGTCATTATTTGTTCAAAGGGTCTTGAGGAAAGTACCGGAATGAGGCTCAGCGAAGTAGTGTTAAGTGAGCTTCCCGGCGTTGTTCCTGTTGCCCTGTATGGACCCAGCCATGCCGAGGAAGTGGCAGTGGGCATTCCAACCACTGTGGTGTCCTCATCCACGAATGAAGAAGCCGCAAAAAAGGTTCAGGATATTTTCATGTCCCCAAACTTCAGGGTATATACCAACGATGACCTTATCGGCACCGAGATAGGAGCGGCGCTAAAGAATGTTATTGCCCTTTGTGCCGGAATATGCGATGGCTTAGGGTATGGCGACAACAGCAAAGCCGCCCTTATGACCAGGGGAATTACCGAAATCGCAAGGCTTGGAACGGCTATGGGAGCCAAGGCGAAGACTTTTTCGGGGCTCACAGGCATAGGTGACCTTATAGTAACCTGTACCAGCAGGCACAGCAGAAACTGGCAGGCAGGAAATCTGATAGGCAAGGGATACAGCGTTAAGGAAGCCCAGGAAAAAGTTAAGATGGTGGTTGAAGGTATTTCGGCTACCCGCGCAGCTATGGAACTTGCCGAGAAATATAAGGTTAATATGCCGATATGCAGCGAAGCATATAAAATACTCTTTGAAAACAAGGATTGCAAAAAAGCGGTTTATGATTTGATGACCCGAAGCCGCAAGCACGAAACAGAGGATTCGGGTTGGTAAACTGAAAAAAGATATAGCTTCAATGCTTAAATGATTTAGAAACATGATGTATTCTATGAGCCCTTGCAGCCAGGGTTGATAAACTTTGGTACTGCAAAGGGCTCAATGCTTTATTAAGAGCATAAACCAACACATTAAAATACAAAACCAAAAAAACAACCAGCTCTTAATTACCAAAGCCCTGAGCCCTGCCAAAAAACACTATATTATGTTTAATTCATTTCAGTTGAAAGAAGTTTGCACCTTAACCATAAAGATTAAAAGCTTTATACCCTTACTTGCTTACTTACGGTAAGGGGCCATTCGGCGTCACCTTTTAATGTTTTTCCTGCAGTAATTGTAACGCCCTTATCCAGAATGCAATATTCAAGGCGGACGTTCTGCTCAATTTCCGCACCCTGCATTACAATGCTGTCCTTTATTACTGCGCCTTTTCCTACACGGACGCCTCTGAACAGTACAGAGTTTATTACCTGGCCTTCTATGATACATCCGTCGGCTATTATGGAGTTGCGTACATCTGCTTCCTCGTTATATTTGGCGGGTGCTTCGTCCTTAACTTTGGTAAAAATCTTTCTTCTGTCCATGAAAAGCTCCTGCCTGACCTTGGGATTCAGAAGCTCCATATTTGCCCTGTAATAGAGCTGTATGTTGTTTAATGGCCTCCAGTAGCCGTTGAAAATATATCCGTAGATTTTCAGTTTGTCCAGCTGCCTTACGATAATATCCTGAACAAATTCTGTATGTCCCTTGGCGGCGCTGTCCTGGAGAAGTTCAATCAGGAACTTGCGTCCCGTGATGTAGATTCCCATTGAACCCATATTGTTTTTTGGATTCATTGGCTTTTCCATAAAATCTATAATTCTTTGGTCTTCGTCCAGTTCAACTATTCCCATGCTTTTCTGGCAACTTAATGAGAAGTCGCTCATATTCCTTATGGCAATGGTGATGTCAGCACCTTTTTCTATGTGCTGTTTTAACATGGGCTCAAAATCCATGTTATAAATTGCATAGCCTTGTCCTATAACTACATATTCCTCATTGCTTCTTTCAAGGAAGGTGAGGTTGTTGTACATGGCATCGGCGGTACCTTTGTACCAGCCTGTTCCGAATTCGGATAAGTAGGGAGGAAAGATGAAGAGCCCCTCATTTTTTCTGTCCAGATCCCACTCCTTGCCGGAACCCAGATGGTCCATAAGGGATCTGATATTATACTGTGTAATTACACCAACATTTGTGATGCCCGAGTTTACCATATTTGAAAGGATAAAATCTATGGCTCTGTATTTCCCTCCAAAGGGGACAGCTGCAATTGACCTTTCAAGAGAAAGCTCCTTAAGACGGTTGTTCTTTCCGCCTGTCAAAATTATGCCCATTGTGGATTTCATTCCTTATCGCCCCCTTTAATAAGATATCCCCCTGAAGGAATTATGTTGGTTTCAAAATCATGAGGTATTACGTAATTATCGATAACGACGTTTTTACCAAGGACGGTGTTGTTGGGAATAACAGTATTTGAGCCAATGACGGTTATTTCGGAGTCATAAACCTTCGGGTTATATGCGTTTGGCGCAAATTCACCCACGCCGCACTTGACGTTGTTTCCAATAACACTGGTTTCTCCGATTATTGTTTTGTATATTTCGGTATTTGAACCTATAAGGGTATCCGACATTACTATGGAATCCTCAATGATGGTTCCTTCATTTATTATTACACCCGGGAAAATAACCGAGTTCTTAACCGTTCCATAAATCATGCAGCCTTCTGCAATTATGGACTTAATAACTTTTCCCGAATCCGCAATGTAATGAGCAGGGTACACAGGATTAGGGGAGTAGATTTTCCAGTAAGGATCATACATATTGAAATCGGGAATGCGCTCGGTAAGGTTCATGTTTGATTCCCAATAAGCCTGGATTGTTCCTACATCCCTCCAGTAGCCCTTAAAGGGGTAAGCATACATTTTCCGTTTGTCTGCGAGCATAGCAGGAATGATGTTTTTGCCAAAATCATGACTTGAGTCGCTCTTGGAATGATCGTTTATAAGGTATTCCTTTAAAAGGTCCCAGTTGAAAATGTAGATTCCCATTGAAGCAAGAGTGCTCTTTGGATGTTCGGGCTTTTCCTCAAATTCATAGATGCTGCCGTCCTCGTTGGTATTCATTATACCGTAGCGGCTGGCTTCCTCATATGGAACATCGATAACCGAAATGGTAGCATCGGCATGATGCTGCTTATGGAAATCAAGCATTTCAGCGTAATTCATTTTATATATGTGGTCCCCTGAAAGAATAATCACGTATTTGGGGGACATCTCATCTACATAATGAATGTTCTGAAACACTGCATCGGCAGTGCCCGAGTACCATTCGCCCTTTTCGGTTTTCATGTAGGGGGCCAAAATTGTTACTCCGCCGTTGACTCTGTCAAGGTCCCATGGTTTTCCAATTCCTATGTGGCTGTTGAGTTTGAGGGGCTGATATTGAGTAAGTACACCTACAGTATCTATTCCGGAGTTAATGCAGTTGCTCAAAGTGAAGTCAATAATCCGGTATTTCCCGCCATAAGGGACAGCGGGTTTTGCAAGGTTTTTGGTAAGGACGCCCAGACGGCTTCCTTGCCCGCCGGCAAGAAGCATCGCTACAATTTCCTTTCGTATCATATACCACTTTCCTCCCATGTAGTCTTTGTTTATTATATACCCTCAAACAGTCAAAAAAACATTATTGCTTTTTAAAAAAAGTTAAAAATATAATTGAATTTTAAAAATTGGATATGTATAATATAGGATAAGGTCAGAGAAAGTCAAAGTCAATTTGTGGGAGGTATGCAGGTGAAATATCGTGATTACTACGAAATACTGGGTGTACCTAAAAACGCAACGCAGGATGAAATAAAAAAAGCCTACCGTAAGCTTGCCAAGGCATACCATCCCGATGCCAATCCGGGGGATAAAAAGGCGGAAGAAAAGTTTAAGGAAATAAATGAGGCCTATGAGGTTTTGGGAGATGAGGAAAAACGCCGAAAGTATGATAAGTTCGGAAGGGAATTTAATTTTTCCCACGGCTTTGATTTTGACCCTTCAATGTACGGGTTCAGGCCGGGTAATACCAGGTATGAATTCAGAACCTCAGGCGCTAATGGATTCAGCGACTTTTTCAATATGTTCTTTGGCGACGGAGGAATTGATCTGGACGACCTGCTTGGATTTGGACGCGGTTTTTCAGGCCGTTCATTCAGGCAAGGAAGAGGTTTTAATCAGAGTATAAAAGGCGAAGATAAAGAGGTAGAAATAAAAATTTCGGTAGCCGACGGCCTTAAGGGAGCCGAAAAGCGCATCGGACTTGAAACTCCCGAGGGAAGAAAAACTTTGGAAATAAAAATACCCAAAGGAATACAGCCGGGAGGTAAAATACGCATCCCGGGCATGGGCGGCAAGGGAACAAACGGGGCTCCCGACGGGGATCTCTATCTTGTTGTAAGGTTTAAAGAGGACGACTATGTTTTAAAAGGCAGCGATATAATTCAGAAAATTGAAGTAAAGCCCTGGATTGCAGCCCTGGGAGGGGAAGCAACGGTAAAGACATCCGAAGGCAAAATAATAGTTGCAATTCCTGCGGGCATAAGAAGCGGAGGAAGTATCCGCATACCTGGAAAAGGCTATTACAACAGTATTGGTGGTAGAGGAGACCTCTATATAGAGGTAATCATCAACAATCCTGAGTATTTAACCGAAAAGCAGAAGGAACTTTACAGAAAGCTAAAGGAACTGGATGACTGATACACTCTTTTTAATTACAGAGTATGAGAGTTTTGTGCGCTTTTTTGATAAGAGGTGACTTTAATGAACTTGGAAAAATTCACTGAGAAAGCTCAGGAATCGGTGGTTTCTGCCCAGCAGCTGGCAATAAGGCTGGATCATCAGCAGGTGGATGGTGAGCACCTGGCTCTGGCACTGGTTCAGCAGGAAGAGGGCCTTATACCAAGAATTTTGTGGGTTTTGGGGGTAAATCCCCAGGATGTGGCAAGGGAGCTTGAAAAAGAACTGGAGCGACTTCCCAAGGTATACGGAAGCTCCGTATCCAATGTGTATCCTACCCGGCGCTTTAATCAGATTCTTTTGAAATCTGAGGACTTTGCCAAAAAACTTAATGATGACTATGTAAGTGTTGAGCATATATTCCATTCAATTATCTCGGAACGGGGAACCTTCACAGCCAACCTTCTTTTAAATTACGGCGTAACATCCGATACCTTTAAAGATGCCATGACAAAGGTGAGGGGCAATCAAAGAGTTACAAGCCAAAACCCTGAGATGAATTATCAGGCTCTTGAAAAATACGGGCGGGATCTTGTGGAATTGGCCCGGAAAGGTAAACTTGATCCGGTGATAGGAAGGGATGCGGAAATCAGGAGGGTAATAAGAATACTGTCCCGCCGCACAAAGAATAACCCCGTTCTTATTGGAGAGCCGGGTGTGGGCAAAACTGCCGTTGTTGAAGGTCTTGCCCAGCGAATTTTAAAGGGGGATGTCCCTGAGGGACTTAAAAATAAAACCATTTTTGCTCTTGATATGGGAGCCTTGATTGCAGGAGCCAAATTCAGAGGTGAATTTGAAGAAAGGCTCAAAGCCGTTGTAAAGGAAATAGAAGCTTCCGAGGGACGCATCATCCTATTTATAGATGAAATTCACAATATTGTTGGGGCGGGGAAAACAGACGGCGCAATGGATGCGGGAAATATATTAAAGCCCATGCTCGCAAGAGGCGAGCTTCATTGCGTGGGAGCCACCACCCTTGATGAGTACAGAAAATACATTGAAAAGGATGCGGCTCTTGAAAGACGCTTTCAAACCGTTATGGTGGATCAGCCCTCAGTTGAGGATACTATTTCCATTCTCAGAGGTCTTAAGGAACGCTTTGAAATCCATCATGGCGTACGGATAACCGACGGTGCCATTATCGCCAGCGCAGTATTGTCAAACCGCTATATAACCGACAGATTCCTGCCCGACAAGGCAATTGACCTTATGGACGAGGCTGCGGCAATGCTTAGGACAGAAATAGACAGCATGCCCTCGGAACTTGACGAGATAATGCGAAGGATTATGCAGCTTGAGATAGAGCAGCAGGCTTTGAAAAAGGAAAATGACAGGGCATCAATGGAGCGTCTTGCCGATATTGAATCTCAAATTGCCGCCCTTAAGGATAAGGCCAACGAGATGAAAGCCCAGTGGGAGCTTGAAAAAGAATGTATTAAAAGAGAAAAGGAAATCAAAGAGGAAATTGAGCGTGTAAAGCTTCAAATAGAACAGGCTGAAAGAACTTATGACCTTGAAACTCTGGCAAAGCTTAAGCATGGAAGGCTTCCTGAGCTTGAAGCGGCCCTTTCAGAGGAAAAGAAGCGGCAGACGGAACTTAAAGGCAGGATGCTTAAAGAGGAAGTAACCGAAAATGAAATAACCGAAATAATTTCAAGGTGGACTGGAATACCGGTAACCAAGCTTCAGCAGGAAGAAAAAGAAAAGCTTCTGAACCTTGAAGAAATACTCCATAAAAGAGTGGTCGGCCAGGATGAAGCCGTCAGAGCCATTTCCGATGCTGTTCTAAGAGCAAGGGCAGGGCTTAAGGATATAAGACGTCCTGTTGGCTCCTTCATTTTCCTGGGGCCTACGGGTGTTGGAAAAACAGAGCTTGCAAAAGCTCTGACTGAAGCGCTTTTTGATACAGAGGACAATTTAATCAGAATTGACATGAGCGAATACATGGAGAAACATTCGGTGGCAAGGCTCATTGGAGCACCTCCCGGATATGTGGGCTACGAGGAAGGAGGGCAGCTTACCGAGTCGGTAAGAAGAAAGCCATACAGTGTTATTTTGTTCGATGAAATAGAAAAGGCTCACCCTGATGTATTCAATATCCTCCTTCAGATAATGGACGACGGAAGGCTCACCGACAGCAAGGGAAGGACCGTTAACTTTAAAAATACTGTTATTATAATGACATCCAACATCGGAAGCCATTACCTTTTAGAAAACTCCGCAGATGGAGAGCTGGACAACAATGTCAGGGAAATGGTCATGGCAGAATTGCGCAGAGCTTTTAAGCCTGAATTTTTAAACCGTGTGGACGATATTGTATTCTTTAAGCCACTGACCAGAAATGAGGTAAAAGAAATTGTAAGGCTTGTGCTCAAGAATCTATCAGAGAGGCTTTCAGAAAAGAATATAGTTCTTGAGCCAACAGAAAAAGCCCTTGATTTCATTGTCAGCGAGGGCTGGAATCCTGAATATGGAGCAAGGCCGGTAAAACGCTTTGTGCAGAAATATCTTGAAACAGAATTGGGACGGCTTATTATAAAAGGCGAGATAGATGAGGGGGATACTGCTCTTATTGATTCGGACGGCACAAGGCTTCAAATCAGCAAGAAGTAAATAAAAAGGAGAGCTTTTTTGCTCTCCTGTTTTTTCTCTTAGAATCTTGACGCTCTTGCATTATTTCTTGCTTGTTTTCTTGCTCTTCTGCATTCAGGGCATCTCTGAGGTTCGTTCTCAAATCCCTTTTCCTTGTAGAAAGCCTGCTCGCCAGCAGTGAAAACAAATTCTGCGCCGCAATCTTTGCATTTTAAAGTCTTGTCTTCCATAATAATATAAATCCTCCCTTATTTCTTGGATTATACATTTTACGGAACTAGACCCCTAATCCAAAAAACAGGAGAGGGTAGTGTAAATAGTATGATCCATTGAAATAATTTGATATTTACTAGTAGTATACCATGTAATAAAAAAAATACAAGTAGCAAGAGCTTTTATTTGTAAAAATTCGGCTGGAATTTTATTCAAAGCCGCAAATTAAGGGCAGTTCAGATTTGGGAAATATGGTGGAAATATAATGAACAAGCAATAAGAAGGATGAGATATAAGTATCTCTTTGTCTTTATTGTGGCTATTTTTACATATTGAGTATTTTTTGATAAAATAATTTCACGGAGATATACTCGTATATAGAAATTTATTTAAGCTTTAGCTGTGAAAAGGAGATTTAATTATGACTAAAGTCCCTTATGAACCCGAAGAACTGGTTAAACTTGCTCTTAAAGCAAAGGAAAGCGCCTATGTTCCATATTCAGGTTTCCATGTGGGTGCGGCTCTGGTGGGTGATGATGACAACATATATACCGGCTGCAACATCGAGAATTCCTCGTATGGAGCTACCATTTGCGCCGAAAGGACGGCGGTTGTTAAGGCTGTTTCAAACGGCGCAAGGAAGATAAAAGCCATTGCAGTTGCAAGCGACCACGAAATATCAACCATACCATGCGGTATTTGCCTGCAGGTTTTAAGCGAGTTCTGCCAAAGGGATACCCTTGTATATCTCAGCAACCATAAGGGCGAATATAAGGCATGCACCTTTGAAGAAGTATTTCCGTATTCCTTCAAGCTGAATAATGATATATAATTTTATACCTGAAATATTGAAGAAAACAGCAATATAAATTATCAAGGGGAGTAAATAAGTAGCATGGCATTCAGATCAGGATTCGTTACAATTATAGGAAGGCCTAATGTAGGCAAATCAACCCTTTTAAACCTTCTTACGGGAGAAAAGGTTGCTATTATGTCCAGCAAGCCCCAGACCACCCGCCACAATATCCGTACTGTGGTTACAACAGACGATTATCAGATGGTTTTTGTGGATACCCCGGGTATCCATAAGCCCAAGAACAAGCTGGGCGAATTTATGATGCGGGAAGCTCTTGGAACACTGGAGGATGTTGATGTAATTGTTTATCTTGTGGATGCAAGGGACAGCAAAATTGGACCCGGCGATGCATCCATAATTGAAGAGCTTAAGAAAGTAAGTACTCCGGTAATACTTCTCATCAACAAAATTGATCTTATTGACAAGCACTTGCTTCTTCCTCTTATTGATGAGTACAGCAAGGCTTATGACTTTAAAGAAATAATTCCCGTAAGCGCTCTGGAAGGCAAAACAAGGGCTATTGTTCTGGATGAAATTTATAAGTACCTACCCGAGGGAGAAAAGTATTATCCTGATGATATGCTTACTGACCAGTCCCAGAGGGTATTGGCTCAGGAGCTCATTCGTGAAAAAATGTTGAACCTTTTGAGCGATGAGGTTCCCCATGGCATAGGCATCGAGGTTGTAAGATTCAAGGAACCTACGCCTGAAAGGGATGTAATAGATATAGATGCAAATATTTATTGCGAAAAGGAATCCCATAAGGGTATTGTTATAGGAAAGAACGGAGTTATGCTCAAAAAGGTGGGAACCCTTGCCCGCCAGGAGATGGAGGCTCTGTTTGGTTCCAAAGTCAATCTGAAGCTCTGGGTTAAGGTAAAAGAGGACTGGAGAAACAGCGACTACATGTTGAATGAGCTTGGATACAAGTCACAAGGGTGACGGTTAAACATTTCTATGGCGCTGATTAAGACAAAGGGGCTCGTAATAAAAGAAGTTCCCGTAAGTGATACAGATAAGATATTGACACTGATTACTGCAGATTACGGAAAAATTTCGGTGTCGGCGAGAAATGCCAGAAGAATGCCTGGCCCCTCATCCTTCGGAACCCAGGTTTTGACTTATGGGGAATATGTCCTGTTTAGAGGCAAGGAACATTATTCTTTTAACAGTTGTGATGTATTGGCCAACTTTTATGATCTGGCCAATGACATTGTCTCTTTTACCCACGCCGCCCATATGCTTGATATGGCCGGCGATGCCTGCCGCGATCCCATATCCTCGCCGCAGGTACTTAATGCGTTGGTACATGGCCTTCATGCCTTAAGAAAGGGCCGGGACCCTATGCTGGTGTCTTCTGCCTTTGCTTTTAAACTTATGCAGATAACAGGATACCCGCCCCATATTACAAGCTGCGTTTCCTGCGGAACCAAAGACATGGAGGCAATTTATTTCAGCGTTAAAAAATGTGGCTTATTATGCGAAAACTGTGCAAAAGGCGAAAAGGACAGCATATATCTAAGTAATGGCATTGCTAAGGCAATAATTTATGTTATGTGTGCCGAAAACAGCGGAGTTTTCAGCTTTGGACTTTCAAAGGAGCTTATTGGAACATTTTCGGACATAGCATTGCGATATATTGAGTCACAGCTTGATAAAAAGTATAATAAGCTTGATTTTTTAAAAGAATTAAAAGATATATAAAATATACATATAAATTTACTGTTTCATATATTACGGGGGTAATTTAATATGAAGCACTTATTCAGTTCTGGTGAAACAATGTACAAAAAGAATCAGAAGGAACTTCCAGAAGGTCTTTTTTTGGGAGAAAGCTTCGAATATGAAGATGTAAGCCCTGATACATATTTTGTATGTAACGGGGAGCTTAACGGAAAGCAGACTAAAATAAGATTCAAAATAAGTGAAGAGGATTATAGCAGCGTAAAGAGCCGCTTTGATTTTAGGATATTAATGCAGTCGGATATTTTGCAGGCTAACTGGGAGAGCTACGAGATAATTGGATAACCCACACTACTTTACGAAAATATATGGATAAGCCTGAATCCATTTAGCGTTTCTTGAGAGAATCCGGCTTTCAAGTGTCGCTCGATGCTTTACTCCACTTTAAATAGCAAGAGGTACGCCGGACGGCTACAATATTAATAAATGTTTTTTACATAAGTAAAAGTATCTTCCCAGAATCTGCCGACAGGACAGGGGGTCGCATAAGTGGATGTTCAGAAGCTGAAACAGCTTCTTAAACAGGAGGAAGGCGAAAAGCTTGACTTCAAGGCTGAATTGCATCTTGCAACTGAAAGCGAAAAAAAAGAGTTGGTAAAGGATGTAACTGCCATAGCCAACAGCCGTGGCGGCAGAGGACATATTATCTTTGGGATAGAAGACAAGACCAAAGAAATAATAGGGATTAATCCTGATGATTTTAAGGAAGAACAGATACAGCAGATTATATACAGCCGCACCGACCCTCCTGTGCCGGTAAGGCTTGATATTGTACGTCTTGTTAATAAGGACGTTGCAGTTCTAACCATTTACAGAAGCAGGCATGCCCCTCATCAGGTGGTTTCAACGGGAGCTTTTTATATCAGAAGAGGTTCCACCACAGATTTTGCAAGAAGGGCCGAACTGGCATCCATAATGCAGGAAAACGGCCTGATGTCCTTTGAAACAATAACTGTTACCGGAGCAACACTGGAAGATCTGGATTTTAACAGGATCAATGAATTCTTTAAGAGCATGGATTTAGCGGTGGAGCACCCTCAGCTTATACTGATGGAGGCCTTTGGCTTTATAAGCGGCAAGGGAGAAGGCTATTCACCCACCATTGGCGGCCTTCTGCTGTTTGGAAAAGCTCCTCATATGTACCTTCCCCAGTGCTATGTCAAGATAATTTATAACAATAATGCGGAAACTCTTTATGGCAATATACCGGATCTTTTGGACAAGGCAACTGAAAGAGTCAAAAATATCATTAACAACAGCCATTACCCAATAAACGCCTTTGAGGAAGCACTGGCAAACGCACTTGTTCACAGGGATTATCTGGACTATTCCAGGGGAATTTATGTTACCATAAACAAAAAGTCCATTGAGATTGTTAACCCCGGTGCTGTGTCAGGAAGTTCCAGGGCTAATGAGCATTCTTCCGATTGTGTTCCTGAGAGGCGAAATCCCTGGCTTTATCAGCGGCTTGTTGCCTTTGACGAGAGAAGAAGCTTCTTAAGCACAGGGGTTGGTATGAGCAGAATTAAAAAATCCCTTGCTAAATTTGGAAAAGTAAAATTTATTAATCTTCCCAGACAGAACAGCTACAAGGTTATTCTGCCAATTTAAGGCTTACTTGCAGCTATAGTTTAAACTCTTAATTATGACGGAAAAGTTTCAAAGCTAAATTATGATAAAAATAATGCACTTTCAGGTCGACTATTAATCCTTTCAAATAGTTTTTTATCTCTTTGCGGGCAGAATAAAGACGCCGCTTTAGGTTAACCTCATGAACTCATAATCAAAATAATGATTCTTATATGTCATATACCCCAATGGTTTTATTAATAGAAGGTAAAAAATAGTGTATTAAATCAGTTTAAATATGTTTACCATAATGGTAAATTATTCTTGTAAGAAATAATTAAAATGGAATCTGAAAAATACTATATCATTGGGAGCCTGCTGGCTCTGTCCAAGGATACTGGAGGGAATTGCTTTCACCTGATATTTTCATATTTAATTGAAATTTCTCCTACATAGTCTATTTATTTACCAATAATCAAAGAAAGGAAATGTTCAATGAAACATTATTTTGAACAGGCCGAAACTGTTCTTAAGTCTTTGGAATCTGGGAAGAACGGCCTTAACGAATCCCAGGCGATGGAAAGACTTAGCAAGTACGGAAAAAATAAGCTTGATGAGGGAAAGAAAAAATCACTTCTTGTAAGATTTTTTGAGCAGATGGCAGATCCCATGGTAATTGTTCTTATTGCCGCTGCTGTTATCTCAGGAGCCCTTGGTGAAGTAATAGATGCTGTAATTATTTTATTGGTAGTCATTCTCAATTCAATTCTTGGGGTTATTCAGGAAGGCAAGGCTGAAAAAGCCATTGAGGCATTGCAGAAAATGTCTTCTCCCTATTCCAAGGTAAGACGAAACGGTCATGTAATTCAGATAAAATCAGAGGAAATTGTTCCGGGGGATATTGTCCTTATTGAAGCCGGCGATGCCATACCGGCTGATATGAGGCTGATTGAAGCTTCAAGCCTGAAGGTGGAGGAAGCTTCCTTAACGGGTGAATCGGTACCCGTTGAGAAAACAAGTGAAGCTCTTTCTTCTGATAAAGGTGATGATATTCCTCTCGGCGACCGCAGCAATATGGTTTATATGGGCACAAGCGCTGTGTACGGAAGGGGAGAAGGTGTCGTAACTGCAACCGGTATGTCCACTGAGATGGGCAAGATTGCCGGAATTATTTCAAACTCAGGCAATGAGAAAACTCCTCTTCAGGAAAAACTTGCGTCATTAAGCAAGGTATTAAGCATTGCAGTCCTGGCTGTGAGTGTTTTTATATTCGCCTTTAGTATTTTAAGAAACGGAGATTATTCAGGGACTTCAATTCTTGATGCATTCATGCTTGCAGTAAGCCTTGCGGTAGCCGCCATACCTGAAGGGCTTGTGGCAGTTGTTACAGTGGTTCTGTCCATTGGCGTTACCAAAATGTCTGAAAGAAACGCAATCATCCGCAGGCTTACAGCGGTCGAGACTCTTGGCTGCACGCAGATTATCTGCTCCGATAAAACAGGTACACTTACTCAGAATATAATGACTGTTGTGGACACCTATGGCAATAATGAACTGCTTGCAGTATCAATGGCACTCTGCAATGATGCGGCATTGTCCGATGAAGACGGCAGCATAGTGGGTGAGCCCACAGAAAGCGCCTTGGTCAAATTTGCTGTGAATTCAGGCAAGAATAAGAACGAGCTTGAAAAAAGCATGCCCAGGGTAGCGGAAGCACCCTTTGATTCAATGAGAAAGTTAATGTCCACAGTTCACAAAAAGGACGGAGAGTATATTCAGTATACAAAGGGCGCTCCCGATGAAATACTGAAAAAATGTACCAAAATAATTACAGAAGAAGGAGAGGTTCCCCTAACTGACGAGCATAGAGACAAAATACTTGAAGCCAATAAGAAAATGGCAGACAAAGCCTTGAGAGTCTTAGGCTCTGCTTTGAGACACTGGAGCTCAATGCCTGAGGACACATCTTTTGAAAACCTTGAAAAAGAGCTTACTTTTATAGGTCTTGCCGGAATGATTGATCCTGTGCGTCCTGAGGTAAAAGCGGCGATTGAGGAATGCCGCAGGGCTGGCATAAGGCCCATAATGATAACCGGAGACCATAAGGATACGGCTGTTGCCATCGCAAAAGAGCTTGGAATAATTAAAGATGAAAGCCAGGCCATTACCGGCGCCGAAATGTCCAAAATACCCGATGAGGAATTTGAAGCAAACATAGAAAAATATTCGGTATATGCACGTGTTCAGCCTGAACATAAGGTCAGAATTGTGAATGCGTGGAAAAAACGCGGTAAAATTACTGCTATGACCGGTGACGGCGTCAATGACGCTCCAGCCCTTAAATCTGCCGATATCGGTGTCGGCATGGGCATAACGGGAACAGATGTAAGCAAGAATGTTTCGGATATGGTGCTTGCCGATGACAATTTTGCAACCATTGTCTATGCAGTTGAAGAGGGAAGAAGAATATACGACAATATCAGAAAATCAATACAGTTCTTATTGTCCTCAAACTTAAGCGAGGTTGTTGCTCTCTTCCTGGCTACAATCTGGAACTTCAAACTGTTTTCCCCCATCCATATCCTGTGGATTAATCTTGTTACCGATACCTTCCCGGCAATTTCTCTGGGAATGGAAAAGGCAGAAAAGGATATAATGGATAAGCCGCCGAGAAGTTCTGATGAAGGTATTTTTGCAAATGGTCTTGGTGCTAAGGTAATTTATCAGGGAACAATTATTGCAATACTTACTATTATTTCTTTCCTGCAAGGAAACAGCAGTTCCCATGTCGAAGGCATGACCATGGCATTTCTCACCCTTTCAATGTGTGAGATATTCCATTCCCTGAACTTAAGGTCAAGTACAAAATCAATTTTCGCCCTTGGAACTCACAATAGATTCCTGGTGCTTGCAATGGCCCTTTCCTTTGTACTGACCATGATGGTTATTTATGTTCCCGGATTAAACACCATCTTTGAGCTTACAGCTCTTTCATGGACTAAGTTGCTTACTGCCATAGGTATTTCGGCAATAATCATACCCATTGTAGAAATTGAAAAGCTTATAAGCCGGAGTATCAGCAATAAAAGATCGTGATTAAGTTATGATTAATAATTTTAATCAGAACAAGGAGTCAGGAATGTTCAGAATGAATTGGTTAAGCAGGTTTATGTACGGCAGGCACGGTACGGATCACCTGTCGGTAGCCTTGCTTGTTCTGTCTGTGATTATGGCATATATAGGCGGTGCTGCAAATCTTACCGTATTGCTTGTACTAAGCTATGTTCCGCTTGGGTATTCCTTTTTCAGAGTTCTGTCCAGGAATACTGTAAAAAGGAGAATGGAAAATTACAGGTTCGTAACGCTTTTTGGCACATTGTTTTCCTGGTTGCGATACTTAATTGGCAGAATAAAGGACTTACCCACACACAGAATTTTTAAATGCCCCAATTGCAAGGCAAAACTGCGTGTGCCGAGGGGCAAGGGCAAGATATGCATAACCTGCACCAGATGCAGGACGGAATTAATAAGAAAAACTTAAAGTAAAAAGCCTTCCTTTATGATTCTCAAGCATGGGGCATAAAGGAAGGCTTGACTATTTTTTTTATAAAAAATATACTAAAAATTGAAAACGTTTTGGAAAGGTGATAAAGGAAGATGCCAACAATTAAAGATGTAGCCAAGAAATCAGGCTATTCCATAACTACTGTTTCCAGGGCATTGAACGGTTATGACGATGTCAGCGAGGAAACGAAGAAAAAAATTCAGAAGGTAGCAAAAGAGCTTAAATATTATCCCAATGCCATTGCCAGAAGCCTTGTGCAGAAAGGGAGCAAGACATTCGGGTATATTTTGTGCGGCCTTGAACGCGGCACAAAACATGTAATCATTCAGGAATTCCTGTCAGCCATTTACGATTTTACCCGTGAAAAAGGCTATGATATAATTATCATGGCAGTGGATTCAAAGAATCCCGGAACTAAAAGCTACCTCCAGTTTGCAAGGGAGCATAACCTTGCCGGTATTATAGTTTCCGGCATAACCACCGATGAAAAATACTATGAGGAGCTTCTCCACAGCCAGATTCCCTGTGTGCTGATAGACCTTCTGGCCGACAATATAAGGGTTGGATGCGTAACTACCGACAATTATGAGGCATCCAGGGATGTTGTTACATATCTTTATAAAATGGGCCACAGGAATATAGCATTTTTAAACGGTAAGGAGAAGGCCTCGGTTTCAATGGTCCGCTATTCCGGATTTGTTGATAAAATGCGCGAACTGGGCCTCAATTTCTCCCTTGATTATGTCATCAACGGAGAATTTTCAGAAGAAATCGCATATGAGAGAGTAAAGGAATTCCTGCCCAAACATCCCGAAATCACAGCCATTTACTGCGCTTCGGACCTTATGGCTTTGGGTGCTATGAGAGCCGCGAAGGAGCTTAGTATTGATATTCCCGGAAAACTTTCCATTGTGGGCTTTGACAATATACCCATAGCCCAGTACACCTCTCCTGCGCTGACCACTGTAGAACAGGACTTCTACCAGATGGGGTATGAAGCTGCCAAAATGCTCTACGATATAGTTCAGAACAAAGATGTTCCTCATTCTAAAAAAATATCATACAAAATTATTGAAAGATCCAGCGTCGGTATGGTATAATTTGAACAGAAAACGTTTCGGGTATAAAATTACATAATTACCCTCATAAATTTAACTTTTTTTGACATTATTTTTTTTAAATCTATCCAAAACGTTTTGACAACAGGAGAGAAAATATGCTTGCGTATAATGTTGGAAAAGACGATCTAAAGGACTGGCTGGTTGCCGAAACCGCCTTCAATGTGCGGAACTGCGGCAAATTCGAAACAATCATGAGCCTTGGAAACGGCTATCTGGGAATTCGTTCAGCCACAGAAGAAAAATACTGCAACGAAAAGCGAAATACCTTTGTAGCAGGGACTTTCAACAAGTTTGACGATACGGAGGTAAGCGAACTTCCAAACTGTGCGGATGTCACCGCGCTAAAAATTTTAATCAATGATGTTCCCCTAAATCTTAACAAAGTTGAGCCAAAAGAGTACATAAGATTTTTGAACCTCAAGACTGCTGAGCTTACAAGAAGATTTTTATGGGAGACTCAGGAAACGGGAATTATCTCCTTTGAGTCAAAACGTTTTGTGTCGCTCTCAGACTTGCATTTAATAGGTCAGAAGATATCTGTTCGTGCTCTTTCCAAAGATGTAACCATAGATATTATTTCAGGTATCGACGGTCAGCAGACCAACTCCGGAGTCCAGCACTTTTCTGACGGAGATAAAAGACTGTTTGACAAGAAGTGCCTGCAACTTATCCAAACCACCACACAAAGCAGGATAGACTTTGTAATTAATATGGTGCATAACTGCTTCATCAATGGCAACAAGCTTCCTGACAACGGCAGGATTGTTATGGACAGGCGCCAGGTATCCATGGAATACACTTTCTCCCTTAAAAAAGGTGATGAACTTACCATTGAGAAGTTTGCATCCATACATACAAGCCGTGACAGAGAATGGATTGACAAGGAATACTCTCTGGAAGCATTAAGGGAACGCTCCTGGAGAGAACTGGTTGACAAGTCCGGCAAGGGCTATGAATATCATGCGCAGGAAAGTGCCAGGGCATGGAGTCAAAAAGTATGGGACAAAGCCAATATTGTAATTGACAGCATAGACGGAAGAGATCAGCTGTCTGTAAGATTTGCCCAGTATCATTTAACGGCAATGACACCTGCCCATGACAACAGGATGAATATAGGTGCCAAAGGTTTGACCGGTGAAGGATATAAAGGCCATACCTTCTGGGACACAGAAATATTTATGCTTCCTTACTTTACCTGGCATTTTCCGGAGATAGCAAGGTCACTGTTGGAATACAGGTACCTGTCGCTTCCCGGAGCTCACAAAAAGGCGAAAGAGAATGGCTATGACGGAGCCATGTTCCCATGGGAATCCGCATGGCTGGATGAAGGCGAGACAACTCCTGTCTGGGGTGCGGCAGATATAATCACCGGAAAACCCACAAAAATCTGGTCCGGATTTATTGAACAACATATCACATCTGATATTGTTTACGCTGTATGCCAGTATTACACCATTACCAACGACCAGGATTTCATGGACAAGTACGGTTATGAACTTGTACTGGATGCGGCGAAATTCTGGGCGTCCCGGCTTGAATGGGATGAGGCAAGGCAGCAATACTGCATAAATGATGTTGTCGGACCTGACGAATACAAGGAGCATGTAAACAATAACGCATTTACAAATTATATGGCATGGTGGTCTATAAACAAGGCCATTGAGTTCAGGGATGAACTTAAGGCATCAAGGCCTGAGCTTTACAACAGGCTTGATGAAAAGCTTGGTTTGGAAAATGCGTACATGCTGTGGAAAGAGAGAGTAAATAAAATATTCCTTCCTCAGCCCACAAAAGACGGAGTACTTCCACAGGATGATACATATTTAAGCAAGAAAGATATTGATTTGACTCCATACAAGAACCAGACCCAGGTAGGATCAATCTTTAAGGATTACAACCTGGAACAGGTAAATCAGATGCAGGTTACAAAACAGGCTGACGTTCTTCTGCTCTTCTACCTTCTGGGTGATCTCTTTGAAGAAAAGGTCAAGAAAGCCTCATGGAACTATTATGAACCACGAACACTGCATGATTCTTCCCTGTCCCTTTCGACTCATTCAATCCTTGCCAGTGATTTTGAAGACAAAAAGTTAGCGTATAAGCTGTTCAGACAGGCTGCGGACATTGATCTGGGCCAGAATATGAAGTCTTCTGATCATGGTATTCACGCAGCTTCGCTGGGCGGCGTATGGCAATGCGTTGTTAACGGTTTTGGAGGGGTCAGGGTAAATAACGGAATTCTGAAAATAGATCCCCACCTTCCTGACGAGTGGAACGGCCTTAAATTCTCAATTATCTGGAGAAACGACCGCATAAGGGTAGAAATTGACCACAAAAACCTGTCGCTTACCAATGAGACAGGAAACAACAAGGAATTGGAGATTGAAGTAAGAGGAAACAAAGTAACCTTGAAAAATGAACTAAAGCTTTCTCTGTAACTGGTTTTAACCGATCAGGGTTTTTCCTTGACCGGCTAGAATAAAAAATATTTTTAAGTGGAGGAATTAAAAATGAAAAAGATTCTTTCGATGTTGCTTGTACTTGCCCTGACCGTTTCTATGTTGGCTGCATGCGGAAAGACAAATGAGCCTGCAACGTCAACTGCTACACCGACTCAGGCTGCAAGTGAGACAGAGACACCTGCTGCATCTACCCCTTCAGTCGACCTTAAGGGCAAGAAAATCGTTGTTGCTCGCTGGGGCGGAAATGATGCTGAAACAGCTGCCTTTGCCAAGATGCTTGAAGAATTCCAGGCTGAGACCGGTATAATTCCTGAAGAAAGAGTATACACCGATTATGACACTCAGCTTAAAGCAGACTTGATTGCCGGTCAGGCACCAGATGTTTTCTATGTGGATGCTTACATGGCTCCCTTCTACATCAGCCAGGGAGTATTGCAAGAACTTGATAAAAATGTCGTACAAGCTGACAAATTCTATTCTTCACTTATAAAGGCATTTGAAAAAGACGGAAAACTATATGCTGTATCCAAGGACTTCTCAACACTTGCCCTCTATTACAACAAGAAGTGGGTAAAGGAAGAGGAAATTCCTGCAACACAGGAAGAACTCTATGGAGCAGAATTCCTTTCAAAGATTCAGGCAAGACTGCCTCAGGGTGTTATAGCTCTTACATATAACCAGGACCTTGCTCGTCTCCTTGACCTTCTCGAAATAGACGGAACAGAAATTGTTAAAGACGGTAACAAGTCAAACCTTGGACATCCTGACATTATCAACAACATGAGAATGATTTATGACGCTGCTAAAGCTAAGCGTGTTATGACACCTGCAGACCTTGGTATGGGCTGGAACGGTGAAGCATTCGGTAACGAGAAGACAGCTATGATGATTGAAGGTAACTGGGTATATGGAACCTTAAAGCAGCAGTTCCCCGAAGTAGAATTCGGAATTGTTGAGGTTCCCACTTACAAGGGCAAGAAGACCACCATGGTATTCACAGTTGGTTATGCCATCGGCAAGGATACAAAAGAACCTGAAGCTGCCCTTGAATTCATCAAGTTTGCTACAGGACCCAAGGGTATGACCACATGGTGCTCCGGCGCAGGCGTTCTTCCTTCAAGATCTGACGTTGCCGCTTCAATGGGAGTTGACAAGGATCCGTACCTCATTCCTCACATTAAGGGCGCTGATTACGCTAAATCATGGCAGAAGGGCGATTCTCTGAGCATTATAAACAAGGAATTCCAGAACTTCTTCAATGCAGCTGTTCAGGGCGAATCTACTTTGGAAGAAGTTATGAAGGCTGCTGAAGATGAAGCTAACAAGCAGATTAAATAATTAATTAAATAGAGCATTTAAATCAGGTGCAGCTTATGCTGCACCTGGTATATGCTTCCAGAAATTTTTATAAAATTTAATTTTTATTTTGGGGGCTTTTAACTTGCGGTAAATTAAGCAAGGCAAAAGCTCTTTTGTGTTAAAATGGTCTTATGGTGGTATTTTTATTGATGATTGTCTGATTTAATCATTGCGAGGTGGCCATATGAAGAAGTTAAACAGAAACAGGCTTATGGACCATATTCAGGGATATTCTTTCATAGCTCCCGCCGCCGTCATCCTGGGCATATTTGTATACATTTCGGTATCATTGGCTGTTTACATGTCTTTTCATGAAGTGAATCTTTTTAAATGGACTTTTGATTTTATAGGATTAGGAAACTATAAAAGAGTTTTTACTGAAGACAGAATTTATAAAGCTTTTTCCAATACCGTAAGATTTGTTGCAGTGGTTGCGCCTATCCAGACCATTCTGGCACTAATAATTGCAGCCGTGCTCAACAGCAAGATAAAAGGCCAGAAGGCTTTCAGAATTATATATTTTCTTCCTACTCTCACATCATCAACTGCTTTGACAATGATATTCATGTTTATATTCAGTATAAGCGGTCCGTTCAACCAGATTGCTCATAATTTAGGCTTAATCACCGAAATGAAGAACTGGCTGAATGAACCCAAGTTTGCTCTAAAAATAATTATGGCCATGAATATATGGTCAACGGTTCCATACTACATGACCATCTATCTGGCAGCGCTCCAGGATGTGCCTCAGAGCCTTTATGAAGCGGCAGAGGTGGATGGAGCCAATGCATTCCAGCGGTTTATGAACGTAACGGTTCCCCATATGAAGCCGATTACAACTTTCGTATTTATTACAGGTATAATTGGTACATTCCAGATGTTTGACCAGGCATACATATTCTCCAATGGTTCGGGTGGTCCCCAGAACTCAACCCTGACTGTTGCGCTGATGGTTTACCAGTACGCATTCAGCTTACTGAACGATATGGGTCTTGCCTCCGCGGTAGCAATTATTCTGGCCATTGCCATTATTCTTGCAAGCCTATTGGCCAATAAAATGAACAAGAGTGAGAAACTTTATTCATAAGGGGAGGGGGCAAAAGCATGAATAGGCGTAAAACTAGAAATATTTTAAGACCTTTATTGTATTTAATTTTGATAATATATGCACTGGTAACATTATATCCGTTCCTGTGGGCCGTTTCGGCATCCTTCAAGACTTTCAAGGAAATCACGGGAGGCGGAATATCAATTATACCCAAGAACTTTACCTTCCAGAACTATATTGATATTTTCAGAGGAACTGCCCAATATCCCAGATGGTTTCTGAATTCATTGTATGTTGCAGCGGTTGGAACTTTTGTGAATGTAATTCTTAACAGTATGGCAGGTTATGCACTTGCCCAGATTTCCTTCAAGGGAAGCAAGGCATTTTTATCCCTTTTTATTGCTACCATGACCATTCCCGGCCAGGTGCTTTTAATACCCAACTATCTGATTATAAGAAGCCTTGGAATGATGGGCTCCTACAGTGCGCTGATTATACCAAGCGCCGTCAATGTGACCTACATATTCTTCATGAGGCAGTACTTCATGAATTTTTCAAAGCAGGTTGAGGAAGCAGCTAAAATTGATGGTTTAACACGCACAGGATGCTTTTTCAGAATAGCAATGCCTCTTTCCCGTCCTGTACTGGCAACCCAGGCAACCTTTATTTTCCTAAGCTTCTGGAACGACTTCACAAAGGCAATGCTGTATATCAAGGATGTTAAGAAATTCACCCTGCCTGTGGGAATTCAGGCTTCCCAGAGCCAGTCTGCAGGTTTTGTAATGTGGAACGAAATTCTTACTTCCAGTGTAATTTCCATGATCCCCATCCTTATAATCTACATATTGCTCAACAAGTACTTCATGACGGGGCTCAGAATGGAAGGCGAAAAGTGATTTATATAGTTTAGCTATATCATTATTCATATGAATCATTGAGAAGCTTTAGTTTACTGTAAACCTAAGGCTTTAAAGGGGGTGTCAAGACGACAGCCCCTTTAAATAATAGATATTTTTGAAAAAATGGCAAAATGTTATTTACAATTATTTTATTGTTTGTCATACTAAAAATAAGTACAAAATTTGTCATTTTATTTGAAGTGAGTTTGGGGTAATAGCGTGATTTTAATCTTAAAGGTGATATTATGCCGTATATTGCCCATAGAACAGATGACAACAAAGAACAATTGCTGCTTGAACATTTATGTGAAACTGCCAGAATTGCAGCTGATATGGCAAAGATTATACGAAAAAATAATCTAGCTTATCTGTGTGGTCTTCTACACGATGTAGGCAAATATTCTAAGGAATTTCAGGACAGGATAAAGAACAATGGCAGTATATGTGATCATTCAACTGCTGGTGCCCAAGTCCTTGAAAAAATAAATGAGCCTCTAGGTAAATTATTAGGGTATATAATTACCGGGCACCATTCTGGGTTATTGAATGGGGGCGGTTGGGGAGACACCTGTAATGATAAAAGTTTATATGCTAGATTAAAAAAAGAAGTCCCATATTACGGAGATTTTTCTAAGGAAATAGGTCCAGATATGTATCCTTCCATGAACATAATGATAAAAGAAATTGCTGACACTAAACCATTAGATGCCCTTGATTTAGGTTATTGTCTTTCCTTTTTAATACGTATGCTTTTTTCATGTTTAGTCGATGCAGATTATTTGGATACAGAACGATTCATGAAAAACGGTACAGTTAAAAGAGGAGTTGAATGCAATTTTGTAAATCTGGAAGATAAAATAGTCAGGTACGCAAATTCATTTGTTGTTGATTCTTTCATTAAAGAAAAAAGAAAACAGATATTTGAGGAATGTCTGAATAAGGCTCAGGGGAAACCTGGAATCTATACACTTACTGTTCCAACAGGTGGAGGAAAAACTATTTCCTCTATGGCTTTTGCATTAAGGCATATAAATTCTAATCAACAAAATTATATCAGAAGAGTGATTTATGTAATTCCATTTACTAGTATAATAGAACAAAACGCAAAAGTATTCTCAGATATATTTGGAGAAAATTTAGTTTTAGAACATCATTCAAATTTTGACTTTGATGATAGTAATGACAATGACATTAATATAAAAAAACTTGCTACAGAAAACTGGGACATGCCTATTATAGTAACAACCAATGTTCAATTCTTTGAATCAATTTATGGAAACAAATCATCTAAGCTTAGAAAATTACATAATATAGCGAACAGCGTAATTGTATTTGATGAAGTACAGATGCTTCCAACAGACTACCTACTGCCTTGTGTAAAGGCGATGGAGGAACTTGTACATAATTATAATTGCACTATTGTATTATGTAGTGCTACTCAACCTGAATTGGAGAGGTTTATTCCTAAAAAGTTATCTGTGGAGAGATATGCGGAAATATAAAAGAACTATATAACTCTTTCAACAGGACAAAAATCCAATTCATTGGTACTATAAAAGTTGATGAACTCCTAAGCCGCATAACAGTAGAACATCAATGTCTCATTATAGTCAATACGAAAAAACAGGCTAATAAACTGTTTGAAAGGTTGACTAAAGAATCTAAAGAAGGTTTTTATTATCTTTCGACATATATGTGCCCAGCACACCGCCTGGATGTGATAGGTGAAATTAAACGTAAGCTAAAAGATGGTGAAAAATGTATAGTAGTTTCTACCACACTAATAGAAGCAGGAGTTGATGTGGATTTTCCTGTCGTTTACAGGGTAATGTGCGGATTAGATTCTATAATTCAATCTGCAGGAAGATGTAACCGTGAAAGAAAGTATGATGTAGCTTACGTCTTTGTTTTTGATTTTGAAGAAAATGATTATAAATTAAATTCAAAATCAGCTTATGCCAATTATTTAAATCAAAGGCGAAGTATCACAGAAATTGTAGCATCAAAGTATAATGATGTTTCCTCACCAGAGGCGATAAAGGAATATTTTGATATTTTGTTTACAAATATGGACGGCTCTGAATTGGATAAGAAAAGCATAATCAAAAGATTGAATAAAGGCTACAATCTTTCTATGCCGAAAGACTTCATCTTTGATTTTGAAGATATAGCTGATGATTTTAAAATAATAGATAACAATACATATTCAGTCATTGTGAAATACGATCAAAATGCAATAAAAATAATACATGAATTAGAGTATGTAGCTTTTAACAAAGATCTGCTTCGAAAACTTCAAAAATACGCGGTTAATTTATACAAGCATGAATATATCAAATTGAAGCAAATAAATGCTGTAAAGGATTATGGAGAGAACATAAGTATTCTCATAAACCCCGAAGATTATTCAAAAGAAACAGGGATTATAATCATTGATGAATTAGGTATTGCTGAATTTATTTAATAGATCAAGTTATTGGCGAGTGAGGTGTTTTTTTTGGGATATGGAATTAAAGTACTTATAGAAGGGGAGTATGCTCTTTTTACTCGACCAGAGCTTAAAGTTGAGAGGTATTCCTACGATTTTATTACCCCATCTGCTGCACGAGGAATATTGGAATCAATATATTGGCGACCACAAATAAAATGGAAAATTAACAAAATACATGTGTTAAGAAAGCCAGAGTTTACTACTATTCTTAGAAACGAAGTAAACAGCAAGATATTTGACACTGAAGTTAAATCATTGATGACTAATCAAAAGGGTGCAAAAGGGTATATTGATACAACTAGGTCAATACAACAAAGGTCGTCTACAATTTTAAAGAACGTTAAATATGTTATTGAAGCCGAATTTTTTATGACAGGTGTGAACAGTAAAGAAGGAGATACTCCCGAAAAACACTATAATATAATGCTTAGACGATTACGAAATGGCCAGTACTTTCATAAAGCATATCTTGGCTGCAGAGAGTTCCCAGCTAAAGTAACTTTGCTGGAAGGAGAGTGTCCCAAAAGTGAACTGGTTGGTGAACAGGATTATGGCATGATGCTATATGATATGGATTATTCTGATAAGCATAACATAATACCTATTTTTTTCAGAGCAAAAATGGTTAATGGAGTAATAGATCTTAACGAGGTTGAGAAAGTGAGGTGATGGGATGCTTAATACTCTAGTACGCTATTATGAGATACTTGCAGAAGATGCAAACAGTATGATTCCCAAACAAGGTTATGGAATAGCTAAAATATCCTTTTCTCTTAATATCGATGATAATGGAGATCTAATCAATATAACATCATGCAAGATTCACGATGGTAAAAAGCTAGTGCCAAAGCCCATGATGGTTCCCCAACCTGTTACAGGAAGATCTGGAACTAAAGCTCAACCAGATTTTCTTTTTGGCAACTCAAGCTATGTATTGGGATTTGATAGCAAGGACAATAAAGAAATGACCCGAAAATGTTTTAATGCATTCAAAGAATTTAACATTCAAATTCTTAGAAATGCTCCATGCAAGGAAGCAGAATCAGTTATTAAATTTCTGGAAAAATGGAATCCTGATAATGCTTCTGCAAATCCTTTATTTGCGGAATATCTTGATGAAATATACAAAGGGGCAGTCTTTATATTCCGTTATCACGGAATAAAAGATGTTCACAATATTCCTGTTGTTAGAAAAGCATGGGAAATATACAAAAAAATACAAAGAAACAGTTTTGAAAATACAGTACAACAGTGTCTGGTTACTGGGGAAAAAACTTCAATTACAGTATTGCATGATTCCATTAAAGGACTCTATAATGGCCAACCAATGGGCAATAAACTTGTATCATTTAATGCTAACGCCTATGAATCCTATAATCCATCGAAAAAATTAAAACAGGGATTGAATGCTCCAGTAGGAGAATATGCAGCTTTTGCCTATGCTACCGCACTTAATAAATTATTATCAGATAATAGCCACAAAATAATACTTGGGGACACAACAGTAGTATTCTGGGCGGAAACAGCAGCTCCAATATATCAGGATATCTTTTCAATTTTTATGGATTGTTCTGAAATTTTTACAGAGCAACAAAATAAAAAATATGTGCGTTCAGAACAAGCAGAGATGATTGTAAAAAAAATACTTGACAGCATTTCAAAAGGTAATTCTGTAGATGCCGATAATTTTTATAAAAATGTATTGGATAACAATATTCGCTTTTATGTTTTAGGATTATCTCCCAATGCTGCTAGAATATCTGTACGATTTTTCCTTCAAGGTAATTTTGGCAGTTTTATTAATCGCATTACAAGCCATTATGAAGATCTATCCATACAAAGACAATTTGAGTCAGATCTTCCTTCTATCCCTGTCTGGAAGATACTCAATGAAACACTTCCCCAAAAATCTGAAGACAAGTCGATTTCAACTTATTTATCGACTTCGCTCATGCGCTCAATTATTATGGGGGATGATTATCCGGCTTCTTTATATCAGACTATTTTATTAAGAATACGGGGAGAACAGAATGTAAACTATTACAAAGCATCAATACTCAAGGCATGCTTGCTGAGAAAAGAAAGAAAAATGAAAAACAAAATGTATAAGGAGGTTTTAACATTGGCATTGAACGAAGAAAGCAAGAATAAGGCTTATCTTTTAGGCAGACTGTTTGCTGTACTGGAAAAAGCTCAAAAAGACGCAAATCCAGAAGTAAAATCAACAATACGTGACAGATATTTTTCTTCAGCGAGTACTACTCCTGCCACTACTTTTCCTATTCTATTGTCACTTGTCCAGCACCATATATCAAAATCTGACTACGGAGCAAGTATTGAAAGAAAAATAACAGAAATTATGGATAAGCTCGATGTAGATCCATTTCCAAAAGTATTGTCCTTAGATGAACAAGGGCTGTTTTATTTAGGCTTTTATCATCAAAGAAATTCATTCTATAAGAAATAAATAAAGAAATAAATATTAGGAGGTATTATCAGAATGAGTGAAGCAATAAAAAACAGATATGAATTTAGTATGTTTTTTGAAGTGGAAAATGGAAATCCAAATGGAGATCCGGACGCAGGTAATGTACCACGCAGAGATGCAGAAACTGGTTATGGTATCGTAACTGACGTGTGCATAAAAAGAAAAATCAGAAATTATGTTGACATTGTTAAGCAGGATCAGCAAGGATACAGGATTTATGTGAGAAATGGTATTCCACTTGATACAAATAGAAAATGGGCATATAAAGAATGCAACGTTCAGCCGCCTACTGATTCAAAAGGTAAAGTGACAGCAGATGAGCCAGAAAAGGAAGAATTTAAACAACTAACAAGATTTATGTGTGATAATTTCTACGACATACGGGCATTTGGTGCAGTTATGACCCTGGCTTATAATTGCGGTCAGGTCAGGGGGCCAGTTCAATTAGGTTTTGCAAAAAGCGTTGACATAATTTCTCCTCAAGAAATCGGGATTACAAGCTGTACATATGCCAATGAGGGAGAAAAAAGTTCTAAAATGGGCAGAAAAAATATTGTTCCGTATGCGTTGTATCGTGTAGACGGATTTATATCTCCAAATCTTGCTCTCAAAGAAACAGGAGGGACAGGTTTCTCAGAGGAAGATCTTAAACTATTTTGGGATGCACTTATAAATATGTTTGACTTTGATCACTCTGCTGCTCGAGGGAAAATGGCAACAAGAGCTCTATTCATTTTCAAGCATGATAGTATATATGGAAACTGCTCAGCTTATAAACTTTTTGAATCTATTTCTGCAAAGAGAAAAGACGGTGTTGTTGTACCCAGGAGTTTTCACGATTATATAATTGAAGTCAATGAAGAAAAAATACCACAGGGAGTTACATTAAAGAGGTTAGTATAATGCCATACAAAGAAGATGATTACCTAAGCCTGTCAGGTATACAACATTTTGAGTTTTGCAGGCGCCAATGGGCATTGATACATATCGAGCAACAGTGGGAAGAAAATCTTCGGACGGTGGAAGGCCATTTATTGCATACACGTGCTCATGACTCCCTCAAAACGGAGACTAGGAATGATATAATCATTACACGAGGTATGCCAGTTTTTTCTGCAGAACTTGGAATATACGGTGTGTGCGATGTTGTGGAATTCCACCGTTCTGATAATGGAGCCTTGTTGTATGGAAGAGACGGAAAATATTTACCATATCCTACTGAATATAAAAGAGGACGCCCTAAAAGTAATGACATTGATATATTGCAACTTACAGCACAGGCTATGTGCCTGGAGGAAATGTTGTGCTGCGAAGTTAAATCAGGTTTCCTTTTTTATGGAGAAACACGTCATAGATATGAAGTCAATTTTACAAATGAGCTAAAAGATAAGGTGAGAAAAAGATTCAATGAAATGCATCAATATTATCACCGCAGATATACTCCTAAAGTTAAAATATCGAAACAATGCAAGGGTTGTTCACTACAGCATATTTGTTTACCAATGCTAGGAAAGAAATCTGTAAATGATTATATTAACAGTATGATTAAGGAGGGAACTAGTGAGAAAACTACTTAACACATTATATGTTACGACACCTGATTCATATCTATCTTTGGATGGTGAAACAATCGTGATATTGAATCAGGATAAAACTTTGGGAAGGATACCGTTACATAATTTGGAGTCAATAGTTTCCTTTGGATTTAATGGTGCAAGTCCTGCTCTGATGGGTGAGTGCGCAAGACGTAACATTTCTCTTTGTTTTTTGACACCTAATGGTAACTTTTTAGCTAGAGTTACAGGAGAAGTACATGGAAATGTAACTTTGAGAAAAGAGCAATATCGTATCTCTGAAGATAATGAAAAATCATTAAAAATTGCACGCAATATCATAATAGGTAAAGTTTATAATTCAAGGTGGGCAATTGAAAGAGTTACCAGAGAACATCCATTAAGTGTTGATATTGATAAGCTTAAAAAAGTATCTGCACAGCTTCAGGAACGTATTTATCTTATAAAAGAATGTAAATCAATCGATCAATTGAGAGGTTTTGAAGGAGAGGCTTCAGCGTTATATTTCTCTGTTTTTAATGATATGATTCTGCACCAAAAAGAATACTTTGGCTTTAATGGTCGAAATAAGCGACCTCCACGTGATCGTATAAATGCGTTGCTATCTTTTGTTTATACTTTATATACAAATAAAATAGCATCTGCACTTGAAACTGTTGGCCTGGATCCTTATGTTGGTTTTCTTCATACCGATCGTCCAGGAAGAGTCTCACTTGCCCTAGACATAATAGAGGAATTTCGACCAGTTATGGCAGATCGTTTTGTTATTTCTCTAATTAATAAACAAATTATTGGAGAAAAAGGCTTTAAAATAAGAGAAAATGGCTCTATAGAAATAACTGAAGATACCAGGAAAAATGTCTTAATGCATTGGCAACAGAGACAAAAAGAAATAATCAGACATCCGTTTATAGAAGAAAAGATTGAGTGGGGATTAGCGCCATATGTACAAGCTTTGCTTTTAGCAAGATACATACGTGGCGACTTGGATGAATACCCACCTTTTTTGTGGAAGTAGGTGAAAGAATGCTAGTTTTGATTACATACGATGTCAATACAGCTACTGAAGCAGGAAGAAAGCGGCTAAGAAAAGTTGCAAAGGTGTGTACTAATTTTGGACAGAGAGTACAAAATTCCGTATTCGAGTGTGTTATGGATGCTGCTAAGACGACAGAAGTAAAAGCACTGTTGGAAAATATTATTGATAAAGAAAAGGATAGCTTGAGATTTTATTATTTAGGGAATAACTACAGAGGAAAAGTTGAACATATTGGCGTTAAAGAAAGTTTTGATATGGAAGGAACATTAATTATATAATTGGTGCGAATGTGAAGCGTACAAAAACTGCTTAGATGATCCGCACCATTATTTTGTTAAAATAATTAGCATAATAGGAATAATTTGAGAAAAATTATTGCGAATAATTGTATTGTATTAATAAAAGAATTGTTATAAATAAATGTTTTTTTGTGATATTTTGCTGTCTCTCCCTATGTAGGGAGAGTGGATTGAAATCAACGGATCCCTATTATAAATATCCTTTGCCAACCTGTCTCTCCCTATGTAGGGAGAGTGGATTGAAATTCCTATATAATCAAACCAAGAACCAAGAGAATCTGTCTCTCCCTATGTAGGGAGAGTGGATTGAAATTTTTTCATACAACGTACATAGTCAGACAATATTAGTCTCTCCCTATGTAGGGAGAGTGGATTGAAATTTATTTCGTTAATAAACTGTTTCCTAAAATACTCGTCTCTCCCTATGTAGGGAGAGTGGATTGAAATTGTAAGCCTTTTCAAGCACCGAATCAAAATGTTTGTCTCTCCCTATGTAGGGAGAGTGGATTGAAATCAATATATTTTAACCGTTGTAGTGCTCCCAGGGAGTCTCTCCCTATGTAGGGAGAGTGGATTGAAATCTGATACTTCCTGACCACTTAACCAAACTGGCCGAGTCTCTCCCTATGTAGGGAGAGTGGATTGAAATGTTCATACAGATCATATTCGGAATTCATTTGATACGTCTCTCCCTATGTAGGGAGAGTGGATTGAAATATCTTTGTACCATTTCAACCATAGCAATAGTTTTGTCTCTCCCTATGTAGGGAGAGTGGATTGAAATTCTGACTTGCCCGGTCTTTTCATCCTCCATCTTCGTCTCTCCCTATGTAGGGAGAGTGGATTGAAATCGTTTGATATTTGCACACTGTTTAAATTGAAGGGCAGTCTCTCCCTATGTAGGGAGAGTGGATTGAAATACGTCTTCAACAGGCATAAGGAAAGGCTGATCTATGTCTCTCCCTATGTAGGGAGAGTGGATTGAAATAAAGGTCAAGATGGTACTGGTGCAGGCGACATGCGTCTCTCCCTATGTAGGGAGAGTGGATTGAAATTTATTGTTTAATGATGAATTTCATAAATCTTTCCCGGTCTCTCCCTATGTAGGGAGAGTGGATTGAAATCAGAAAACAAGTATCAAACAATAATACCAATAATAAGTCTCTCCCTATGTAGGGAGAGTGGATTGAAATTTAATATGGACCTGGCCAAATGTCATTCACGGTGCGTGTCTCTCCCTATGTAGGGAGAGTGGATTGAAATTTTACCGCGATATACACCGTATCCCCCACCTTGCACGTCTCTCCCTATGTAGGGAGAGTGGATTGAAATCTGGAATACATATCGAGTGCAAAAGAGTGCAAGCTGTCTCTCCCTATGTAGGGAGAGTGGATTGAAATTACCCTGTTATTTCTTTCTCTTAATTTTTCAAGCGTCTCTCCCTATGTAGGGAGAGTGGATTGAAATTATGTTGCTATCCTGCAATATTTTGCTTCCGTCTACGTCTCTCCCTATGTAGGGAGAGTGGATTGAAATTAAAATGAGAACTATTCGCTGGGCAGATGAAGTCTGTCTCTCCCTATGTAGGGAGAGTGGATTGAAATTTTTTAAGTCTGCTATTTGTTCCTGTGTCATATTGGTCTCTCCCTATGTATGGAGAGTGGATTTAAATTTTTAGCAATTACATCAAATTCATGAGCTAATTGCGTCTCTCCCTATGTAGGGAGAGTGGATTGAAATTATTATAAGCATACTTTAAAAAATCTTCTTTTTGGTCTCTCCCTATGTAGGGAGAGTGGATTGAAATTCTTATAATTTCCTTCAAATTGTCAACAAGGTTTGTCTCTCCCTATGTAGGGAGAGTGGATTGAAATTGCTTCAATGTATCTAAAGATGCAGCTTCCAATAGTCTCTCCCTATGTAGGGAGAGTGGATTGAAATATCATTAGAGGTTCGCTTATATATGTGTGTTTGCGTCTCTCCCTATGTAGGGAGAGTGGATTGAAATTGTATTGTTGTACTTGGGACTGCTCCTGCGGCAATGTCTCTCCCTATGTAGGGAGAGTGGATTGAAATTATCTCTGGCCTCAGTATAGAGCCTCGTGAAAGCTTGTCTCTCCCTATGTAGGGAGAGTGGATTGAAATTCAGATCGGACAAACCTGAAGCAAAACAATTTAGTCTCTCCCTATGTAGGGAGAGTGGATTGAAATAATTTGAATGTTATACAACCAGTAGCGCAGTTTTTCGTCTCTCCCTATGTAGGGAGAGTGGATTGAAATCATAGTATTGATTGGGTCATTTTCAAAATCTGAGTATGTCTCTTCCTATGTAGGGAGAGTGGATTGAAATGCATTATGAAAAGGAGTGATGAAGATTGGCACAGGTCTCTCCCTATGTAGGGAGAGTGGATTGAAATACCGCATTGTACAAAAGAATGGCGTGAGCTTCCAGGTCTCTCCCTATGTAGGGAGAGTGGATTGATATGCATTATGATAAGGAGTGATGAAGATTGGCACAGGTCTCTCGC
>JAAYAD010000038.1 GCA_012719545.1 Clostridiaceae bacterium
AGGACGGCAAGCAGGTCATAACTGTACCTTAATCGAGCCTCTTAGTATTTACTTGCGAAAAACAGCCGACAACTTCCGCCATCGGCTGTTAACTTATTTTAATTATTTCATTGTCCACTTGACGGGGAGCAGTTCATTGACGTAGAACCATTAAAATATAAACTGGCAGATAATCAAATTTGATTATCTGCCAGCAATAAATACGTTATTTCATTTTACCTGGTTCCACTTTTGCAGAACCCGATATTACTTAATTTATATAATTGCAAGAATTACAAAGTTAATTATAAATAATGCAGTTGCAACCCACAGAACCGGATGGATTTCCTTTGCCTCGCGCTTGAAAATCTTTACGATGCAGTAGAAAATGAAACCTGTTGCAATACCATAGGAAATGCTGTAGCACAATGCCATGAAAATGCCTGCGAAGAAAGCAGGAATTGCTTCATTCAGATCGTCCCACTTTATATCCTTGAAGGCTGACAGCATCATAATACCAACAGCAATCAGGGCAGCAGCGGTAGCCTGTCCGGGAACTGCGCTTATTAATGGAGCAAAGAAAGCACTGAGAACAAACAGGATTGCAACAACGACACTTGTAAGACCTGTACGTCCGCCGGCGCCTATACCTGCAGCACTCTCAACATAGGTTGTGGTATTGGAAGTACCGAAAATCGCACCAATTGAAGTAGCGGTAGCATCCGCAAAGAGAGCCTTGTCCATTTTGGACTTAAAGCCGTTGCCTGACTCAAGGGCCTTTTGATCTTCTTCGGAGAAGATACCTGTCTTGCGTCCTGTTCCGATGAAAGTACCAATTGTATCAAAAGTATCAGAAAGGCTGAATGCAAAGATTGTCATCAGCACCAGAGGAATTCTGCTTGGATCATTGAACAGAGATATCATACCAGGGTTTCCGAAAGCAGCGAACATTGTCTCAGGAAGCTGTGACAGAGCTTCGGTGAAACTGATTGTCTCACCTATTTTTGTAATACCGAAAGGAATTCCAAGAAGTGTTGTAGCAACTATTCCTATTAATATAGCGCCTCTGACATTTAATACAAGAAGGATAAAGGTCAGGACAATGCCAAAGAGGGCAAGCAGAACACCGGGAGTATTCAACGCAACAAGGCCGGGAACTGCACTGGAGCTTGCAACAACTGTGCCTCCTTCTCCAAACTGTACATAGGTTCCGGGATCTGATGTAAAGTTGAGAAGGCCGGCGCTCTTAATGCCGATATAGGCTATAAAGATACCTATACCGCCGCCAATTGCATTCTGAAGGCTTTCAGGAATTGCTTTAATAATAAGCTTACGGATTTTTGTTACGGTAATCAGAATGTTGATGATACCGCAGATAAATACCATAGCAAGAGCTTCCTGCCATGTAAATTTGAGGCCAAGAACAACAGTAAACACAAAGAATGCATTAAGTCCCATACCAGGAGCCTGTGCATAAGGAACATTTGCTACAAGACCCATAACAAGTGTTCCAATTACCGATGCAATAATTGTTGAAAGAAATACAGCGCCCCAAGGCATACCTGCCTGTGAAAGAATACTTGGATTAACCATGATGATATAAGCCATGGCAAAGAAGGTTGTAAATCCCGCAACAATCTCGGTACGCACATTGGTACCATTCTCCTTGAGTTTGAAAAGCTTTTCCATAAAGTAAAGCTACCCCCTTAAAAATTTGTTCAAAAGTGTCAATGCTCACTGCAGGTTAATAGGAGTTTCATTATGCATATGCAATGCCTATTATGCTTCCAAACCATTTTTTGCATTCGGCTGCATATGCCTTGAAATTCCGCTAAAATTAAAAAAAGCAAATAGATTACAAGTGAAATCTATTTGCTTAATCATCAGCATATCCATGAATAACAAATACAAATATCACTGCCCCCCAAAACCTGTATGCTGCCGTTTTTCCGACAACATGTAAGTTCCGGGCAGTTACCACGGAAATACTGATACTCTCAGCATTACTAGCTTCACTCATAGTCAAACAATTTACGGTTGCTTGGTAGAAACTTCCGCCCCATATCGGCAGAATTATATGAGCACCATGCAATATTAAATTGACAAAAACATGTTATCAGATGGATATATCTTTGTCAATAAACAGACATCATTTTACTTTAATAACCAAAACAAGACATATTTCATGGTTCGTGTTCAAAATCAGCTCTGCGTTTCGGAGTATCCAAAACGTTTGATTCCAAACAGGCCTTGGCTCCCCCGAAATGCATATAAAAAGACTGTCTTACCGCTTTAATAAGACAGTCGTTTTAATTTCAGAAATGCATTATGCAGTCAATTTTCGCCTGATTTTATAATACCTGCAGCATTTATAACCTATCAAACTTCCAAACTTCTGTTATTTAAGGGTTATTTCTTTAATTGCCTTCTCTGCAAAAGTTGTTGTTACAATCTTGTCATAAGGTGCTCTATTTGTAAGTTCGCCGGCTTCTTCCATAACATCCATAAGGCGGTTCAAAGCTTCCTCCTTAAGGATGGGGTCCTTGTTCCAGGCATCAATTTCCTTATAACGCTTGGCTACATTTTCAAGGGTATCCAAATCAGTATCCGGGAAGGAATCCTTTATGGCCTCGGCTATTTCGCGAGGAGTATGAGAGTCGCACCAGAGCTGTCCCTTATATAGTGCATTGGTAAAGCGCTGGATTATATCAGGATTCTTCTCAATAAAGCTCTTTTTGGCATAGTAGCATGTATAGGGAATTTCACCGCTTTCCTGGCCTATGGATGCCAGCACATAGCCTTTTCCTTCCTTCTCAACCATTGTGGCAGTTGGTTCAAAGAGTGCTACATAATCACCGGTACCTCCGGTAAATGCACCGGCCATAACTGCAAACTGTATGCTTGTGTCCACTGTCAGATCCACATTGGGTATCAAGCCATGCTGCTTAAGAACATACTCAAGGGTCATTTCAGGCACTCCGCCTTTTCTTCCGCCAATTATGTATTTGCCTCTCAGGTTCTCCCATTTGAAGTCCGGTTCAGGTTGTCTACCTACAAGGAATGAGCCGTCTCTTTTTGTAAGCTGGGCAAATACTACCGCATAGTCTTCCTTTCCTTCATTATAAACGTAGATACATGCTTCGGGGCCGGAAAAACCAATATCCACCTGTCCGGACACCACTGCTGTCATAACCTTGTCGGCACCCTGTCCGTTTGTCACTTCAAGGCTTATTCCTTCCTCCTCAAAGAAGCCTTTGTTTATTGCCACATATTGAGGTGCATAAAATACCGAGCGCGTTACTTCACTCAATGTAATCTTTACCTTATCCTTGTTTTCCTTGGAGCATGAAACTAAAACCAAGGATGTTACAAGAAGTACAGCGACAAAGATTAGCCACAATTTTTTCATATTATCACCCTCCCTATATTTTTTGCGACAGCGCAGGGCGCAAAAATTGCGCTTCTGCACCGTCAATTTATATATTTAATATTGCTTTTGGACTTCATTTTGTCCTACCAGTCTTTTTTGAATCCATACCACACCCTGATACATAAGGGCCGCGGCAGCAGCCAAAATGATAACGCTGGTCATTACAAGATCCATCTGGAATACCTGTCCTCCGTATACGATAAGATATCCCAGCCCGGCTTTTGAAACTAAAAATTCTCCTGTAATTACTCCAACCCATGACAGGCCAACGTTTACCTTTAAGGCATTAATCATGGCAGGTATGTTTGACGGGAAAACCACCTTTAAAAATACCTGCAGGCGGTTTGCCCCAAAGGTTTTTACAAGTTTAATCTTGTCTTCATCTGTATGTATGAAAGCATTTAAAACCTCGAGAATGGTAACTATAAGGGAGATTGCAAGAGCCATAACTATAATTGCATAGGGTCCTGCTCCAATCCATATTATGAATATTGGTCCCAGGGCAACCTTTGGAAGGCTGTTAAGAACCACCAGATAGGGCTCCAGAACCCTTGAGGTAAAATCAGACCACCACAAAATTATGGCTATGAAAGTACC
Source organism: Clostridiaceae bacterium (assembly GCA_012719545.1). Classification (GTDB taxonomy): domain Bacteria; phylum Bacillota; class Clostridia; order DSM-8532; family DSM-8532; genus DTU059. Next base: position 4,007 of record JAAYAD010000038.1, read on the forward strand.
CAGTATGGTTCCTATTACAAAGCCTGCAACTGTTTCTATCAAGGTTACCCCAATATGGAGAAAGAGCTTGCCTTCACGGTAAAGGTTCAAAAAAGTCCTTATCATTCTTGATGGCTGGCTTGTCACAAAAGGATCAATAAGTTTCAATGAAGCTGCTATTTCCCAAAATACAAAAATCAATATAAGAATTAACCCCCTGATAATCCAGGTAGCAATTTTTTGGGCACGGACTTTTTTAAGAAACGCCTTTCGCTCGGGGGAAAGGCTTTCATCAATTTTATACATGTACATCCAGCTCCCTCCATATGGTGTTGAAATATTGACGGAAATTAGGAGCATCCCTGCATTTTAAAGGCGTACGATTGGGACAGTCGGCAAACTCTATTGAATGTATGCTTTTGATAACGGCGGGTCTTCTGGTCAAAACTATTACCCTGTCCGACATGCTTATGCTCTCGGCTATATCATGGGTGACCATTATTGCCGTTTTTCCTTCGTTTTTTATAATGCTGTAGATATCCTCTGTTACCGCAAGCCTTGTCTGATAATCAAGAGCAGAAAAGGCCTCGTCCAAAAGAAGGATTTCGGGTTTGACAGCCAGAGTCCTTATAAGTGCCGCGCGCTGCCTCATGCCTCCTGAAAGCTGATTTGGATATTTATCTTTAAACTCATATAAACCATAGGTTTTTAATAGCTCTAAGGCATGCTCCCTGTTCTCAGGAGTTAAGATCTTTCTTATTTCGAGTCCCAGTATTACATTCTGGTAAATAGTGCGCCATTCAAAAAGGTAATCCTTTTGAAGCATATAGCCTACCTTATGGGAGGTTTTTGTCACTTCTTCACCATCAATAAACACTTTTCCGTGGGTTGGCTTAATAAGACCCGATATAACGGATAAAAGGGTGGATTTGCCACACCCGCTTGGCCCTACAATACTTACAAACTCTCCCTTTTTCACAGAAAAAGAAATATCCTCAAGAGCATTGATTTCTCCATTAAGAGACTGGTATTTCATTCCGACATTTTGTACATCCACAATCTCTTTAGACATAGAACCCCTCCTCTTTTGAGGCAACCAATATAAGAGCGAGCTTCTTCGCCCATACTACCATCATATTCGGTTTATTAAGGAAGGTGAAAAAACTGTTGAAATGGTGGATGTACAAAAAGAAGGATAATTTGGCAAGCTATTTGGGATAGTTAATGGGAACTTTATAAGAAGAAGCATTAAAAGTAATCACAGGATACGGCAGATATAAATTGCTGCAAGCATTCCTGTATAGGATGCTATCAGGGAGGCTGCAGCAGCATGACGGGTATTCTTTACATTAACCGCTCCAAAATAGACAGGCAATATGTAGAGTACTGTTTCACTTGAGCCCATAATGGTTGACAGAGCTTTACCCAGGTAGCTGTCAGGTCCAAAGGTTTTTATCTGCTCAGTAAAAAGCCCTAAGGAGGCGCTTCCCGAAAAGGGGCGCAAAAGAAGCATGGGCACTGTTTCTGCAGGAATCCCTATTAAACTTAATGGTCCTTTCAGCAGGCCAGTCAGTATATCAACAAGCCCCGATGCATTCAATATGGAAACAGCCGCCAATATGCCCACCATTACAGGGAGCACGTCAATTGCAGCCTTTACTCCTTCTTTGGCTCCTTCGACAAAAGCATCAAATACGGGTACGCCTTTAAGGTAGGCATATATAACTATTATGAAGATAACTCCGGCAACAGAGAATCCGGCAATAAAATCTACCATGTTAAAGCCCTCTTTTTTCCATACATTTTGCCGCTACAATTCCGGTTGTGGCAGAAATAAGTGATGTAATCCATACTGCAGGCATAATGGATGACGGTTTTACAGAGCCTGCCTGTTGGCGTATTACAAGTATTGAAGCAGGAATCAGCTGTATGCATACTGAGTTCAGCACCCCGAACATAACCATTGCGTTGCTTGCTGTGGGACTGTTGCCATTAATATTGGACAGTTCTTTCATGGCCATTATCCCAAGGGGCGTGGCTGCGCTTCCCAGACCAAGAAGATCTGCGCTTATGCTCATTGCAATGGCTCCATTGGCGGGGTGGTCCTTAGGAATGCCGGGGAATATAAACTTAAATACTCCCCTTAAAAGTTTTGCAAGTTTGTCAACAAGTCCGGCTTTCTGAGCAACCCTCATAACACCTGTCCATAGACACATGGCCCCAACCATTGTTATAATAAGCTGTATTGAACTTACGCAGCTTGCCAGAACTGCGTCTGAGATTTCCTTTGTCCTTCCGGTAAAAAGAGCGGTAATAACTCCCGCAAAAATCATAATGGCCCATATTGCATTAAGCATTTTAATTTACCCTGACAGCATTCTGCTGTATAATAAATAATAGCCATACCGGACAAATATTCATAGTAAAATCCCCCTGACAAATTGTGATAAACATTAATAATAATTAACAAATATCGTAAAAACAGTGGAATTATATTGACCAATATTACAATTTTATGGTATCATGACTATACTATGTTATGTCACTTGAAAAGATGGGGGGAGTTATAATGAAGTCTACAGGTATTGTCCGCAAGGTGGACGAGCTTGGCAGGGTTGTATTGCCTATTGAACTTCGTAGAACTCTTGATATCGCAGAAAAGGACGCTCTCGAAATATACGTTGACGGAGCTACAATCATTTTAAGAAAGTATGAGCCTGCTTGTATTTTCTGCGACAACGCAAAAGATATCAAGGTCTATAAAGGGAAGAACATATGCCCTGAGTGCTTAAGCGCATTGAAGAAAGATTATTAATACCACTTCATGTAAGTACTTAAAAAAGGAGGGGCTGTCTCAAAATAACATTGAGATAGCTCCTTGTTTTTATCTCTAAAAACACAAAAGACAGGTCCAAAAGACCCGTCAAATGCGGTAGAATATAGTTGTGAATCCAATATCACTACAACAAGACTATACCAAAAATA
>JAAYAD010000087.1 GCA_012719545.1 Clostridiaceae bacterium
CTGAGCCCAGTTGCTGCACTGAGCATGGCCTAGTTGCTGTTCTATGTGCATTACAAGATTTGAATTGGTGCTGGCAATTATGTTGTGTTTAATTATGCCGCCTTCATCCATGCCGTTAACATAGAACAGGCTGTAATCGGCTTGTTCAAAATCAACGCACTCAACAGGATCATTGTAATTCATCTCATCCACATAGTTCATGTAATGTCCTGTTGCAACATTTTTGATTCTCACTTTGCCAAGGCCATTAGCATCAGGCTCCACCACCCAATGGCAGATTGGATTGGATGTGTCTTCCGGTGTTCCATATAACACCTTGCCATCGGATTCATAAAGATATGCGCCCGAAATATGGGAGTTTTCAATTAAAAATGGGTTTTCAGAAGGATCAATAAATATCCAGTTTGCAGTTCCCCAGCTTGGCTGTGCCCAATTGCTGCACTGGGCATGGCCCATCTGCTGTTCTATATGCACCACAAGATTTGAATTGGTGCTTGCTATCATGTTGTACTTGATTATACTGCCTTCAACCTGTCCATTCATAGAAAACAGGCTGTACTGAGCCTCTTCAAGTTCCACGCAGGCAATAGGATCATTGTAGTCCATCTGATCCACATAGTTCATGTAGTGACCGGTAGCCACATTCTTGATCCTTGATAAGCCTGTATCCGAGTCTTCCTCCACTACCCAGTAGTAGCTTGGATCAGTAAAATCAGTGGGCTTTCCGTAACGAACCTGCCCGCTTGCCTCATACAGGTAGGCATCCTGTATGTATGAGTTTTTAATCATGTAGGCTTTGCCTTCCTGAATTTCCTGCGTAGCGTTTGCAAAAAGCGGGAAATCCAGCATCAGGCAAGAAAAAACTATGACAAGAACCCATGCAATGAATCTTCTCGTCCCCTTCGCTCTAAACATGTTACCCCTCCTAGTTTTTTATGTTAAGCAGCTGCTTGAACATCATGTTTTGGATGCATAAGTATATAGGTTTATTTAGAACACGCCCTGTTATCGCAAGCAAAATACGGCAAAACCTTATTGGTAGTATAAGCCTAATTGGGGGGATGTCCGGTGCAGGGATTATTTATCCCCGGCACCGGAGTTAAGTCCTTATCGCTTAAAAAGCGGTATTTCCAGAACTTCACCGGAAGGATTAATGATGTACTCTTTACCGTAAACTACTATTTTTACTGCTGAATTGCCTTGAGCTGAAATCCTGACTTGTTCTTTTGAAACTGTAAATTTCAGAACAGATTCTTTATATAACAGATTAAAGCTGTAAGATTTCCATGCCTCAGGTATGGATGGGTTAAATATGAGTTCCTTTCCGTCACTTCTCATGCCGCCGTAGCCATAGACTATGTTAAGCCATGCTGCCGCAATGGAAGTAATATGCAATCCTTCACAGGTATTTCTGTTATAGTCGTCAAGATCCAGACGGGTTGCAAATTTAAAGAACTCGTATGCTTCGTCATCCTTTCCTATCTCTGCGGCTATTATTGAATGAACAGACGGAGAAAGAGATGATTCATGTATGCACCTTGGCTCATAATACTCATAATTGACTTTCTTGATTTCAACAGGGAAGTCCTGACTGTATAAGAACAGCATCATAAGGACATCTGCCTGCTTAATCATGTCGGTTCTGTAAATCCTGTCATAGGACCAGTTGTTGTAAAGAGGAAAGTCGGTTACAGGAATTGAGTCTATATCTATATGAGGAAGCCTGAAAAATCCATCATGCTGCTCAAAAAGGCCAGTTCTCTTATCCTGGGGAATGTACATGTTATCGGATATCTTTTTCCATGCTTCAAGTTCCTCATTTTTAAGTCCTGTTTTTTGAGCAGCCTCATTAAGAAGGTAAGAAGCTTCCTCCCTCATTTTCTCAATAACTTCAAGGGTGAATTTCATGGTCTTTTTAACCATGTAGTTCAGCATGCAGTTGTTGTTGACCATCATATGGAATTCGTCAACACCCATAACCCCGTAAAAACCATATTCTGCGGTAATTGGGTCTTGCTGCACCCTGCTTTTGTAGAAACGGCATATCTGAATTAGCATTTCAATGCCTTCACGGTAAAGGAAATCCTTATCATCGCATACTGTGGTGTAATGCTGAATTCCATATGCAACCGAACCGCTCACATGGATCTGGAGGCTTGAATGCTGCCATGCGCCGCAGCCTTCCTCACCGTCAATGGATGAAATTGGGTAGCAGGCTCCTTCACAGTCCAGTTCCTTAGCCCTCTCAATCGCAAAGGGAAGAAGTCTGTACCTGTATTCAAGAAGCTTTCTTGCCGCTTTGGGGTTATTGAACATATAAAAGTGCAGGCAGTAGGCTTCTGTGTCCCAGAATGCCTTGCCGCCGTAGGCTTCACCTGTAAGACCTTTCGCGCCTATATTAAGGGTGGGGTCTTCTCCATGGTAGGTCTGATGAAGCTGGAAAATACAGAATCTGATTCCCTGCTGGTTCTCAGGGTCGCCCTCTATGACAATATCAAGATTGCTCCAGACATTGTCCCAGTATGAGACATGCTTTTCAAATTCTTTTTCATAGCTTGCTTCTTTATATTTTTGGGCAAGTTCCATGCCCTTTGACCATATAAATTCAGGGTCGGTCATTCCCTTTTTGCCGGCATAATTAACCGACATTTTCGTATAACTGGATGTTTGTCCCTCAATAAGCTTTAATCTAAACTGAGTTCCTAAAAATCTTTCATCTTCAACTGTCTGGCAATTAGTTATATTTTCACCATCAAGCCTGAAACTTGAATAAAGGTAAAGCTCGCTTCTTCTTGTTTTTCCGAGAACCGCAAAAATATTTTCGTGTTTTTCCTTCCTTAAGCAATCCCAGTTGCTGTCCTTCCACCAGGGTGCATGGACAGTAAAGTCAAGGCCCGACAGAATTTCAACTTCACCTGAGAAATTCAGGGGCTCAAAGGTTATCTTCTGGCAGCCCAGATTATGTACAGCCATGCTTAAAAAGCGTTCAAAGGTAATTTTGAGCTTTTTGCCGCTATTTGTATGCCAGGTGAACTCACGGACAAGAACACCTTTTTTAAGGTCCAGAACTCTTTTAAAGCCTTCCACATTGCTCTTTGCAAGGTCCAAAAGCTCACCGTCAAGCTTTATTCTGGTATGCAGCCAGTCAACAGCGTTGGTAAGGTCTCTGGATTTATGTACAAAGCCTTTGTAAACTGCAGGATGCTTTACCTCGGTCTCTTCGTACAAGCCGTTAAAATAGCTTCCTACAAGGCCTTTGCCGCTATATCCTTCCTCGAAGTAACCCCTTACCCCCATATATTCGTTTCCTAAGGAAAAAATAGATTCCGCAACCATTCCATGGTCAGGATCAAAACCCTCCTCAATTACCATCCATGGATCTACCTTGAAGTACTTGTCTGCTATCTTAGCCATAAACCTGTCTCCTAACTATTTTTAGCCTGTGCCTTACAATGTTAAGGCACGCAAAATTATTTAAAGATTATAAAAACCTTGATATTAAAAGGCTTTTAAACCTTACATATCATTGGAATTTTCAATGGTTTATTGATTTTTGCCTTTCTTTTTGCTGGAAAGGGCAAAGATAAATACTGATACTGCCCCAAATGCCACAAAGCCGAATATAAATGCAGGGCTTATACCGCTTTTTGTATTTGTGACGGTTTCTTCCGTGACTTCCACTGTCAGGGTGAATTTGCCGTTGGAACTATTGTTGATTTTGTCCAGCATGGCATTTACAATTAAGTTATTTCTGACAATTGCCGCTCCTTTTGCACCCGGTGCAATGTCAATGCCAAAGGTGCCGCAGCCATCAATTGTATTACCTTCTATCAGAACATTATCAATGGTTCCTTTATTGGAGAAGGATATGCCCTGATATGTGCTGTCCTTTATAAGATTGTCCCTGACAATTACAGAGGCATGGTTGTCGTTGCCTGAAACAGTGTTAAACCAGATAGCGCCGTCATTGTAATTATGATTCTGATCAAAGCTTCCGCAGCGCAAAAGTGTGTTCCTGGCAATTGTTATGGTTCCTTCAAAGGGCTTGGGATTAAAATTGGTGCTTATGTTTATGCCTCCGCCAAAGCCCACGGTATCCATAATTAAATTGTCAGTAATCTCAATGTCTTTTCCGCCGTAAAGGGCGATATTATTGGCAAGCCATTGAAGAGCCACATTGTTAAAGCGTATCTTGTTATTGGTGTCATTAAAATCAGATGACCACATGGCAATGGCATCATCACCCGTATTTCTCACATCATTCTGCTCAACTATACTGTTTGATGTGCCCCTCCTTAAGTTCATTCCATCTGCGAAAGTATTACGGATTCTGCATCCAACCACATGAAGCCCGTCCAGGTTGTGGGTCCAGATACCGGTCTTATAGTGCTCAATCCAGATGTTCTGAACAGTCAGGTTTTCCATTGACAATGTGTTATAGTCGGTTTCAATGGCTGATGGATCTACTGAGTCACGCCTGCTTACGGCAGCACCCATTAATGAAAAGTCATAGAAGGAGATATTGCTTGCCTTTATAAAGAAGGCTGCATTTTCACCTTTTAATATCGAGTGCCACATGCCCGCACCGCGAATAACCACATTATCCTTATCAAGAACAATACCTCTGTTGGGTGTATCATCCTGTCCCGAGTCATGAGCTTCTATGGCTTTTCCAAGTTCAAATACCCCTTCTGGAATCCAGACCTCTTTTCCTTGCTTTACTGCATTTTCAATACACTTGACAACGGCTTCAGTATCATCCCTGCCATCGCCCGGAACCGCCCCGAAATCTGTAATTGAAAGAGCATTTTCAGGCATTTCTGAAGGCTTATCCACTTCTTCGGTCTCGATTAAATCAATGATGTAGTAATCTGCTTGGTTTGCCGCATCCTTCTGTAGCTTCATAACAGTTCCGGCAGGATAGGTCTTATCAAGCATAATTCTGACTTCGTCATAGAAATGGTGCGCCATCCCGTCCTTAGGGTTATTTGTCCACGGGTATGCCCCATAGCTCCAGCTGTGTTTTGAGCTTAACTTAATGCTTTCTGACTTTTGTCCGTCAATATACAGATTTAAAGTTTCATCAAGCCCTGCCCCGTCTAAGCTGTCAGGAATAGCGTAGCGAATTACCATTGCGTTGGCAGGTTTAGTAAGGGTGAATTTTATATACTGCCCTGTTTTGGAAAGTTCTACTGCAAGGCGGCCTGATGCTTCACTTGACAGGGTTCTGTAGGTTCTGTCCTCTTCAATTAAAGTTCCGGTATTTGCACAGTCCTCGGCCTGGTACTGGGTATAGGTTACCGAAGCACCGCGATAGCTCTTGTTTATGGTTTCGTATATGGTTATACCTGATATGCCCTGAGCATCTTTAAAAGTAATTGTGTTGATTCCCTTATTGAGGAAAAGTTCTGTGCCTTCTTTATTTGGCAGGGTTATGCTGCCAAAGTTTATACCGTTAACCGCTAAATTTACTTCTGCCTTTTTTCCTGAATAATCAACGCTAACCTTATAATTTCTGCTTTCCTGAACAAAGACGGTAAACACAAGCTTATCTTTATAAGAATAGGATTCTTTAGCTGAATAGTACGAATCCGAGGGAACAGTCTCAAGCAGTATCCTTGTCTTTCCTTGTTTAAGGCCGAAATTGCCTGCCTTTGAATCGGATTCCCACTGAACGGAAGCATCGCTGTTCTCCTTTAGGCTCTTAGTTTTCCAGCCATCTTCAAAATACAGGTACTTATTATTCTTGGAATCAATGATGCGAATTTTGCTTCCGTAGTATTCAAGCCTGTATGTGCCGTCAAGGTACTTACCCTCATGAGCAATCCTGTAAAGATTGGTATCAGGAAAAGCATTTATCGGAACTTTGGTTTCGCCTTCATCCTGGGTTTCTGCAGAAGCTCCTTTTGCCTCTTCAATCATCCACTGAACGGCAAGATCTTCATTGGATACCAGGGTACACTGGGCAAAGCCTGTCACTTTTGCAATGTTCAGGTATGGCCGTGTGTAAGGCGGCATATTCTTGTTGTAGCTTCTAAACATTAATACATTTGACTCATCGCCCGCTGATATCTCCCAAAGGCTTCCTTCATTCAAATCTTCCTCGGGAACGCACCTTAAAGTTCCATTGCCTTTATTAGTTATGTAATTTTCATATTCTCTGTTTTTTAAAAGAAATGTGCCTGGTTCATTGCCTTCAGCAATCTCCCAGTGGCTTCTTGCATCTGTATCTTTGACATCTCCGTATGTAACTGCGCCGGATGCGTTTTCATAGAGGTAAGCACCGGTCTTTACATTTTTAAGCCTTACAAAACCTTTGGGTAATTCAATACTTTTTTCTTCCTTTGCTCCGGCATTGACATCAACTTTTATTGGCTCCCAGTGGGGAGTTCCCCATGTAGGCTGCACTGCATTGGAGTTCTCAATTAAACCGGTTAACCCCTCCATATGCAAAAAGCTGTTTGTATTTACTGAATCCTGAAACTGAACGGCATTGGGATACAAGGAATTGCTGTTTCTCTTTAAATTCCAGTAATAGCTCACGGTGCTGTCGCAAACAAGCCTGTTGTTTGAGTCAACACGAAGATAATGGCCTGTGCCTTCATTTTTTAATGCAGTAAGCCCTGTAGCCTCGTCATAAATCATTCGCCATTGGGCATTGGGGTCGGAAAGGTCGGCGTTACCGTATACCGCAACACCGTTATCCTCTATCATATACATGGAATACCAGCTGTTTTTAAGATTATATACGCCGTCTTCCATAATCAGGGGTCCCGCCACATTGGCTACCTTTGTGGATGCCACAAAGTTCCACTTCATATTGGGAAGCAGATCATTGGAAGAATTGAAATTACCTAATAAAGCCCTGTCTTTTTCCACGTCGTGATAAAGACCGTAGCCTTTAAATTCAGAGCTTGCCGACATAATGGGAGTTTCTTTTGAAATCTGGAACTTCCACAGAAAATTATCATCATCGGGTATATTATCGGATAAGCCAATTGCTTTACTTGTGCTGTCGAATTGGCTAAGAGTCAGGTATTGGTTTGTCAGCTTATTTTTTATAAGCTTTTTTCCATCTTCCTTTCCCTCAATTACCCAGATAAATGCATTGTCCGGGTCTTTTGGTTCTCCGAAGGAAAGCACTCCATCATCCACCCTTAAGTACTTTCCTGTTTCGGTATTCTGGATGCAGAAGCCATCCCTCATCATTGAGGAAAAGTTAATGCTCTTTTCCTTTACAAAGTCCCATTTCATGTTTCCCCAGTTTAACTGGTCGCTGCTTATTTTCTGGGCCCAAGCCTGTCCATACACAGCATTTTCAAGGTGCAGGGCAAAGCCCTGATACTTTTTGCTTTCCGAAACAATATTCTGTCCTTCGCCTATAGCAAAACTCCAAAGGTAAGTATCGTCCCCTTCTTCAAGGTCAAGTAAGGCAACCGCATCCGCCCAATATCCTTCGGCAGTTTCATCCGCATGGCCTTTAAGAGTTATGCAGTGATTAGTTGCAACATTTCTTATGATTTTGTACTCGCCTTTTTCTTCTATCTTCCACTGAAAGTACCTGTCGCCTTCAATGGGTATGCCATATCTTAATACACCGTCTGCCTCATATAGATAAGCATCGGTTGTATAGTTGTTTCTGATGTAATAAACATCATCACTTGCAAAATTGGGTACTGTGAACATTTCAACAATCAGTACCAGAATAATGACCAGAGATATAACTCTTTTGATTTTATCCATACCTTATCCTCTCCTTAAGGCATGCAGAAATAAAAGTACCTTTTTTTTCGGGGAACCAAATTCTGAAAAATATAAATTATCGACAGGGGAATATCTTGTATTATCCCTTTACCGAACCTGTGATGCTTGCCGTATAGTACTTCTGGAGCGCAATAAACAATATTGAGATTGGTATTGAGACAAGTACCGCTCCGGCTGCAAATCTGGTATACCACTTGGTTATATTGGTTCTGTCAAGCATAAGGTATAACCCAAGGGCAATGGTGTAGTTTTCATATTTGTCGCCCATTATGACCGAAGCGAATATATAATCGCACCAGGGAGCTATGAAGGCAACCAGCATGGTGTAGATAATAATTGGCTTTGATAACGGGATTGTTATTCTGGTAAACACATACCATTTGGTGGCTCCGTCTATATATGCTGCCTCATCCAGAGCTCTTGGTATGGTATCAAAAAATCCTTTGGCAACATAGTAACTCAGCGCAGCACCGCCTGAGTATACCATGATAAGTGCTGTCAAAGACTGTGTAATTCCAAGTCCTTTAAGGATATAGTACACAGCTATCATGGACATAAAGCCAGGGAACATGCCAAGGATCAACAGTATATTCATAAATGTCTTTCTTCCTGGAAATCTCAGCCTTGATAAGGTATAGGATGTGGAAAGTACAATGAGGGTTGTTAACAGGCATGAGCAGACGGACACAAACAACGTATTTCCAAACCATTTAAGGTAATGGAATTTGCTTGTATCTGTAAGAAGTACAACATAATTGTTCAGGGTAAATTTCTTGGGGAAGAAATATGAAGTATAGGCTCCCGGCTCTTCACGGAAGGATATCATAATTACCCATGCGATAGGAATAAGCCAGATTATAGATAAAATAGTAAGCACAATATAGCCTGGGCTTACCCTTATGGTGAGCATTGCAAAGGTAAGGCCAACGTAGCTTAAAATGAGAAAGAGCCAATATCCTGTACCAAGATATTTTACAAGGAAAGCTGTATCTAAAAGTCCCGATCCATTTACAGCCTTAGCCACTGTAAAAAGAACGATTGTGGCACTTAATGCGCTGAAAAGATAGGAAAATGCCGAAATTGTCAGAACCGGCTTTTTAGGTATAATAAGTGCCAGTAGTGATGCCAAAAGAGTGAGAATTGGGGACAAAACTGTGAGTATAATGATAATACCAAGCATTTTATTGTCCCCAAACAACTCAAGAAACTGAAGGGATTTCAAAAATATATCAAATGCGGACATTGATACGGCTTTTTCTTTTAAATTAATAAACGGGAGAAACAGATTGGCAATCAATATAAGCGATGTCACTTGAACAAGCCTGTAATATTTTATGTTTGAGGATGTAATAGTCCTGTCCATTATTGAAATCCCTCCTCTTTCTTATATGAGCCAGATCTTCTGTAGACAATGAGAGATCCTACAGCCGATATTACGAAAATGAATATACCAATGGTTGCTGCATAGCAGTAATCCCAGCTGTCAACGGTAAGTCTGTAAAGCCATGTAACAAGCAAGTCGGTTTTTCCCGCTCCTTTGAAATAGTCAAGGGTTGCCGGGCCGCCACCTGTAAGGAAGTATATGGCGTTGAAGTTATTGATGTTGGAAATAAAGTTTGTTATTAAGTAAGGGGTAGTAATAAAGAGCATGTAAGGCATTGTAATATGTATGAAGCTTTTTACAGGGCCAGCCCCGTCAATTCGCGCACTTTCATACAGTTCTGCAGGAATATTCAGAAGAATTCCGGTAGTTATAAGCATGGTATGTGGTATACCAATCCACAGGTTTACAACAATAACCGTTACCCTTGCCCAGGTCGCATTTGTAAAGAAAGGAATGCTCTTTGTTATAAAGCCCAGTTCCTTAAGCAAAATATTGAATGCTCCCTGCTCCTGAAGCATAATCCTTATAACCAAAAGAGTAACAAAGGTGGGAACGGCGACCGAAATTACGAAGATGGTTCTCCATACATTTTTGAAGCGTATTCCTCTGGAATTAATAAGAATTGCCAGGAACATACCCAAAAAGTAGTTTGAGAAGGTTGCAAAGACAGCCCATATCATGGTCCAGCCAAATATCTTCCAGAATGTATATCCAAGCTTGTCGGAAGACATCAGCATTATTCTGAAGTTTTCAAGACCAACCCAGTCAAATAATTTTCCCGGGGGCTGATGGGTCATGTTATAGTTTGTAAAAGCCATCAGAATCATATATACCAACGGCAGAACCGTGGTTATTATAAGTCCGATTATTGGTATTACAAGAAGCAATTTGTGAAGGTTTGAATCAAAAAGGGACTTTATATCATCTATGATACCAGGGAGCTTTTTCCCTGCTGCTTTCAATTTTTGTGCATTGTACGCCGATTTAATGCTGGCGCCCCACATGATAACAAAAAAAGTGACTACAAATAATGCCGTAACACCGGCAAGGAGCATGAGCATTGAGTTATCGCCCTTAATAATCTCATAAATACCTTTAGCCTCATTGAACACTTTTGTCTGCTCACGGGTTCCAAGGGTATATAAACCAATTAAATTGTCAATTCCGGCCAGAATAAGATAAACTATAAAACAAACCTGGAGAAACAGAAAAGATAAACCCTTGACAATCTGGCCTCTTGCCATGTTGGACAGTCCCATTACGAAAAAAGAGAGCTTAGTATATATATCCCCGTCCTTAAAGGCCCTTCCATACCACTTTATTCTCTCTGACAAATCTCTTAATGGACTTGCCTTTTTTTCCGCTACCAATGTATTTACCCCCTATGCCCGCTTAATTGCTAAAAAAGTCACCATTTAAAAAACGATTTAATATAACTTGGTTTTTTTGGGATAAGCATGGGGTGAACCAAGGGCTCACCCCATATGTATTATACCAGTGCTTTATTGTGCAAGTGTAGTTACAAAGGCATTTACCATTGTGTCAAGGCTTTGTTGCAGGTTAGCTTCGGTAATGTCGCCATTTACGATTCCTGCACCGAATGCAGCAGCAGGAGTCCAGTAGTCATTGAGCTTGGATGTTGTGGGGTTAGGAATTGAATACTGGGTCTGATCGCTGAGTGCTGCAGCCTCGAGGCTTGCCTTAACCTTGGGATGGTCAATCAGAGCCTTAACTGTGGGAGGAGTATTGTTGACCTCAAAGCGGATCAACTGGCATTCTTCATTTGCAAGCCATGCAGCAAGCTTCTGAGCTGCTTCAGGATACTTTGTCATAGCGTTTACGCCAAAGGCCTTGAAGTCTGCGAAGTTTCTGAGCTGATAATCTTTACCGTCGATGTTGATGGTAGGAAGCTTAACTGCACCATAGTTTTCGCCAAGAGCGGACTTAATGGATTCAGCAGACCATGTACCTGAGCAGAGAGCTGCAAGTTTTCCTTCTGCCATTAATGCACCTGCAAGACCGTCAGCATCATCAACATACTTGGGATTGTTTACAAGGTCGATTAAGTATTTTCCTGCTTTATAACCCATTTCGTCGTTCCATGAGCATTCTGTAGGATCATCGCCGTTAGGTCCGAAGAGGGTTCCGCCTACTGCGTAGAAGAAGGCTGACATATACCAGCTGTTGTCAATGTCGCAGGAGAAGTTCTTTACGCCTTCGCCGAGATCCTTTGCAAGCATCTTTTCAAGGGACTTAACTTCATCCTCTGTGTACATGCTCTTGTTGTAGTACATAAACCATGAGTTGGGAGTTACAGGAACGCCGTAAAGTGTGCCGTTCATGGTACATGACTTGATAGCGCCTTCGCCATGAGTATTTTTAATTGTATCTACGTCAACGGTGATGGGATAAATAAGGCCTGCTTCAACAAGTTCTGCAATACCGCCGGAAGGATACAGGAATACGTCTGCTGCAACTTCTGCGTCCTTCTTCATAGCATCTATGGACATATCAACACCCATAATGCCATACTCAAAGGTGATGTTGTACTCAGGATGCGCCTCAGCAAAAGCTTCGCACATCTGCACCAAAATTTCCTGTTCTTCTTCAGGAGCCCAAACCTTAAGGAAAACATCTTCCTTTGCCGGAGCCTCTGATGAGGTAGAAGGATTAGATGGTTCTGGAGTTGCGTTGTTGGATGGCTCATTTTTTCCACAGCCTGTGGCCATAGCTGCCATCATCACAAAGACGAGAATCAGAGCTAATGCTTTTTTCAGGAAACTCATAACGATTCCTCCTAGATTTTTAAGATAATTTGATGATTAACAATCTATTTATTCTTTTAAGATTGTTCTGAGTTGTAAAAATTATGACAAGAATCCTAAAAATTAATCATATGTCGTTAATCGGTTAACTTGTGACATTTAATAAATTTAACCGGTTAACTTAATTTAAGTTTACTCCCCTTTTAACAATATGTCAATAGCATTTTTTATTTTTTACGAGGGCTTTTTTAGACCTGAATTTTCCAGTTAAATGTTTAACTTAATTTACCTTAAATTGGTTAATGGCTTCCTCCAGATCCCTGGCTCTGCCCAGAAGATCATTGGAGGCTGCATCCAGCTGCATGACAACGTCCAGCTGTTTCTCGGCAGTAACGCTTACAGTAGCAGCGCATGCAGTAGTTTGCTGGGAAACGGCAGAAATGCTTTCAACGGCGCTTGAAGTGGCAAGCCTTGCCTGTTCCATATTCTCTATGCTTCCCAGAATAGATTGAAGCTCTTTCATAAGGCTTTTGATCTGGCTTTCCATTGAACCAAATGACAAGGTAGAATTCCTTACTGCTTCCACCTGCTCCTGAACAATTGTTTTTGCCTTTTGGGTAGCCTTAACAGACTCCTCTGTATGTATATTTATTTCTTCTATAATGGTCTGGATTTTCTTAGCCGCCTCCATGGACTGCTCGGCAAGTTTTCTGATTTCATCTGCCACAACGGCAAAGCCCTTGCCCAAGGCACCTGCTCTTGCTGATTCTATGGATGCGTTAAGGGACAGAAGGTTGGTTTGCTTTGCTATGCCGTTTATAACGTCCACGATTTGGCCTATGGACTTTGATTTTTGATCCAACAGCTCAATTGTCTCAATGATATGCTCGGTAATTTCGGTTGTGGACCTTGTGGTGCTGTTTAATTCATCCATGGTTTTAATGCCCTGGATAATGGCCTGGGAAGTGGTGTCTGTAATTGTGCTTATGTGGGATGTGTTTTCTTCTACAAGCTTAATTTTCCCTGACAGAGTATCCATCTGCTTAAGACAGTCTGCAGAATTCTGGTCAAGATTTGTTACACCTGCTTCAATTTCCGAAATGGCAAATTTTATTTCCTTTGCCGAACTTACAAAAGCGCTTGATGACTCATTTACCTTGCCGGCTGCAAGAAGAAGGCCATTACCTGTGTCCTTAATCTTCTGAACCAGGTATTTCATGTTATTGACCATGTTATTTATATCTTCAGCCAGAAGGGCAAATTCATCTTTTCTTGACGTAGTAATTGATACGGTAAGATCACCCTGGGTGACTTTTTTCAGCTGGGAAGTGATATTTTTGATGGTCTTGCCAATGCCTCCTGCAATTATGCTGCACATTACAAGAGCCGCGATGCAAACGCCAAGGCCTATAACAAAGGTCATGCTCTTAATTTCTGTGGCTTGCCCTATTATATTGTCCTTTGGTACAAGGGAACATATCATGGCCCCTGTAGTTCCTACCTTGGAATAGATAAACATATATGACTTACTGTTGTAGTCAACATATTTAAAGCCTGAGACTTCTTCTGAAGCAGCCGCTTCCTTAAAGAAATCCTTATCATAAAATACCGCTCCTTCTGTTCCTTGCTGATTTTCCCCGGATAAAAGCTCAATGCCATCAAAGGTAACCAGCCCCAGAAGGCTGTTTTCGCCAAAGTCAAGGCTGTCCAGTATTTCCTTCAGTTTTTTACGGTTTATGTCTACAACTATACAGGTTTCGGAATTCTTGAACTTGCGGGCCATTCTTATAAAATAGCTGTCGCCTTTAGCGCCCAGGTCCTCGTCAAGGGCAGGCTGACTGCCAAACCAGAAAAATTTGCCCGGGTCCTGAGCTGTCATTTTTCCCTGGGGGGATTCCATAAATTTTGAATACAGGCCACTATTCTGACTTTTGGCGCTTAATTTGCTGCTGGTGGTAAGCATGGACTCCTTGGTATCCGAAAGGATATAGATATTTTCAATATAGTCGTCAGCCCATGCCTTATTTTTTATGCCATCCAGAGTCGCCGTGTGGTACTGTGACTCCAGTGTGTTGGAAAGGTTAAAAAGACCTGCGTAATAATCATTGAGATCCCTGTTGTGATAATACTCACTTACAGCGGTCTCAACGGTCCTCAAGGTAAAGGCATAATACTGCCCTGTCATGTCCAGGGTCTGGCTTATTGAATCCTCATAGTTCTGAATAATCTCGTTGGATGCCTTCATGTAGGATACTGTTCCCAAAAGGATTATGCCTATTATGGGAATCATGAATGCTGCCACAAGCTTTGCCTGAATTCCTCTGGGAGATTTGGGTGCTCTTTTGTCGCGTGCTTTCCTGCCAAAAATTTTGATCTTGCCTTCTTTTTTCTTCATAAGGCATGCCCCCCTAATATTCACCTGATTTAAAAATTAATTTATGGAGAAGTAACTATTAAGGCTTTATTAAGCCGTAATAATCTCAAAAAGGGCTCCCAGCAGGTTGTTGTCAATACCCATTGTCTGAAGGACTCCCATTAACCGGGATTTGTCGTTATGCTTTTTGATTTCACGGAAAATAGCGCTCTTTAGGTCAAATTCTATCTGAGCCTTGTTAAGCATATTGAATATTTGCTTAGCTATATCGTTTTCGGCAATCACATTGCCTGTTTTTATGCTTACCGTCAGGTTTTCGGATGTAGCAACGTCCTTAACAGCCAGTTCAATGGTATGGGTTTCTTCGTTGTATTTTTTGTCAAAGGGCAATTTTCTGCCGTTTGATGATACTTCTATATCTTTTGTATCAACAAACCCGGTAAATTTAAGAATATAGCTTCTTTTTTCGGGAATTACGCCGTTATGGCCTGTATAGCCCCTTATAGTAAACAGGGAGGTTTCGCCCCATGAAAACTCCATATGGGTGGTTGCCTCACGGAGATTGTCCAGAGTATTATGCTGGCTGTTATCCTCATAAAGGTCAAAACTTCCGTTATCTCCGACAAAGATGCGTATTTCCATTTCCTCAGGGTTGTCTGTTCCATTTGAAACAGATGCTTCCGAAGCCATGGGAATAATGGAACCGGCCTTTGCCAGAACGGGAATTGTATATATGTCCCTGTAAAGGACGATTTTACGGTTGCCGCGATATACCCTGCCTGTAAAGAAATCAAAGAATAATCCTTCGGGAAGCCATGCCTTGAAGGAGCCCATATTGAGAGCAGGATCCATGGGCTTTGTTATGGGGCATGCAATAAGGCTTGTGCCAAAATAGTACTGGTTAGGCACCTGATATGCTTCCTCTTCCTCGGTATGGCGGTAGTACATAGGCTGAATGAGGGGCTCCCCCTCAATATGGAACCTTCTGTTCATAGTGTATAAATACGGTACCAACTGGTGCCTTAAGCGCATGAAGCTCTTAATGGCCTTTTCAGCCATTTCATTGTACTGCCAGGGTTCCTTTACATTAAAGGGATTATCGGAGCTATGTATCCTCATGATGGGGGAAAATACGCCGAACTGAATCCATCTTACGGCCATATCGTCACTCTTTGTTCCATGCATATGACCGCCAATATCATGGCTCCACCAGCCATATCCCGCATTGGATGCATTGGCTGTAAAGTATGGCTGAAAATCAAGACTCTCCCAGGTAGCAAAGGTATCGCCCGAAAATCCTATGGGGTATCTGTGGCTTCCAATGCCTGCGTACCTTGAAAGAATGAGGGCTCTTTTGCCCTTTCGGCCATTGTCTATATAATGATAGTGATTGAGCATCCACAAGGGGTCCAGCCCCTCCACCTTTGTGTTGCTTCCCTGCTGCCAGTCAATCCACCAGAAGTCAACACCCATATCCTCATTGGGATGGTGAAGGTATTTAAAATATGCCTCAAGGAATTTGGGATCGGTAATGTCAAAATGAATCTTTACTTCGTTCTCATAGTCCACCCCAAGCTCTTTTGCCATATCAACGTACATTTCTTCATGAGCCCTTACTCCATCTGCCGGATGTACGTTTAAGGTGACATGAAGGCCTTCCTTATGGAGCCAATCCATAAGTCCCTTAGGATCAGGGAAAAGCTTTCTGTTCCAGGTATAGCCTGTCCAACCGCTGCCGTATTTGGGGTCGATGTCTTTTAAGTGCCAGTCCATATCAAGGACGGCAACCGAAAAAGGAACTCCTTCCTTCTTGAAGTTTTCTATAAGCTCTTTGTATTCTGTTTCAGTGTACGGATAGAACCTGCTCCACCAATTGCCCAGAGCATATCTTGGAAGCATTGGGGTCATACCGCTGAGTTTGAAAAAATCCTTAAGACAGTCAAGATATTTTCTTCCGTAGCCCAAAAAATACACATCTACGCATTCCCTGTCACGGGGAGCAATCCATCCGTCATCCTCTATAAGAACTGATTTACTGTCATCTATAACAGAAAAGCCATTCCTTGAAAGCAGGCCATTTTCTAATGGCACGGGGCCGTCAGCTTCATCCAGGGTACGGGCTGTGCCTTTAAGGTTTTCAAAAGGCTCGCCGAAATGCCAGATGCTTCTGTAATAGCTCCAGTTTCCTTTTACTTCAATGCTGAGGCCATTTTTGCTGAATTTTTTCTTGTTATATGTAAGATGGATATGCTCAGTGATAATTTCAAGGGAATCTTCCTTTTCTATCACACGGTATTCGGGCACAGGAAAATTGCGGTTAAGCACAATTTGAGTAGCCCTGTCCTCAAATTTTCCCGATTCGTCATATTCCAGCCTTATCATTCTGGAAGTCAATACGGTAAATCTATAGTTTTTCCCCTTTACAATCGCTTTTTCATTTGCCGTAGGGTTGCATTCAATTTTAAATCTGCTGTCCAGTCTGTTCATTTCTAATCCCGCCAATCTGAATATGATTTATTACGTTTTTTATATAGTTTTTCATGCTGTTTTTTTATTCTGTTTTTTATTTTTCATATGATTGCATTCAATGTATGCTGGGTTAAACTTCGTATGCTATCAAAGTTATATCAATACATATTTTCAGGGCATGACAAAATAAAGCCTGACAGGCCAATACCTTAAATTTGATGGAAATCCATCTTATTTACCTGTTTTTTTAGGTGGCGCTGTAGATTCTCTTATTATTAGTTCGGGCTGCAGTATAACCGAATGATTTGTCCTTTTGCCATCCTCCAGGTCATTAAGTATCATTTCAGCTGATATACGGCCTTTCATAAAAATATCCTGTTTTACTGTCGTAAGGCCTGGTATGCTGTACTGGGCAAACTTAATATTGTCAAATCCTATAATGGACAAATCTTCAGGAACCTTGTAATTTGCTTCTATATATGACTTCAACAGGCCTATAGCCATTATGTCAGCGGCCACAAAGACAGCTGTGGCATTGCAGCCTGACTGTCTCATTTTTTCACCCACTGAGTAACCGCCGTTAAATGTAACATGTTCCTCGAAAATCAAGCTTTTATCTGTTTTTATTCCCGCTTCCTTAAGAGCCTTTACGTAGCCCTGGTATCTGTAGCGGTTGATAAAACTGTTTTTGATACTTCCCGATACAAATGCAATTCGTTTGTGGCCCAGGTCAATTAAATGCTTTGTGGCGATATAGCCACCAAGCTCATCGTTAATCATAACACGGTGGAAATCCATGGCATACTCTTCATAGGCATCTGACAATACAATGGGAATATCCAGCCCCTTAATCTCTTCAAAGAGATTTTTGGGATAAACGCCCAGTATTATCAGGCCGTCCATCATACGCCTCTGTATCCAGTCTTTATAGCGCATGTTTTTGCCCAGGCCGCTTATCAATATATCATAGCCTTTGTTTCGGGTTGTATATTCAATTCCGCTTATGAACTCACTGAAGAATGGATTGTTTTCAAGAAGATCTCCCGGTATATCCCCTTTTTCGGTTATGGGAAGGCAAATGCCAATTAAGCCGGATTTTCCGTTGGACAAGCCTCTTGCCATCATATTGGGCTTGTAGTCCAGCTCTTTAATGGCATTTAATATACGCTTCTTGGTTTCAGGGGTAATCTTGTCAACATTGTTCAAAACATATGACACTGATGCAACTGATACTCCTGCATGCTTAGCAACATCTCTGATTGTTACTTTTTTCATCTTTCTCTCTCCCCGGGATAGAATTTAAATAACCTTAACATAAATTCGCGATATACTATATCACTCTATTCCCGCACTTTTAAGTCTAAATATGATATCGCTTTAATTTCTGTGTCTGTATAAATCGGCAAGTAATAAATTTAATCAGCATATCATTATGTTTTAAGTCATGGTTAAGATTTTGCTCCAAATCCGTTAACCAGGCAAGGTATTAACCAAAATATGGGTTCCGAATGGTTAACCGGTTAAATAAATTATATAGCTCTTTTCTTACATTGTCAACGAAGTTTAAAAATATCTATATCAAAATAAAATTAACTACCATTCTTTTTATAAATTTAAGATGACATATGTTTAAAGGTACGTCGTTATTTAAATAGATGTGTTTACCCGCTTACACTTACACTCACACCCTTTATGTTCTTAAACACTCTTTGTTTATGTTAACTTATTTAGATACGTTTACAGTTGGTTAAAAAGTTCTTGCAATGTTGTGAGCCCAATAGATATAATTTTTATTGCCTTATTCATATTTTGATTCTTGCTAAAAGTTGCTTGTCAGAAGGAAGGATTCTATGCTGCAAAAGATTCTCTCAAGAGTTCGCAAGGCTGTTTCTGATTATGACATGATTCAGGAAGGCGACAAAATTGCAGTAGGCATATCGGGCGGAAAGGACAGTCAGCTGCTTTTAATTGCCTTACGCGAGCTAAGACGCTTTTTGCCGATTAAGTTTGACGTAATGGGTATTACCGTTGCCCTGGGTTTTGAGAAATTTGACGTAAAAAGCCTTCTGGATTTTTATAAGTCCTCCGGTGTTGACTACCATATTGAGGATACAAATATAGGTAAAATTGTCTTTGAGGCCAGAAACGAGAAAAACCCCTGTTCTCTGTGTGCCAACATGAAAAGGGGTGCCATATATAACGCTGCAAAAAGCTTTGGATGCAATAAAGTAGCCTTTGCCCACCACATGGATGATGTCATAGAGACCATGTTAATGGCTATGATTTTTGAGGGCAGGCTTCACACCTTCTCACCTGTTACATACCTTGAACGAAAAGACATCACCCTCATTCGTCCTCTAATTTACACAGAAGAGAAAATGGTACGTGCAGCAGTTAAAGATCTGGACTTAAAACCCATATCCAGCGGCTGCCCTGCCGATGGCGCAACAACACGCCAGTATATAAAAGACCTTATATTTGACTTGTCCAAAAAGAACCGCCATATAAAATCCAATCTTTTTGGCGCAATACAAAGAGCAGAATTATGCGGCTGGAAACCCCGAAGCAGCGGCAGGCATGGCTCTGTCTAGTAAAATATGGTATAAATTTGAACTTTTCGAAAAGCAATATTACAATAGTAATGTTGCTTTTTATAATTTTTAAAGGTAGGTCTTAAAATTGAGCATTTTCAACAAAAAGTCGGACAGCCAGGCAAACGATGATAAAAACGACTTACGGTACATACGGCGGGATATTATATCTATTACATGGCCGGCTTTTCTTGAACTGACCCTGTCCACCCTGTTCGGCATGGTGGACATGATGATGGTTGGACAGTTAAATTCAGCAGCAATAACTGCAGTCGGACTGACCAACCAGCCTTTTATGCTTTTACTTGCCATATTCGCTGCTGTCAATGTGGGAACAACAACTCTTGTCGCATGGAGCATAGGGGCAAATAACCACGGCAGAGCGTCTCTTGTGACAAAACAGACACTTATTATCAATGCCGTTCTCGGTACATTATTAAGCATTATAGGTGTTGCTGCCGCCCGTAAAATCGTCATCTTTATGGGAGCAGAGGAACATGTTATAGAAAATGCCACCGGTTATTTTCAGATTGTAGCTGCCGGTTTGGTTTTCCAGGCAATAAATATGGGTATTACAGCCGCATTGAGGGGTGCCGGAGAAACACGCCTCCCCATGATATACAATATAGGCAGTAATCTTCTCAATGTCTTTGGAAACTATGTTTTAATATATGGCAAGCTTGGATTCCCGCAGCTGGGAGTTGCAGGCGCAGCCATATCAACAACATTTTCAAGGCTTGCAGGCTGCCTTGCAGGAATCTATATTATTTTTGCCGGTAAATCAGTCATATCCCTGAAAATAAGAGAAAGTTTCCGGCTCAACTGGGAATTGTGCAAAGAGATTTTTTCAATTGGCATACCTTCAGCCCTTGAGCAGTTTGTAATTCAGGGCGGGCTTATGCTCTTTGCCAAGATTGTTTCCGATCTTGGAACCGATATCTTTGCTGCCCACCAGATAGGAATCAATATTTCAGGTCTTACTTTCTCGCCAAGCCAGGCATTCAGCGTTGCTGCCACAGCCCTTGTAGGGCAAAGTCTTGGAGCTCAGGACGTTGATAAAGCCCACAGGTATTCCCATGCCATACACAATATGTCCATTGTGGTGGCTTGTATTATGGGAATGGTATTTATCCTGTTTTCCCATCCCATTGCAAGGCTTTATGCGCCTCAAGAACCTGAGGTGGCTATAATGGCGGGTACAGTTCTTAAAATACTTGCATTTGCCCAACCCGGTCAGTCAACTCAGCTTAGCCTTGCAGGTGTATTAAGGGGAGCAGGAGATACAATGTATCCCCTCTATGCCTCCATCTTCGGAATATGGATTTTCCGCGTAATTGTGGCATATATATTTGTTCATGTATTCCACTGGGGTCTTATAGGCGCATGGGTGGCACTTCTTCTTGATCAGTACGCAAGGGCAACCATTGTCTTTTTGCGCCACCGCTCAGGAAAGTGGAAGAATGTAAAAATAAGCACCAATAATGTTATTGAAGAAGCCGGAATGTAAAAGTATATTTTTAGTATATATACGTTATTTACCGTATTCATAGCAAAATTTATTAACCAAAAAGCCGCGTATAAGCGGCTTTTTCGCATTTTTATGGGCTTGGTATATCAAAATACTCGCTATAAGATTAAGATGTGTTGATGGCTCAAATTAAGTTAATGCACTATTCGGTCAACTATTGCTATATAAAGGACTATATTCTTGTCAATGATAAAATGCCTGCACAATACGAGACTCTTTCAAATTTTAAATCCTGTATTTCTTTTTGCAATTCATCCGCTACAAAATAAATTTCTTCGTCATCCCATTGGGCTAAACAGCATAAAGACCTGACACCGGCTGATATTTCTCCTATTCCTATGCTTAATGAATTATACAGAGGATAAAACTCAAGAATCTGTGGATAAAATTAAACGCATTTCACGACTTTTGTGAAATGCGTCTTATGGCCATATTGTCCGAAAAGAGTTTAGTCAAAAACAGGCTTTTGTGTAATTGTTAAATATATGATATAATGTATATAAATAGCACGTTTTAGGGGTAAAAGATGAAGTACATAGAAGGATATTGCAGGGACCAAATAACA
>JAAYAD010000048.1 GCA_012719545.1 Clostridiaceae bacterium
GCCTAAAGTGATTGTTTATTATTGGAAATGCATTAAATGGTTATGGAAACATAGGAACGAAAAGAATTGTCGGCAGAAATTCAGAAGAATGGACAGAGAATTAGGAGGTTGAACACGATGCCTAAAGCGATATTGGAGTTGGAGATGCCGGAGAGTTGCTGGGATTGTCCGTTGCAGGCAATATCCACTGAAAAGAAGATAAGATATTGCACAGTTATAAGGTATACAACAGACTACTACGGAACCAAAAGGCGTGATGACTGCCCGTTGAAGCCAGTGGAGGATAAGGAGGTTGAATAACGTGAGTGCAATAAATGGGTTTTGTGAAAAATGCAATAGTTTCAAGAAGAGACATTGTAATGGAGATAGAAATACTTGTATGACAATTCTTTTTGACAGAATAGATGTCTTGCAAAATGAAAACGACATTTTAAGCAAGTGCCATGATACATCAAAAAAGGCAATTGAAACATTACAGCAAGAGAACAAAAAGTTAAATGCTGCATTGGACAAGGCGGTAGATATGATAGGAGAAAGCAGATGTCCAACAGATTTTAATTCGCGTAAATGCAGTGATTTTGAAAATTGTTTGCATTGCTGGAAAGATTGGCTGATAGGAGGGAAGGAAGATGAGTGAAAGGCTCACGAAACGTGATGAAAACGGAAATGCTTATTACGACTGGGGATGCCTGAATAGAAATCATTGGGCGTTAGGAAGGCACGTTGACTGCCTTGCCGCCTATGAGGATAGTGGATTATCGCCGGAAGAAGTGCAGGAGCTTGCCAAAGCCAAAGCAGACGGGCGGCTTAAAATATTTCCGTGCAAACATGGCGACACAGTATATTGCTTGGAACATGATGGCACATTTAGAATCCGACCACGAACGGTACTTGGGTTTTATGTGTCAGATGGACAGTATGGAATAAGCGTTGATTTTGGACAGTATCAAAGGCATATTACGGATTTCGGCAAAACTGTATTTTTATCAAAAGAAGCCGCAGAAAAGGCGTTAGGAGGTGGGCAGGGATGAAGCCGATTATCTTTTCTACATCAATGGTAAAGGCGATACTTGACGGTCGGAAAACGCAGACAAGAAGGGTTGTAAAGATTAACGGACAACCCATATCATCACCAGAAGAACGCCTTGAACTTACAGAAGACGGCTTAATATACCATTCTGTAAATTCAATGAGCGGATACTACAAGTGTCGGGGTTGAGAGGCTGTGGGAGATTACTGAAACAGATGTCCGTAAAGAAGGGTTTTCAGACCACTTTGACATTGAAACGGATACTTTCTATCCATGCGGATATTTTTTCAAACAAACATGGAATAGCATGTACGCCAAGCGCGGCTATGGCTGGGACACCAACCCTTGGGTATGGGTGATTGAGTTCGAGAGAATAAGTAAAGAAGAAGCCATAAAATTGGACAAAGTGGGGTGAGTCAAGCATTGGAACAGTTTCTTGTGTTTTTAAACATGTCCCAAAAAGGCACAAATGTCCCAAAAAGATATATTGAATTAATTAATCAAGCATGATACTGTAAAATCAAAGAAGTATCTGGAAAGAACGGAAGCCGTTTGGCCCGTTCTTTTTTTATGCTCAAAAAAGGTGATGAGTAATATGAAAGTAGGCATTCACCCAAGAGCAAAATGCCATCAATGCAAAGGTTGTTATAAACTTCATGATATCTCTTTCAGAGGTAAAAGCCATTGTAAAAATTTCAATCCAAAAGAACCAAAAGTTTGGTGTGCCAATGAATCAATTGAAAATTTTATTAAAACCAGAAAAAGATGAAGCGCAGCCGATCAAGCTATGAAAACCTCCTCGGCTGCGCTGATTCTTTTAGGAGTGAGGTTCAATGAATTATGTAGAACCAATCCGAGATCCGGAAACGGTCAAACATATATGTACATATCTGAAAGAAACCAACTACCGAAACTTTATAATGTTTTACCTCGGCATCTACTCAGGGCTAAGAATATCTGACATCTTAAAGCTAAAGGTGGCCGATGTAAAAAATAAGAACAGTATTAACATCCGAGAAAAGAAAACCGGTAAGCAAAAAATTTATGTAATAAATCCTGCTCTTAAAAAAGAGCTGAATGCTTATTGTGAAGGGAAACCATTAAGTGAATATTTGATAAAAAGCAGAGAAGGCGAAAATAAGCCTCTTTCAAGAGAACGAGCTTATCAAATTATTAAGGAAATTGGAGAACTCTTTGGAATACCTGACTTGGGGACTCACACCTTACGCAAAACATTTGGATATCATTACTACATGCAATATAAAGATGTCGTTATGCTTCAGAAGATTTTCAATCATGCAAGTCCAGCTATCACATTGAAATATATAGGTATTGAACAGGAAAATATTAACAAGACCATAAAGAATTTTAAAATATTTTAACTTGAATTACACATAACGTAGTGATGTTAAACTGATATTTGCGAGATGCATAAAAGCTGACAATTAAAAAGCTTTTCGCTGTGGCGAACGAGTTTAACAGAATATAAGATATGTGAAACTCAATATTTATACAAAATAACCATCAAAAAAGAACTTTTATGTTGTAAAACACATAGTTAAAGTTCTTTATTTTTGCCAATCTAAGGCGCAAATTAGAGCGATGAATATTTATACATTTATAAGCTAAAGAGGTGCTTTTTAGTGCATGAGAATCATTACAAGCACAAGAAGCATAAAGAATGGCGTGAAAAAGTATTACGCCGGGATAAGTATTTATGCCAAGAATGTTTGAGGTATGGAAAGCGAATATCTGCAACAATAGCTCACCATATCAAGCCGGTGAGTGAATATCCAGAATTAAAATATAAAGTTGAAAATGGCAGAAGTCTTTGCTTAGCTTGTCACAACAAGATACATCCGGAGAAAGGTGGGAACTGGAAGTGACATCCCCCCCACCTTCGAAATTTTTGTTAGGGTAACGATTGACTGGCGGTGGGCCCTATTTCCCTCTCCGGCAAGAAGTGAAAATTTTTATTTAGCCCAAAAATTTTGAGAGGAGTTGATAGAGGTGGGTCGTCCTAAAAATATTAAAAATCAAACAAGGGACCAGATGAAGGCTCTTGGTGTATATAAGCCGGAATTTGAACCCATCATTGAGGTTTACGCTCAACTCCGAGAGCAATATAAAGTATTGACCGAACGCTTTATAGCTTCCAATTATGATATAGAAGAAACAACAAACACTGGTTCGAAAAAGGCACCTATTGTGACAACCCTTGAAAGTCTTCGAAAAGACATTCTTGCATATGCTACTCAGTTGGGGCTTACTCCACAAGGTCTACTCAAAGCAGATGAAGATGCATTCAAACAGAAGAAAAAATCAAAGCTGTCAGAAATGCTTAAAGGATTGGATGGTAGATGACTGGGCAACATGCTGATGTGGTGATGGAGTATGCCAAATCTATTGTTGAGGGCAGGAAGATAGCATGCAAGGAGCAAATCCAGTGTTGCCAGAGATTTTTGGACGACTTAAATAATCCAAAATGGGAATTCAACAGCAAAGATGCGGACTTTGTGATAGGTATCATTGAGCGTACATTCAAGCACCGACAGGGAGAAGCGCTGGACGGAACTCCTCTTCGAGGGAAGCCATTGATATTAGAGCCATGGCAGAAATTCATCGTATATAATCTGTTGGGATTTTATATCCCGGGAACAAAAGAACGCCGATATAAGGAGGCGTTCATTTTTGTTGCCAGAAAAAACGGAAAAACAAGCTTTATATCTGCATTAGCATGGGCTCTTGGTATTCTTGAACGAATGAGCGGGTCAACGGTGTATGTTGTTGGAGCTGTGCTCAAGGAGGCAATGAAAACCTATGAGAATTGGACATATAATCTAACTCGGGTTTGGTATCCAGACAAAAAAGCTGCCATAGATGACGGCTGGAGAATCCTTGACAACAATATGGAGCATTCTATTTCTCACGATGATTTGGATGGTGGTATGATCCACCTAGAAGCATTGGCTGGAAACCCTGACGCACAGGATTCATTTAATGCAAATATCATTATTGCTGATGAAGTTCATGCCTATAAGTCGCCGAAACAGTACAACATATTGAAGGAAGCGACTAAGGCTTACACCAATAAACTGGTAATTGGCATAACCACAGCTGGAGATGATGTAAACAGCTTCTGCTACCAGCGATTGAAATATTGTCAGAAGGTCTTAAATGGCATCGTTCAGGACGATGCTTATTTTATTTTTATCTGCAAGGCCGATGAGGACGATACCGGGAATGTAGACTTTACAAATCCGATTGAACATCAGAAGGCCAATCCAAGCTATGGGGTAACTATCCGACCTGCAGATATAATGAATGATGCTCTTCAGGCTCAAAATGATCCACAGCAAAGGAAAGACTTCCTGGCAAAGTCGCTCAACATATATACGTCATCTATGAAGGCTTACTTTAACTTGGCTGAATTCCAGTTGAGTAACCAGAAGGCAGAGAAAGAACTTGGAATTGACCCGCAATGGTCATTGATGAAAAAACTTGAATTTGTGAGGTCTTTGCAAATCAACTGGTATGGCGGTGCGGATTTGTCAAAGCTGCATGACCTGACAACATCGGCACTTTATGGTTCCTACAAAGATATTGATATCATAATTTCGCATTGTTGGTTCCCTATCGTGGCAGCTCACCTTAAAGCGGAAGAGGATAACATTCCTTTGTTTGGATGGAAGGATGACGGTTGGCTTGATATGTGCAACAACCCGACCGTGAATCACTCTGACGTGGTAAACTGGTTTGATAAAATGCGGAAGGATGGTTTCAAGATAAAGCAGGTTGGTCATGACCGGAAATTCTGCAGAGAATATTTTATTGGAATGAAGCAGAAAGGTTTTACAATTGTGGACCAACCGCAATACTACTACAAAAAATCAGAGGGCTTCCGCCGTATCGAGAAAAAAGCAAAGGATGGGAAGCTCTATTATTTTGGGGCTGAACCATTTGAATATTGTGTTGTTAACGTTCGAGCAATAGAAAAAACTGATGACATGATCCAATATGAAAAAGTTGAGGATACCCACCGTATTGACGTGTTTGATGCAGCAGTTTTTGCCTGCGTTCGAATGCTTGAAAATTTAGAGAAATCAGAAAAGGCAAAGGGGTGGTTGAATGAGTAAAAAAAGAAAACATAATAGTCAAAGCAGGGATGCCCCGCAGAAAAGAAGCGCAGTATGGTTATGCTCATCTGATGCTTACAGCTTATTAACCACAAGTGGTTACACAAAACTTTCCAATTGCCCGGAAGTAAAAATGTGTGTGGACATTTATGCTGATCTCATCAGCAACATGACCATATATCTTATGCAAAACACAGACAATGGGGATGTTAGGATAAAAAATGAGTTATCCAGAAAGCTTGACATAGAACCTAACAAATATATGACGCGTAAGGCTTTCATCTACAACCTTGTCTGGACAATGATGTTGGATGGCGATGGAAATCAGGTTACATATCCCAGATTTTCAGCTAATGGATATCTGGAGGACTTGGAACCGCTGAAGCCATCACGAGTTGTGTTCGTAGACCTGCCCGATGGTGGGTATGCCATCAGGTATGGAGACAAAACATTCTTCCCGGATGAGGTCCTTCATTTTGTGATTAACCCGGATCCTGAGCGTCCTTGGGTGGGTACCGGCTACAGGGTTGTTCTCAAAGATGTTGTAAAAGGCCTCAAGCAAGCTGGTGCGACAAAGCAGGCTTTGTTGGAAAGTCCAGCTCCATCTATCATTGTGAAAGTAGACGGTTTAACAGAAGAGTTTGCAAGCTCAGAGGGTAGGAAAGCACTTGCGAAGCAATATCTTGATGCCAGCGAGAATGGTAGGCCGTGGTTTATTCCAGCAGAGGCCTTCAGTGTGGAACAGGTAAAGCCGCTGACCCTAAATGATCTGGCAATAGCAAAAAATATGGAACTTGATAAAAGGACGGTAGCCGGAATTTTCGGTGTGCCGCCCTTTTTAGTAGGTGTCGGTGAGTTTGACAGAGAAGAATACAACAACTTCATCGGTTCCCGAATCCTTGGGAAAGCCAAAGTTATAGAGCAAGAGTTGACCAAGAAACTGTTGTATTCTCCTGACCTATACTGGAAATTCAATCCTCGCAGCCTGTACTCCTACAGTCTTTCCGACATCGTGCAGGCTGGCGCTGAAATGGTGGACCGCATGGCCATGCGCAGGAATGAATGGCGCGACTGGATTGGCATGTCTCCGGATGCCGAGATGGATGAACTCCTGGCATTAGAGAACTACATTCCGGCCGATATGCTGGGGAAGCAAAAGAAATTGATCGGAGGTGATGAAGGTGAATGATTTAAGGAGAGCAGAGGTTTTAGTAGGTGATAAATGGATTGATATTGAGTTTGAAGAAATAAGGGCTGGAAATAGATTTAGATTGTTTGAGTCTACAGGAGAACCCGTTGCAGATGAAAATGGCAAAAGTGAATTCATAGCAAAAACAGACCCTTATATCACAAAGGACGGAGTGTATGGAATAGATACCGCATAAAAGGTGGTGATGAGAGTGGAGAAAAATAGATTGACTCGCCAAATGCGTTGCCAGGCTACACAATTCCGGGCGGCAGAGACCGACGGCAAGAAGTACATCGAGGGCTATTTTGCGGTGTTTGGGAGTATCTACGAATTATGGCCTGGGGCAACGGAAAGCATTGATTCAAAAGCATTTGACGGCGCCCTTGACGACGACATCCGAGCTTTGATCAATCACGACACGACGCTCGTCCTTGGGCGCAACAAAGCTGGAACTCTTGAACTCAAGGTAGACAAAAAAGGCCTCTGGGGGCGCATTGAAATCAACGAAAAGGACCAGGATGCTATGAACCTGTACGCAAGAGTAGAGCGCGGAGACGTCAACCAATGCTCTTTTGGGTTTGATATCCTTGAAGAAGATACTACTTATAACGAGGACAGTACCGTGCACTGGACTATTAAACGAGTCAAGCTCTATGAAGTTTCGGTCGTAACGTTTCCGGCCTATGAGGATACTTCCGTACAGGCCCGAAGGAAAGATTTTGAGCAAGTCAAGAAGCGACAGATAGAAAAATGGAAATCTGAACGAAAGGAGAGATTGAAGAAATGGCATTGAGACAACTGGTAATAACAAAGAAGATTCAGACCTTGAGAAAGCAGCTTGATGCTCTCAAGTCCAAGGATGCAGAGTTTGAGCAGCGAAAAGCTGAACTCAAAACCCGTGAAGCGGAACTTGAGGCAGCAATTAATGAGGTAAATGATGAGACTCCTGAAGAGGATAAAGTAGCTGTTGATGAATCAGTCGAGGCGTTTGAAGCTGATCAGAAAGCTTTGGATAACGAATTAAAAGAGCATGAGGACAACAAGAAGAAGCTTGAGGATGAGATTAAGCAACTTCAGGATGAGCTTGACGAACTTAACAGCAGAGCAGCAACCCCTGTATCAAACTTTACTCCAAAATATGAAAACCGTGAAAGAAATAACGAGGAAGGTGGAATGAGAATGAAAAGAGGATTTTTCGCAGGTATGAACAGAAGCGAGATTGAAGCTTTCATTATTCGCGAAGATGTGAAAGAATTTTTGACCCGGGTCCGTGAATTCAAAGGCGAAAAGAGGGCTGTAACCGGTGCGGAACTGACAATCCCAGAAGTTATGCTGGATCTGTTGAGAGATAATCTATACAGATACAGCAAGCTGATCACAAAGATTCGCCTCAAAATCGTTGGTGGTAAGGCACGTCAGAATATCATGGGTGCGGTTCCAGAAGGCATTTGGACTGAAGCTGTTGGAAAACTGAACGATTTGAGTTTTGGGTTGAATCAAGTCGAAGTAGATGGCTACAAAGTGGGTGGTTACATTGCTATTCCGAATCCCACACTTGATGACAGCGATCTCAATCTGGCTAATGAAATCATGGATATGCTTGGACAGGCTATTGGATTAGCAGTAGATAAGGCTATCCTTTATGGTACTGGCACGAAGATGCCTTTGGGAATTGCGACAAGACTTGCTCAGATAGTGGAACCCGATGATTGGGGCGCAAATGCTCCGGCTTGGACTAATCTTAGCACAACTAATCTGTTGAAATTTGATCCAACTGATATGACTCCACAGGAATTCTTTGCAGAACTCTTACTGTATCTCGGAGTGGCAAAACCGAATTATAGTACTGGCGGGACATTTTGGGCTATGAATCGCAAGACCAAAATGAAACTGTTGTCTAAAGCAGTTACCTTTAATGCTGCGGGTGCACTCGTTGCCGGTGTCAATAATACTATGCCGATAGAGGGTGGCGATATTGTTGAGCTTCCGTTTATTCCTGATAACGACATCGTCGGTGGATTCGGAGAATTGTACTTGCTGGCTGAAAGGGCGGGCGCTAGTCTTGCATCTTCTGAACACGTGAAATTCATTGAGGACCAGACTGTATTCAAAGGAACAGCTCGCTATGATGGTATGCCTGTATTTGGTGAGGGATTTGTAATCGTCAATATCAATAACACCGCACCCACAACCTCAATTACTTTCCCACAGGATACTGCAAACCAATAATGGAGGGATAGAACATGCCGAGAGTGATCGGCGGGTTTAAGTGCCCGTACACCGGCAGGATATACCATGTCGGCGATGAGTATGACGGTGAGCATATTGACGAGATGCGAGCAAAAGGGTACATAGAAGGCACAAATGAAGAAAGGAATGGGCCTGAACCGTCCGAAAAGCCTAAAAAGCCCAAGAAAAGCAAGGAGTGATGCTTCATGGCATACACCGAAGAAACCGTCCTTGGAATTGTCAAAGCCAGGCTTAATCGCCTGGCTTTTGATACATCGCTGGACGATTATCTGGGAAAACGTATAGAAGCTGCAGATGCAGAGCTGGCCCGGATTGGCATAAAACTTATTGCTGGCAATGTTGATGATGAGGTTTTGCTTGCTGATTATGTAGTATGGCGTTACCAGAACCGAGATAAGAATACAGGCATGCCGGAATGGTTGAGACGTGCCCGGCGTGAACGATGGTTAAAGGAGCGTGTACAAAATGATACTTGATAAAGGTATTTGTACTATCTATGATGTCAAGAACGCGGCGCCGCCGGGCAGTAAGCCCCAGAAGGTTTTAGTACAGAAATATCAATCTTGGTATGCTGAACTGGATTTTGAGACAGTACCAAAAGATGCGGCTATGCAGGAAATGGTTGAGACATCAGCACGGATCCGAGTGCTTCAGAATCGCAGTATAACAAACCACGATGTCGTTATCTTGGCTGATGGGAAACAGTACGAAGTCACCAGGGCATATCACGGCACGGACGAGGAAAATGGGGAGTTAATTACGGATCTGACACTCAAGAAGGTGGTGACACCGTATGACATTGCAGAGGCTTAAGGATCTTCTTCTTACCATCACGCCTAGTGTATTTCATTACGAACCACCTGATGGGCAAACCGGCTCATATCTCGTTTGGGCAGAGGATGGCGAAAGTGACGCGGTGCATGCTGACGGGGAGAAAGTCGAGTGTGCTATTACCGGAACAATTGACTATTTCACTACAACCGAAAATGACCCTGTAGTGAAGCAAATTGAGACTGCCTTAGATAGTTATGATGGCCTTGCCTGGTATATGAACTCAATTCAGAACGAGAAAGATACGGGCTATATCCACTATGAGTGGATATTTGAAATTGACGGAGCTGAGGAAGGTGAAGATGATGGCTAAAATGGCGGTGAAAGGGTTTGATGAGTATATCGCGAAGTTATCCAAACTCGGCTCTGAAATGCCAAATGTCGCCAAAAAGGCAGTGCGAGCAGGCGCAAATCCGGTAGCAGATGAGATTCGCAAAGGTCTTGAAGCAAACATTAAAGATCCTGCTTATGCTGGTCTTGGAGAAGGTGGCATCTTTGGGGTAAAACCCAATTATGGCAAATCAACAGGCGATCTCATTGAAAGTTTAGGAATTTCTCCTGCTGGAGTGGATAAGAACGGTATATATAACTGTAAGATAGGTTTTTCAGGATATGACCGAAAGGGTGTACCTAACGCATTAAAAGCAAGAGCAATGGAAAGTGGAACGTCAAGATTAAGAAAGAGGCCATTTATACGTCCAGCAGTAAACAGAGCAAAAAAGAGGGCTCTTGAGGAAATGGGCAAATCCATTGATGCATCTTTAAAAATATACGCAAACTGAAAGGAGTGAATGAGCATGGCACAGATAGGCTTGAGATATCCAGTATATTCTCCGCTCACGGAGGACGAGACGGCTGGTACTTGGACATACGGTACTGGAAAAGTAGCGGCGAAGGCAATCAGAATAGAAATGAGCCTTAATATAGCGGATTCTCCTCTTTATGCTGATGATGATATTGCTGAAAGAGTAAGAGAATTCATTGACGGAACAATGACATTTACAGCCGATGAACTTGATAATACAGTAAAAGCAGAGTGGCTTGGGAGTCAACTTGAAGATGAAACTGTAGATCAGACTACAGTTAAGGTTCTAAAGAGTAGTACGGAAGATTTGCCAGGTTATTTTGGCTTTGGTTGTATTGTGCCCAAAGTTAAAAATAAAACCAGAAAGTATCGTGCTATTATATTTACAAAAGTGCAATTTGCGGAACCTAACGAAACAGCCGAAACAAAAGGACAGAATATTTCATGGCAAACCCCAGCAATAGAAGGCAAGATTATGCGCAGGGTGGATGGCTTGTGGAAAGAAGAAACCACAGTTGATTCGTTTGAATTAGCAAAGGCATGGCTTACTCAAAAGTTGAACATTGGATCAGGTGAATAAAAAATGGGAGGTGAACGGGCAGGGTAAAACCTGCCCTTTAAGTATATGAGGAATTATGGAATACCTATCACACTTGATACAGAAAGACATCTTATTTTTAATCTCAATGTGCTTGAGGCCTGCATTGAAAAATACCAGAACATGGATGACATATTGAACGCATTTTCAAACATCAAGGCTGCAAAGGAAATCGGCTTAATGATGATTAACGAGGCCACAGAAATGTGGAACGAAGACCATCCTGACCAGAAGAAGCCCCTTATCCAGGACGAGAAGTATCTTGGAAGGCTCCTGGCAGGCATGGCAAAGATAAATGAGTTCATGAAAAAGGTGCGCCAGGCCATGCTTGAAGGCCTGCCACAGGAGGCGGTGCAGGAAGTGGAGGAAGTAGAAAAAAACTTGATGGCAGCCGCTCAGAAGAAGATGGCGACTGGGAAGAACAAAAACCAGAAGTGAATCTTGAGCGGCTGCTTGTCATTGGAACTGCTGTTCTCAATCTGACCGAGAAAGAGACCAGAAGGAAAACGATGCGGCAACTCCTCAAAATGTACAAGGAGTACAAGATTTTGTTCGGGCTTGAAAAGGAATATATGAGCCCTAGCGACATCATCCCAGAGGATGTGATATGATATGGCAACTAATATTGGTGCGCGTATTGAGCTTGCTGGTGAAAAAGAATTTCGTCAGGCGCTTAAACAAATAGACGCCGGGCTAAAGGCAACAGCATCAGAATTGTCTCTTGTCACGGCAAAATATTCTGAAAATGCAAATTCTGTAAAAGCCCTGACTGAAAGAAAAGAAGCTTTGCAGAAAACCATTGCACAGCAAATCGAAAAAACAAAAATGCTCCATAAGGCGATTGAAGATGCGATGCCACAATACGAGAAGCTCGGGAAAGAAACGTCAAGGCTAAAAGAGGAATTAAGCAATGCAGAAGCAGAACTGAAAAACCTCAACAAACAAATAGAGAGCGGCTCAGATGCAAATTCAGAATTACAGCAAAAACACAAGGAGCAGTCTAAGGTAGTTGAGGATTTAAGGAAAAAGCTTGCGGCCACTGAGAGTCAATATAGGGACATTTCGATAAAAACAGCAGAATGGCAAAGAAACCTAAACCTCACTGAAGCCGAACTCATAAACAATAAGAAAGAACTAGACAATACATCAGAGGCGCTCAAACAAGCACAAAAGGATATGGAAAAGTTCGGTCTGGCAGAAGATGAAGTCGCCGATAAATCAAAGAATATCGGCAGTATCATAGCTGATTTTGCGGGCAAGCTCGGC
Source organism: Clostridiaceae bacterium (assembly GCA_012719545.1). Taxonomy (GTDB): domain Bacteria; phylum Bacillota; class Clostridia; order DSM-8532; family DSM-8532; genus DTU059. The sequence goes on from JAAYAD010000048.1 coordinate 12,106, forward strand.
ATCAACCTACCTTCCGGCGCCGAAAAGGCCATCCGCGCCTTGGATAACACCAAAGCGTCTACCCTTGCTCTCGCTGGGGCTGTAGCTGGACTTGTGAAAAAATTTGCTGATGCGACCATTGAAACCGCCAAGACGGCTGATGAAATCCTGACGCTCTCTGCTCAGACCGGGCTTGCGACTGATACCATCCAAAAAATGAACTATGCCTCAGAGCTCCTGGATGTTTCCACCGAAACAATCACTGGCAGTATGGCCAAGATGATCCGAACGGTAGGCCAAGCCCAGAAAGGTACTGGAGATGCGGCTGAAGCATTCCGAAAACTTCATGTGAATATTCGAGATTCGCATGGTCAGTTAAAAAATAGCGAGGAAATATTTTACCAGGTTATAGATGCGCTCGGAAAAGTCCGCAATGAAACTGAACGTGACGCTCTCGCCATGAAGATATTTGGGCGCTCCGCCCAAGAACTGAACCCGCTCATCAAGGCCGGGAGCAGTGCACTCAAAGAGCTTGGAGATGAGGCAGAAAAAATGGGTTATGTGATGTCCGAGGGTACTCTACAATCGTTCGGGGCAGTGGATGATGCCATGCAGCGATTCCATAACCAGACTCAGGCGTTCAAGCAGACTATAGGTTTGGCATTACTGCCTGTCTTGACGGCTTTCTTTGAAATCTTGAACAAAATTGATCCCAAAGTTATTGCAATAGCCGCCACATGGGGAACGATGGCTATCACTGCATTTTCTTTGATAAAAGGTATCACATCCATGGCGGCTGCATGGGCAACTTATACAGCAGCTACAACTGCTGCATCTGCAGCCACGACAACTGCTACTGCAGCATCAGCGGCTTTTAACGCAGTAAATCTAAAAACTGTCGCTATTATAGTGGCTGTTGTTGCAGGCTTGACAGCGCTTGCAGCTACAATTGCTATTCTGGCGGGTAAAGGTCAGGATTTGAATAAAGCTATGAGCGGTGTGGCCGATAGCATCTCAAAAAGCGCCTCAAACGCAGTTGTTTCTGTAAATCAAATCAGCACAAATACTATTCGCTACCGCTATGTATCTGGTAGTCATGCAAATGGTCTTGACTATGTACCTTATGATGGATACATTGCCGAGCTTCACCGGGGTGAAAGAGTTTTAACAGCTGAAGAAAACCGGCGAGGTTTTGGCGACACCTATATTCTGCAAGTGAAGCTGGATGAAATAAGCGACGTACAGAAGGTTGTGAAACTCTTTAAAGAAATGAGGCAGACAAATAGAGCAGGAAGGCTGGTGATGGCTTAATGGGATCGTTAATTATTCAACCTTATGACGGTAAAATTTACCGTGATTCATATCTGTACCAGAACGCATCTTCGTATGCGCATAATTCCACTACAAAAGATTTCCTTGGGACTGGCTTAATGGATAAGGCGCCAACCACAGACGAGATGTATCAATACAGAATATTTGCCGAGTTTGATTTATCATCGCTTCCAGTCGGGGTCAATATTATTAGCGCAAAACTATGTTTGTATCATATAAATAACAGATGGGATGCTGGCTGCCCTGATATAAGAAAGTCACCGGCGATTTATAATATCACTGAACCTTGGACAGAGGAAATGTTCAGTTTAAGACAACCATCTTTTGAAGATGAGTATATTACTGCTAAAATTGCCCCATTACCGCCTGGATGGTTAGAATTTGATGTCACTCAATCTTTAAAAGAAATAAATTCAGGTCAGCGTCCTAATTATGGGTGGGTAATTAAAAACATAGATGATTCTTATAATCCTAATTGGGAAAGCAATTTAACCTTTATTTCATCCAAAGATAGCGACGAAACTCGTAGACCTAAATTAGTCATCGAATACGAATATGCGCCACCAAATCCACCAACGCCTATTGAACCTATAGGGTCATATAAAAATATTGCGTCTGAATGCAGATTTAGTTGGAAGTACAACGGGCAGGGTGGAAGTGTTCAACAAGCATTTGACTTGCAGTGGAGCACAGACCAAGTAAATTGGACAACAATATCCCAGACCACATCAAACACTTATTATGATGCACCCGGTGGAACATTCCCAACTGGAAACATTTACTGGCAGGTAAGAACCTACAATGAATACGACGAGGCCAGCGAATGGAGCGATATTCAATCATTCTATGCCGTTGGCGCGCCGTCGGCTCCCGTAATTTCATCGGTATCCATGGGTACAGCAAGACCCACCGTTGAATGGTCGGCCTTTAACCAGCAAATATTCCAGGTTCAAGTTCTTTCGGGTGAGACTGTTGTATATGATTCTGGTGAGATCCCTGGCGTATATGTGCGCGCCCATAAAGTCACCGCTTGGTTGCCTGATGGAAGCTATACCATGCAGGTGCGCACTAAAAATGAATATGACCTCTGGTCTGAATGGGGCAATATGCCGTTCACGGTTTCCACATCCAAGCCCACAAAACCAAGTTTCAGCGCTCAAACGACTTCACACGGTATAGAACTGCATATCCAGAATATGGCTGACTATGCGCTGATATACCGTGCGGAATATGGTTCAAGTGACTTCATTTGTATCGGAATGACGGCAGAAGGTTACTACCATGATTGCAGCGTGAAACATGGATCCGAATATCAGTATTTTGTCCGTTCGGTTTCCGCGAAGGAGACGTATGCAGACAGCGATGCGAAATTAGCACAGGCACAAATCAGATACGCCCTGTTAGCTCCGGTATCCAACCTAACGGACATATTCGAATTCCGACGCGCCTTAAACAACCCACCGAAGCGCAGCTATACCCGGAATCCAAGCGGGTCTACTGTTGAATTTGAGGGGCGCAAATATCCAGTCTGGATACCTACCGAGCGTATATCGGCCGGTATTTCACTGGAGTTTTTCCTGCATTCATGGGCTGAGGTCGAGAAATTCATGTCTCTGTATGACAGAAAAGAGACCTTATTGTACCGCGATGCCAGAGGTCGGAAGATTTATGGCACACTTTCAGGACTTGCTGTGGAAGAAGAAAGACCTGGGTATACCGTCAGTTTTGTCATTTCACAGGTCGACCACGACGAGGAAGTGGAGGTGTAGCCCATGCTTGAGCTTGGCATAGGAGGATACACCCGACAGCAGGTCATTGATGTGTTGCATGGGCGCTCGGGGAGCCGCGGTATTGTGAAGTTTCGATGTGACCTACTGAACAGGGAGGAAATCAGAATCGGCGAGCTTGCGGTAGAATCCGGAAGTGTCCGGATGGATAGCCTGGCCGAAATAAAACGAACGGCACGCTTTACAATCACAGAACAAGAGGCACAAGACATAGACTGGCTGAGTGACCGCATTCGGCCAGTCTTTCTTTTACAGATGCCAGACGGCGGATGGATTGAATGGCCGTTGGGTATATTCATGCCATCGTCGCCAACTCGAAAAAGTGACGGTGGCCGAATAGTCCGGGAAGTTGAAGCGTATGACACCTCGCTGATTCTGAAGGAGGACAAGTTCACAGACCGGTATATCATTCCGGCCGGCACAAAGTATGTGGAAGCTGTTGCTGACATCCTGTACGGTGTAGGGATATGGAAGGTCAACATCCTTGACCATCCCGGCGTGCTTTCGGTGGATAGGGAGTTTGAGATCGGGACGGCAAAGCTCACGGCAATAAATGAACTGCTGGCGGCCATAAATTACACAAGTATATGGGTCGACGAAAACGGGTTTCTCACATCAAAACCATATCAACTCCCATCTGACCGTGAGGCGGAGTACGAATACCGTACCGACGACATCAGTATCATTCACCCGGGCGCAACGGAAGAATTGGATCTTTTCAGTGTGCCAAACAAATGGGTGCGGTATGTCTCAAACCCAGATGTAGGCGTGGTGCTAAGGAGCGAGTACACCAACGACCTTTCTGTATCGCCCACCAGCACAGTCCGCCGTGGCCGAGTAATCACCGACATAGAAGCCGTGGACGACATCGCCGACCAAGAAACACTGGATGCCTATGTACGCCGTATTGCCTATCAGGCTAGCCAAGTGTACGGGCATCTGGAATTCAGCACGGCAGTGATGCCGCACCACTCGTTCTATGACTGCCTGTATATCGAGCACAAAGGCTTGGGTGTAAGCTCCAAATACATGGAATCTTCCTGGGAACTCCCGCTTCAAGCCGACGGGGCAATGACGCACTCGTGCAGGAAGGTGATCAGGATATGAACAACGGCGAAAAGCGACTGTTTCGGCTTGCCACCGTGACATCCACATCCGGCGGCGTATCGGTGCAGTTTGATGGCGAAACTGCACCAAGCGCAAAGAAATACAAACACCTATCCAGCTATATTCCGGCCGTTGGCGATAGGGTGCTGATGGCCGAGATTGCAGGAACATACGTAATTCTCGGCAAGGTTGTTTAAGGAGGTATGAGACATGATTAAGCGAACCTTTGACATAACCGCCCGCATCGAGCAGGGCCAAATCCCTTTTTGTTTCCAATGCGTCCAGAACGACAAGGATGTCTATGTGTTGCACATCCGCATCACAGATGGTGGGCAGGAAATTGATTACGGCGAAATTTCAGACGCAACCATTACATTTGCCCTGGCCAATGGTTCGGTTGTCCAGAGCGACCCGGAGAGGCTTTCTGTATCCTCGGCAGGGATAACCTATCAGATGGGTACCAGCGAGATAGCATGTCCGGGGAAGGTTCTGGCCAGCATCCAACTTTTCGGCAGCAACGGGGAACGGTTGACCACGGCCAGATTCCAGTTTGAGGTTGTGGCCGACCTGATCACGCCCGGCGCCGTGCAAAGCGAGTCACGATTCCCAATATTGCAGCAGTTGGTGGCTGATGTCGAGCAACTGAAGCAGGACATTGTAGAGCTGCAGATACCTGATAATAGCATAATGGATACCAAACTGTCTGATGCGGCAGGGCAGATTAAGGCGCGATTGGCCGAGCTCTTGGATGACTTTACAAGTTTATCGGGGCAGTTTGATACACATAAAGGAGACAATTCGCATGTACCTCACCTTGGAACAACAACCAATAGTTCAAATGCTTATACCGTAACAACTACCAGAACGATTTCTGACGGTCAGAAGTTTAGCGTCAAATTTAATGTTGCAGCTTCTGGCCCTGCGACACTTAAGATCTCGACGGATAGTGTGGCGAGGTTGTTGAAGAAGCCTGGAGGGTCAGATTTTGTCCCTAAAGCGGGGATTTACTCCTTCATTCGGGATGGCTCAAATTTTCAGTGCTTGGGTGAAGGGGGGGAGATACCTAAACTGCCAAACCTTATCTACAATGGAAGCTTTGAAAATGATTTTGATAGGTGGATATACACAGGACACATTTCAGTGAATGAAATCGGCCCATATCATGGTGCAAAGAGCGTTTTTGTTAATAATCAGAATGGAAGCGTAGTGTGGACTGCTGCAAATCAGGCAATAAAATGTAATACCGGAGATAAAATTTATTGCACTGCCATGGTATACGCGAACGCAACCGAGCCAGTTACGGGAGATAGTTTATTTATAAGAGCGGTAGATATGGCAATAACGCAAGAATTATCCCGTAGCTTTTTTAATGTTTCTCTTGTTGATAGTTGGCAAAGAGTAAGTTGTATTGCAACCGCAGTAGACGATGGCATACGCATTGAAGTAGCATCTTATGCCCCCGTGCAAGGTGTGGCAGATTGTGTGATGGCAATCAATCTCACCGAGGCATTTGGTGCCGGGAATGAACCGTCAATAGTGGACATTGATGATATGGTTAAAAATCACGGCAGTTGGTGGGATCATACTACCGATAAGAAATACGCCCGTGGAAGTGGTACATCAACATCATCAACGTTCAGTGTAAGAGGATTACAATTTGCCCCAGAAACAGTAAGGGTGATATTACAGAATACATTTAAGTATACAGCAGTAAAATCATGGAATCCAACGTCAGCTGACTTGTTTCAAGGTGAAGGTTCAAAATCAATTACTTTTTACGATGATGGATTTGCTATTGAGTCTTACAACGGCGAAATAATCACATTATGGGAAGCCATTGAAGCATAAGAGAGGAGAGGTATTTATGAATACACTAATTATTTACGATTCAACCGGCTATGTGATTTCACAAGCATCTGGAAGCGTTAGAGAACCTGTGGGAGTACCGTTCATGTGGGTTGAAGTCCCACAAAGTAAATATGTGCAAAGCATTGATGTTTCGGGAGAAGAGCACACTCCTGTATTTGTGGATTTACCGAAATCTGAGACGCAGCTTCTTAGGGAAGAAAACCTTGAGATAAAATTAGCTCTGGCCGAACTGGCCGAGATCATTACGGAGGTGGTACCGAATGGCTAAGATCTATTACGATCTGATAAAAGCAGGCATTAAAACCATTGACGATGTACCGTCACGTTGGCGGGATGCAGTTCAGGCTTTACTGGATGCTGATACATAATTGGAAACTAATACGAAATAAATGGCTCGGATAAACCGGGCCTTTTATTTTTAAAATTTCAAAAGAAAGCGAGGAGAATATATGGAACAAAAAGGATTTCTTGCGCTTGTTGGAGTTGTGGTGTCATTTATTACTGGTAGCATAAGCATACCCATGGTTGTTCTTCTTATTCTGATTATTCTCGATTATATATTGGGTATGGCAGCTGCAATCAAAGAGGAAGCAAAGTTTGATTGGCGGAAAGCAGTATGGGGAGCTGTGAAAAAGGTTGGGTATGCGGTAGTAATTTTGTTCGCTATTCTGGTGGATTTGCTCCTGCTCCAAGGAATCAATGAGATAGGATGGGATGTGCCATTCCGAGCAATTTTCTCTGTTGCTGCTACTGTTTATCTTTGCGGTATTGAGTTCTTCTCTGGCTGCAGACATCTTCTTACATTAGGTGTGCCAGTACCAGGATTCCTGGTGAAGTTTGCGGAGTTTTTGACTGAAAAAGCTGAAAAGGTCATGGACCCGGACGGTGATCAGACATGAGAGTAGTATTTGACATTGGCCATGGTTCAGATACCTGGCCACCATCAAAAGGTGTGAGGCTGCCTGACGGAACAGAGTTTGCCGAACACAATTTTAACTCGGCAGTAGCAGTCAAAGCCAAAGAACTTGCCGAGAAGCAGGGCTTTGAAGTCCTGTTTACACAGCAGCCTTATTCTCCCGAGGTGAAACTTGGCCCAAGGTGCAACTGGGTGAACAACGAACATAAGAACAAGCCAATTCTCTGCCTGGTATCCTTCCATGCTAACGCTGCGGCGGACAAGAAGGCCTCCGGCTGGGGAGTATTTCACTGGCACAATTCCACAAACGGAAAGCGACTGGCAGAACTGTGGGCGAAACATGCAAAAACCATACTTCCTATTAAGGCATGGGGTCAGGGTATATGGCAATGTGTCCCGGGAACATGGTCCAATTTTGATATTGTCAGAAAACCAGTCATGCCATGTATCCTGATTGAGCATTTCTTCTTTACGAACTTTGATGAATTGAAGAAGTGCAATACTCCGGAAATGATAGATCTGTTTGCGCATGTGACAGTTAAAGCTCTTTGTGAGTATGCCGGTGTGGAATATAAGGAACCGACCAAAAACACAATTGAAGAATACAAAAGAATAATCCAGGCACATTGCCGCTTTTCTAATCCTCAGGGCGTCTGGGATGTAATCGAAAAATACCATCCTTATCCTGAAGCTCTACTGATGCAATGGGCTAAGAGCTACGAAAGAACCCCCGGATGATACCCGGGGGCTATTTTTTATGCTTTTATGTTCTGTCTTTTAACGGTCCATATACTCTTTCCATTGCTTGGCGCGTAACAAGCCAGTCGCCACGCTCGCCGGTTGATGTCTTCCGGCAATCGACACCGTGGACAAATGCTTTGCCACGTTCAAGCCTTTGTCTTAATGATACTTTGCTGATGCCGTATATCTCAGCCGCCTCGGCTGCGGTTAAAACGTCGTTAATCGTCATAATATCACCTGTCCTTCTTGAATAGACTAAATATTTCAAGTATGACGAAAATACCAGCTAGAATCAGAAGTAAGTAGTCTATTATTTCAAGCTGTGAATAATCCAATTGACGGAGTAATAGAGTGATAATAATTAGCAATAATCCAAAGTTAGCACGATTAATAATTTTTGATCTATTCTTCAACATATGCTATAATGGAGATAGGTGGGGGCTCTCGCCCCCAGATTCAGTCTTTGTGCTTATGTAATAGCTCTTGTAATGTTTTTGTGATGGAAAGCAGGAGGGCTATTATCGTAAGCACTTTTATTATTATCTCCACTTTTTTCACCTCCTTTCTTCAATTTTATTATACATCTTATAAGATGTATTGTCAAGGTATATGTTTAAATTTTGTTAAATTTTTTATTCATTAGGCATATCTACCATTTACACGAACATATGTTCGATATATAATGTCTGTGGGTGATGGTAATGAAAATCCTAAATAAGCCCATAGACATGATTTCATATCATACGGCCACGGGTGAAGTTAAGCCAATAAAATTTAAACTTCAAGAGGCAAACGAGGTTCAAACTGTAAAGATTGACTACATTATAGATCAGGTTAGAGAAAGATACCTTGGTAAACCTCTGATACGTTACATCTGCGTATCCGTCATTGATGGTATATCAAAACGATATGAATTACTATTTTATCCTGAAACTATCCAATGGGTATTATATAAGTTATAATATAAGGAAAATAGGTATCAAATACTTGTTTGCCTTTCTATAACTGGTGATTTTACCCCGGTATGCACAACCGAATTTGTTGCGTTTGCCAAGGAATATCCTGAGTTTGCAAAACGCAATGCCCTCCTGTTAGGATTAAGCATTGACAGTGTTGCTTCTCATTTAGCCTGGATAGAGAATATAAGGAAAAACTTTGATATAAGTATTCCTTTTCCGATTATAGCAGACAGGGACGGAACCATTGCAAGGCGTTATGGAATGTTATCTCACGATGAAAGCAATTTTACAACCGTGAGAAATGTCTTTATTATTGATCCGAATGGGACAATACGTGCCATATTGAAGTATCCGTATACTAACGGACGAAACATTGCCGAAATTATAAGACTTCTTGATGCTTTGCAGGTAACTGACAGGGACGGAGTGGTCACCCCAGCCAACTGGAAACCCGGCGATCCTGTTATAATGCCGCCGCCAGCCAGTTATGATGATCTTTTGAAGAGAAATATGGAGTCTTCATTGGATTGTACTGACTGGTATCTATGTTATAAAAAAGATGTTCCAAAGCCAAAACCTAAATTCTCCATAAACATAGACGACTTGAGATTACCACCAGGTCCTATGGATATTTAGAGCCCCATTTTATCACTCCTCCTCTTGGCGCCTTAAGTTTTTGCCTGGCTTGGGGCGCCTTCTTTCATATCTTAGAATACTGATAAAAAAAGACTATTCCATACAGGGAAATAGTCCAAACAAAACAAGTATGGGGGGATTTATGGAGATTTTATCTATTAGCGGTAAAGCTTTAAATACAAATCAATATTGTCTGCTTTATACAGATAGACGGTGTTTCCAATTCGCATATTGACATCAAACCCTGCTGCTTTAAGTCACTTTAGTTTTCTTATGCCTTCCAAATTTGAAGTATCCACTGCAATGGAAACAGATCCTCTTGCATGAGCTTCAGCATCTGCTCTGGGAAATCCCTTATTCGTATACACTATTGCTGCTTCATTCCAAATATAATCACCTGATGAATCTGCTATTGTCCAGCAGGACTCAACGGAATTAATTTGTCGAAAGTTGTTGTATGAATACTCAATATAGTTTATTACCAAAGCAACAGGAATATCCAGCCTAGTGCCTTCAGCAAAGTTCTTGGTTTTTACAACCTGGCAATACCTGGTTGAACCAATATTCCCCGTTTTAGGAAACCAAAAATTACAACAATATATAAATGTAGCACAAACAGTATGCAGGAAAAGTGAAAATGTAATCACTGCGGTTAATAATGTAATAATTGCGGAAATTATACTTTTTTATGAAACGTAAAAGGAGTTTCCCAGTAAACCTGAAAAAGTGGCATAAAAAGCCAAAGAAAAATCAAAAATACATTGGAAATAGTGCAGGAAATACAAAATATCATAATTTTCAATGATATAATAAAGCACATGATACAAAAACAAATTGGTTTTATTACATATATATTATAATTAATAAAATATTTTACTTTAATAGAAAAATTATAAATTATGTCCATTGATATGACATAATTTTTTTGCTGCCCACTGGTAAAAAACAATAAATATGTAAAAATATATAATTTTGGCGAAAGGAGTTATAAAGTATGAAAGGCAAAAAACTACTTGCACTTCTGTTAGTTGTGTCTATGGTTATCTGCATGATGCAGGTTCCCATATATGCAACTAATGAGGCCACAGAAGATGCTGCTTCTCAGTTTGCTGATATGCCTGACAACTGGGCTACAAATGCGCTAAAGAATGCAGTGGCAAATGGCTTATTAGTGGGATCAGGGGGCAAGATTCTTCCCAACGATTATTTAACCAGAGCTCAGATGGCGGCTATCATAGTACGTGCTTTTAATGCCAATGTAAAAGCCGACATAAGCAGATTTGTTGATGTAAAGCCCACTGACTGGTTTGCAGACAGCATTGCTAAGGCATATCAGATGGGTGTAATAGTAGGCTCAAATGATAAGATGAATCCAACAAGCTATATCTCACGCCAGGAAGTATGCGCTATTATGGCTCGTGCTTTTAAACTGGAGCCTGAAAAGACATTAAACAAGACTTTTGCCGACGCGGATAAAATCTCTGATTGGGCAAAGGGAGAAGTTTATGCCGTTGTTAATGCAGGATATATTCAGGGCTACAACGGAAATCTTGATCCTTTAGGCTATGTTACCAGAGCTCAGTTTGCAGTAATTTTTGATAATTTCGTTAAACAGTATATAAGAACTGCCGGAGTATATGAAACAGTTGCAGATGGCAACATCATGATAAATGTTCCGGGTGTTACACTTAAGAACGTTAAAATTAATGGGGATCTCATAATCGGTGATGGTGTCGGTGATGGTGAAGTCATCCTTGATAATGTTGTAATAACAGGAAGAATGGTAGTCCGTGGCGGCGGAGAGAATTCAGTCATAATTAGGGGTTCTTCCAGTGTTTCCAAGGTTATAGTATCCAGAGTGGATGGAGCCGTCAGCGTAAAAGTCGAGGGCGATGCGAATGTTGAGGTCATCTATATAGATGACGGCTCAGATGATGTAAACATTGAAGGTGCTGTAGGAAGCATAGAAATTCAGGCATCTGATATCACCGTAACTACCAAGGGCGCAAAGATAGGTGCTATTAATGTTTCTGGCAAGAACGCATCTTTGGTTATAGATGAGAATACAGTAGTTGAAACAATTGATGTTGCAGGTCAGGCAGCCAATACGACAATGAATGTATCTGGTAAGGTTAATAAAGTTACAACCCAGGTACCTAAAACTGAAATTGCTGGAAACGGTGAAGTAGGCGAAGTTCAGGTGCAATCAGGAGCAAATGACTCCAGAATAGAAACTCCCAATACAAAAATAAGTGTCAGTGAAGGAGTAACAGGAGTTAAAGGCGGCGGCGGAACTGAACTGAAACCAGGAGAGACAGTGACCAATAACAACCAGGGTACTGGTGTTCAAACACCACCGGTATATGGTGGCGGCGGTGGCGGAAGTGGCCCTTCAAGGGTAGCAGTAAGAGCTGTCAGATTAGATAAAGAAAAATTGATACTGGAAGTTGGAGCAACAGATAAATTAACTGCAACTGTTGAGCCTGCCAATGCTACTAACAAGAATATTATCTGGACTTCAAGCGATGAAGAAGTTGCAGCAGTTGACTCTACAGGTAAAGTAACAGCAGTTGCTTCAGGTGAAGCCGTTATTACAGTTAAAACTGAAGATGGTGGTTTTACTGCAGCATGTACAGTCAGAGTTGTTAACGACTGGTCAGAACTGGCTGATACTACGTGGTACAGCGATGAAATTGACAGCTTTACAATCAGCTCGGCAGAAGAGCTGGCAGGACTGGCACTGCTTGTAAACAGTGAAGATAACCCCATTAATTTTACCGGGAAGACAATTACCCTGGAAGCAGATATAGACCTTCTTGGGATTGAATGGGTGCCTATAGGATTTATAAATGAGCAGGTAGAAATTACTAAGGCAGATGAATACACACGCTGTGCCAATGTGTTCAAAGGTACCTTTGACGGAAACAATAAGACCATATATAACTTAAAAGTTGACAAAAGCAAAGAAAAAGCTGTTGGCTTGTTTGGCGTTGTCAATTTGGTCGATGGAGCCACCATTAAAGATGTTGTAATCGAGAATGCATTCATTAATGGCTTTACAGGAGTCGGAGCACTTGCAGGAATGGCAACGTCAGATTCAAAATGGGTATCTGGCATAGGACATGAAGCCCGCATAAGTGGTATAGAAGTAAGAAATTCATCAATTTCAGGATTAAAATACGTTGGTGGCGTAATTGGATATTCTACTGTATCAATTAAAGAAAGCACCGTATCCAATACTGAGGTTGCAGCTTATTATGTAACCGGTATGGAAGACAGAATATCAAGTGGTGAAACTGCAGGTGGTATAGTAGGTAATCTGTATGATAATTTTAGTATAACCTCTTGTAGTGTAACAGATTGCTATATAACCAGCCAAACCAGGGCTGGAGGAATAGCAGGAAGCTCCAGGTATGCACGCGATATTTCCTACTGTACTGTAGAAAATACTACCATTACTCTTGTTGAAGGCGAAGATGAAAAGGCAGAAAATGAAGGATATGCGGGTTATGTCTCGGGTAGAGCTGAGAACGCTGTTATTAATGCCAGCTCAGACAACGAAATAATTAATTGTAAAGCTATTATTTATGGAACTGAAACTATAATATATCCTTTCTGTACACCTGTAAGCAAAGTTACAGTTAAGCAAAATGCAATTACAATGCTGGTGGGTGAGAATAAGAATATAGAGGCGACTATTGAACCTGCAAACGTATCTTATAAAAAGGTTATATATTCATCCAGCAATGAAAATGTTGCAGCAGTGGACAGTGATGGTAACGTAGAAGCAATATCTCCGGGAAGTGCAACTATAACAGCAATATCAGCAGCTGATCCTTCCAAGAAGGCAACAGTATCTGTTATTGTAACACCAATATATAATGAAACCAGTAAAACTGCTTACAATTCATTAAACGAAGCCATCAATGGTGCAGCTGACGGCGATACCATATTAATGGGATCAGCAACTTACACAGTTACTGAAACCATATTAGTGAACAAGGCAATTACAATAAAAGGTGCTCCCAACTTTGCAACAAAATTTGTAACCTCCGGGGATAATAGTGTATTCAACATTCGTGCAGCAGCAACGTTGGACGGAGTTTTGATTCAGAAGACAGACAGTTCGACCCAGGCGCTTGTGATAATAACATCAGACAAGGCAACTATTAAGAACTCAAAATTCCTTGGGGTTTACACACAAGGCAGTTCTGAAATCTCAAGGGCGATTGTTCCTTATTCTGGAATTAAAGAGTTTACTATTATAGGCAATCACTTTGAAAGCCTCCGACAGCCGGCATATTTTAATGGTGGCAATACAGGAGTTGTGCAGGATAATTATGTCACCAATACACGTGGTTGGGTTGTATGCGGGGATTCAAATATAATATTTATCGGGAATACCTTTGATTCAAATGCAGTAGATATAGCAATAATCCCCAATAATAATGATGTTAACAACTACGGTACTACCCCTGAAGATATTATAGCTTTGAGCCAGTCTAACAACGGAGCTTATGTAGAAAATCAGCTCAGCAAGATTTCTGCAAAAGACGGTAAGCTGTATAAAACGGTAAGTATAACATCAGGGGATAAAACATCATATTTCTCTTCTATCCAGGATGCCATAAATGCTGCACAGCGCGGAGATAATATCATTAAAGTGTATCCGGGAGATTATGGAACTGGAAGCATTGATATAATACAAAAAGACGGTGTCAATCTTACTCTGGAAGCAGCAGGAGAAGTAACATTAAAGAATCAGATAAGAATCAGTGGAGCCGGAAGGCATAATGGGGAAGAGACACTAACAATTAAAGGTTTCACCTTTGACTTTTCTGATGCTGCCAGTGGTGTAGACATTATTTTAGCAACTAAGAAATTACTGGACGATACCAACAACTACGCGCACAATATTAAAATTGAGAATAATTTGTTTATAGGCAATTTAAATGTTGTTGCTATTAGGACTCAGGGGGCTTTTGGCTTAGAAATTAGTTCCTGTGAAGCTATTGGTTTACACAGCTTGGGACAAATAAATGGACAATCCAAATATTTCAGAGTTGTAAACTGTACAGTAACAGGTGGAAAAAACGGCATTAACTATTATGGGCCAAGTGATTTATCAGTTGATAATTTCACCTTTAGTGGGACAGGATATGGAATACGTGCAGGCCAAAGCAGCGGGAATTTGCAGGATTCCAGACTAACAATAATTAATAGTGTGCTTATATCAAACGGCACTGAAGATGACAGCTACCCAGTAATATTGCGAGGAGATGCTCCTAAAGATATTGAGATTTCCGACTCAAAATTGATAGGTCAGAATCAGTGTGTCATCTACAGTACGGTTCTGAATAATGGGCAAGGTATCACCTTAGAATTAAATAATAATGATTTTGGAGAAGATGGATACCAGAGCACCATACTTTTTGGGTTGGATCAGGCTACAATTACTGGCAATGATGTAACAGATGATATTAATGAAGAATTAGTAACGCCTCAAAATTCAGCTGAAGAGAAAGAAGTCCTTAATACTGAATACGAAAATGAGGCGGCAACGGACGAGGCAGAGAATACTGAAAACCTGCCTAATGAACAGGAAGCCGCAAATGACAATGCACAAAATCAAACTGAATCAGGAGAAGATACTGATAGTGAACCTCAAGACGAAGTGACACCAGCAGATCAGCAAGACGAATTATAATTCTATCATCAAATCAATAAGCCCCGTGTGAAAGCAATCAGGCTCTCTTACGGGGCTTTCATTATCTGATATTAATCTTAACATTTAACTACAGGTTTCCAAAGATTTTCCCTTAAGTATATCCTATAACTTAACAGAAGGATTAAACCTCGCCATAACAAGGGAATCACGAAACCTGCCATCCTCCATACAGCGGTCCATTTTAAGGTATCCTTCCTCAATGAATCCAAAAGCTCTGTATAAGTTTATGGCACGGGTGTTTAAGGCATCAACCTCAAGTGTTATTTTGATTATCCCATTTACATCAGCCCACTTAACCAATATATCCAGAAGTTTACGCCCGATTCCTTGGCCCCAGTAATTCCGTAAAACCATAATGCCCAACTGTCCTTTATGTCTGCATCTGTAAAGGCCATTGGAGGCTAAAACGGCTATGCCCACCAATATTCCGTTGTAACGGGCAATAAGAAATAATTCCTTTGTATTGTTAAGCTTCTCCATGATAAAGTTATACTCCTGCTGCAATGTGAAATTAAATTCTTCAGGTCGTTGGGCAAGAAAGTCTGTTTCGGATTTGGCAAGGCGGATAAATGATAGGATTTCCTGTGCGTCAGTAGTATGTGCCGACTGGATGGTAAGTACGCCGTTGGGCATCATGAAAGCATTCAACCCGACGTAAGCCATGGCCGTATCTCCTTGAACGTTATATATTTAAATTCTATGCCGTAAAGTATTTTAAATGCCCGAAATAGTCTCAAGATACTTACATAAAGATGTATTAATCACGCTTTTTCGACTGAAGTAATTATTTTTGTGAACTTGCGTATAATATTGCATAACACAAGCAGGAAATATAAACGCAGAGCTATATGCTATTTAGTATTGCTCATGTTTATAAAATAAGCACAAGATTAGTAGATGATGTTTCATTACTTTAGTTTACTATAGTGTCTTGCACTTTATATTTGAAGATGTTATAATTACAAAAATACAGCAAAGGCGCTGTTCAGACTGCATTACTTTTGTGCTGCCTGGATAGCGTTTTTTTAATTTATGCTAGGATAGTGTTAACAAGGAGGTTAACTATGGGCATAGATATAGAAACCATAAAGAAAATAGCAAATCTGGCTGCCATTTCTTTTGAAGAGAATGAACTTGAAGGCTTTGCAAGGGATTTCGATCTGATTATCGGATACATGGAACAATTGTCTAAAATTGATACCGGAGATATAAAGCCAATGGAACATGTTCTGCCGGTTCAGAATGTTTTCCGTGAGGATGAGGATACAAATCAAAATAACAGGGATGAGCTTATCAAATGCGCACCTGTTTCTGAGAATGGATGTTATATTGTGCCAAGCGTGGTGGAATCATGATGAGTATTTTGAATAAAACAATTAAGGAAACAAGCGAGCTTTTAAGAGCAAGAAAAATCGGGGTTGTGGAGCTTACCCGCGAATACATCAAAAAAATAGAAAAAGACAATGAAAATATAAATTGCTATATAACCGTATGTGAGAAAGAAGCACTGGACGCTGCCGAAAAGGCACAGAAGCTAATTGATGAAGGGGAGGCTTCCCCATTATGCGGCATTCCTGCTGGTATTAAGGATAATATATGCACGGAAGGCATAAGAACCACATGTGCCTCAAAAATGCTTGAAAACTTTATCCCGCCTTATTCGGCAACGGTGGTGGAAAAGTTACTGGGGCAGGGAGCGGTTGTTCTGGGCAAGCTCAATATGGATGAGTTTGCCATGGGCGGTTCTTCGGAGAACTCCATATTCGGCCCTGTCAGAAATCCCTGGGATAATACCCGTGTCGCGGGAGGCTCCAGTGGCGGTTCTGCCGCAGCCGTTTCGGCAAATATGGCGTGCTTTACTCTAGGTTCCGATACCGGAGGCTCAATAAGGCAGCCTGCGTCCTTCTGCGGAGTAGTAGGATTAAAGCCCACATATGGACTTGTTTCCCGATATGGGCTTGTAGCCTTTGCATCATCCCTTGATCAGATTGGGCCTCTTGCCAAGGATGTAACAGACTGCGCCATTATTTTAAATGCCATTGCTGGTTTCGACCCCATGGACTCCACATCTGTCAATAAAGAATATGAAGATTATACCCAAGACCTTGAAAAAGGCGTACAGGGTATTAGGATAGGGCTTCCAAAGGAATTTTTCGATATCGGCCTGGATGATGATGTCAAGGAAGCAGTTCTAAACGCCGTTCGCCAACTGGAAGCATTGGGAGGTAAAGCTTATGAGGTTGGACTTCCATCCATCAAACATTCGGTACCGGCCTACTATATCATTTCTTCCTCAGAGGCCAGTGCAAATCTTGCCAGGTATGATGGAATACGATATGGCTACCGGAGCAGTAAAGCCCGGGATATTTCGGAGCTTTACAGGCTTTCCAGGGGCGAAGGATTCGGAAGGGAAGTAAAAAGAAGAATACTTCTGGGTACCTATGCCTTAAGTTCCGGATACCACGATGAATTGTACAAAAAGGCTCTTAAAGTAAGGCGAATGATCTTTAATGATTTCAATAATGCCTTTGAAAACTGCGATGTAATTGCTGCGCCCTCATATCCGGTGGCATCCTTTAAAATTGGCGAGAATATACAGGAGCCATTGAAAATGTACCTTGGGGATATTTACACCGCCGGTGTTAACCTTGCCGGCCTTCCGGGCCTTGTAGTGCCTTGCGGCCGCGACAAAAATGGTATGCCAATAGGTATTCAGCTCATTGGAAAAGCATTTTCTGAAAAGCTTCTTTTAAGGGTTGGATATGCTTTAGAAAAAGCAGTTGGCACATTCAGACCAGGGGAGGGCAATTAAATGGATTACGAAGTTGTTATTGGTCTTGAAATACATTCTGAGCTAAAGACGAAGTCTAAAATATTCTGCGGCTGCAAGAATGAATTTGGCGGCGAGCCCAATACAAAGTGCTGTCCAATATGCTTAGGCATGCCCGGAGTTCTTCCAAAGCTTAATAAAAAGGCATTGGAATACGCCATCAAGGCAGGGATAGCCATGAACTGCAAAATATCCAGGTTCAGCAAAATGGACAGAAAGAACTTTTTCTATCCCGATATGCCCAAGGCATATCAGATTTCCCAATATGACCTTCCAATATGCTATGACGGCTATGTGGATATAGAAGTTAATGGAGAGAAAAAAAGAATTGGCATAGAACGCATCCATCTGGAGGAAGATGCGGGAAAACTCATGCACGATCCTTTTGGTCAGGGCTCATTAATTGACCACAACAGATGTGGTGTACCCCTGATTGAAATAGTTACATGCCCTGATGTAAGGTCGGCGGAGGAAGCCAGGATTCTCTTTGAAACCATAAAGACAATTCTTGAATACACAGAGGTTTCGGACTGCCAGATGCAGGAGGGCTCTCTAAGGGCTGACGTTAACCTTTCGGTTCGCCCAAGAGGGCAGAAAGAATTTGGGGTAAGGACTGAGATGAAAAACCTCAATTCCCTTCGTGCGGTGCAGAGAGCAGCAGAGGCAGAGGCAAAGCGGCAGATAGCGGTTATTGAAAAAGGAGGCCAGGTGATTCAGGAAACCAGGCGCTGGGATGACAACAAGGGAGAAAGCTTTTCCATGCGCGGCAAGGAAGAGGCCATGGACTACAGGTATTTCCCTGAGCCTGACCTTGTGCCAATTGTTGTTGACGATGCCTGGCTCAATGAAATTAAGGCAAGTATACCTGAGCTTCCGCTTAGCAGAAAGGAACGCTATGTAAACGAGCTGGGGATACCGCCTTATGATGCCGGCCTTATTACCATGAATAAAAAACTGGCGGATATTTTTGAAGAGGCTTATAAGGTGTGCGGAAATCCAAAGCTTGCAAGCAACTGGATTATGACAGATATCTTAAGAAGAATTAATGAGCAGGGAGATTCCGTCCTTGATTCATTAAATGGTGCAAAATTCGGTCAGATACTTCTTTTCCTTGAAAAGGGCGAAATTACTCAGGCATCGGCAAAACAGGCACTGGATACATTCCTTGAAACAGGAGAGGAACCTGAATCAATAATAAACAGGCTGGGCTTAAAGGTGCAAAGGGATGAAAATCTTGTCCTTGCAGCAGTTAAGGATGTAATAGAAAAGAACCCGCAGGCCATTGCAGACTTTAAGGCAGGAAAAACAAAGGCCTTCGGATTCCTGATGGGCCAAACAATGGCTGCCCTCAAAGGCAAGGGCGACCCTGCCCAGGTTAAAAAGATTTTAGAGGAACAACTTAACGCAGCAATTAATGAATGAGATCAGACTGAGCAAAACTTATCAATTTCATATGCGGCTGTTCCCTACTGTCATTTAGAGCTCTGTGAAAATATCCGGTATATAGGTCGCGCCCGCAACGCTAGCCGTGCTTTGCTTTAAATGGCAGCAGGCAGTCTCTCAGTGAAAATTTCAATTATGTTTGCTTAGGGCAAAAGTTTTGCACAGTCTGTCAAAGTAAAAGAAAATGGAGGAAGTGGACGTATGAAGGTTATTGAAGGAATAAGACCAATAAAAGAAGGCATCAGGATAAATGACAACAACCAGTATGCAGAAGCGGAAGGCTTTGTTCACCGTGTGCGTGATATGGGGAAGTTTTCCTTTATTGTGCTTCGTACGTCACGAAATCTTATCCAGTGCGTTGTGGACAGCGAGAAATGCGAAATAGCAAAAACAGGGGTTGGAAATGGAATAAATGAGGGCGACTGTGTAAGGATTACCGGTATTAAAGTTATAGAACCGAGAGCTGAAGGCGGCTTTGAAATTCACGCCAATAAAATTGAGAAATTGTCTCAGGCCTATGCACAACCGCCTGTCAACATTACCAAGCATAAAATCGACTCATCCCTTGATGTATTGCTTGAAAACCGCCCTGTCACCTTGCGCCATCCAAAGGAAAGAGCCATCTTCAAGATTCAGGAAGGCATAGTAAGGGCATTCCGGGAATTTTTACATGAACATGATTTCACTGAAATTCATACCCCGAAAACAACTTCTGCCGGAGCTGAAGGGGGAGCCAACATTTTTAAGCTTGATTATTTCGGTCAATCCGCATGCCTTGCTCAGAGCCCCCAGCTTTACAAACAGACCATGGTTGGAGTGTTTGGCAGAGTCTTTGAAGTGGGGCCTGTGTTCAGAGCCGAAAAACACAATACCACAAGGCATTTAAATGAGTATATAAGCCTGGATGTTGAAATGGGCTTTATAAATGGCATGGAAGACTTAATGAATCTTGAAGTCTTAATGCTGCGCCATATTATTCAGTCACTCAAGGAAAATTACTCCAAAGAATTGGATATGCTCAAAGCAGAGCTTCCTGATATCGGGAATGTTCCGGTATATAAATTTAAGGAAGCAAAGGAGCTTTTGGCTAAAGAATACAACAGAAAAATAGGGGGTAATGGAGATCTTGACCCTGAAGAAGAAGTGCTTCTGTGCCGTTATGCAAAAGAAAAGCATGACAGTGAGTTTATCTTTATAACCCACTTCCCGTCTTCAAGAAGGCCGTTTTATGCCATGGATGATGCTGATGATCCGGGGTTTGCCCTGAGCTTTGACCTTTTGTTCAGAGGTCTTGAAATTACAACGGGAGGGCAGCGCATCCACGATTATAATGCTCAGGTGGAAAAGATGCAAAGAATGGGTCTGGATCCTTCCGAATTTAAACATTATCTTTTGATACACAAGCATGGCATGCCGCCCCATGGAGGTTTTGGCCTTGGCCTGGAAAGGCTTGAAATGCAGCTGCTGGGGTTTAATAACATAAGATATGCAAGTTTGTTTCCTCGAGATGTAAAAAGGATTGCTCCGTAATATATTAAGGCTTGATATAATAAATGGCTGAAAACATACTTATATGTATCTTTGAACGTATTGTATGCATATAATATCATAAGAGAATTTGTAATAAAAAATGCAAAAACGAACATCTAATTATGCAAATTTAATGCAAGTATACGAAACATTGTAAGACAGCTAAAATAGGATTGACTCTCTTAAAAAAATGCTGTTATAATAAGTCATAATATTAAACGAACTTTTTAAAGAAAATCATTTTTGTTGTGTGGTAGAAGCAAGGGCGTTTCAGTGTATTATCCGAAACGCCCTTATGTATTTGCATAAATTTGGTAAGTTTACCTATCCCGTGTTATGAAAGGAGAAAGCTCTATGGAAAAAATATTTGATGAGACCGGATTCAGTATATTTGGTACCAACGTATTCAATGATGCGGTAATGCAGGAACGTCTTCCGAAGCCTATTTACAAAAAACTTAAGAAAACAATTACTGAAGGGCTGCCGCTCGATCCGGAAGTTGCGGATGTTGTAGCATGCGTAATGAAGAACTGGGCTATTGAAAAGGGAGCAACCCACTATACCCACTGGTTCCAGCCAATGACCGGTATAACTGCTGAAAAGCACGATTCATTCCTTTCTCTTACCGGTGATGGCAGAGCCATTGCGGAATTCTCCGGCAAAAAGCTTATAAAAGGTGAGCCGGACGCATCTTCCTTCCCATCCGGCGGACTTCGCGCAACATTCGAGGCAAGAGGATATACCGCATGGGATTGTACATCACCCGCTTTTGTTAAGGATGGTACACTGTACATACCCACCGCTTTCTGCTCTTACACTGGGGTAGCCCTTGACCTTAAGACACCTCTCTTAAAGTCCATGGAAGCTCTTTCGCAGCAGGCCCTGCGTATCTTAAGACTTTTTGGCGATACAACAACCAAGAAGGTAAGCACTACAATAGGCGCTGAGCAGGAGTACTTCCTTGTTGACAAAGAATATTATATGAAGAGGCTGGATCTTATCCATACCGGACGTACTCTGTTTGGTGCTAAGCCTCCCAAAGGTCAGGAGCTTGAGGATCATTACTTCGGTAATTTGAAGACCAGAGTTGCCGAGTTTATGCATGAACTTGATGTTGAACTCTGGAAACTGGGTGTTTCTGCATGCACCAAGCATAACGAAGTTGCACCTGCCCAGCATGAGCTTGCTCCTGTATTCTCCACAGCAAATATAGCTACCGACCACAACCAGCTTACCATGGAAATAATGAAGAAGATTGCCGACAAGCATGGACTTGCGTGCCTGCTCCATGAAAAGCCCTTTGCAGGTGTAAATGGTTCCGGTAAGCACAACAACTGGTCCATGACCACAGATGACGGAAGAAATCTTCTTGATCCCGGAAAGACTCCGGCGGACAACGCACAGTTCCTGGTATTCCTTATGGCAGTAATTAAAGCTGTTGACGAATATTCAGATCTCTTGCGCTTCTCAATAGCATCTGCCGGAAACGACCACAGACTTGGTGCCAATGAGGCTCCTCCGGCTATCATATCCATATTCCTGGGCGAAGAGCTCACAGACATAATTGAACAGATTGAAACCGGAGTTGCTAAGAACAACGGAACCAGCAGAAAGCTTGAGATAGGAGTTTCAACCCTTCCTGTAATCAGAAAAGATACCACCGACAGAAACAGAACATCACCCTTTGCCTTTACTGGCAACAAGTTTGAGTTCAGGTCAGTGGGATCATCTCAATCCATTGCTACTCCTAACTTTGTTATTAATACCATTGTTGCCGAGGCTCTCAGCCAGATAGCCGACAGGCTTGAAAAAGCTGAAGACTTCCAGGCTGAAGTAAATGCCGTAGTTAAGGAAATCATCAGCAAGCACAAGAGAATTATATTCAACGGCAACAACTACTCAGAGGAGTGGGTGGCTGAAGCAGAGAGAAGAGGACTTCCCAACCTTAAGACAACCGTTGATGCAATACCTGCTCTTATCTCTGAAAAGAGCATTAAGACATTTGAAAAGCACGGCGTTCTTACAAGCTCAGAGCTTCATTCAAGATATGAAATCCAGCTCGAGAATTATGTTAAGACAATCAGAATTGAAGCAATAACAATGGTTGAAATGGCAAACAGACAGATTATCCCTGCTTCAATATCATATATGAAGAGGCTGGCTGAAACCGTTGTTTCCCTCAATTCTGCAGGAGTAGACTCTTCGGCTGTAAAGGCTGATCTTGAGAGAGTAACAGCTTTAGTATCTTCTGCAAGAAGCAAGACTGACTTATTGAAGAGTAAAGTGGATGAGCTGGACAGCCATGACGGTGACACTCTTGAACATGCAAAATACTGCAAGGATGTTATTATACCGCTGATGAGCGAGTTAAGAGAAGATGGCGACAAGCTCGAGACCATAGTAGATTCAACATTATGGCCAATTCCTACATATACAGACCTGCTGTTCGGTTTGTTATAATAAATAAAACAGAAAGCTCGCAAGAAAAGTACTGTCCAAGAATTTGGACAGTACTTTTTTCTTAGGTAGGTATTTAGTGGAGGTCTATGCTCAACAATAAAAAATTGCTGGAGCCTTTTTGAGAAAATGAAGGAGGCTTATGCCTCCCGCCAGGTTTATATTTACTTTCAATGTTGCCTTAATTATTTAATTAACTAGTAATTGCATTGATTATTACGCCGTACTTTGAGAACACCATGCTTTGAAAAGCTTTAAGAACTGCAAAGTTTAAATATTAATGCCTGAGATTCTTGCTGCGGCTTCTTTTGTTTTGGCAGGGCTTCCGAATCCGGTAAGCCTGAAATAGCCCTCGCCCATGGTTCCAAAGCCTGAACCGGGTGTACCGACTATATGGCAGTTGTTAAGAAGATAATCAAAGAATTCCCATGACGAAAGACCATTTGGCGCTTTCAGCCAGACATAGGGTGAATTGACCCCGCCCCAAACCTTGAAACCTTTGCTCTTAAAGGCTTCACGTATAATTTTTGCGTTTTCAAGGTATAAATCAATGGTCTTTTTTATCTGAAGGCGTCCTGCTTCAGAATACAGAGCTGCAGCAGCCCTCTGGACTATATATGAAGCACCGTTAAACTTGGTGGTCTGGCGTCTTAACCACATTCCATGAAGGCTTAAAGGCTTTTCTGAAACAGTTACTTCAATGCTTTTTGGCACAACCGTATAAGCGCATCTTATGCCGGTAAAGCCTGCAGTTTTGGAAAAGCTTCTGAATTCAACGGCAACTTTTCTGGCATTGGGAATTTCATAAATACTGTGTGGGATGCCGTCTTCGCGTATAAAGCTTTCATATGCGGCATCAAACAAAATCAGGCACTTATTCTCCAGGGCATAATCCACCCAGGCTTTTAGCTCATCATAGGTAAGAGCCGTGCCGGTAGGGTTGTTGGGAGAACAAAGATAAACAATATCAAGCTTTTCTTTGGGAATTTGAGGCTTAAAATCATTTTTGGCTACGCAGTCCAAAAAGCGGATGTACTCATAGCCGTTGGATGTAAGCTCTCCGCCGTTTCCTGCGAGGATATTGCTGTCAAGATAAACAGGATACACAGGGTTTGATATACCTATGATATTTCCTTTGCCGAACAGGTCTGTAAAATTGGCAGTATCGCTTTTTGCCCCGTCGCTTACAAAAATTTCGTCGGCATCAATATCACAGCCCCTAGCCTTATAATCGCAGTCGGCAATGGCCTGCCTTAAAAAATCGTAGCCCTGTTCGGGTCCATAGCCTCTGAAGGTGTCAACATGAGTCATTTCATCAACTGCTTCGTGCATCGCGCGGATGCAGACATCAGGAAGAGGCTGGGTAACATCTCCTATACCCAGCCTTATTACATCGGCAGTTGGATTATTGCTCTTAAAGGTATTCACCCTCTTGGCTATTTCAGAAAACAGATAAGTTTCCTTAACTTTCGAAAAGTTATCATTAACAAGCATATATTATCTCCTTACTTTCCAGTCGGATATATTATCAGCCAGTTATTATCGACAAATCTTTATAACAAAACCTTTTATATTTCTCCGTCAAAAACATGGGTGGCAGGACCGGTCATATATATGCCATCCGATGCCCACTCAATTTTAAGAACGCCTCCCGGAAGCCTGACGTTGGCTGTTTTATTGAGCTTGCCAAGGCGCATCATGGCGGCTGCCGAAGCACAGGCTCCGGTGCCGCAGGCCATGGTTTCGCCGCTGCCGCGCTCATAAACCCGCATAATCATTGTGTCAGGGTCAACCACCTCTACAAACTCAACGTTTACCGAGTAGGGGAATATGCTGAGCTTTTGAATGAGCTCTCCGTATTCCTGAACGGGGTAACCTGCAACATCAGAAACAACGGCCACAGTATGAGGGTTTCCCATGGAAACGCTGTAAAGGGTAAAATTCCTGTCCTTAACCTGAACCTGTACAGGATACTGGTCAAAGAGAAAATCAGCAATTTGGTGAGTGTCAGAAAACTTAGGCTCGCCCATCCAAACCCGTACCTGCTCTATCTTATTGTCTTTACCGGGGAAGAGAGTGAGCTTTCTTATTCCTGCCAGGGTTTCCACGGTTACTTCGGTTTTTGTAGTCATTCCCCGGTCGTAAACGTATTTACCAACACAGCGGATGGCATTGCCGCACATCTCGCCTTCGGACCCGTCAGCGTTAAACATGCGCATTCTAAAATCGGCTTTCTGGGACGGGAGAATAAGTATCAGCCCGTCACCACCTATGCCGAAGTGCCTGTCGCTTAATTTAACCGAAAGGGATGCCGGATCCTCTACGGTTTCCTCAAAACAGTTTACATATATATAATCATTGCCAAGACCATGCATCTTTGAAAACTTCATATTTATTTACCTTCCGATACATTAATCCAATTTGAAAACCTGTTTTTTATAGTCTGAGGAAATCTTAAAATCAATATTTAAGATAAGCTCAGGACTAAGGCATCTTAAACCAATCCCAGATAATTAGCAACCTCCAAAGCTGCGTCAAGGCCATCCCTGATGGCTCTTACAACAAGGCTTTGACCGGTGCGCATATCTCCTGCCGCAAAAATGCCGGGTTTGTTGGTTGCGTGAGTTTTTCCGAACTCAACCCCGAGAGCTATAGGAAGGTATGTTTCAGCACCTACAAAGCCCATAGCTATAAGAACCAGGTCGGCAGGATAGACCTTTTTGGATTCCGAAATGGGCTTTGGAATACGTCTTCCGTTTTCAACAACCCATTCTACTTCCATGGTTTCAATTGCCTTGATATGACCGTTTTCACCAATGAAGGAGGCGGTGGTGGTGCAGAATCTTCTTGGGTCATATCCGAAAAGGGCAATGCTTTCCTGCTGACCGTAATCGGTTTTTAGTACGAATGGCCATCTGGGCCATGGGTTATCTTCAGCCCGCTTTTCGGGAAGTCGGGGCATAATTTCAAGCTGTACCACAGAGGCCGCTCCCTGGCGTATGGATGTTGCCACACAGTCGTTTCCGGTATCGCCGCCGCCTATTATAAATACATGTTTGCCTTCAAGGGGTCTTGATGATGTATCACCCGCAAGAACTCTCCGTGTGGCATCTGCCAGGAAAGGTACTGCAAAATAAATGCCTTCAAGGGTACGTCCTTCAACTGAAAGATCCCTCGGCTGTCCTGCGCCTCCGCACAGCAAAACAGCGTCGTATGAAGAAAGGCTTTCAATATCAAGATCCTTTCCTACATCTGTATTGCAAATAAATGTGATGCCTTCATCTTTCAAAAACTTGATGCGGCGGGCCACAACTTTCTTGGGAAGCTTCATGTTGGGTATTCCGAAGGTAAGAAGGCCACCGGGAAGTTCGCTTTTTTCATAAACCGTCACATCAATACCAAGACTATTGAGCTTCCAGGCTGCAGCCAGACCTGCTGGGCCGCTTCCTACGACGGCAACTTTCTTGCCAATGCGGGTTTTTGGGGGCTTTGGTTTAACCCAGCCTCTTTCCCATGCGGTTTCAACAATGAACCTTTCTATCTCTTTTATTGTCACTGGCTCATCATTAAGGCCAAGGGTACATGCCCCCTCACAGAGGGCGGGACATACCATGGCTGTAAACTCAGGGAAGGGGCTTGTTGCAGAAAGCCGTTCCCAGGCTTCCCTGTACTGGCCTCTGTAAACCAGGTCATTCCATTCAGGAATAAGGTTGCCCAGAGGGCACCCGGAAGATACGCCCTTCCAGTTTACACCGCCGTGGCAGAAGGGAGTGCCGCAGCTCATGCAGCGTGCGGCCTGAGGGCATATTTCTTCCGCGCTTTGTACCGGGTGAAACATCTGCCAGTCCTGTATCCTCTCCTGAGGCGGTCTTTCCTTTGCCGTTTTTCTTTTATATTCCATAAAACCTGTTGGCTTACCCATAGTATTTACCTCCCTGCCCCTGTCTTAATACTGAATGCTCTGGCCATGAGCTCTTCTCCCTCTAAACCTTCAAGGGTTGCTCTGTTAATAGCATCAAGCATTTCCTTATAATCGTCCGGGAGAACCTTAACGAAGCGGTGTACCATCTTGGGCCAGTTATCCAGTATCTCGCGGCCGATTTCGGAACCTGTAAATTCCACATGCCTGCTTATAAGTGTGTAGAGAGTAACCACATCCATGGCATCCAGCTCATAAAGGCCGACCATTTTCCTGTTGCAGTTCTTTCTGAAATTCTCGTCCTCAAGGACATAGGCAATTCCGCCCGACATACCGGAGGCAAAGTTCTTGCCCACAGGTCCAAGTACAACCACTATTCCGCCTGTCATGTATTCGCAGCCATGCTCACCTGTGCCCTCGCATACGGCGTTGGCTCCGCTGTTTCTTACACAGAATCTCTCACCGGCCTTGCCTGCCAGGAATAGTTCACCTGAGGTTGCTCCAAAGAGAGCAACGTTGCCGCAAAGAAGATTGTCTTCTTTACTCCAGCCCTTATTTTTAGGCGCTTTGACTATAATTCTTCCTCCGCTTAAGCCCTTGCCCAAATAGTCATTGGCTTCGCCCGTGAGGGTAAGCTCAATGCCGCGGGGAATAAATGCGCCAAAGCTCTGACCTGCCGTACCCTCAAAGGCAAACTTTAAGTGGGCATCGGGAAGGATTCCGTATTCTTTGCTTATAAAGTAACCAACCCTGGTTGCCACTGTTCTTTCAACATTTCTGATTTTTCTTGCAACAGAGCTTCCGCCCGAGGCAATAAGGGATCTTACCATGTCGTGGAACAATGCATTGTGCTCTTCGCTTTCTGGTACTGTGTGCCAGGGGAGAGGATAATCGGTTGAGACAATGGACGAAAGATCCAGGTGCTTTGTCTTTACACCCGTGCTTTGCTGAACAAGACAACTTGCACGGCCAACCATTTCATCAATTGATCTGAAGCCAAGTTCAGCCATTATCTCTCTTAAGTCCTGAGCAATAAACCTCATAAGGTTGATTACATATTCTGGCTTGCCGGTAAAACGAGCTCTTAGAGCGGGGTTTTGGGTAGCCACACCAACAGGGCATGTATCAAGGTTACAAACACGCATCATTACACAGCCCATGGCTACAAGGGGTAATGTTGCAAAACCGAACTCCTCGGCACCCAGCAGTGCTGCTATTGCCACATCACGGCCGGTCATGAGTTTTCCGTCAACCTCTAAGCGCACACGGCCTCTTAAGCCATTGGCTACAAGAATCTGATGACTCTCGGCAAGGCCTATCTCCCAGGGGAGCCCCGCATGCTGAATGCTGGTTCTTGGGCTAGCTCCGGTACCTCCGTCATAACCGCTTATGAGTATGACGTCGGCACCGCCCTTGGCAACACCTGCGGCTATGGTTCCGACACCTGTTTCGGAAACAAGCTTTACATTGATTCTTGCCTGGGGATTGGCGTTTTTAAGGTCATAGATAAGCTGGGCCAAATCCTCAATTGAATATATGTCGTGGTGTGGCGGAGGAGAGATAAGGCTAACGCCGGGAGTGGAGTTTCTTACCCTTCCAACCCATGGATATACCTTATTTCCGGGAAGCTGGCCGCCTTCACCGGGCTTTGCGCCCTGAGCCATTTTAATCTGAAGCTCTATGGCAGATGCCAGATACTCGCTGGTTACGCCAAATCTGCCCGAGGCAACCTGCTTGATTTTGCTGTTTTTAATGGTTCCGTATCTTCTTGAATCCTCGCCGCCTTCACCGGAGTTGCTCTTTCCGCCAAGCCTGTTCATGGCCTCTGCAAGGCATTCATGAGCTTCCTGGCTTAAGGATCCATAGGACATGGCACCGCTTTTGAAGCGGCGGACAATGCGTTCAACAGGTTCAACCTCGTCTATGGGAACGCTCTTTCCCTTCCTAAAGGCAAAGAGGCTTCTTAAGCTCATCTGGCCTTCATTGCAAATTCTGTCTCTGTATTCCTTATAAAGCTCATAGTCGTTGTTTCTTACTGCTGTCTGAATAAGGTGGATGGTCTGAGGATTGTAAAGATGTTCTTCACCGTCCCTCTTCCACTGGAACCTTCCGCCTGAAGGCAGAGGCTTATCAAGTTCAGCTACGGCCTTATTATGCTTATTTATGCATTCTGTCTCCATTTCGTCTATGGTAAGGCCTCCAAAACGGGATACTGTTCCTGTAAAGTATTTATCAATAACCTCATTTGAAAGCCCTACAGCCTCGAAAATCTGGGCTCTTATGTACCCGTCCACACAGGATATGCCCATTTTGGACATAACCTTCAATATACCATGCTCAACGGCATGTATGAAGTTATGTATTGCCTTCTCCTTGTCCATGCCGGGCAGATAACCGTTTTCAACCATCTGGGTTATGGTTTCATATGCTCCTCGTGGATAGACGGCTTTTGCACCATATCCTATAAGGCAGGCAAAATGGTGTACTCCTCTGGGTTCAAAGCTATCCACAATAATTGAGCATCCGCCTCTCTGACCTCTTCTTATAAGGTGATGGTGAAGGCCGGAGGAAGCAAGTAGAGAAGGTATCGGAATATACTCCTCGGAAGCGTCCTTATCAGTGAGTATAAGGAGAACTGCTCCGTCGGCAATTGCCTGCTCCGCTTTTGCGAAGAAGTCCTCAAGACCCTTTTCAAGACCCTGCTCCCGGGTAAAGAGCATGGGTATCTCAACAGCCTTGAATCCGTCAATGCCTTTCTTCAGCCTTTCAAAAACACCATGGGTCAGAATGGGAGAATCAAGATGTATTTTTACGCAGTTTTCGGAAGAGTCCTGAGTAAAGTCGGAGCTCCTTCCTATAAATACATCCATGCCGGTAACCAGTTCCTCATGTATGGAGTCGATGGGAGGATTGGTAACCTGGGCAAAAAGCTGGTGGAAGTAGTTGAAAAGGGGCTGATATTTCTTTGAAAGTACCGCCAGCGGGGCATCATATCCCATGGCACCCACAGGATCTATGCCTTTTTCTGCCATCTGCAGAACGGTTGTCATTTTGTCCTCATAGGTCCAGGCAAAGAGCTTTTGCTTCTTTTCCACGGTTTCGGGGTCGGAACCTGTGAAGGGCATTTTTTCAAAATCCCTGGAGCGTATAAGGTTCCCTTTGAGCCAGTCATTCCATGGACCTTTGCAGTATTTTGCCTTAATCTCGGCATCTTCCATTATGGTACCCGTTTCGGTATCAAGAAGAATCATCTGGTTGGGGCCAAGCTTACCTTTTCTTATAATGTCTTCCGGAGGAATATCAACAACACCTGCTTCGGAAGCAAGTATCATCCTGTTGTTTCTTGTAAGCATCCAGCGGGCAGGACGAAGGCCGTTTCTGTCTAGGACAGCGCCAATTATTTTACCGTCAGTGAAGGTAATGGCGGCAGGGCCATCCCAGGGAGGAAGCATGCATGCTGCGTATTGATAGAATAGCTTCTGCTCTTCGGGCATGGTTTCGTCCTTGGACCAGGGGCCCGGCATCATCATCATGAGTGCCTGGGGCATTGGACGGCCTGAAAGCCAGAGAAACTCAAACAAATTGTCAAATTTCATTGAATCGCTTCCGCTTTCCTGGATGATAGGGAGAATTTCCTTTATCCTGTCCTTCAAAAGACCGCCGTGAAGGAAATTTTCTGCCGCAGAAGTGGAACTTTCCACACATCTTAAGGTATTTATCTCACCGTTATGGGCTATGTAGCGGCATGGCTGAGCCCTGTCCCAGCTTGGGAAGGTGTTGGTGGAGTAGCGGGAATGAACCATGGCAAGGGCCGACTTGTAATCTGTGTCGGTAAGATCCGGATAGAAGTCGGCAAGCTGCCAAGCGTGCATCATACCTTTATATATAATGATTCTGTGGGAAAGGCTTGCTATGTATATGTCAAGTCCGGCATTTTTGGCTGCCTTCTCAATACTTCTTCTCAGAACATAAAGGTCCAGATTGATGTTAATGTCATCAACGCTGTCCTTTTTGCATTCTATAAAGAACTGGGATACCCAGGGGGCTGAAATTCTTGCTCCGTTTCCGCAAGCATAAAGGTTTACGGGAACAGTACGAATGCCCAATAAACGGTGACTGCTTTTATCAATGGCCTCTTTAATAATCTGTTCGCCAAGCTCCCTTTTTTCCTGGTTGCGGCTTAAAAATACCTGGGCAACTGCGTATCTGCCTTCTTCGGGAAGGGAAAAATCCACACACTTTCTGAACAATGAGTCGGGGATTTGCGTCAATATGCCTGCTCCGTCTCCCGTATCGGGATCGGCTCCTGTGCCTCCGCGATGATTAAGGCGGTTCAAAGCTTCCAGGGCGTCCGCAATAATTGAATGGGATTTCTTGCCCAGAGTATGGGCCACGAATCCGGTTCCGCAGTTATCATGTTCAAATTCTGGCCGCCATAGTGGCGCACTGTTTTGTATTTGTTGGCATTGTCGATTTTCCATTCTTTCACCTGCTTATTGATTTGATGTCTTATTTAAAGCGTTTATGCTTATAGTTTTCCGTATTTTTCCAATATTGATTCTGCTACGCGTTGTAATGGTATTCCTTTGTTCATGCTCTCCTTCTGAATGTAGCGCCAAGCCTCGGCTTCTCCCATGTTGAGATTGTTCATCAGCAGGGTTTTGGCTTTTTCAGCGATTGCCCGGCGTTTTAAATCGGATTTCAGCTTTTGCACCTCTTTGTTCATTGTAAGAAGCTTTTCCCTGTACTGCATTACAAGGTCAACCGAAGTTAAGAGGGCCTGTGGAGTAACAGGCTTGGAGAGGCATACTATATCACTGGTTCCTGCGCTGCTTCTGATATAGTTTATCTGCTCCGGAGGAGCAATCATAATTACCGAGCATTGATGCCGGGACAGTAGGTCATTGGCAAAGGTAAGTCCAGGCATATCGGAAAGATTATAGCCTACAACGGCAATATCAATACTGTTCATACCTGCAAGCCTTAGCGCCTGCATGCCCGAGGTGCTTGTGCCTAAGATGGAATAGCCCATGGGAACTAATATGTTTTTTATTTTGTCAATGGTCTCCTGCTGCTGAAAGGCAAGTAGGATATTGCAGCGCGTATACACACTTTAATCCTCACTTTCATAACAATTGAATGGCTGCATTGATATCAGTATCTGTAAAGATATTGGCCAATCTCCCAGTCATGCACATGTGACTGGTATTCATCCCACTCTTGCCTTTTGAATGCAATATAACGGGAAGCCGCGTGTTCTCCCAGGGTTTCCATAATGAGGCTGTCTTTTTCGAGGGCATCCAATGCTTCTTTTAAACTTTGAGGCAGCTGCTCAATTGAAAGGTCAGCCCTTTCTTCGCATGTCAGTTTGTATATATTCCTGTCCACAGGAGCAGGAGGCTTAAGTCCTCTTTTTATGCCGTCAAGTCCGGCTGCAAGTATGACAGCAAAGGTAAGGTACGGATTGCATGTCGGGTCGGGACTTCTGAGTTCAATTCGGGTAGACTCGCCCTTTACGGCAGGAATCCTTATAAGAGGGCTTCTGTTCTTTGTGGCCCAGGTAATGTAAACCGGAGCCTCATAGCCTGAAACAAGCCGTTTGTATGAATTAACTATAGGGTTTGCTATAGCAGTAATAGCCTTTATATGTTCCATTATGCCTGCCATAAAACTGTATGCTTCCTTTGACAGGCCAAGGCTGTCATTTGGATCATAGAATACATTTTTTCCGTCACGGGAGAGGGAAAGGTTTGTATGAAGGCCACTTCCGCTCATGCCTGTTATTGGCTTCGGCATAAAGGTTGCTGCAAGGCCATGCCGGCGGGCAACCGACTTAACCACAATTTTGAAAGTCATCAGTTTGTCAGCTGCTGCAAGGGCTTCGTCATATTTAAAATCTATTTCATGCTGTCCGTTGGCCACTTCATGATGGGATGCCTCTACGTCAAAACCCATATCCTCAAGGGACAGGCAAATATCACGGCGGGCATCTTCTCCCAGGTCTATGGGGCTTAAGTCAAAATAGCTGCCCTTGTCATGGGTAAGAGTTGTGGGCCTTCCTGTTTCGTCGGTATGGAATAAGAAGAATTCACATTCCGGTCCCACATTGAATGTGTAACCAATTTTTTCTGCCTGGGCCAATGCTCTTTTGAGAATGTATCTGGGATCACCCTCAAAAGGTGTGCCGTCAGGCTTGTAGACATCGCATATAAAGCGTGCTACCCTGCCGTTCTGGGGCCGCCATGGGAAAACTGTGAAGGTGTCTATATCAGGATAAAGACACATATCCGACTCCTCAATGCGGGCAAACCCATCAATTGATGAACCGTCAAACATATATTTGTTTTCTAATGCTTCTTCCAAATGATCAACGGTGATGGCGACATTTTTGGACATGCCGAAAAGATCGGTGAATTGAAGTCTGATAAACTTAACGTCATATTCTTTTACAATCTGTTTGATGTGATCACGGCTAAAATTACTTTTCATGGCTATTTGCTCCTTTGCAAATATAATAAAAAGGGTGTTCTTGAGAAAGATATATCTTTAGTATATCCAACCAAGAACACCTTTGTTCTCACATGTTTGAATTTTTATAAAACAAAAATTGCATTTAGTACTGAAATTATAGCATGAAAACCCTAAAAAATGCAAGTATAAGATTTTGAAATTTCATACAACAATTTTGTTGATGTTTAGCTCATTCTTTGGCATCTCTGAATATAAGGAAATATATGCCTTTTGCCGGTACAGCCTTTTTATATGCGCTTATTAACTTGCTTTTGCTGCATTAGATGAGAGCAGTTTCCTGCATCTGTGCCTGTCTGTTTTTTAATATTATAGATCTTAGATTTTATATTTTAAATGTCAATTTCTACGTTATATTCTCTCAGCCATACATCTACCTGTATGAGAAATGCAAAAAGCTGAGGAAGTGCCATTAACTGACCGAACCATGGAGATCCGGTACTGTGAGTCTTGTCTATCAGGTCCAAGACAGCTTTTTTATTTATAAGAGGAAGTATGGGAGAGTTTCCGTCCTTAATCAGGGAAAGCAGCCATTCCTTAACCGCGGCCGTATATGAAGGATTGAAGGTTTTAGGGTATGGGCTCTTTTTGCGCCAGAGTATATCATGTGGAAGAATTCCTTCCATGGCTTTTCTTAAGAGGCCTTTTTCACGTCCCTCAAGCATTTTTAAATCCCAGGGAATATTCCAAACGTACTGTACAAGCCTGTGGTCACAGAAAGGAACTCGTACCTCCAGACCGTTTGCCATACTCATCCTGTCCTTGCGATCCAGCAAGGTTGCCATAAACCAGTAAATATTAAGATAAAAAATCTCACGACGGCGCTTTTCAACTGGCTTTTCTCCAGGAAGGCAAGGCACCTGTGACAAAGTTTCAAGGTATCTTTCCTTTACATATTGGTGAGGCTTGATTAATTCAATCAAATCAGACGATAAAACCTGAAGCCTTACATCAAGGTTCCGTGCCCAGGGGAAAGTAGGAGCGTTGAAGAGTTCTTCCTTATGGAACCAGGGGTAGCCGCCGAAAATTTCATCTGCGCATTCACCGCTTAAAGCCACTGTGGCAGCCTTTTTTATTTCACGGCAGAACAGAAGAAGTGAAGAATCCACATCGGCCATACCCGGAAAATCCCTGGCCAATACGGCATCCTTCAATGCATCTGCAAGCTCGGGGGTATCAATAATTACCTGATGGTGCAAGGTGTTAAAGCTTTCAGACATTTTCTTAATATATGGCCCGTCGGAATTGGGCTGAAAAAGGGATGCCTCAAAGTATTTTTCATTGTCCCTGTAATCAACCGAAAAGGTGTCAAGCCTTGTATTTTTTGATTTTTCAAATTCCATTGAGGCTATGGCTGTTATAATGCTGGAATCAAGGCCGCCGGATAAGAAAGTGCACAATGGCACATCTGATACAAGCTGCCTTTTCACCGCATCCTTAACCCACCAGCCGACTTTTTCTATGGTTTCATCAAAAGAATCGGTGTGTGGATGGCTTTCAAGTTTCCAATAACAGTTCTCCTTTAATCCGTTAAAATTAAAGAGAATGGAGTGGGCCGGCTTTACCTCATGCACTCCGTCATAAATACCATGCCCTGGAGTACGGGAAGGACAGAGGGCGAAAATCTCGGCAAGGCCTTCTCTTTTGACTACCGGCTTAATTATTGGATTTGCAAGGAGGGTCTTTACCTCCGAACCAAATATAAGGTTTCCGGAGGTTAAGCTGTAAAAAAGCGGTTTTACCCCAAACCGGTCCCTTGCAAGAAAAAGGCTTTGCTCTTTATCGTTCCAAACGGCAAAGGCAAATATTCCGTTAAGATATTTTACACATTCAGGACCCCATTCAATGTAGGATGTAAGGAGCACCTCAGTATCAGAATGGCTTTGAAACGAATAACCGCGCTCCTTTAAAATCACCCTTAAATCTTCTGTATTATAAAGCTCGCCGTTATAAGCAATGACGTAAGTATTGCCGTTTTTTTCGCGAATCATGGGCTGGGCGCCGCCTTCGGGGTCAACGACCGACAGCCTTCTGTGGGCGATGAGGGCATGTTCCGATAAAAAGATTCCTGAATCGTCGGGGCCCCTGTTTTTAAGCGTTTCGGACATTCTTTCGAGTATGTGGATATTTGAACTGATATTTTCTTTTAGATTAATCCAACCAGCAATTCCGCACATAGTTACTCTCCTTTATAAACTTTATATATATAAGGCAAATTTATTTTTAACCAAATAAAAAGTAAAAAGGCGCAGGAAAATATTTTCCGGCGCCGTTGCCAAAAAGTATTCATTCCATTATATGAATCATCGGATTATTAGTTTCGGGGGAAAGCCTTGACTATGTTCAGCTTTTCTTCTTTCAATTTTCAATGTGGATCAAGCGACAGTATGAGTGAAACAACAAAAATAAGAAACCCGCTCATAATTGATATGCTCCCCTTATGGAAGACAATGAAAAATTAAAATTCATTGTCGACTATGAAGGGGGTATTTTTTATGAGTATAACAAAAGTAAGTGCTAAAGAACGACTAAAGGCGGCTAAAGCTTGTATAGAGGGAAGGAAAA
>JAAYAD010000068.1 GCA_012719545.1 Clostridiaceae bacterium
AGAAGGAGTTAAAAAAGAAGAGCCTAAGCAGACCCGTGAGCCAACCGTATTAAGATGGGACGACCCGTACAGACCCTTGCCCATTGAAGGAGATACCTTTATAAAGCCCGATGGAACACAAGTAGTATTAAAAATTGGCCCTGCAGGAGTATTGGGAGAAAACCAGAACTGCGACCTTTACGGAGGGATGGCATATCCTGACGGAAGTCTGGTAGAACATGGAACACTCGGTACCAAGTCATTAGGGCATTTAGGAGAAACATATCTTGTTGATGAATATGGTGAGGGACATTTTTGGTCTGAATGGCTAGAAATCCGGGAGTATTATGGTAATAAAGCTTATGAAGAAGTTAAAAATCCAAAGAGAGGTCAAACCTATGGCAAATGGTTTGTGTATGAGTTTGGACAGTGGTGCTGGATAGGGCCCACAAACCAGTGACAAGGTGATAATATATGAAAAGTTTTAAGACACTTTTAATTTGGTTTCTAATTATTAATTTAAGCATACTAGTGTTGCCGGCATTTGCCGGCAACAATGATAGTTTGCCTTC
This sequence comes from Clostridiaceae bacterium, assembly GCA_012719545.1. Taxonomy (GTDB): domain Bacteria; phylum Bacillota; class Clostridia; order DSM-8532; family DSM-8532; genus DTU059. The sequence continues at coordinate 552 of JAAYAD010000068.1, forward strand.
AAATCCAGATACAGGTTCTGGTAAGGAAACTGATTTGTGGAATTACTCCTCTCGGTTTGAAGGCATAAGACTGTCGATCTACTTTGCACCAAATGACAAAGATAAATCTGCACTGGAGCGCCTTATAACTGGTGAAGGTGTTATTCACATTGGTAAGAAAGTGGATATTACATCAACTGGTCCTAGACACTATGTTGAGGCGTATACTGACAATTCAATATATGATTACATGAATAGAGAAAAGTCATACCACACAACAATGACAACTGAGAAAACTCCTTATAACTATATGGATAGTGTAAAAAAAGCATTTGTAAAAACAATGCCCCCAGTATTTAATGCCACTCAGGATATGTGGGATGATTGGAAGAAATTATGGGACAATTGGTTTGAAAGCCCTGTTAACGGAGTAAATACATATAAAAATATACCTCTTATTGCTGAATTAGCTGGTGCTAGTATTTCTGCCGACGATTTTAAGAATGGTATTTTTTATTACAGGGGAGAAAGATACGAAGGCGTGTATAAAATATTTTTTGAACCTATAATATATCCAGTGGTTAATGGTGTTCGAACGGTTATGACTTTAAGGGATGCTATCAAGTGGGAAGAGAAGTATCTTGCTGGTCAAATCACAGACACAAACGGTAGAAGACTTACAAGCAATATCCCTCAGATATTTGAATACTTAGCAAACTCACAATTTTTAATTAGTCCAGAAGCCTGCTTATCCATGTATCCCAATACTACCCGTTACAGGGTTAGGTTTGACGGCACACAAGCAGCAAGGGAAGAGATAAGAAGGCAGATACAGCCCGGAGGCCACATATATAACAGTATGGGGGTTGGTGTAATAACATCTGAATTGGGTAAGCCAGAAGGAGATTTTGACATTATATATGACAATTCTATTGCGACAGATAGAGTTATTAAGGTTATACCTTCCAGTAATGGGTCAGAAAAGGTGGAGGATGAAATAATCCTTAACCACAGATTTTTGAATAAATCATACACTGGAAGTGAACTGGACAAAATTGAGTACTATGTATTCGATAATGAAAATATAGTACCACTTGATGATATAACTGATACAGGAAGGCTTATTGCTAGTGTCAAAAGCCCGACCAGCACCCTTACCCCAATCAAGGTAAAGGTGGGAAAAAAGACTGTCATCGGC
>JAAYAD010000067.1 GCA_012719545.1 Clostridiaceae bacterium
ATGATTTATTCAAAAATCTGTGGTTAAGGATTATTTCATCCTCCACCTTTTCTGACCCATTACTGGAAGGTATAACCTTAATAACTCTATCTGTCGCAATAGAATTGTCATATATTATGTCAAAATCGCCTTCGGGAACCTCTGGGGTTATCACCCCAACTCCCATGCTGTCATAAATGTGACCACCCGGCAATATCTGTCTTCTTATCTCTTCCCTTGCCGCTTGAGTTCCATCAAATCTGACTTGGTAACGGGCACTGTTGGCTCGCATTGAGAGGCAAGACTCATCCTCAATTAGAAATTGAGAATTGGCCAGATATTCAAATATCTGAGGTATATTACTAGTAAGTCTTCTGCCATTTGTATCTGTGATTCCTCCTGCTAAGTATGCCTCCTCCCATTTTATTGCATCCCTTAATGTCATAACCGTTCGTACACCGTTTACTACTGGATATATTATCGGTTCAAAAAATATCTTATACTGACCCTTTTTTATTTCACCCTTATGAATATAAATGCCATTTTTGAAATCCTCAGCCGAAATATTTGCGCCAACTAATTCAGCAATTTTAGGTATGTTTTCATATGTATTCACCCCGTTAACAGGACTTTCAAACCAATTATCCCACATTTTCTTCCAATTATCCCACATATCCTGAGTAGCGTTGAAAACCGGGGGCATAGTATCCACAAATGCTTTTTTTGTGCCATCTACATAATTGTAATGAGTTTCTTCAGTAATCCTCGTTGTAAAGTATGTTTCTGCTCTATTCATGTAATCATAGACAGAGTAGTCAGTAATCTCCTCTACATCATGTCTTGGACCTGTTTTAGTAATATCTACTTTCTTTCCAATGAGAATTACACCTTCACCAGTTTTAAATCGTTCCTGTGCAGATTTACCATCCATATGTGGAGCAAAATAGATAGAAAGCCTTATGCCTTCAAACCGTGAGGAGTAATTCCATAAATCAGTTTCTTTGCCGGAACCTGTATCTGGATTTGAAGGCAGACTATCATTGTTGCCGGCATATGCCGGCAACACTAGTACGCTTAAATTAATAACTAGAAACAAAAGTAAAAGTGTTTTTAAGCTTTTCATATATTATTCACCCTGTCACTGGTTTGTTGGCCCTATCCAGCACCATTTACCTTTATAAAACTCGAACCATTTACCATATTTTTGGCCTTCTTTTGGGTTTTTAACTTCTTTAATGGCTTTATTGCCATAATACTCTCGTATCTTTATCCATTCAGGCCACCAATGACCCTCACCGTATTTATCAACCAGATATGTTTCTCCAAAATGTCCTAAAGATTCTGTACCAATAAGTCCATGCTCTACCAAGCTTCCGTCAGGATATGCCATCCCTCCGTAAATGTCGCAGTTCTGGTTTTCTCCCAATACTCCTGCTGGGCCAATCTTTAATACTACTTGTGTTCCATCGGGCTTTATAAAGGTATCTCCTTCAATGGGTAAGGGTCTGTACGGGTCATCCCATCTTAATACGGTTGGCTCACGGGTCTGCTTAGGCTCTTCTTTTTTAACGCCCTCTACCTTTGCCCTTTCACTGGGGTCAAGATAACGGATTATAAATGCAGCCGCCTGGGCTCTTGTTGCATAGTCATTGGCTCCAAAGCGTCCGTCCGAATATCCTGAGATTATCCCTGAGCCGTAGGCTATAAGAACATGGGGCTGGATGTCCTTAGGAATCTGATTGTAATCCTTTATTTTGCTTATAAACTGCTGGCAATCTTCAGATGTTAATCGGTTTTTCTCAAACTTATTGTAGGCTCTGACTATAATCTTTGCCATTTCTCCTCTGGTAATGGGCTCTGCAATATTCTTAAGGGTGTATTCCCTTGCTGCAAGAAATCCCAATTCCTCTGCCTTCTTCACATCTCTTGCTGCCCAATGGTCGAAATCAGGGACAACATCTATTAAGATTTCCGGGTCATACATAGCCCTGATAAACATTTTAATAAACATAGCTCTTGTTACAGTTCCC
>JAAYAD010000056.1 GCA_012719545.1 Clostridiaceae bacterium
AGTCAGACCCGTTCAGTTCTTCGCAGATAATGCCGGAGCAAAGCGTATATCCGTTTAGCCCGACCATTAAATTGAGCATGGTGGCGCGGTCATTCGCTTTGATTGTTCTGAGATATTCGTTCGTGCTGTATACTTCTTCCGCAAAATAAAACGAACCGTTGTCGCCCTGCTCGAAGGAAAGGCAGGGATAATCAGCTAACTGTTCAAACCGATTGGATTTCTGCTTGCTCAGCGGATGTCCCTTCCAGAGATACACATAGGGCTTGCATTCGATCAATTTATGAAATTCCAAGTTGTTGGTTCTGAGCAGCTTCATAATGACTTTGCGATTAAAGTCGCTCAGATACAGAATTCCGATTTCGCTTCTCGATGTGCTTACGTCTTCGATGACTTCTCTGGTTCTGGTTTCGCGAATCGCGAACTCGTATTCCGCGGTGTTGAACTTCTTTACCATTTCGACAAAGCTTTTGACGGCAAAGGAATAATGCTGCGTCGAGATGCCAAATTTCTTTTTCAGCGTTCCACCTTTGCCATACTTATCCAAAAGGATTTCATACTGCTGATACAGCTGACGGGCATGGTTGATAAACTCAAGCCCGTCGTTTGTAAGCGTGACGCCTTTTCTGGTGCGGCTGAAAATCACGATGCCGAGTTCTTTTTCCAGCTCCTGCACGGCGCTGGTAAGCGATGGCTGCGCGATGTATAAAACCTCCGAAGCTTTGTTAAACGAACCCATTTCCGATATGGTGATCACGTAATGCAGCTGCTGCAATGTCATAAACCTACCTCCTTGCTTTGCGACAAAGTATTGCGGTTGCTATTTATATAGATGTTTGCTGATATAGCGATCGCCGCGGTCTGGCAGAATCATTACAATATTGCCTTTCGCGCCTTTGGCAATCAGCTTTTTTGCCGCGGCGAAAGCCGCGCCGGACGAGGAGCCAGCGAATATGCCTTCCTTGAGCGCAAGCTCTCTTGAGCCCGAAAAGGCTTCATCGTCGTTAATCTTTATCACCGCATCCACCAGCGACATATCCATTGTTTCGGGGATGAAGTCATTACCGATTCCTTCGATGTTGTAATCCCCATGCTCTCCGCCGCCCATGGTTGAACCGACGGGATCGGCAAGAATCCCCTTCACATTGGCGTTCTGCTCTATCAGATAACGGACAACACCCGTAAACGTGCCGCCGCTGCCGGCGCCCGACACAATGTAGTCGATTTTTCCGTCCAAATCCTGATAAATCTCAGGACCTGTGGTTTCGTAGTGCGCCAGCGGATTTGCCAGATTTTTGAACTGATCCAGAGAAACGGCGCCCGGAATGGAAGCGCGCAGTTCCTCCGCCTTTGCCGACGCGCCGAGCATTCCGCCCTCCCGCGGCGTGTTGATGATCTCCTCGCCGAGCGCGCGCATTAACGTCTGTTTTTCTTCCGAGAATTTGGTGGGTACGACAAATATAATGCGATAACCTTTATTGAGTGCGGAAAACGCGATACCCAGCCCTGTGTTGCCGGCAGTGGCTTCTACGATGGTGCCGCCCGCTTTCAAAATCCCCTTTTTTTCCGCGTCGACAATCATATATTTGCCGATACGGTCTTTTACACTGCCCGCCGGATTGTATAACTCTAATTTCGCAAACAGCTGCACGCCCTCCGGCATTCCGACGTGGTTCAGCTTTACAAGCGGCGTTTTTCCGATCAGTTCTTGCATGGATTCGTAGTAGCCCATTATTTTCCCTCGCTTTCTGCGATAGCCTGCTCCAAATCGGCAAGAAGATCGTCGATATGCTCGATGCCGACAGACAAACGGATCAATCCGTCCGTAATGCCGATCTTCTGCCGCACTTCATACGGAATCGAAGCG
>JAAYAD010000034.1 GCA_012719545.1 Clostridiaceae bacterium
CATGCCCAAAACAACAAGGCAGTTTCAAAATATCTAGTTTTTCATGTGTATTTTCAGAAACTCGTATGGATTTTCTCTAAACTTGGACGTAAAAAAGGGAACTGTCCCAAAATTTTTACTTATTTTGAGACAGCCCCTTTTATCTTTTAACTATTACTATTACTTATCTTTTACCATCACAACAATGCATAGTGCTTATCCTTATATTGGTTGATTAGTGAAGCCTGCTGCTTATTTAAGAACAGGGCTCTCATAATGTTCAGAGTTTTTCACTAAGGGCAAGAGTTTCATCAGGAACAACGTTTTCCTTAACTGAATCCGCTGTAGAGCCTTTCTTTGTTTTTGTGCCCTTTGCACTCTTTGTCTCTTTAACCTGCTCCTCCGTATAGTCGCATTCACTGTTGGCGCATTTATATGTTATGGTTTTACCCTTAGTCTTTTGGGTCATAAAGCTTGAGCATTTGGGGCAAACCTTGTCGGAAGCCATATCCCATGTCATAAAGTCGCATTTGGGGAAGTTTTCACAGCCAAGATACTTTCTTCCCTTCTTGGTTTTTCTAATTATAACTTTACCTGCACACTTGGGACACTTAACCCCGGCTTCATCCACCAAAGGCTTTGTATTCTTGCATTCCGGAAAACCCGGGCAGGCCAGGAACTTACCGAAGCGTCCGCTTTTAATTATCATGGTTCTTCCGCACTTATCGCAGACGACATCTGAAACATCCACAGGTATTTCAACTTTACTGGTGCTTTCGGCTTTCTTAACAGTCTCCTTGAAAGGATCGTAGAAGTTTTTTAAAAGCTCCTTCCACTGAACACTTCCATCCTCCACCTTGTCAAGCTGGCTTTCCATTTCAGCTGTAAAGTTGATGTTGACAATATCAGGGAAGTTGCCCATCATGAACTGGTTTACAATCTTGCCCAATTCAGTAGGCACCAGCTGCTTTTTATTTCTCTCAACATAGCCCCTGGCTATAATGGTGCTTATTGTAGGAGCGTAAGTACTGGGGCGTCCAATGCCTTTTTCTTCAAGAGCCTTAACCAGGGTTGCTTCTGTATACCTCGGCGGCGGTTCTGTAAAGTGCTGGGCAGGCTCGGTGTTGACAAGATAAAGAAGCTCGTCCGCTTCAATGGGAGGCAAAAGCTGAGTGTCCTCCTCTTCCTCGTCATCCTTTCCTTCAACATAGAGGGCCATAAATCCTTTAAACACAAGTTTTGAACCACTTGCCCTCAGGTTCAGCACCTGGTTCTGATTGACACGTTCTCCGTCTGCCTTGGGAGTGCCTTCTATTTCAACGGAAAGAGTGTCAAATACGGCATTTTCCATCTGACATGCCAAAAATCTTTCCCAAATAAGCTTGTAGAGCTTGTACTGGTCAGGAGAAAGCATGTCCTTTAGGCTTTCAGGATCACGGTTTATATATGTGGGACGGATGGCTTCATGGGCATCCTGAGCAGCATTTTTGGTCTTGAAATACCTTGGCTTATCGGGAAGGAACTCCTTGCCGAAATGCTCGCCTATATAATTTCTTGCATCAGCCAGAGCTTCATCGGAAATGCGGACAGAGTCGGTTCTCATATATGTAATTAAACCAACAGAGCCTTCACTTCCCAGGTCCACACCCTCATACAGCTGCTGCGCAATCATCATGGTCTTTTGGGTGCTAAACCCCAGCTTTCTTGAGGCTTCCTGCTGCAAGGTACTTGTTATAAATGGCGGTGCAGGAGATCTTTTCTTGGTGCTTTTTTTGACATCAACCACAACAAAGTTGGAGTTGTTCAAAAGCTCAAGGATCTGGTCCGCTTGCTCTTTATTCTTTATTTCTTCCTTCTTGCCGTTTCTTCCGCGGTAACGTGCATCAAAAACAAGACCGTCTTCTTTGCGGAAGCGGACATCAATTGACCAGTACTCTTCGGGTACAAAATCCTCTATTTCCTTTTCCCTGTCGCAAATAATACGAGTTGCAACTGACTGGACTCTACCGGCACTCAAGCCTTTTTTAACCTTTTTCCAAAGTACAGGGCTTATCTCATAGCCCACAATACGGTCCAGAATACGACGCGCCTGCTGGGCATCCACCAGATTCATGTTAATTTTCCTGGGATTCTTAACAGCATTCACAACTGCATTTTTGGTAATTTCGTTAAAGGTTATACGGCACTCGGTGTTGGGGTCAATTTTTAATATATGTGCAAGATGCCACGATATAGCTTCACCTTCACGGTCAGGGTCGGTTGCAAGAAAAACTTTCTCGGCGTTTTTGGCATCCTCTTTTAAACTTTTTAAAAGTGCTGTTTTCCCTGTAAGGGTTATATACATTGGTGCAAAATCGTTTTTTATGTCAACACCCAGGTGACTTTGGGGTAGGTCTCTTATGTGCCCCATTGATGCTGCAATTTTGTAATCGTTACCCAGATATTTTCGTATAGTTTTCGCTTTTGCAGGTGACTCAACTATTACAAGATATTTAGACATTTCTGCCTCCATTGTATTTTGATCTGCTAAGGAAATCCTTAACAACTCTTCGTTATCGTATCATTGATATTTTATTTTGTAAACCATGTTTTTATTCCGGACAAGGTTTAAGTACGAATAATCATGGAAAAATACGAAGAATCGGATTTAAAATATAATCTTTGATAAAGTTCAAAAACGTGATTAGGGTTAAAAAAGATAAAAAAAGTAAGGATTAATTTCCTTACTTTTTAATAGATATGTGGGATTAATTGTACTAAAATTCGTCAATAACAACCTTTAGATTATGTAGCAATCAATTAATCAGGGATTTGAAGGCGTAGGTGAAGATGCAAGTTTAGACTTGAATCTGCCTTCAGTCTGAACCCATTCTACACCACTATTGAGTGCATTCTCATAATCATCAGCTTTTATATAACCACCACCTACGAGTGCGGATTTTATTTCACTATCATTTTTAGTGGTTGGGTCATTTGATTCCGGATCAGCTGTTACCCACATTGTAACTGCTGCATTCAAGCTTCTTGCATTAGCTTCAGCAGCAGCTTCTTTTGCCTTATTGGTTACATTGTTATAAACAGGAATAGCAATAGCTGCGAGAATACCTATGATAACAACTACAACTGCAAGTTCTACCAGGGTAAAACCTTTATTGTTCTTTAAAAATTTTCTCAATTTAACTGACTTCAAATTAAATTGACCTCCTTTTTGCTATATATTTATTAGAATTTCAATAGGCAATTAAGCCTAATTTGAACCTATATAATTTATACCATAAAAAATAAATTTTAGACAGTCGGAAAATAATTCTTCCTACATTTTTCGCAGATTGGACTTCTTTCTAAGCCTCATAATAACAACCGCAGATGCCGAAATGTATATTACTCCTGCAAGTGCATATGGAGTAAGCAAAATATACGCCAGAAATACCAGTGGCAGAAGCAAAATGCCCACAATAAGCTTAATAAGTGGTTTATCGGCTATAAATTCTGCTATGGGCGGGGATATCCTGTAATAGAAATTAACAAATGCAGTTCCGGGCTTGTTTGTTAAAAGGAACTTATCTCTGAACTGCCTTAAAATTCTTACAGGCTCACCATCATAAGAGCCAAATGATGCAGTAGCAATAAAGCATGACCCCGTCCTTAACTCTATACTGCTTAAATCAGACGTATTGTTTAAAAATTTTATCACATTTCCCGAATTTTTGGTACCGCTCTGTATTTCTCCTTGTATCCTGTTTACTCCTGCCGAACGAAGCATGTTGGCAAAGTTTATTGTAGAATTTATTGAAAACTTGCTGTCACCGTCATTTCCAATTATGGAAACAAGATATGTCAAGGCCTTCTTGGGAACATCTGGATTTTGGGTATCTATTTTAAACTCCAGCTTTACTGGAACCTCTGTAAGCAATTGAGCATTTCTTTCATAGCTGTTTCGGTAATATACCTCATTATCCTCGGTCTGGAAGATATAAAAATACTCGTCCCTTGTATCAAACACGGTGTCTTTGTCATATTCCCCGCTGTTATTGTATATTAAGAGCTCGTAGGAAGTTTTAAGATTGGTGTCCAGCCAATCCACCAGCCTTTGGGCTTCTTTCTGGGCAATCCAAAGTTCTTCGCCTTTGTTGAACATCTTATTTGCAATATCAAAAGTCATATAGCTTAAGGCAAGGAGAATAAGAAGGATTGTAAGCGCTACTATCAGTTCTATGACTGTAAGCCCACTTTCATTGCCGTGGGAAATTTTAATCCTCATTCTCACAGCTAATTCCTCCCTGCTACGGTAACAAAGGGCTGGCTGGGACTTCCACCGCTATACTGAGCCGAAGTCCAGGATATGCCATCGGTGGAGGCATAAATTATTCCCTTTCCATCCTTCTGTCCAACTGCATAGAATCTGTCGTTTATGTATTCAACATCGTTAAAGGATGCACCGGAGGCTATGTTATATGAATTCCAGGTTATTGTTCCCGATGAATTCAATATGCCCGTAAGGATCTTACCGGAATCGCCTACGGCAACAAACCTGTCTCCTCCAAATGAAATAGAAGTAATTTTACCCGGTCCTCCGCTTCCAATGTTTTCTTGAGTCCAACTGGTATTTCCTTTGACAATCTGCCTTGATGAATATATTTTCCCGTTCGCAGTACCAAGAAGGAAAACGGGTACTTCTTCTTCTCCGTTATATGTTGCTCCATACTCTATTGAAGTGGCAGCTGGCAGTTTAACACTTGAAGGAATGGCATCGTACCATCTTCCATTATCTACTGAAGGTGTTCTGGCTATTACAACGGCATTATTGTCCTCATCGCTTCCTACAGCAATGGAGTAAGAAGTACCATTGCTTTGGACAGTAATAATGTCATCCACAGACTTAACCTGGCTTGAATGGGTCAGGTTGGGAAATTTTGATGACAGATTTGAGCCGCTTGCATTGTAGTCGGTTGCAAATCCGTGCATTTTATCATCTGTCCAATATATTAACACTTTTGTCTGATACATAAAACGTCCGCCAATAATGGGTATGCCATTGTAGTTTATACCAACGGACTGTATGTCTGGGGTCTTGTTCCTCTCTCCCAACACTATGATATCATTGTTAAGAATACTTCCGTTTCCGGTAATGTCCCCGGTGGTCCAGGAATTTCCTCCTGAAAGAGTCCTGTATACGCCGCCGTTTCCAACAGCTAAATATCTTGACGTTGCCCCATCCCATATAATTTCATTAATACTGTTGGCAATTTTGCCCGATGATTTGTAAAACAGCGGCTGCATGGAGCCTGATGAGCCGTCAATTCCTTTTGAGGAATAGTATTCACCATTGGAAGCGGCAACAATGATATTGGGCGGCTCCACATACAATTTGGCAGTATAGGAATCATTATTGCCAAGCTTTACAGTATAGGGCTGAAGGGAAGCCGTAACCGATGGTGAAGTACTGCTTAGGGTCATGGCCATTGTCATGTTGTCAATAAAGCTGAAAGATACTGTATTAACCTGATTATTATTTTTATCATACAGCTTGAATCTTCCGGCATCTTCAGGGGCAAATGCCAGAAATTCAGAATATATGTAAATAACCTTTCCCAGAAGGTTGTCATCCTCGCTTACTGAATTGGGAACCAGCCGTATTCTGGCCTTATTATCTCCTGCCGCAATTGCGGTATAGACGGTGGCAAGCTCAAAACCGGATAATGTGCCCGTATCGCTTACAAAAGCTCCTGTTACAGGTATAGGGCCTGTTTTAGGTAGTACTTCTCCTGAAGAGGTTGTTGCTTCTTTAAAAACAGTATTGATGGTTACCGAAGGAAGTCCTGAATTGGTGTTTCTTTCAGACAGCTTTTTCTCCATTTGGGATTTGCTTTCATAAAGTTCCTTCTGCCCCTTACCGCTTTCATAAATCTGCCTTAGGCTGAAAGCCATCAATGGGGTAAAAGCAAACACAACCATCAATATAATGGTAAGAGCAACCAATATTTCAACCAGTGTAAATCCTTTTTTGCTTTTGAACATTTTATCTCCTTTTACTCCCATATTACTGTTCCCTCTTCATCCCTGGGAGGCGGAATCAAATCTTCCGGCTTATCCTTTGGATTTTTCTCCGGATCAATTTTTCTCATGTAACTTATGTCGTATTTTGGACCGTTTGACGGATAAATTGCAGACAGTATATTGGCAATAAAACTTCCTGTTCCGTTATTGTCAATATAATACTTTACAAGGTCAAGGCCGCCGCTTCCTCTGAAATAATATACATCGCCTTTTGAAAAAAGCTTGGTGCGCGTACTTCCGAAAGGCCTTCCTATGGTTATGTAAACATCTCCGCCAAAGTACACCTTGCCGCACTTATAGGATTCTGCTGTAACCGGATCATCATACTCATAATCCTCCAATACCGACAAGACAAGAGTGCCTATGCCTGCGTTAAATATGCCATAGTATGCATAGAGTTCCACATCCCCGTTGAGAACTATGTCGCCGCCGCTTAATACAAGCACATTCTTGCTGTGGGTTCCTTTTCTAAGGGAAATTGGCATGTCAAAATAAAGGCCTTTTCCTGCATAGGCAATTTTCTGGTTGGCATTTAGTGAGAATGTCACATTACTTCCGCCGTTAGGCTGGGGAAAGCTTATATTCCCTGGGAAAACATGACCTTTTATAGTGGTGGATGATACTCCCCACCATAAACTGCTGTGAACAACCTTTGAGTCGATTGCAATCATACCATTTTCCGAAGGTGTGCCCGAAGCATTGTACCATCCCTGGTCATATGCATTTAAAGACATTACGGTATAGGCTCTTGCCTTTGCAGTAGCTTTTCCTACCACTGCAGTGGATTCAAAATATACTACTTTCGCGGTTTTACCCGCAATATTCTTTTCAACATTTGGAGTAACTTTGACGGTATAATAGCCAACGCTGTTGTTTGGAGCTTTTTCTCCTTCGGAAGGTGTGTAAAAAGTTCCGTCTTTAAGCATGTAAACCGGCATGGTTTCCCTTTCACTTGCAGTATCGTCTGTTACAGCCTGCCATGCCTTTATTGTTACCTCAACGCCGGTGCGCGCCAGATACTGGGCCTTTTTAAGATCTTTATTGAACAAATATTGCAAAAAGTCGTTGGATGAATAGAAATACAGAGCGGCAGACAAGATTGCCACAACAAACATAATCAGTATTGCCAGCCCCATGGCAAGGCCCCTCTGACTCTTGAGTTTATCCAACCACTTAAATTTCCTTATCATTTTCAACGTTTATATAACCACCCTTAGCAATTCTTCTATGGAGGTTATTCCTTTTTTAACCTTCATAAGTCCATCGTTTCTTAACGTAATCATACCTTCTTTAATTGCAAGATCCCTTATTTCATTTGTGGAGGCTTTGTTTAAAATAAGCTTCTGCATTTTTTCTGTCACTCTTAAAAACTCATAGAGACCTGTTCTTCCCTTATAACCGGTATTATTGCAGGAAAGACAACCAACAGGCTTATATATAGTAATTTTTTCTTCATGGGGCTCAAGAGGAAAATCAGGAATACTCCTTAAAATCTCCTCACGACTGTATTCATGGGGTTTCTTGCAGGAAGGACAAAGCACACGCACAAGACGCTGTGCTATAACCCCTACCAGGCTCGAAGCAGTAAGGAATGGTTCTATTCCCATATCTTCAAGTCTTGTAACTGCTCCGGGAGCATCGTTTGTATGTAAGGTAGATAATACAAGATGCCCTGTCAGCGCAGCTTCCACAGCTATCTGAGCCGTTTCCCGGTCACGGATTTCTCCAACCATTATAATGTCGGGATCACTTCTTAAAATTGACCTTAATCCCGAAGCAAAGGTCATTCCTGCCTTAACGTTCATTTGTACCTGGTTAAGGCCAGCCATTTTTCTTTCAATCGGGTCCTCAAGAGTGATAATATTCTTGTCAGGGGTATTAATCTTTGCAAGAGTAGCATATAGTGTGGTACTCTTACCGCTTCCTGTAGGCCCCGTTATCAGGATAAAACCGTATGGAAGCTTGAAAACCTCATTATAGCGCTTAAGTTGTGTTTCAGGAAAGCCCAGACTTTCAAGGGAAAGAATTTCACTGCTCCTGTCAAGAAGCCTTAATGATATTTTTTCACCATATGCAGAAGGCAGCGTAGCCACACGTATATCTATGGTTCGGTCTTCGTAGCGCAACGACACACGGCCATCCTGAGGAATTCTTCTCTCCGCTATATCCATGCCAGCCATAACCTTAATTCTTGAAGAAATAAGCGGATGAAGCTTACGTGGCTGCTGCATGATTTCATGGAGAACACCGTCTATTCTTAACCTTACCTTTATTGATTTTTCCTGAGGATCAATATGAACGTCACTGGCGCCAGCCCTTATGGCATGGTTAATTATCTGGTTCACCAACTGCACTGCAGGCTTTTCATTTATCTCATTGTTGTCAACTACATCAAGCTCATCCTCGTTCTCTTCGTCTTCCGTTCTTTCCTCAACATTCTTGTTTATATTACAGAACTGCTCAATTAAGGCAGAAAGCTCGTTGTCGGGCAAAACAACAGGCTCAATTTCATATCCCGTCAATATATGAAGATCATCAATGGCAATAATGTCGTTGGGATTCTGCATTGCCACCTGAAGCCTTCCATTATTCATACCGGTGGGAATAACCCTGTATTTCAAGGCTATTTCAGGCGTGATAAGATTGGCAGTATCCATATCAATGCCGCTTTTGTTTACGGATAAAAACTTTGATCCTGTTTTTCTTGCCATTGCCTTTGCAATATGCTCCTCAGTGCAATAGCCAAGATCTATAAGGACCTGCCCTAAAAGCATTTTCTTACCCATATTCTTCTTTTTGGCCTGAATTTCGAGGGCGTGCATTATCTGCTGTTCATTTACAACACCCATTTTAATAAGCTCTTCGCCTAAAAAGCCAGCATTTAGAACTGCTCCCACTTTATCCATCCTTTTCTATGCCAATTAAGTTTTTATCTATTTATGATTTACTATCTGTGATATGCGCTTGCTGTTATATCTGCCTGTATAGTGCCGTTCTGACCATCAAGCTTTGCTATTTTTATCTTATCTACTCTGATTAGCCTTTCTCCGCCTGATATATCAGCCAAAAGCTCAACAATGGAAGAAAACTTCCCTGATACAATCATGTAAAAAGGCATCTCAACCATATCGTTATGATTAATTCTCTCATCAAACTTTATGGTTTTGAATTCAGCATCGTGCTTTAATGACATATTGCGCATCTGCACCATTAACTGATATTCATTGGGATTGTCAGGAAGCTTGTCCTTTAAAACAGAAACAATATTCTCAAGTTTGCTTCTGTCCTTTTCAAGGCTCATCATCTCCATAAGCTTTTGCTCATTTTGCTCCAGGGCGAACCTTTCCTTCTCAAGATTTGTGGTTGTATTCCTGAATTCAGCAATTTTAAGAGCGCTTAAGAGAATAAGAAATGCCGATAACACTATGGATGCAGCCATCAAAACATGATATGTGGAAATCTTGTTTCTGTTATTCACTGGCTGCCACCTCCTCAAATACGAACCCCTCTCCGGGAAGCAGGGCAAAGCTAATTTCAAACTCAACCCGGCCCTGGGTTTCCTGGGCATAGTTGCACATAACTTCTCCGGTTTTGTTCAGTTCTTCAAGAGCTTTTATCCAGTCAGTCACTCCCTGATGGTTCAATGAAACTCCTTGTACAATGCAATTGCCCTTTCCGTCGCTATAGCTAAGTTGTATACTTGTAAGCCCAATATTTTCGGGCACTGTATTGCTAATTTCTGCTAACAAGCTATCCCATTCAGGATTTTTGCCATAGGCTTTTGATGCCATATCAGAAAGGCTTTTTGCCTCATTCTTTAATGCTATAAGTTCGCCGATTCCGGAAATCCTGTTTTCAACAATCCGATTCGTATTCCTTATACTGTCAAGCTCACGCCCTTTGGCAGCCATAGCAAGGGTAAGCCCAAGATATAGAGCAAAAAGCCCCAGCATAACTATAATAGATATCATTAATCCCTTGTCCTTTTTCTTTGATGCCTGGTGAAGCATCCTGTATTCACTGGGCAAGAGGCTTATATTATACATCCTTAATCCTCCAATCCTCTCAAAGCCAGGCTTATGGCCGCAACATAACCAAATAAATTGAAAGCCTTGCCCTTTCCCTTAGAAATGCTTTCTTCAAGCTTTTTATATGGTTCAAGCACCTCAAAGGAAAGGCCTGTGGCTAAAGAAAGTTTTTCAGCCACCGCATTTTGGTATGTACTTGTTCCAAGTATGCAGAATCTTGCAACATCCTGATAGGTCTGGGACCTGAAGTAATTTACCGAGGTCCTTACCTCTCCTAAAAGGATGTCAGAAATAGCATCCAGTGTATCCTCTGCATCTTCAAAGTCGGGTTGATTCAGCAGGGTATTCGAAAAACTCACTGTACGGGCTATTGCCAGAAATCCATTATTGAAAATCATAATATTGCCAATGTCATTATTAAATGTTATAAGGGCAAAGTTGCCATCATTGCTCTCTAACAGAGCTGCACGCCCCAGAGCCAGCATGGTGGAGTCAATTTCCGTAATAGTCAGATTTGACTTGCTTACAGCTTCTATGAAATCATTGAGCATCTTTTTTCTTGCACCCACCAGCAGGACATTCAAACCTGCGCCTGAATCATTTCCTTCCTCTCCCAGAACAACATAATCCAGCTGCAGTTCTTCCAATGGAATTGGAATATAGTCCTGAGCCTGGAAACGGATCATATTCCTGATTTTATCCTGAGGTACCTTGGGAAAAGTTGCAAAGCGCACTATTACATCCTGATTGTTTACACCTATGACAACCTCGCGTGCTTTAAACCCGTTTTGCTCTATAAGTTTCTGCAAATACACATTAAACTTGTCTATATCCAGAATGCGCCCATCCCTTACTATGCCTTCTGGAATGGATATACTTCCTAAGGCTGCTATAACCGGCTTTTTGCGGGTTCCTTTCAGTTCAACAGCCCTTATTTCTTTTGAATCGGCTTCAAGGCCTATAACACTGTTATTGTAAAATCTCATATGTATATCCCCTGTTTAATCGGTCAAATACTTTCTTAAATCCGTCAGACTGCTTTTAAGAAGGCGCGATACCTTTCTCTGGTTTATATCAAGATAATCAGCAGTCTGCTGCTGGGTTTTGTTTTTATAAAACAAATAGAATATAACTGCCTGCTTAATCTCAGGAAGTTTTCTGACAGCATCAATAACCGCTATTCTGTCCTCAATTGGCAGCTTAAAGCTTTCATGATTTAGGCTTGTAACTTTATCAATATCAAGCTGGTCTATGGATACAAGCCCCGTGCTGGTATCTTCAAGGTTATTCTCCATATCGCTGACGGCTGTGCAAGAAGAATTGATGGAATAACCTTCATTATTGAAATAAGAATCTTCAACTCGGCTCCGGCCTCTTTTTCCAAAGTCTTTACCTAAAGAAGGCCTGTAATATTTCATTTCTCTTCGCAGGTAATGCCTTATTTCGCCTGCGATGCAATAGGTTGCATATGTAGAGAACAACGCGTTAAAGCCTGGCTTATACCGCTTCAACGCCTTCATAACCCCCTCATATCCGGCCTGCATGGCATCACTTAAATGCAGTCCTTTTCCAAAGCTTATGGCAATGTGCCTGACAAGAGGAGCTGAAGCTTCCAGAAGTTTTGAAAGGTTGTCCCCTGTCGGGCTTTTCCTGTAACAATCATAAAGGCTGTTAATTTTATCGTTTATGAGCCCCATGCTAGAATCCCACCTCCGTTACCGCTGTAAAGATTGGCAGGTAAAGAGATATGAGCATACCGCCTATAAGAACGCCTATGAGAATAAGCGCAATGGGCTGGATGTGGGATTGCAATGTCTTTGTGCTTGTTTCCACTTCCTGCTCGTAGAATTCAGCTATTTTATCAAGGAGCACAGGTAACGTACCCGATTCTTCGCCCACGGCAATCATATGCGTTACAACCGGCGGGAAAATGCCGCTTTCCTCCAGCGTAGACGCAATGCTCTTTCCTTCCTCAATTTGTTTTGCCGCAAGTTTAACCGTATTTGCGATGATATCGCTTCCGGAGGTTGGTCCAGCGCTTTCAAGAGCCTGCACAACCGGGATTCCTCCCTCCAGAAGGGTGGCAAGTGTTCGTGAAAAGCGAGCAATAACAGACTTTAATATTAGGGGTCCGAATATTGGAATTTTCAGCTTAAAATGTTCCCATAAATCATGACCTTTTTTGCTTTTTGCAAATGCCACTACGGCTGATGAAACAGCAACCATTGCCCCAAACCATATATAATACCGGCTTCTTATTGATTCTGACAAGCCAAATACAAATCTTGTTATGGCCGGCGTGTGAGTTGTCTTAGGAATAAATCCTTCAAAAATTGGGACAAGGAAAATCAGCATTGCGAAAAATATAACAACGGCAAAAATGGCTATGGTTCTTGGATAGGAAATTGCCGACTTTACTTCTTCCTTAAGAATTTTTTCTTTCTGAAGCTGTTCTGAAAGCCTTATCAGGGATTTTTCCAGCATACCGCCTGTTTCGCCAGTACGAATCATTGATATGTAAAGATCTGAAAAAATATTGGGATATGCGCCAAATGCCTCAGAAAGGTTCATTCCTCCTTCAACATCGCGAACAATGCCTTCAAGGGCATTTCTTAATGTTGGATTTTCAACCTGTCGGCTTAAAGTATATAAAGCCCTTGTTACAGGAATACCAGCTCCAAGCATGGATGAAAACTGACGGCTGAAAAGAGCAAGATCAGCCAAAGTCACCTTCTTGTCCATAGAAAGGAAGGAGCTTTTTCTCTTAGGTTTATTCTCGTTAAGGTCAATAACCGAAAGCCCCATACCGCGGAGCTTCTCCACAGCCTCATTTATGCTTTCGGCATTAATGACGCCCTTTACTATATCTCCCTGTTTGTTTAGGCATTCATATGTAAAAGTTATCATAAAAATTGCGTTAACTCCTCTAATTAATAATCAAGGCTTAATCGCTTCAATTAAAGAAAGAAGCTGTTTTTCATAAGCCTTTCAACTTCAGCTCTGTCAATGCAGTATTCCAGTACTGCTTCCCGGCTTATCTTCTGCTGGTTATACAATCTTACAAGAGCCTGGTCCATAGTCTGCATGCCCTGGGAGTGCCCTGTCTGTATAACTGAATATATCTGGTGCTCTTTTCCTTCCCTTATCAGATTCCTTATGGCAGGCACATCTATCATGTACTCTACGGCCACAACCCTGCCCATTCCGTCAATGGTGGGCACAAGCTGCTGAGAAATTACAGCCCTCAAGGTATTTGCCAGCTGCTGGCGTATCTGCAACCTTTTATCCCCGCTAAAGGAGTCAATAATTCTTGTTATTGTCAATGGTGCAGTCTGAGTATGCAGTGTGGATAATACCAGATGACCTGTTTCAGCGGCTGTAAGAGCTATGCTGATGCTTTCACTGTCCCTCATCTCACCAATCATTATAATGTCCGGGTCATGGCGCAACACATGGCGCAGAGCAGCACTAAAGCTGTGGGTGTCTGTTCCCAGTTCTCTTTGCCTTACGGTGGATTTCTTGTGCCTGTGAAGGAACTCAATGGGATCTTCAATGGTTACAATATTGCTGGCCCTTGTGGAATTTATAAGGTCTATCATGGCAGCAAGGGTGGTTGACTTGCCGCTGCCGGTAGGGCCTGTAACCAGTATCAGCCCGCGAGGAAGGTCGCATAATCTTTTTACATCCGAAGGAAGGCCAAGGGTCTCAAATTCCGGAATAACGAATGGAACAGCCCTGAATACTGCTGATAAGGAACTGCGCTGATACATTATATTTCCTCTGAATCTTGAGCAGCCGCTTATGGAATAAGAGAAATCAAGTTCCCATTCCCTTTCAAAACGCTCTTTCTGATAATCCTTAAGTATGGGCATTATCATATCCTGAACATCGGTATCCTTTAAAACAGGATAATCCAATGCTATTAATTCGCCATTTATCCTGATGCACGGCGGCATACCCGCCACCAGATGAAGGTCAGAGCCACCCTTTTCCACAAGATCTGTTAATAGCTGATTAATTGTATCCATATATGTTTTGACCTCCATTGCATTACTGTAATCAGGAATAGCTATTATTCCTCAGAGCCGTTGTCCGACGATTCTTCTTCAAGGGGATTGTCAATAAACTTTATCATATCCTTTACATACTGAATATTTTCCGGGGTGTCCTCAAGGTACAGAACATAATGGTACGAATTGTCCCTGGCAACATTGTCCGAAATGGTAAAATTCTCTGCTGGTATGCCAGTCAGGTTAACAATAAGCTTCATTCTTTCCTTAAGCCTGTAATAGCCTGACGACACATTGGAATAATCTACTGGTACTTTAATGGTATCAAGTATTACATCCATCTTCATAAGATGATTAAGCACATAAAGCTTGTAATCCGGAGGGCAAAAAATCAAAAGACTTTTTGAAAGGCTCGGATAATTTAAAGTATATGTTCTTATGCCTTCGATGCCAAGGTATTGAAGCCTTTTTTCTGCTTCTTTTGCCGAAATATTGTTAAGATAATATACAAAGAATAAATTGTCATTGACATGTTCCTTAACGTCAAACTTGTTTATTATATGTTCGGCAAGCTCCACATTTCTTTCATCACCATTGAGCCAGATGGTCTTAAGCCTTCTGTTGAGAGTAATGATGTTTACGTCCAAATCAAGTTCTTCAAAGATATCCATGATTTCGTGGGACGTTAAGTATTCCATATTCTTCTGCTTTAATATAAAGCTGTTTTGCACATTTTTTGCGATATCAACTGTGTCCTTTACCTTTTTAATTTCCTCAAGGTCCTTATCTTTTCCGTAAAACCAGAGAGTCATAGGGTCAGACTCTATAACTATTCCCTGAGGCAGCCCAATTTTGCCAAGTATAACATTGAGTTCATCAGCAGTAATATTACTCATTGCAACTGGCGACATCTTATAGCCAGCATCCTGATTTCCGGCATTCTCAGCCTTATCTAACATGGAAATAAGTTCTCTTATTTTCCCCAAATCTTTGGGAAGCCCCTGAATCCATATGGCTTTCTTGTTGCTATCAAGGATTATCTTTTTTACCTGTAAGGAAAGAGCATCAATCTGGGATGCCACAACTTCCGAATCAATATACTGAAGGTTGAATTTTGCCAGTGATGTTTCATTAAAGAAATCGCTGGTCAGCTTATCCCTGGTTCCAACAATTATGGTTTTTCCGTTTTGTATGTACTCCAGGCCAGCTACCTTTAAAAGATAATCAATGGCCTGGTCAAAGGTTGCATCTTCCACTCTGAAATCAACGTTTACAGGCTGACCTGTAAAAATTATGCTTTTATCTGCTGTATAAGCCAATGCCGACAAAACATCCCTGATATCAGCACCAACAACATTTATTGTAATTTTATCGTCCTCGCTGCCTGATTTAATGGATGCATCTGCAAAACTCTGGAAAAAAAACGAAAATGCCAGTATAACAATCAAAAAGAGTAAATTTTTAATTTTGACAGACATATTTTCCTCCTGCGCTATCTTATTTAGTGGACGATAAACTAAGTGTTATGCTTTTCTCATTAGACTTAAGGGTAACAGAATCTTTCTCTATGCTGACAACTTTCCAGGATTTCTCTCCCACGATATCATCGATGCCTGCCACATATGAGCAGCCATCTGCAACTATTATGGCTACAGGCTTATTGTCTGAAAGCACAATTCCAGTAAGCTTCATGGGCTCACCAAAAGGATCCTTGCCAACATTTACAGCGCTTTCTGTCCTTTTAAACTGAGGCAGCACATCAACCTGCGGCTCCTTGGGAAGATTATCGCCGGTGTAAAAATCATCCGTTTTACCGGATGCGTCAATGTTCTTATTTCCCTGTCCTGACAAAACAATAATAAGTACTACAAGAAGTACCACTAAAACAGGAAGAAGATAGACAAGCGACTTATTAACTTCAAAAAACTTCTTTACGGCAGATTTCAAGCCCTCAATATATTTCATACCAATGTCCTTTCTGAGAAACATTTCCGGGAGAAAATAGTCAGAAATTGGCCATTTATGCCATTTTCATAAAGAAAACACAAATAGTAAGTATATATTACAACAAAGCTATAAACTATACAAGACAAAAATAAAGGAAATTTCCATGTTTTATTGAAAAAAATTAATATTTAATAATTTTTCTAAGAAATAAAGCAGAGTTTTGTCGTAATATACCACAGGAGCTAATAAATAGCAACAAAATCAAAAGTGCCCTAAAACTTTTAATCAATAATTTAATCAGAACTTAAATCATTAATAAATCAATAATATCTGAAAAGAAGATCATTAAAAAGGCCAATTATTATAGTGCCCAAAACAATGAAAGGTCCAAAGGGAATTGTGCTTTTGCGTTCCACTATGCGGAACAATAGCAGGAAAATACATACAATACCTGCAATAAAAATCGATAATAACAGGGTAACAAGAGCTAGTTTCCAGCCCAAAAACAGGCCAATGGGAAGAAATATTTTCACATCCCCCATACCCATTGCTCCATCATTGCCGTAAATGAGAAGACCTATAAGAGCCACTATAAACAGGATACCTGATGCGGATACCATCCCAAGAAGCGGAGCGTACCAGTTGTTCGACCTGTAAAACACAACAGGCCTTACTGTCAAATGATAAAAATATAGGGGTATTCCTCCCAGCAAGCCTGCCAAAACCAGGCCATTCGGAATAATAAAATGGGCTAAATCAATAAATGCCACAGGGATTAATACCGAGAAAAGATACAACAAGGCTAAGGTTTCAATAGTCAGGCCATAACGCATATAAACAAAAAGCCAAAGAATACCTGTCAGCAGTTCAACCAATGGGTACTGCAGGGATATCCTGGCATTGCAATTTCTGCATTTTCCTTTAAGCAATATAAAGCTCAGAACTGGAATTAAATCTATGGCTTTCAGCTTTTCTCCGCAGCCGGGACAGCTGGAAGGTGGAGAAACAACAGATTTCTCCTGAGGTATTCTGTATATACAGACATTTAAAAATGAGCCTATGCACATACCGACTAAAAATACCAATATACCAATAAACATCAGATTAAACCCTTCATCCTTCTTGCTTTGTATAATTCATCAGACTCGGGTGCCGAAATCTTAACAGAAGTATCTCCGTCATTTAATATGAATTCTTTTCCAAAGGTTACTCTGCCAATAATTGAAGCCTTTATATCATTCTGAAGCAAAATTCTCTGAAGCTCTTCTCCATTTGGTGTGGTTATAAGCATACAGCCGCTTGATATAAGCTTTAAGGGATCAATGGATAAAAAATGGCATATTCTTCGTGTATGCTCAAGTATGGGAATTTTCCTGCTATCTACTTCAATACCATATCCGCAGGCTGAGCCTAACTCCCATAGTGCGCCAAGGACTCCGCCCTCAGTTACGTCATGCATGGATGTAACGCCGTAATTGGCAGCCAAAAGTCCTTCCTTTACCACACTGATTCCTGAAAGAAGCTTTTTGGCTTCTTCCACAAATACTTCTCCAAATTCGCGGCAGAATTCCTTTTCAAAAAGATAAGCCAATATAACGGTACCTTCTGTAGCCGCGTAATTTGTAAGTATTATATCATCCCCGGGCTTTGCTCCACGGGTTGTTACCACATTTTCTCTTTTTCCACGCCCCAGAGCAGTTACACTTAATACTATCCTGTTAACCGCATCGGTTATTTCAGTGTGTCCGCCTATAATATCCGCGTTTAAAGCAGTCGCCGCATCCTTAATCTGCATCATAAGACGTTCAAAGGTAGAAAATTCAGTGCCCGGAGGGGCAAGGACTGTCACCAAAAGCCCTACGGGCTCTGCCCCGGCCGAAGCCAGGTCATTGCAGGCTATATTTACTCCCAGTATTCCAATCTCATCGTCAGAACCTGTAATAGGATCGGTTGTAACAACACATATATCGTTTTTAAAATCAATAAGTGCGCAATCTTCGCCAACCATGGGCCGGCTCATAACTTCTTTTCTCTGAGGCTCGGAACAGAAAGCCAGAAGTTTTTCCAACAGGTCATTAGGAATTTTTCCAATTTCAAGCTTCAATCTAATGTAGCCTCCTCTATGCCATAGCTCTGTCTTGCTTTATTTCCTGAATCAAATCCCGGGCAGTATCAATTAGTCTTGGCGGAATTTTATCCTTTTTAGCCGGGTCAGAGTAGCTCTGTATGAGCCTGCTGAACCATTGCATACTGTCCTCATAATGCTCCAGCCTTCTATATAATTCTCCAATTATGAAAATTAAGGTATAAGTATCTATGCCATTACGGGAAAAGTCCTCATTTTTAAAGGAGTCAACATAATATTTCAGGGCATAATTCAGGAATGCTTTTTCAGACTCTCTGTCTTCCTTATAACGGTAAAGCCATGCAATACGCATGCTTATTTTTGCAATTTCTGACGAAGGAGCTTCTCTTTCTTTAAGATTCAATAAAACAATTTTAAACGCCTCAAGGGCTTTATCAATATCTCTTTTTCCTGAAAAGCTCCTCTTGTGCCATCTCGATGATATCTTTTCCCTTACTTTAGCTTTTTCATTCCTGCTAATTTTATCAATGTTGGTAATATGGGAGCCGTAGCCGCATTCAGGACATATGACCGCCTCATATAATACCGGGTTTTCTCCCTCATACCAGGGGCAAAAGTCGCTGTCCTGCTGTTTCAGCTTTATTGCCTTGGACCTGACTTTTGTATACTCAAACTCTGATTCACAAACCGGACATTTGGCATGTGAACTGTAAATAGGGCTAACTGTTTCCATCTTGCACATTCCTTGTTTGTATACTGTATATTTGTTCCAGTATAATATACCATATTTATCCGGTATTCAAACAAGCTTTTTCAATTAAGATACCTTTATAGTCTCAGTATTGTTCAGAGCCTCTTCAATAAGTATTTCCTCGTCCAAAGCCTTTTCATATTCCCTGGTCCTTTCAAGAGACGGCCTTGTAACAGGATGCTTTGCAACAAATACTGTGCAGCAGTCCTCGTATGGAAGAATTGAAGTGTCATAGGTATCTATCTTTTTGGCAATTTCGATAACTTCGTTCTTGTCCATGCCCACCAAAGGCCGATATACAGGTAAAGTGGCAGCATCATTGGTAACCAGCATGCTTTCCATGGTCTGGCTTGCCACCTGTCCAATGGCTTCTCCGGTAACAAGTCCCAATGAACCGCTCTTTCTTGCTATTCTCTCGGCTATTTTCATCATGTAGCGGCGCATGATAATAGTAATGTATTCATGGGGGCATTTTTCATTAATTTTAAGCTGAATGTCAGTAAAAGGAACGACGTGAAGCTTTATGCCGGGGCACCATTCAGAAAGCTTTTCCGCAAGGGTTACAACCTTATCCCTGGCTCTGTCGCTTGTATAGGGATAGCTATGGAAATATACGGCTTCAAGTTCTACACCGCGCTTTGCAACCATCCATCCGGCAACGGGACTGTCAATACCGCCTGACAAAAGCAATGTTGCCTTGCCGCCGGTACCTGTGGGAAGTCCCTTTGCGCCGGGTATAATTTCGCAGTAAAGATAAGCGTCTTCTCTTACATCCACATAAAATACAAAATCAGGGTTGTGAACATCCACTTTAAGCTTTTGAAAATTCCTTAAAATATGTGCTCCAAGCTCGGCACAGATTTGCGGAGAATTAAGGGGGAATTTCTTGTCCCCTCGCTTTGCCTCAACCTTGAAGGTTTTATATGCTTTTCTTTTTAAAAGATCATCAATAAAGGTTAAAGTTTTTTCCTTAATCACGTCAAAGTCAGCAGGAACTTTGACTACCGGACTTACAGATGCAATTCCGAATATTTTTCCAAGTCTTAAAATTGCCTCTTCCATATCCACGTCGGGTTCCTGGAACTCAACGTAAATCCTGCTCTGGGAGCGGGTAACCCGTACGGGCGCCAAAGGATTCAGCCTCTCTTTTATATTCATTATAAGCTTGTTTTCAAAAGTGCTTTTGTTAAGTCCTTTCAAGAATATTTCTTCGTACCTCACCAAAATTATCTTTTCCATGACAACCTCACTATTATTTTTTTCCTAATGTACGCATTGTTTCAGCCAGTTTTTCGGCGCACACTACTGCTTCATCCTCTGTATTTTCGCCTGAAAAACTGAACCGTATTGCGCCCTGTGCCCATTCGTTGGGTACCTTTGCCGCTTTTAGCACATGGCTTACAGCATCTTTTCTTGAATGGCACGCAGAGCCGCTTGAGACGTAAATATCGTGCATCTCGAGGAAATGCAGGATGTTTTCGGCTTTTACCCCCTTAAAGGAAACATTCAATATATTATCCGCCCCATCCTCGGGTGAATTTACCCTTATTGCCATTCCAAGTTCGTTCATGCGCCTGTTAAGCTCATCCAGTAATTTTTCGCGCACTTTCCGGCAATTTTGCTGATCCTCTTTCATCCTTCCGATTTTAGTAGAGGCAGCAAGTGCAAATCCGGCGATACCGGGTACATTAACTGTACCTGAACGCATCTTGTGCTCATGTCCTCCACCGGTTATAAGTGGATTTAAGCGTGTACCCTTTTTAATGTACAGCATGCCCACACCTTTTGGTCCATGAATTTTATGAGCACTGAAAGACATTAGGTCCGCACCGATGCTTCTCACATTTATGGGTATTTTGCCATAGGCCTGCACCGCATCAACATGAAACAGTGTAAGGTCACTGTTTTCCCTTATAATTGCTGCAGCTTCGGTGATGGGTTCAATGGTTCCCAGTTCATTATTGACAGCCATTATATTGACAAATATAGTGTCACTTCTGAGCTTTTCCCTTAAATCGTCCAGAAGTATTTTGCCATAGCCGTCAACCTTCAGGTATTCCACCTGAAATCCCATATTTTCCAAAGCTTTTAAAGTTTCCAGTGAAGCAGAATGCTCTACCGGAGAAGTCAGAATATGCTTTCCATAGCGTTTTAAAACGTCAGCAGAGCCTCTTATGGCCATGTTTACCGATTCGGTTCCTCCGGAGGTAAAAATAATTTCTTCCGGTGAAGCCTTTATGGTATCTGCAAGTGTTTTCCTTGCGTTTTCAAGTATCCTTTCCGCCCTTATTCCCAGATTATGCAGCGAAGAGGAATTCCCAAATTCCTCATACATAAGGCGGGAAACAAGTTCGACCACTTCCTTGTATGGCCTGGTTGTAGCACTGTTGTCAAAGTAAATCATACCTCATCCTATCTCCAATATTTTAGCATCTATTCCTTCATTGGAAATTTCCAAAATTGCGTATGTACTACCTGAAAATCCCCTGGGATATGCAATGCTCCCAGGATTTAAAATAAGCCTTGACGAAATATATTTCAAGTACGGAACATGGGTATGTCCAAATAAAACCGCATCAAAACCGTTATTGACCAGTTTGTATTCCAGTTTTTCAGTTCCATTCTTCACATAATAATTATGGCCGTGGGTCAGTAAAATCTTCATTCCCTCTATTTCAATTACCTGTTCATTTGCGGCATGGCCGGTAAAAAAATCACAGTTCCCTGAAACCATAAATACTTCTAGATGTGGAAACTCCTTCTGAATAATTATTGCATCCTTGCAATAGTCGCCAAGATGTATCACTCTTTTTATTTCGGGATGTTTTTTTATAGCTTCTCTTATTTCCATCAAGCTCCCGTGGCTGTCGCTAAAAATTAAACTCCTGTCCATATATTCCCCAACTTTTTAATTTTTCAGCAAGCAATTTAAAAGCCTTTCCCCTATGGCTAATTTTGTTTTTTATGTCACTATCCAACTGAGCAATTGTCTTGCCGTACTCAGGCACGAAAAAAATAGGATCATAGCCAAAACCATTGTCACCTAAAGCCTCAAAGGCAATACTTCCCTCAATGGTACCGTGAAAGGTCAATTCAAGCTTATCTGTAACAAAGGAGGCAACGCATCTAAACCGTGCAGATCGGTATTCCTGAGGAATACCTTCCATCAAAGCCAAAATTCCTTTATTTCTGAGGACATAGTCATAACCAAGAAAACGGGCAGAGTAAATGCCTGGAGCACCATTTAAAAAATCGATTTCCAGGCCGCTGTCATCTGCTATTACCATATCCCCCGTCAGTTTATGAATAGTTCTGGCCTTAATTAAAGAATTTTCTTCAAAGCTCTTTCCGTTTTCCTCTATATCTATGTCTATTCCAGCATCTTTGAGTGAAAGGATTTTATAACCGCACCCATCAAGCAGGGTGTTGATTTCTTTCATCTTATCACTGTTATTGGTTGCTACAATCAGTCTCTTCATTTTACTCCTTTGTTAAAAGTACATTCTTCTGTATTTCTATAAGTTTTTCTATGCCCTTCTGAGCAAGATCAAGCATATTATCCAGTACTTTTCTGTCAAAGGGGCTTTCCTCACCGGTAGCCTGAACCTCAATCAGCTGCCCCGATGCTGTCATAACAACATTCATGTCAACAATTGCTTTTGAGTCTTCGGCATAGCAGAGATCCAAAAGTTCAACCCCGTCAACATAGCCCACACTTACTGCTGCAACAAAATCCTTAATAGGTATCTCTTGTATCTGTCCGTTATTGACAAGATATCTGCATGCATCCATGAGAGCTACAAACCCGCCGGTAATAGCAGCTGTTCTGGTACCGCCGTCTGCCTGGATAACATCACAGTCTATTGTAATTGACCTTTCTCCCAGTGCTTTGAAATCCATTACGGATCTTAAGGACCTTCCAATTAAACGCTGGATTTCATTGGCTCTGCCATTTATTTTCAAGTTGTTTCTGTCCCTGTTGTTGCGTGATACTGTTGCCCTGGGAAGCATATCGTACTCGGCGGTAACCCATCCCTCGCCGGTACCTTTTTTAAATGGTGGCACTCTGTCCTCAACACTGGCTGTACAAATGAGCTTGGTATCGCCAAATTCCACCAATACCGAGCCCTCCGCATACTTGGTAAAATCTCTTGTTATCTTAATCTTTCTTAATTCGTCCGGTTTTCTGCCATCTACTCGTTCCATCTTAAAACCTCTTTGAAATTTTTCTTATAATATGTTATCACATGTGTTGCATGTTATCCAGAAAAGAAAAATATACTTTAGTAAGACCGGGATTTCTTGAAGCGAGGCAGCGTACCTCGGAGCAGAGCCGCATAGTAAAAGAACATTTTAAAAACCAAACAGCCCATAGTATAAGCCTTTGCCAATAAAGCCAAACTCATTGCCTTACTACTATGAGCTTTGCTGCGAGAAGTAAGAATCCTTAAAAATGGTCTTAAAAAGAAACGGGAAAAAATCCCCGTTTCTTTTTATTTAAAATAAATTATTTTTTGTTGAAGTAAAATCACAGTCTTATAGCGTAAACTTGAAGGACTTTATGCTAAATTTAATGCTCATTATGTCTTAAAATTCCCCGGATTATACAGCAAATATAATCTGCAAGTACAACAGGTGGATCAAATACATAATCGATTTGGATTCACACTAAGGTACTTTAAAGCGCTTTCGCAAAATTCTCGGTTCACATAATTGGTACGCATCAAACACAATAATCAATTGATGTCACATAGAATTTAGAATTTGTATGATGCTGTTTGCCAGAGACTCTGCGGCTTTTTGACGGAATGACTCAGTATTTAGCAGAGCAAGATCCTCTGAATCGGACATACAAGCTATTTCTGCCAATACTGCAGGCATCTTGGTCTTCCTTACAACTACCAGATTTTCATTGCCTTTAAGTCCCAGATCACGGGTACCCAGATCTTTTACCAGGTTATCCTTTATTAACTGGGCATATGTTTTTCCATAGAAGCTGGTAGGATAGTACAGAGCCATTGTTCCTTTATATCCAGAAGGCATAATATTATTGTGTATGCTTACAAAAAGCGCCGCATTTCTATCATTGGCAAATTGAGCTCTGCCGTCAAGAGAGACAAATACATCGGTTCTTCTTGTCATTTCAACATTAACGCCCTTGGACTTTAATATGGCTTCGCATCTTAATGCAATGTCCAGGTTATAGAATTTTTCGTAATAGTTTCCTACTGTTCCTCCAGGATCGCTTCCGCCATGCCCCGGGTCCAGAACAACAAGTTTCTTATTGTTGCTTCCTCCACCGCTTCCTGCACTGTCCAAAACTATCAGAAGCTCGTTTACATTGCTTCCTTCTATAATCTTAAATTTATTGGCAGTGCTCGCCTTATTAATCATAAGATACGAATTGTACAGGGTAGAGTACGAAACTGCCGATTTTATATAGCTGTTATTAATAACAGTAGTTCCTGTTCCAAGGTTGACAATAGAAACAGGTATTACAAAGGTAACGGCTTCGTCATTAGTTTTATCATCAATTACTATATCGCTTGAATACTGGCGGTACCTTGCAACTATATTGGGGCTTACAAGACGCAAAACCACTCCGTTTTCGCCATTCCCAACAACAAGATTGCTTATTCCGCCCGAAGGTGTTGGACTGGGAGAAGGCGTAGCAGTCGGACTTGCAGAAGGTGACGGTGTTGCAGAGGGTTTAGGCGTTGGAGTAGGAGTTGCTGACGGTGCTGTACCGCTGCCCTTCTTTATGGTTATTACCGAGTTTCCGCCTGACACGGCGTGGGTATATGTAATTGTATTTTTGTATGAAATCCTGATAATTGTACTGTTGGTCTTAGGGCTGTAATTTATAAGGATTCCGTTGATAATATCATTTCCAGAAAGGAAGCCATCAGTAAACCGGGTATCCTTTCCCGGGATAGTTATCTGGATAATCTTCTCTTTTTCACGCAGCTGCAGCCTGGGAACACTTTCGTTATCAGTCTGGGAAAGGGTTGTTCCCTGAAGATTAATTACACAGCTGTCACCTGACATGGACCATGACAGCGGGCCATTCTTTGTTATACTTCCGTTGCCCGTTGAAACCGGTGTGGTTGATGGAACTGGTGTGGTCGACGGACTAGGTGTGGTTGACGCTTTTGGTGTTGAACTGGGAGAAGGTGTCGGTGTATTAGAGGGCTTTGGGGTTGGAGTAGGAGTGCTGCTTGGTGCAGGTGTAGCTGAAGAAGCCCCCTTAATTGTCAGCACAAGGGATTTTCCGTCTTTAGCCGGCTCCAATGTATAATCAGGCTTTTTTGATATTTCAACCACAACATTGGTACGAGTTGGGTTACTCATGTTTGCAAGCCTGACCTGCCCTACCGAGCCTTTATTTACATCAAACTTAATGGTTTGAGGAACAGACTCATTGGCAATTTCGAAGCATAAACGGTAATGGGTTATAGAACCTTCAGGAGCAATTATGTATTTATTCACAACCTGAGTGTTTGGGGTGAATATGGTGATTATTTCAGAGGTACCTTCCTGGGAATAAGCTACCTTTGATATGCTTCCTCCAATATTTAACTGAACATCATTTAATGCATTGGACGTAACAGGAATGCTCAGGATAAGGGAAAAAATAAGACAAAAAGCAATCCCCATGGACATGATTCTCTTCATTTCTTCACACCTCTTGAAGCCTTTTTCTTTGGTACATGTCTATTCTACCACTTTCTTGACAGGTAAAATTAAACAATCTTATTACAAATTCTTTTCACAGTTATTTTACTGTCTCAAAATAATATATCGGCTTCTTGGGGTGATCAGATTCGTCATATGAATACATACATCCACAGAATTTTTGCATGTAATAGCCTTTTCCCCGTGCCATATTCTGTGATTTTCTGAAAAGCTCCCTGAAATCCTGGTAATAGAACTGAATCCCATATTTCTGAGCCATTTGCTCTCCCAAGGATTTTATGAGCTCATGATCCTGATACGGGCTTATAAGAAGACTTGATGTAAAGGCATCAAAGCCTTTTTCCCTTGCAAGCTTCGCTGTTTCGTCCATTCTTTTTGCATAACACACCCTGCATCTTGACGCTTTATCGCCTTTTAAGCTATTTTTCCAGTACTCCAGAGCAAATTCGTCATAGTAGTCCATTGGAATGCCATAGTCCTCTGCCATGGCAGCAACAGACTGCTTTCTTTTCTGAAATTCCTCGTAAGGGTGTATGTTGGGATTATAGAAAAAGCCGCTAAGCTCTATATCCTGATTCTGTTTTAAATTATCAACAACTGCTACTGCGCAGGGGGCGCAGCAAATGTGCAGCAAGAGCTTCATAAGTCCAGTCCTTTCCATTTTTAAGATTATTATAAAACCATATATGCATGCCTGATTCTTATCAGCATGCAAGCATTTTAATAAATGTAACGCTAAAAATTTGAAAACACAAAAATGACCCCTGTAGGGTATATATTTATTATACCTTCCAAAGGTCCATTTGTCCTGTTTAATATGCAAATACCAAATTATGTCTTTTAAATCTTAAGTAATACTGGTGCACAATTTACTTTTACTTTTTTGCCTCATCCCATATCCTTTTGGCAAGCTCTTTATGCTCACTGGAGCCCAGAACTTCATCAGGATTAAGGTTAGTTGGTTCTTTGCCAATTATATGCTTCATTTTAACTTCTAAGATTCTTCTTACTGACTGGTCAATTCTCTCTTCTGTAATTTTTCCCCTCTTAACGGCTGACAGGACGGCATCAAAAGACTTTGGAAAATCAACGGGAAGAAGCAGCATGTCAACTCCCGCCTCAATTGCCATTACAACAGCCTCTTCTTCGGGATAAACTTTGGATATGGCATTCATTTCAAGGCCGTCTGTAATTATAATTCCGTCAAAGCCCAACTCATTTCTTAAGATATCAGTGATTATAGTTTTTGAAAGTGTTGCCGGAAGGCCGTCATCTGTAATTTTGGGTGTCAAAACATGGGCTGTCATAATAAAATCAACCCCAGCATTAATTCCAGCCTTAAAGGGTAAAAATTCAACCTGACGAAGCCGCTCTATATCATTTTCAACTACGGCAATTCCGGTATGGCTGTCCTGAATGGTGTCCCCATGACCGGGGAAATGCTTGATACAGGGTATTACTCCCGTATCATAAGTTCCCTTAATTGCCTCAGCAACCATTTGTGACACAACCTTGGGGTCATTTGAGTATGCTCTTCTTCCAATAACCTTGTTTTTGGGATTGCTGAACACATCAGCAACAGGGGCAAAGTTCAGATTGAAGCCAAGGCTTTTTACTTCTTCCGCTATTGCCTTTGAGGCTTCATAGGCATACTTTTCATTGCCTGTAATTCCAATAACATAGGGTTCAGGCATAATGGTTGAATGAAGAGCCTTTGCGTCATCCAGCCTTGATACTATTCCGCCTTCCTCGTCAATTGCAATAAACATTGGAATTTCAGCGGTTTTTTGAATGTCCTCTATAAAAGATACTGTCTGTGATATGTTATCAAGATTTTCCTCGAAAAAAATAAATCCGCCGGGTTTGTAGGTTGTAAGCAAGTCCTCAAGGGCATCATCCATTGCCTGTTGTTTTTTGCCATCGGTATTATAACGGGATGTTATAAAAAACATCTGCCCAATTTTTTCTTCCAGTGTTAAGCGTGACAAAAGCTTATCAACTTCATATTCCAGATTGCCATTATCTGTGCCCGATGGTTCTGAAGGTTCATTTTGATGGGATGATGAAGGTTCAGTTGGTGTTGCACCTGGGCTATCTACAGGACTTGTGGAAATTGGCCCTTTAGTGCCTGAGCACGCACAAAGCAGAAGTGACAATAGCAAAATAAAACTGAGTGCTCTCTTTTTCATATAAAAATCACCTGCTTAATTTTAAGGCAGGGCAGATTCAACCTAAAATCATGCCCGCCTTAAAATCATGTCCTAACGAATACTGCAGCGGAGTCATTCTTTTTCCAGAATCAACCTGAATTTCATGAATAAGAAGAGCATCGTCACCAGTTTGAACCCACATTCCCTTATCTGAGATGTTCAAAATTGTTCCAGGCTTGCTACGGCTTAATTGATCCGCGGTGTAAGGGCTGTCTTTAAATTCCGAACGCCAGATACGTACTTTCTGACCGTCAAGCTGTGTCCATGCTCCTGGCCAGGGAGTTGTTCCCCTGATGGTGTCATGAATCCTCTTAGATGTATTTGACCAGTCAATATGGCCTGTTTCCTTGTCTATCTTGGGAGCATAAGTTGCCTGGCTGTCATCCTGCTTTATGGGTTTGAGAGTGCCTTTTTCAAGTTCTTCAAGGGTTCTTATAAGAGTTTTTGCACCCAGTTCTGACATTATGTCGTGAAGTTGTCCTGCTGTCATGTCGATAGGAATATCTATCTCTTCCTTTAACAGCATATCTCCTGTATCAAGGCCAATATCGGTAAGCATGGTTGTTATGCCTGTCTTTTCATCGCCATTTATTATTGCCCACTGTATTGGAGCAGCTCCCCTGTATTTGGGAAGCAATGAGCCATGGACATTAATGGTACCAAATTTAGGTATGTCAAGGACGCTTTGGGGCAGAATCTGACCAAAGGCGCAAGTAATAATAACATCCGGTTCAAGAGCTTTCAATTTTTCTATTATTTCAGGTTCTTTTGACAGTTTTACAGGCTGCAGCACTGGTATATTATGAGCCAGCGCAAACTCCTTTACAGGTGAAGGGGTAAGTACATGCCCCCTCCCTTTTGGGCGGTCTATTTGTGTAACAACAGCCAGAACCTCATAATTTTCAACAAGAGCCTTTAATGAGGGCACAGCAAAATCAGGGGTACCCATAAATATAGCTTTCATTAACTACTCCTTCTCCACATCAACAAATTCAATTACTTTTTCGTCAAAGAGAATGCCATCAAGATGGTCCAGCTCATGGCAGAAGCAGACGGCAAGAAGCCCTGTTCCTTCTTTTCTCTCTATTTCTCCCTTTCTGTTCTGGTATTCCACAACAACTCTGGCGGGGCGCTTAACGCGGCCATAAACACCGGGAATGCTTAAACAGCCTTCTACATCAAACTGTTCGCCTTCCTGCTCTATTATTCTGGGATTAATAAGCTCTATAAGGCCATCGCCCACATCGATTACAACTATTCTCTTCAAAACGCCTACCTGGGGCGCAGCAAGGCCTACACCGCCTGATTCATACAAAGTATCCCTCATATCATCCAAAAGGTCCAAGACCCTTTCATTAATTTCATTAACTTCTTTTGAGCGTTTCTTTAAAATGTCGTCTCCTTTTTTAACAATGTTTCTTATAGCCATAATCAAATCTCCTTAAATTAAATTGTGCCAATTAAATTTTTACAAATTCTATTCTATTATAAATTATTTTCCCGAAGTCGAAAGTAATAAAAAAGTAATAAATATTATAGCATGTTGGGCGGATCAATATCCACAGTAAGGTCTGTGCTCTTTATTTTCAGCTTTTCAAATACGCTTGAAGCATAGTTCACAAGCTTAACCAATTCATTTATTGATGCCATTTTTATTATAAAGCGCCAACGGGCTCTGTTTCTGATTACAAATACAGGCGAAGGCATAATATCCGAACACAAAAAACCCGGTTCATTATTGTAAATAGACATGATTTGACCCTTAAGCCTTTCAATGGAGATTCTGGCATGCTCGGGATTTTCACCCGACACCATTACAAGCCCAATATGGCAGAAAGGCGGATAAATCATCTTTTGGCGCAATGCTATTTCCTTTTGGTAAAATTCCTCATAGTTTTGGGCAACTGCAGTCTGAATGGCATAATCATCCACATTATAGGCCTGAAGTATAACCCGTCCGGGCTTATCCCCCCTTCCGGCTCTGCCCGATGCCTGGGTAATAAGCTGGAAGGTTCTTTCACTTGACCTGTAGTCGCCTAAAAAAAGGGATGCATCGGCGGCCAATATTCCTACAAGGGTGACATTGGAGAAATCGTGACCCTTTGCCACCATCTGAGTACCTATAAGAATATCAGCCTCCTTGTTCTTAAAGGCGTCAAGCAGTTTTTGATGCCCCTGCTTGCCCGATGTGGTGTCCAGATCCATGCGAAGCACAGAAAATCCGGCCGGATGCTTTAAAAGTTCTTCTTCCACCTTCTGGGTTCCTACACCGAAGGGCTTTATATTTCCCGAGGCGCATTGAGGACATTTTACAGGAATGGGCTGGGCATAGCCGCAATAATGGCAGATAGCCTGCCTGTCATGAGCATGAACCGTAAGGGACACGCTGCAGTTAGGGCACCTTTGCACAAAACCGCAATCCATGCAAAAAATAAATGATGCATATCCACGGCGATTTATAAAAACAATGCTCTGTTCGCCGTTCATTTTATTTTTAACCAGCTCTTCCTCAAGCCTTCTGCTTATAATGCCATGGTTTCCGGCTTTATGCTCATCCCTTAAGTCAACTATTTCAACTTTGGGCAACGGCAGCGCATTTGGGCGCTTCTTTAGTGTATAAAGCCCAATTTTGCCCTTCTGGGA
Organism: Clostridiaceae bacterium; assembly: GCA_012719545.1. Classification (GTDB taxonomy): domain Bacteria; phylum Bacillota; class Clostridia; order DSM-8532; family DSM-8532; genus DTU059. Next base: position 30,408 of record JAAYAD010000034.1, read on the forward strand.
ACGATAATAGGTTTCCACAGACGGGGTGGCTGAGCTTAAAACCAGCAGAGCGCCGTTTATATTACATCTTGCCCTTGCCACATGACGGGCATCATACCTTGGCATGTTTTCCGATTTATACGACAACTCATGCTCTTCGTCAACAATTATAATGCCTATATTGGACAGCGGTGCAAAAACAGCGCTGCGGGCGCCAATTACCACATCCACTTCACCTGCTTTAATTTTGCGCCATTGATCATACCGTTCTCCTTGTGAAAGCCTGCTGTGCTGTATGGCCACCCGGCTTCCGAACCTTCCTGTAAAACGGCTTATAATCTGCGGAGTAAGGGATATTTCCGGAACAAGGACTATTGAGCTTTTCCCTCTCTTTATGGCTGCATCTATGAGTCTTAAATATACTTCAGTTTTTCCGCTTCCGGTTATGCCGTGAATTAATACCTCATTAAGCTTATTTTCGTCTAAACATGGAAGAACGCTGTCTATAATATGCTGCTGCTCGGATGTCAAAACCGGCGGATCGCTTTTGTCGGGCTCAAGGGTCTCAAAGGGATTTCGCTCCACTTCAAGCTCAAAATATGATACCCATCCCTTTTTCTCCATGCTCTTTATTGTCGAGTGTGAAACCCCTGGAATCAGGAGAAGGTCCTGCAGAGTGCAGAATTCTTCGGTATAAAGAACATCCATTACTCTTACGGGGTATATACTTCTTAACTTGCCCTCGTCAACTATAGCATTGAATTCTTCCTTGGAAATTGCGGGTTTTACCGCCTTTACTGTTTTTTCATTTACCTTCTGGTCAAAAAGCTCCTCCTTTTCAACCAGGCCAAGATTCACAAGCTTTTTAATGGATTCCTCCGATTCGGGTCCGGAATTCAGATCTTTTTCATATATACCTTTTGGTTTTTCAAAAATCTTTCTTAGGATTTGATCCTGTTCTTCTGTTAAGGCTAAATCGCTGTTTTTTAAAAATTGGTCGATAGAGGCCCAATCCTTCAAAGCCTTTGCCGGGTACAGCTTAACAAGCCGTTTAAGATTAACTCCTGATGGAACCATAATTCTTATGGCATCTCCCCAGGTACAAAAATAGCGGTTTTTAATCCATTGCGCAAGTTTAAGCATTTCATCCGACAAAAGCGGTGTCTCATCAACTATTTGATGTATTTTTTTCAGCTTCTTGCCCTCGCCGTCCCAAAGCTTTATTATCCAGCCTGTCTGAATTTTATTATTGCGTCCAAAGGGCACAAGAACTCTCATTCCTGCCTGAGCATTTTTTATAAGCCCTTCGGGTACTATATAATCATAAAGCTTATCATAACTTAATACTGCATCCTGTATTGCAACAGAAGCAAGAAGCATAAAATTCCCCCAAAAATAAAAATTAAGCCAAATTATTGTAATACATTTTCTTATTCCTCTTAATATGGTACATTTTCCTGGGCCATAAGTCAAAAAGGGATTTGCAAAGATGCAAATCCCCTGAAATATTATCCTTATAATTATTATTGATTCCTGATTGATTTCCGATTAATAATTAAGAAAACAAATATCAGCAGGAATACTCCTTGGTAACATATTCAGGGATTCCGCTGATATCACCGCTTACTGAGAAAACAAACCGCGTATCAAATTTTTCAGATATATTCTTGACCTTATCAAAGAATTCTTGATATTGCTCCTGTTTTACATCATCATATTTGGACAAGCCATCAACAAAAATAGCTTTTATATCATAATTTTGGGCAATGAGACCACACATAAAGGCAAACAGCTGATTTATACTCTTAATAGGGAAATCTGAAATATCTACATACCGTATTTCATGCTTCAGGTTGGTGACAAGTGAGTTGTCGTGATTAATGAAAACTATGTCTCCTGAGCATTCATCAAGTAAAGTGTTGGCGCTGGTTACAAGGTATTTTGTCTTACCAATGCCCTTGTTGCCATAGACCACTTTTATCATGGGTATCAATCCCCTTTCTCATCCTTCTTATTATTGTTTTCTTTTACTACTTCCAATTTTGAGACAGAGACTTCATAGGCTACCCTATCCACAACTTGCCCATCCGGAAGCTTTTTTTGGTATGCTCGGCTTTGGATGCGTCCCCAAATACGAATATTGTCCCCAATTTCAAAGGTTCCGGCAAACCTGGCGTTTCTTCCCCATGCAATGCAAGGTATATAGTCAGACTTGTTGTAGGCTCTGTTGACTGCAAGGAGGATATCCGCTATTTCTCTGCCAAACGGAGTTGTCCTGTACATGGGTTTTCTGCATATGAAACCATTGAGGCTTATCTGATTCGGATTTTTTACATTCACCTCCTCCTGATTAACCTCTATTTCTCTTGCAAAAACAGTGAGCATTAATTTGTGCCCGCTGTTATTGTTAAAATTGTTATAGGACCGGAACTGACCTTCAACAATAATGTAGACGCCTTCATAAATGTTCTCAGGACTGACTAAACGCTCTGAAAACATAACCGGTATGTTGTCATAAGTATCACTTAATCTCGGCACCTGAACGTAAGTTATGTAAAAACCTTCTCCATACACCTCATGGCTGAATTCAGGATTTGCAACTACTTTGCCTGCAATACTTACAACATTATTTTCTAAAGCAGTGTTTCCTGACATGTGATAATCCAACTCCCCTCAAAGTCTTTGGTACTTACCGAACATACCACTGAATAATAAATATTCATGATCCTGTTCGTTTAGAAGCAATCCCTATCATATCATTCGGTTTAAAGAAGGCTTTTGTTTAATGTAATTTAATCCTATTATATATTTCACCAGATTGATAGGGGCTTAAACATTAATTTCAATAATCTTTCATCTGCCTGCCGTCGTAACGTATTTTATATTTGCCTTTAATAAGAAGGTCGGGGACTGAAACACAGTTATATCCATTGTTTGTAAGATTCTCAAGTATGGCCGGGAGAACTTTTTGAGTATACTTTGTATCGTTGTGGAACAAAACTATTGAGCCATACTGTACCCTTTGGGTAACACGCTTGTAAATATCCTCGTAAGACAAGTTGTCCTTCCAGTCAAGGGAATCCACATCCCACTGAATCGTTTGATAGCCCAGTCTGTTTGCAACCTTAATGGTTGTGGAATTATACTCCCCGTAAGGGGGTCTGAAAAGATTTGTACTTTCTCCGGTAATCTTTTGGATTACCTCAGTGCATCTTAAAATCTCTTCCTCTATTTTTGATTCGGGAAGCTGGGCCATATGAGCATGGGAGTAACCATGATTTGCAACGGTATGCCCCCTGTCGTATATCAGCTTCACCATATCAGGGTATTTTTCAGCCCATAGCCCCACAACAAAAAAGGTACCTTTTGCGTCGTATTTGTCCAGCGCATCCAGTATGTCGGGTATATCATCCGCTCCCCATGCGCAGTCAAATGTTATGGCGCATTTCTTCTCCTGGCTGTCTACAGAATAGATGGGGATATCATCCCTGTACTGATTTGACACACCAAGAACGTAACGATTAGCAAGGAATCCGTTAAGTGAAATCAGAATAATTAGAACTAAAATTAAGGTAATAAAAATTGGTATAAGGTACTTCTTTTTAATATAGATAACTTTCATAATAATACCGCCATATTTAAGGTTCTGTAAGATTTTATGGCTGATATTACACGCTTATGCTCTGCTTATATCCCTTATATCACCCCTTCGTATAAAATCCTTTTTATAAAAGAAAGCAATCTGTTATGAAGATAACTGTTGACCCAAGATAATCCTTAAAGGAACTTTGGCTTTAAACTGTAACGATTGCACATTCCCACAATGTAATGCACTACGATATTATGCCAAACAGCTTTACCCCAACAGAATGTATTTTCCTGTAATGCTTTTTCTTATCATTCCCTTTAATTCCAGGTCCAAAAGAATCTCAAACAATTCATTTAAAGGTATTGCTGTTTTCATTGACAGCTCCTCGTCATAAAGATCCTCAATTTTCAACGCATTAATTATCTTCCTGCCTTCATCGTTAAGATCGTTATCGGAAGCTTTTCCCTTCTTTACTTTGACTTTTTCAACAGGAGCAAGTCCAAAGTTTAGTTCTTCAAGTATATCGTCCACACCGAGAACAATTTTTGCTCCATCCTTTATCAGTCTGTTGGTTCCCATGCTGTTAAGATGATTAATGTTTCCTGGAACTGCAAAAACATCCCTTCCCTGTTCCAGGGCATATTTGGCAGTAATGAGGGAACCGCTCTTAAGCCCTGCCTCCACAACCAGCGTTCCCAGAGACATGCCGCTTATAATCCTGTTGCGGCTTGGAAAATTATATGGAGCCGGAGGAGTACCCGGAGGATATTCCGAGATAACAGCGCCCCATTGAATAATGCGCTCCATCAGGGATTTGTTCTCAGGAGGATAAGGAATATCCACTCCACAGCCAAGCACTGCAACAGTTGTGAAGGATTCATTGAGAGCACCGCAGTGGGCGGCTGTATCTATACCTCTTGCCAGACCGCTGACTACCAGAACTCCCACCTGAGCAAGCCCGGAAGACAGCTTAAAGGCAGTTTCAATACCATAGCCCGATGCCCTTCTTGAGCCAACAACAGCTACGGCGTTTGACTGAGGAATATCGCCCTTTACATAAAGGACAATGGGCGGATCATAGATGTATTTCAACATCTCGGGATATTCGCTGTCCATCATAGTAACTATTTTTATATTTTTCTTCTGGCAAAGGTCAAGAATCCTTTTGGCCTCTTCTTTTACAATGTCGCTGTTAAGCTGTTCATAGTTTTCAGCTGTCAAACCTGCCCTTAAAAGAGCGTCTTTCTCCGCTTCAAATACTTTTTGAGCATCACCGAAAATTGTGAGCAATTCAAGCTTCTTATGTATGCCAATTCCCTGAACAACGCTAAGTATAATCCAGTATTCCAATTCTTTAATCATAACAGTATCCCTCACAAGCTTTCATCCCCTCAGTAAAAACTGATTTTCCTGTCAAGAGCCCTGTACTGGATGGCCTCGGCTATATGCCTTGCTTGAATGAGCCTTTCTCCTTCCATATCAGCAATGGTGCGCGAGACCTTTAAAATACGGTCATAAGCCCGGGCACTCATATTAAGCTTGTCAAAAGCTGCTCTTAATACCCTTTTTGCCTCTTCATCCATTTTGCAGAACTCACGAATCAATGCTCCTTTTAGATGAGCGTTGCAATAAATTCCGTATCTTTTATAACGTTCCAGCTGGATTTTCCTTGCCGCATTGACACGCTTTTTGATTTCTCTGGAACTTTCTTCAGGCTCCGCATTTTCAATTTCGCTATATTTAAGAGTTGGAACCTGTATATGTATATCTATCCGATCCATAAGAGGGCCTGAAAGACGGGAAAGATAGTTTTCCGCATCTCTGAAAGAGCATGTGCAGCTTCTGGAAGGATCGCCATAATACCCGCACTTGCATGGATTGGCGGCAGCCACAAGCATGAATTTACACGGATATGTGACTGTGCCGTTAATCCTTGATATATGCACCTGACCATCCTCAATTGGCTGTCTTAAAACATCAAGGGTTTTGCTTGAGAATTCAGGGATTTCGTCCAGAAACAGCACTCCGTGATGGGCAAGGCTTGCCTCACCGGGCTTTGGGTGCCTTCCACCGCCCACAAGGCTGACACTGCTCACCGTATGGTGGGGTGAGCGGAAAGGCCTTTCCTTTATTAGAGATGAATTTGGCGGCAGCAGGCCTGATACACTGTATATCTTGGTAATCTCCAAAGATTCCTCAAAGGTAAGGTCCGGAAGAATGGAAGGAAGCCGCCTTGCAAGCATGGTTTTACCCGACCCGGGGCTTCCTATCATAATCAGATTATGTCCTCCGCTTGCCGCAACCTCCAGCGCCCTTTTTGCATTCTTTTGCCCCTTAACATCTGAGAAATCCTCTTTTCCCGTATACTCAACCGATTCTATCAGAGTTTCATTGAGGCAGCATTCCAAAGCCTTTATGCCTTTAAAATGCTCCACCGCCTCTTTCAAAGTATTTACAGGATATATCTCAAGTTCTTCGATAATGGAAACCTCATTTAAATTCTGGTATGGCACAAGAATTTTCTTAAAGCCCAATTCTCTTGCCGCAAGAGCCTTGCAGAGCATTCCTGCCACCGGCCTTACACCGCCGTCCAGGGCCAGTTCCCCAATAAGCATGTATCCTTCCATGGCAGATTCGGAAATAATTCCGGCGGATGCAAGGATACTCATGGCCAAAGGCAGGTCAAAACCTGAGCCCTCTTTTTTTGTATCTGCAGGCGCTAAGTTAACAGTTATACGTTTAGCGGGAAATTCAAATCCGGAGTTTTTTATTGCTGCTCTTACACGTTCTCTTGCTTCTTTGACGGATGTGTCAGCAAGACCTACAATGTCAAATGCCGGGATTCCATTAGATATGTCTGTCTCTACCAGGATGTGATAGCCGTCTAAACCTGACAGGCCGCATGTGGAGACTTTGCTGAACATGCCATGACCTCCAAACAAGAACATTTGTTTGGAGTACATTCTAGCACAAATTCCTTAATTTTACAACTTAAAATTTAGCATTTTTTATGTTATTAAGACAATATTTTGAAGAAAACAACATGCCATATTCGCATATTTCGGCAAATCCAAGCTTTTTATAGATCTCTCCGGCTTTATTATTGCTGAAAAAAAGGTTGGGAAATTTTTTGTCTTTCAATATGTCATGGGCTATTGATGAAACAACCTGTGATGCAAAGCCCTGATTTCTGTATTCGTCCCTAGTTACAACACCGCCTATGCTGGCATATAAATATGACTCCATGGTGGTATAAGCCTGGGAAACAATTATGCCGTCACGTTTTATAACAAAGCATCTTATTTCCCCCATTTCCATTCGTCTTCTTATTCCCCGTTCTATCTCCTCGCAGGAATGATAGAATCTGGCAAATTCAGGAACACTGTAAATGAGGGATGCCATTTCCCTGCAGTCTTCCAGTTTTGCTTTTTCTGCGCCATAGGGCGGAAGAAGTTTTTCGGGATTTTCCAAAACCATATGACAGGACGGCTCCAGGGCAAAACCATCAACATAAGGTAAAATATTTTCAAGAAGGCCTTTTTTGCCCAATACCACATCAGCTCCGGTAAAGGATACAAAGCCTCCCAGTTCCTCAAAGTCACAATTGCAGTCCCAGCTGTAAAGATAAGCATAGTTAAAATGCCTCATAATCAAGGCATTAATCTTATCTTCCTCAACCTGAAACCATATTTCCTGAAAATCTTTATTAAACCCGTATTTCTCAATTAAGGCCAAAAGGGTTGTATTAATGCTTCCCTCGCGGGTAAGATATCTTACAACCCTTTCAGCATCATCTGTAATTCGTTTAATCATTACTACCAGTTAATAATAAATTTTTTGTGGAGCTTTCTCATATCAACTCCCGCATTCTCAATATACCGTTTCATCTTCTCTGTTTCAACAGGTCTTTTTATTTTAAGGGTGGTTGTTTTTACAAGTTCCTCGTATGTCATTACAAAATATCTGATAATTTTATACTTAGGAATATCAGCATTTAATTGCCTTATTTTTGCCTCCAGCTCATCACCAATTTGTTCCACTGTATATCCTTTTTCGGTAAAATAATCTTTATCTACAACCAGCTTTGCGCATACCTGCATATCCCCGTCGGGAGCGCGGTTGCCCCATACAAAGGAATCTTTAACTCCCGGTATTGCATTGAGCAAAATTTCAAACTCTTCAGGGAATGCCTTCTTGCCGTTTGTGAAGACAATCATGGATTTTGCCCGTCCGGTTATCTTTAGGTTGCCATTTTCATCAAGGATTCCAAGGTCGCCGGTTCTGAACCATCCATCAGGCTCCATTACTTCATTAGTTTCCTCAGGGTTTTCATAGTAACCCAGCATAACACTTTTTCCGCGGACCATTATTTCTCCCATGCCGTTTTCATCCGGGTTATCTATGGTTACTTCAACATCCTTTATAGGAACACCTACAGTTCCGGTGGTATTGAAATCCATTGATGTGCAGCTTACAACAGGAGATGTTTCTGTAAGTCCATATCCCTGAAGGAAAGTAATGCCGAAGCGTTCGATTCCGTGCAGGATATCGGTACCAATCGGCGCAGCCCCTGAAACAAAGATTCTAAGGTTAGGTCCAAGCTTTTCAAGGACCGATTTGAAAACTTTTCTTCTTATATCTATGCCCAGCTTAAGAAGAAATTGGGTGACTCTGGTCATAGTATTTACAAGTTTTGTTTTGCCTGCTTTTTCTATTCCCTCCATAACCTTTGAATACAATGCCTCAAAGATTGCAGGCACGCCTATCAATATTGTTACCTTGAATTCTTTAATGTTCTGGGCAAGCTGCCTTATGCCCTCCGCATAGGAAATGGTAACTCCCATGTGAAGCATGAACATTAAGCCAACTGTATTTTCAAAGGTATGATGAAGGGGCAAAAGGGATAAGTGGACATCGGTAGGATATACCTTAAGAAGCCCAGTTATGGATGTAACATTGCTTGTGATATTTTCGTGGGAAAGCATAACCCCTTTTGATATTTTGGTGGTTCCTGATGTAAATAACAGAATGGACATGTCTTTGCGGTTAATTTCAGCATCCAAAAAGCTTCTTTCGCCTTTTGCCAATAACTCCCTTCCTTTTTCGATAAGGGATTTTATTGACATGAATCTTTCATCACCTGACGGAACCGCAGATTCATCAAAACATATGAAGTATTTAATTGTAGTGTCCTTTTTGGACAGTTCAGCCATCATGTCCTTGTATGTTTCACTGTAGAAAATAGCCGAGCCCTTTGATCTCTGAACCAGATTTTCAACCTCACCGGCAGGCAGATACTTGTCAAGGGGAACGCCTATTCCGGTACCGTTAATTATTGATAGGTAAGCCACAGCCCATTCGTACCTGTTTTCGCTGATTATTGATATCTTGCTGCCCTTTAAGCCAAGAGAGTGAAGAGCAGTTCCCAGAGCATCCATATCCTGTTCAAGCTCAAGGTAATTCTTTTCTATAATCATGCCATTTCTTTTAAACCTGAATGCAGGCTTTGTTCCGTACTTTTTAGCACTATTTTTAACTATTTCACGGCAGTCGCCGACAGGAACCGTCGTGTAATAGCCAAGTCCCTTCACTATCCTTCTTCCGTTTTGAACATAAGATTCATATCCTTTATTCATAGAATCTTCACCCCGACCTTTTCCTGGTAATATTATATGGTGATATAATATGATATTATTACTTGGTAATAATTATAGAGTAAAAAATAGTATATTTCAAGGCTTTATTTTTCCTTAAATGATAAATTAAATTCTGACTAAGGATTTACATAAAGGCATCAAGAATAAAAGCATTGTCTTTAAGCCACTTTTTGTGGTTCTTATAATCCGGCATATGCTTTTCTACTTCCTGCCAGAAGGCTTTTGAATGGTTTTTATGCAAGACATGGCATAATTCATGAATAATCACATAATCAATAGCTCTCTTATTTGCCAATATCAGGCGCCAGGATAAATTGATCCGGTTTTTGTAGCTGCATGAGCCCCAACGGCTTTTTGCACCGGTAATACTGCAACCGGAATATTTGATTCCCGTAAGGTGGGACAATTCTTCCAAACGCTTCTTGAGAATTATTTTCCCCTGCTTTCGGCACCATTCTGCCAAAGCTGTTTCTATATTTTCCATAAGTTCTGAAGGAATAACCAGAAGACCGTTTTTTATTTTAATTGATTTTTCATTGTAATCGGTTGAAATAGTATAGGATTCCCCCAGAAAAAGAAATTGTCCTCCTACTGACAAGTTAATGGACTCTTTTTTTCTGATTCTCTCCAAAACTCTGCTTTTATTTCGTATAATCCAACTTTTCTTTTCTTCAATAATTCTGTCTATTTCCTTCGCAGGGAACTTTAGGGGCACTTTTACTATAACTTTGGCATCCCTGGTTATTGAAATGGAAACAGTCTTTCTTTTTGAACGTATAAGCTCATCAATGATAATATCCATATAAGTACAAATCAACGCCTTTTATAATGCTATACCAAAATATATTACAACAAAAGAACAGCCCCTTCAATTTAAATCGAAGGGGCTTTGATTATTCTCAATAATTCAGGCTAACGCAAAAACCAAATCAGCACTTGAATTTTGATACTTCGAGTTGAAGCTGTTCAGCCAATTTTGCAAGGGACTCGCTGGATTTTGCGATTTCTTCGATGGCAACAGTCTGCTGTTCAACGGTTGCAGCAGCTTCCTGGGTGCCTGCTGCAAATTCCTCAGAAACTGAGGACAGCTCGCTTATAATATTCACCATCTCGTCTTTCTTCTTTTCCATTTCCTTGCTTGAAGCATTCAGATTTTCAATAACATCTCTCATGTTTTCAATTGCGTTGTTTATGCCTTCAAACTTTTCGTTGGTGAAGTTTGCACTCTCGGTCTGAGCCTTCACAATCTCTCCTACCTCGTTCATGATCTTCACCATGATATCAGAGTTATGAGAAAGTTCCTGAATAGCTATGTTAATTTCATCTGCAAAGCGATTTGATTGGTCGGCAAGATTTCTTATTTCATCAGCAACAACAGCAAATCCTCTTCCGGCGTCGCCTGCTCTGGCTGCTTCAATTGCCGCATTTAACGCAAGCAGGTTGGTCTGATCTGCAATTGTTTTAATCATTTCGCTGCCCTTTTCAATCTTGTCAGCGCTTACCTTGGTTTCGGTAATGGACTTGAAAATGTCTGAAACTGCCTGGCTGTTATCCTTGGTCTTGCGTATCAGGTCGTTCAATGCCTTAAGGCCGTCATTTTTAAGCCTGTCAACCAACTGAGCTGAGGCATTAAGTTCTTTAATGTTTTCCTGCTCCTTGCCAATAAGGTCACTTAAGATATGTATGTTCTGAGCTCCGATTTCTGCGCTCTGAGCTTGTTCGGAAGCACCCCTTGAGAATTCTTCAATGGTTTTAGCCATCTCATTTGCAGAATTTGCAGATTGCTGTGTTATGGATGTCAGTTCTTCGGAAGAGGCCGCTACCAGCTCTGTATTTTCAACTACCAGACGAACAAGGGAGGCGATATTGTCTCTCATTATGTAGATTGCATCTGCAATCTTTCCAATTTCGTCCGCCCTTTTCCTCATATGATTTTCTTCCTTGGAATCTGACTGAGTAAAATCATATTCGGACATCTTTTTCACAGTTGCAAGAAGCTTTGTTATTGGGCTGGCAATGTATCTGCCCAAAAATCCTCCGGCAATTATTCCAAGGACAAGAGCAATTCCACCCATAACCATGCAAATAATTCTGAGATTCACCATATCCTTAAGGATATCTTTCTCAACAGCGCCTATACCAACATTCCAGGAGGTGTTGGGAATTGGGGTTACGGCGGTAATGCGTCTGGTGCCCTCAAACTCATAACGAATAATGCCGGTATTTCCAATACCAAGCCTTTGCAGCTCAAGGCCTAAATTTTTAAACACACCGTCTTCTTCTATATGCTTAAAAACATTTGCCCGAGATCTGACATACTCTCTGTTGGGATGCGCATATATTGTTCCGTCTTCTCCAAAAATAAACGCGTATCCGGATTCCCCTATACCCAGCTGATCAGTAATTTCATTAAATGCGGTGCCATCTCTTCTGGCTATTAATGCGCCTACCACGCTTCCTTTGTCTTTAATAGGCGCTGCATACATAATAGTAGGTATGCCCGATTTGTTTATCAGTATTTCGGATACGCTTTTTTTCCCTTTAAGAGCTTCCTTTACATAATTAGAATCACTAAGCTGCGCTGCTTCTCCATTTAAAATGTACTTACCATTTCCGCTGGTGTCTACAACTGCCATATCAACGTAATCAAACTTTTCCAGCTGTTTGATAAGATACTGGCGCTGCCTCTCAAAATCCATTGTAAGCATATTTTCGTTGTTGGCTACTTCATACAACACATCAAGTCGTGCTGTAATAATGGCATCGATTCGCTGTGCGCTTTCTTTAGCCAGAGCTATTGCACTGTCTTCCTGCTGCTTAATTAGAACATTTGAACTAAAGAAAATCGTACTGAAACTAAGAAGTACAGAGATGGCAAGCACAATAGCCGCCGCAAAAAGAGAAATTCTTTTTGCAATGGTGAGATTCGTCATAAAATTTGATTTTGGAGCAGATTTTGGTTTTGTAAGTGCAAACTTTTTGACAGAATGTCTTTTTGGAAATGTTAGCTTCATATTTGACCCCCTAATACAAATAAATTTATATATTGTTTTTTAATATATAGCCTAATATAGCTTTTTTATATTTAATTATTTATCTAACTATTCTATTCAGCTATAAAGCGATTATAAAGCGATGAAGCAAAGAGGAAAAATATGAGTTTTACGTCTTAAAAGCGTCCGCAATGACCCTATGACATGTTATTGCCTTTTAAAAGGCTTTTTATTTTTTCAATAATCATGGAACTTGCCACTTCATTAAGACCGCCATTGGGAACAATAATATCTGCAAATTTCTTGCTGGGTTCCACAAATGCTTCGTGCATGGGTTTTACGGTATTCAGGTATTGGTTGATGACTGAATCAATGCTTCGCCCTCTTTCATGAATATCCCTGGTAAGTCTTCTGGCAAAGCGAATATCTGAGTCAGTATCAACAAACACCTTGATATCCATAAGTTCCAGCAGACGTGGACACTGAAAGATTAATATACCTTCAAGAACAATGACGCTTTTGGGTTCCTCACGAATTGTTTCTTTTAATCTTTTATATTCAATAAAGGAATATACAGGCCTCTGAATTGGTCTGCCTTCCTTAAGTTCCTTGATCTGTTCAATCAAATATTCATTATCGAAGCTGTCTGGATGGTCGAAATTTAACTGCTTACGCTGTTCGTAGCTTAATGTATCAAAGGATTTGTAATAATAATCCTGACAAATGAGGACTATTTCATCTGAAAAGTACTCCTGAAGCTTTTTTGCCAGCGTGGTTTTCCCAGAACCAGTACCTCCTGCAATGCCTATAACCACAGCCTTGCTCATTTTATTTCCTCCGTAGTAAGTCGTATTTCTGTTTATCTTTTCTCTGGTATAATTTCAAGCCAATATCCATCGGGATCTTCTATAAAATACAATCCCATGGCATTGTTCTCATAGCAGATGCATCCCATCTCCTTATGAAGCTTATATGCCGCATCATAGTCATCGACGGTAAAGGCTATATGAAATTCATTGTCTCCAAGGTCGTAGGGACCTTCCTTATCTCTGAGCCAGGTCAGTTCTATTTTGTATGACCCACCGTCTCCCATAAACACCAGAATGAAGCTTCCATCAGGTGCTTCTGTTCGTGATATTTCTTTAAGACCCAACGCTTTTTTATAAAATTCTACCGACTTTTCAAGATTAGTTACATTGATGTTTGTATGGTTAATTTTAAAATTCATTCCGATTCCTCCAAAACTCGAAGTAAATGCTTTATTGCAGTATAAGTTGGTAATGGATTGAATTTATTATACCATAAATCTAACGGAAAAAATATCCAATCTAAAAATTTTTCTTTTTTTTATAAAAAAAGGGCCTGTCCTTCCAGTTGGCAAGGCCAATTTCAATATAGCTTTAATGGCTTACGTTGGTATTTCTCCGCCCCTGTCCTGATGGGAATCGGCAGAGCCATATTCCATAACATCAAGGAATTGCTCTCCTCTTAAGGTATCATTTATATTGCTTGAATGTATAACCTGCTCCTCAGAAGGACGCCTTTTGGTTTTGCTGGCTTTCATATCCTGAATAAATTTTTCTTCTTCTTTTGCACATTTTACACATAGCTTCGCATGGGGCAAAAGCTCAAGCCTTGCAGCCTCAATTGGCTGTTTGCAGCTTTCGCATATACCATAGGTTCCCTTTTTAATCTTTTCTTTTGCCCTTTCTATTTCCTTAATCTCATGTTCCTGAAGCTTTTTAAGCCCCATCTGCATTTCTACATCAAAAAGCTCAGAAGCAATTTCAGAAGGATGATTATCATAATTGGAAAGTTCACTTAAGTTATTGTTGTCATTTTCCCCCAAAGTGAGGTTTTCCATATCATCAACTATATCCTCATGGTACTCTTTATGCTGATCCAAAAGATGCTTATAATGCTGTGTATTTTTCTTTTCCATAAACATCCATGCCTTTCCAAAGTAATTTCACAATTAATATTTCACCGTGAATCAGCAAAAATGCTTTCATTTTTTGGATTAGCGGACTTTTCAAATACTTTATGGAATATATTTTTATGGCAAGAAAAAAGAGCCCCAAGGCTCTTATTGCAATTGCAATTTCTTTAATTTATCAATGGCATGCCTGTCCTGATGGAGAATCTCGCCTGCTATATCTCGTGATTTTTCGTCAAGGTTTCCTCTTAATACCTTTTCAGCCATGTTAACACCCTGAGTTTCACCTTCAATAGCCTTTTCTATTATTTCATTCCTGTCCGCATCAGGACCAAGTTCCATATTAATTTTAAATTCTCCCATTAATCCTTTCATTCCAAGATTCTCTTCGGGTTTTCCTCCCAATTCCTGAATATAACCCGCAAGCTTTTCTATATTATCTCTGTGATGCTTCTGTACATCTTTAAAAACCTTTTTTGCCTCCTCGTCATTTAACTTTGCAATAAAGTTATTGAAGCTCTCCACTGCCATATATTCGCCCTGCAAAAGCCTGTTAAGGGACTCTATGGTTTCTTGTCTTTGTGTCACATTAATTTCCTCCTTTGGGCTTACTAATCTTTTCGTGTTTAATTCTTAGTTTCCCACCCGCAGCAAGAAAAAATACTGACCTACCATGTTATGTTGAAATTTTAAGTTAAGTTGAGGATTCATTTGTATGAACAAGTAGACAGATTAGAAGCTGTTTTTACAATAAGCAAATTTGATATCAATACGTACGCAAAAAGCAAAAAACCTTGAAAGCGATATACTTTCAAGGTTTTTCTTGGAGCTGGAGGACGGATTCGAACCCCCGACCTGCTGATTACAAGTCAGCTGCTCTACCTGCTGAGCTACTCCAGCATATTTTGTTTTGATGGTGACCCCTAGGGGACTCGAACCCCTGTTACCGCCGTGAGAGGGCGGTGTCTTAACCGCTTGACCAAGGGGCCATGCCGTTCCGAAACCGAACAAAAACTATTTTAACGGCTCATTACCATCTTGTCAAGCATTTTTATATAAACATTTGTGTCAAATTTTCGTACTTTTTGCTTTAAATGAACACACGAACTACTCCTGATACTAGAGACTCAGGCATCACACGGCTTTTGGGTCAAACACTTATATAATGCTTTTCTTAACCTTTCATTGGTTAACAGGTCCAGTCCAATACCATTGGCCATTATAATATTCGAACCATTTTCCATAAGTCTGCCCTTCATTTGGGTTTTTAATTTCTTCTTGGGCTTTCCTCCCATAATATTTACGAATCTCCTTCCATTCAGACCAAAAGTGTCCTTCACCATAATCATCAACCAGATAGGTTTCACCTAAATGCCCTAATGACATGGTTCCGAGTGTTCCATGCTCTACAAGACTTCCGTCAGGATATGCCATGCCACCGTAAATGTCGCAGTTCTGATTTTCTCCCAATACTCCTGCAGGGCCAATCTTTAATACTACTTGTGTTCCATCGGGCTTTATAAAGGTATCTCCTTCATAGGCAAGGGTCTGTACGGGTCATCCCATCTTAATACGGTTGGCTCACGGGTCTGTTTAGGCTCTTCTTTTTTAACGCCCTCTACCTTTGCCCTTTCACTGGGGTCAAGATAACGGATTATAAATGCTGCTGCCTGGGCTCTTGTGGCATAATCATTGGCTCCAAAGCGCCCGTCCGAATATCCTGAGATTATCCCTGAGCCATAGGCTACAAGTACATATGGCTGGAAATCTTTTGGTATTTGAGCATAGTCTTTTATTTTACTTATAAGTTGCTGGCAATCTTCAAGAGTTACACGGTTCTTCTCAGACTTATTGTAGGCTCTAACTATAATCTTTGCCATTTCTCCTCTGGTAATGGGTTCTGCAATGTTTTTAAGGGTGTATTCTCTTGCTGCAAGAAATCCTAATTCCTCAGCCTTCTTTACATCCCTCGCTGCCCAGTGGTCGAAATCCGGGACAACATCTATTAAAATTTCCGGGTTATACATAGCGCGGATAAACATTTTTATAAACATGGCTCTTGTTACAGTTCCCATGGGGTCAAGTGTACCCTTATCGGTACCATCTATGGAGCTTAAGCCTACAAGCTTTGTCATAACGCTCATGTACCAGTCTCCCTTTTTGGCATCAGAAAACTTTCTGACTATTACATCTTCAAGCCTTGCATATTTTTCATTATCAATGTCTTTAATGGAGCGTATGCTTTTTCTTAGAACAGCCAATTCATCATCCAAACCTGCAAAAGAGATGAAAACTGAACCTTGTACGGCAAGCACGACTGCCAATAAAACTATCAAAAGCTTTTTCATGAGCATCTTCTCCTTAAAAAATGGGTTCTGCCAATCGACATGGCATCTACTCTTCACATTGAAAAAAGGCTAACACTGCAGCATTAATCTATAATTGAGACTCTCTTTATAAGAAATTACTACGAAGCAAATTGCGGACACCTTTATGTGGTTGCGCTGGTGTATTTAATGCTAATTGCTACTATTTACTAATTATATGATATAAAGATAATCAAAAAGTCACAATTTGTCAATAATTAACAGTTACTATGAATGCCACTATCAATAATCTTAATTGATGATAGTTTCTAAACTAAACCTGTGTTTCTGAGATAGGTGATATGTTACATTAGATAAAAAAATTTGGCCGCTGATTGCGGCCAAAAACCTTAATTTATTCAACTTTGGTTTATTTTAAATTCTTATTATTCAAGCTTTTTAAATTTTAATTAAAAGCCATTAAAGCTTACCATTTCGCTTAATTCCTTTTTCTTTCTTACAGGAGTTTCATCAGGATAGCCCAGAGAAATCAATGATATAAGCTCATGGGATTGGGGACAGTTCAACAACTTCTTAACTTCTTCCGAGTGCTCCTTTTTATATGAGCTTATCCAGCATGTTCCCAGGCCATAGCTCCAGGCTGAGATAATAATATTTTCTGTAGCGGCACAACCGTCCTCAAACATGCAAGGGGCATCCTTCCTGCAGAAGACGGCTATTGCGGCATAAGCATCTTTTAAGAATCTGCCATACTTTGCTATTTGGGATAGCCTCTCCTTAATACCTTTATCGGTGACCACCACAAAGTGCCAGGGCTGATCATTGTGGCCGGAAGGAGCAAGCCTGGCACAATCCAAAGTATCCATAATTATTTCTTTGGGCACTTCCTGATTTTTGTATCTTCTTATGCTTCTTCTAGTTTTAATTACATCAATTGTGTTCATCAAAACATCCCCTTTACTTGATAATTTTATATTACAAATCAGAATCACCCGACAAACCTATTTTTTACGATCATTTCTATGGCCTTTCTTAGATCCTTTTGCGCCTATATGCCTGAGAATTCTTTCTTTATCTTCATCTATTTTTCTGTTCTTTTTAGATTTTGAAAGATAGAGGCACTCTTCCTCTTCATCGTCAGATTCTTCATCATCAGCCAGAATAAAATCAATCTGACGGGTTTCAGGGGTAACCTTGGTTACCAATACATTTACTTTATCACCAATGCGGTATATTTTTCCCGTTCTCTCACCAATAAGGCACAAAGCCTTTTCATTGTATGTGTAATAGTCATCATCCATGCTGCTTAACCTAATGAGTCCTTCAACGGTATTATCAAGCTCAACAAACATACCAAAAGCGGTTATGCTTGAAACTGTGCCCTCAAACTGCTCTCCCACCTTATCAACCATATACTCTGCCTTTTTAAGATCAATGCAATCACGCTCGGCATCTTCGGCAGCCCTTTCTCTCTCTGAGCACCTTTGGGTAACTCCGGGAAGAATACTCCTGTAATGCTCAATTCTGCTTTCATTAAGCTTGCCACTTAACTGCTCTTTCATAATTCTGTGAATGATAAGGTCAGGATAACGGCGGATTGGTGAGGTGAAATGAGAATAATACTCGGCAGCAAGTCCAAAATGCCAGGTGTGTACATCACTGTATCTGGCCTTCTGCATGGATCTGAGTACAATGGTATTTATAGCTTTTTCTTCAGGCTTTCCTTTAATTTGGTTGATAATATCCTGCAAGGCCTTGGGATGAACGTCGCGATAACCCTTAAGTCTGTAGCCAAATGTACCAAGGATATTGTTGAGGTTTTCCATTTTTTCAGGATCAGGGTCTTCGTGAATTCTATAAACAAATGGAATGCCCATCCAGAAGAAGTGTTCGGAGACCACTTCATTGCACAAAAGCATAAATTCTTCTATGATGCTGTTGGCAATGGTCATCTTATAGCGCTTAATCTCAATGGGCTTTCCCTTTTCGTCAACTATTACCTTTGCCTCGTCAAAGTCAAAATCAATGGCGCCTCTGCGTCTTCTTTTCTCCTTAAGAATCAACGCAAGCTTTTTCATGTTGTAAAAATCCTTGAGATGATCCTTATACCGTTCCTTGAGTTCCTGATCGTCTTCTTCAAGGATTTTATAGACATTTGTATAAGTCATTCTTTCGTCTACATGTATAACGCTCTCAAAAATATCATGATCAACCACATTGCCCCGCTGGTCAATATCAATCATGACACTGAAGGCAAGACGGTCCACCTTGGCATTTAAGCTGCAGATATTGTTTGAAAGCTCTTTGGGCAGCATTGGTATAACCCTGTCCGGAAAGTAAACGCTGGTTCCCCTGAGAAGTGCTTCGTTATCCAGAGCAGAGCCTTCCTTGACGTAATGGGTAACATCGGCAATATGAACGCCCAGGCGGAAATTTCCGTTTTCCAAAACCTCAATTGAAACGGCATCGTCAAGGTCCCTTGCATCCTCGCCATCTATGGTTACCATTCTTAAGGACCTTAAATCTCTTCTTCCCTTCATATCTTCTTCAGTAACCGTTGTAGGTACCGCTTGGGCTTCCTTTATTACATCCTCCGGAAATTCATAGGGTATGTTATATGCACGTATTATCGACATTACGTCAACACCGGCTTCATCTTCATCTCCCAGAATCTCGATAATACGTCCCTCTGCATTGCGGTTCTTCTGTGGCCATTTGTCAATCTGAACCACAACCTTCTGACCTTGTTTTGCGCCATTTAAATATTCTTTTGGTATGAAAATGTCACCTGACAGGCGGTTGTGATCGGGTTTAACAAATCCAAAATGCTCGCTTAGGTCCAGTTTACCCACAATTGATTTATTGGCTCTTGAAATTATCTGGATTATTTCGCCCTCTCTGTGCCTTTCACCCGGCAGGGTACGGTTGAGCCTTGCTATTACTCTGTCTCCATGCATTGCTCCGTTGATGGCATTGGAGGGTATAAATACGTCATCATCCCCTATATCGGGAAGGACAAAGCCAAAACCTCTTGCGTGCCCCTGGAATTTGCCCACAATGAGCCCCATGCGTTCAGGCACGCCATAGCGTTCTTTTCTGGTTTTAATGATTAAACCTTCTTCTGCCATGGAATCAAGAAGTTCCTTTAATGCTGGCCTGTCTTCCTGAGGAACGTCCAGCACCACTTCCAGTTCTGACAATTTCAATGGTTTGTAGGATTCTTCCCTCATGAATGCCAGAATCTTTTGTTTTCTTTCTTCCATAAGTGTATCTGTCATTATAACAACCTCTTTTTGCTCATATTTTTGGAATTTGTCCTGATTTAGATGCTAAAAATTAGACGGCTATCAGCCGCCATGGTAATATTTATTATTTATTCATATGTAAACAAGTATACTTTTAATTTAACTTATCGCTTATTTCTTTCATTGCTTCAAGGGAAATTTTAATGAATTCTTCAAGACTTAAATTGAGCTCAGAGCAGGCTGCTATTTTTTTACGGTCTGCCTCAGGTGCAAAGCTGTTATCATGGAACATGCTTAAGACAAGCGCTTCATCAACATTTTCAATCTTTTTATCAGGCTGAATGTTCATGCAGGCACTAATTAATACTGACATGGGAGGGGCACAGTAAATAGCCTTATCAATCTTTCTTCTTCTTTGATGTCTGCTTTTGGGATTCCGGGACCTGACTGCGTAAATAATTGTAGGGTCAAAATCCAGGGCCTCCAGAATATCACCGCCCATGATTCCACTCTGACTTATATCATACTGGATTCTTTCAAGATCTATATCATGAACAAGTCCTGCAATTCCCCAAAGTTCGACATCTTCCCGAAAATATTCGGCAAGTTTCCGCATTATGGCCTCAGCAGCCAGGCTATGCTTAAGATTTTCATCATTTTCAAGTCTGAGCTTTAACTCTTCCAAAGCCCTTGCTCGATCCAAACTTATTCCTCCTTTGCCTCCCCCATTTCCCTCTATTTGCCATTAGTTATATTATAACAGAACAGCGTTCGGATCAAAAGGCTAAATTATATTGTCAGGGGGAACAATATACGCTAAAATACTCTCCGTGGGTTTTACCCATGCCAGTTCGCAAAATCCTGGCAAGGCAAAATGCCTTGAACAAAACTACGGAGCGCCGGCGGCTCAGGTTTAAAAGGCCGGTGTTTGCTTTAACAGCAAGCAAAAGGAGATTTTATGTCGAAAGCAAAGCGCATAGCGCAGGCAGCACTGATTGCTGCTATTTACGCAACTCTGACTCTTGTGTTGGAGCCCATTGGATACGGACCAGTCCAATTCAGGCTGGCAGAAGCTCTCACAGTACTACCAGCCTTTTTCCCTGCTTCTATACCAGGTTTGTTTGTTGGATGCATTTTAGCCAACTGGCTTGGCGGATTTGGAATGGTAGATATAGTTTTTGGAAGTCTGGCAACGCTTCTTGCAGGAATTTCAACATATTTTCTCAGAAAGCAGCGTTTTTTGTTCCCCCTGCCACCCGTTATCTTTAACGGACTTATAGTAGGAACATATGTATATTATCTTTACGACCAGACTTATTCCCATGTACTTACAATGGCATTTATAGCCCTGTCAGAATTGGTGCTTTCCTATGGGCTGGGATTGCCTTTGGTTGCATTTATAAAGAAGAATGCAGAATTGAGAAGAATTCTTGGTATAAACGAAGAAGAGCAGGCAGAGGCCTGATAAAAGAATTTATCCGTATCCAAAAATATGTGAGAACTTTTCTGTGGATTAAAAAAGGCTGCCCTTTACAGCAGCCTTTTTTATTTATTAACATACGTTATTTCATGGTCAAAAACATTTGATACAATATGTATCTCAATGCTTTTCCATATATGATTCCAAAAAAATATGTATTAATAGTCCATACCCGCCTTGAGAACTGCCATTTCTTCAGGAATCATGTAGTGCTTTTTCTCAGGAAGTATATTGTAAAGGGCCTTTTCAAAGCTCTCAACCTTAACGCACCCTGTTTCTTTTATAAGTTTTCCTAGAAGAAAAATATTTGAATATGCCTTGTTGTCAGCATCCAGTGCATATTGTGTGGCAGGAAGCTCAAATGTCTTTATATCAGTTCTCTTTATCTTATTCCGGACAAGTGAGCTGTCGGTTATAAGGATTCCCCCGGGCTTAAGCCAGCTTTCAAACTTTTCAAGGGAGGGATTATTCATGACAATCAAAGCAGAACATGAATTAAGAACCGGTGACGCAATGGCACTGTCGGATATAACCACCATGCAATTTGCGGTACCGCCCCTCATTTCAGGACCATATGAAGGAAGAAATGAAACTTCCTTATCATCCAGCATTCCGGCATAAGCAAGAAGCCTTCCTGCTGAAAGAATTCCCTGGCCGCCAAAGCCTGCAATAATAATTTCGTGAAGCATACGCTAAACCTCCAAATCGGAACCTGCAAAAACGCCAAGAGGATAATGTGGAATCAGTTCTTTTTCAATTCTCTTCAAGGATTCAACCGGATCAAGACCCCAGTTGGTAGGACAAGTGGACAATATTTCAACGAGTGAAAAACCCTTGCCTGCAATCTGTACCTTAAAGGCCTTTTTAACTGCCTCCTTGGCCTTTTTGATGTGCTTTATGTCATGGAGTGAAACCCTTTCAATATATGCCGGGCCCTCCAGAGTTGCCAGCATTTCGCACACTCTTATAGGATAGCCGTGAGCCTTTGGATCCCTTCCGTATGGAGATGTGGTTGTTATCTGCCCCAATAATGTCGTAGGAGCCATCTGGCCGGAAGTCATGCCGTATATTGTGTTGTTTATAAAAATAACTGTTATGTTTTCGCCCCTTGCAGCCGCATGGATAATTTCAGCGGTTCCTATTGCAGCAAGGTCGCCATCTCCCTGGTATGTAAACACTATATTTTCAGGAAGACATCTTTTTATGCCAGTTGCCACTGCCGGAGCACGGCCATGGGAAGCCTGAACCATATCACAATTAAAATACAGATAGTTATTGTATGAACAACCAACAGGTGATACACCTACGGTTTTGCCTTCAATTTCAAGCTCGTCAATGGCCTCAGCCACAAGTCTGTGGGCTATTCCGTGAGTACAGCCGGGACAATAATGCATGGGTACATCACATAATGCATGGGGGGCTTTAAAAACAACTGCCATGTTAAGCTCTCCTCTCTTTCCCGCTTTCTAAGCCTATTTCAACCTAAGTCTAAGATAATTTGCTAAATCTTAAGCTCATTCTTAATCTCGTATATCTTTGACATAATATCATTTACTGTGGGAATCATTCCGCCCATTCTTCCGGTAAAGTAAACGGGCTTCTTTCCGTTGACCGTAAGCCTTACGTCCTCAACCATCTGCCCTGCACTCATTTCAACAGTTAAAAAGGCTGAAGGAATATCAATGACTTTTTCGAAGGCATCAACCGGGAAAGGCCACAGTGTAATTGGTCTTACAAGGCCGATATTAATTCCCTGCTCTTTTGCTTCTTTTATAACGCCCTTGCATATGCGGGCAACCGATCCATATGCCACAAGAATAATATCAGCATTCTCGCAGTTATAAAGCTCATAGCGCTGTTCTTTTTCATAAATCAGCCTGTATTTTTTCTGTAAGTCATTATTCCATTGCTCAAGGATGACAGGGTCAATATGAATGGATGTGATTATATTGTGCTCTCTCTCGTTATTATGTCCGCATGTTGCCCAGGACTTGTCATAGGTTTCTATTTTCTCTTCGTCCCGGAAATTTACAACCTCCATCATCTGACCCAGCACGCCGTCACCTAATATCATGGTAAGTATCCTGTAACGATCTGCTATGTTAAATGCCTCAACGGTAAGCTCATACAGCTCCTGGACACTAGAAGGGGCAAGAACTACCATGTGATAATCGCCATGGCCTCCGCCCTTAGTTGCCTGGAAATAATCGCTCTGGGAAGGCTGAATGCCTCCAAGACCTGGGCCGCCTCGCATAATATTAACTATCACGGCAGGAAGCTGTGCTCCCGCAGCATAGGATATGCCCTCCATCTTAAGGCTTATTCCGGGACTTGATGATGATGTCATAACGCGTTTTCCGGTGCTGGCT
Source organism: Clostridiaceae bacterium (assembly GCA_012719545.1). Taxonomy (GTDB): domain Bacteria; phylum Bacillota; class Clostridia; order DSM-8532; family DSM-8532; genus DTU059. The sequence continues at coordinate 53,983 of JAAYAD010000034.1, forward strand.
GCGCCGTAAACCATATTAATTGCAGAAACTTCACTTTCTGCCTGGAGGAATACGCCTCCAACCTTAGGCATTGCTTTAGCCATATAATGTGCAATTTCTGTCTGAGGAGTAATAGGATATCCGAAATAGTGGCGGCATCCCGCACGTATTGCTGCCTCTGCGATAACCTCATTGCCTTTCATCAAAAGCTTTTGTCCCATGGTGGATCCTCCTTTTTACTTTGCTACTTCTATCACACAATCGGGGCAAACAGTAGCACAAAAAGCGCAGCCAATGCATTTGTCCATATCAGAAACCTCAACAGCGCAATAACCTTTTGCATTGAGTCTGCCCGATTCACGAATAATCATTTTGGGACAAACGTGTATGCACAAACCGCAGCCCTTGCAGCGCTCCTCCCTGAAAGTCACCTTTGCCATTTAAAGCTACTCCTTTTTTTAAAATCTCATTTCCATATATATACTTTTTTCTGTCAACAACGCCAAGCAGTTTTCATTTATTCCATAAAAAAAGCCTTAAACTTAAAGCCATAGTAAAAAGTTTATAATTTATTATATTACTTGTCAATAATACCATGTAATAAGATAAAGCGTTAAAGCATTTAAAACAGGCAAAATTAAATAATGTCAATTTAAAATATCGTTTTTTGATTTATAAAAATCAAGGAAGGTATTTCCTTATGCCGGTTATAGCCGTTACCGGCAGCTTATGAAGGCTAAAATGGCATTAAAATGTTCTTTTTAAGCACAAATACAGGGCTTTCCCCAATACTCTCCGGTTGCGGTTCCATGGTGTCCATTACACATGTGGCAGCAAGAGGAATACCTGTTTTTAAGGATATTTCCCTGGCTAATTCCAGCCCGTAAAGCAGGTCTTCTTGGGTTGTGTCGTCCATAAAATGGGTGTTGTTTATAAGCTTTGTTATTTTGAGCCTTGATGCCGCCTCAATCTCCATAATGTACTGGACTGTATCTTCAAGGTTTTGAGTCATGGGTCTTGACCTGTTAAAGACAAAGAACATATCGTAATCGTCTTTTGGAATGTCAAAGTGATATCGGCCTAAAACACGTGCCCCGTCCTCGTCGCCGCCAACATCGAGAACGGTGTATACTGATTTGTTTTTTAAAGCGGCAGATATTTCAGGTATAAGGGCAGGAACATCCACATTAGTATTTGCGAAAAGAGGCGCCACAACCTTAATGCCCAAATCCTCAAGCTTGTTTTTGGCATCCACGCTTCTGAAAAAAGGATTAACTATGTCCATGTCTGCCAGAAGTACATGATTATGCTCTTCTTTTATTTTAAGAGCCGCATTAACAGATATTTCTGATTTTCCGCTGCCATAGTGGCCGCAGAATATATTTATTCTTTTCTTAAAAAGCAAAGGAACCATCAAATTTCATCCTTTATCTGGTACTTAAGTCTGCCTTCCCTGTACAAATCCCTGCCTTCAACATCAATAATTACAATGCAGGGCATATTTTCTACCTCAATTCTCCGGATTGCCTCGGTGCCTAAATCCTCAAAGGCTATTATCTCCTCTTTTTTGATGCATGATGATATGAGCGCTCCGGCTCCTCCGATTGCGCCAAAATATACCGAGCCGTATTTCTTTATTGCCTCTGTCACTTGCTTACTTCGAAGTCCCTTTCCAATCATGCCTTTTAAGCCAAGTTCTATAAGCTTTGGGGCATATGCATCCATTCTTCCGCTGGTGGTTGGCCCTGCGGAGCCAATAACTTTACCCTCTCTTGCAGGGCATGGGCCAACATAATAAATGACCTGGCCCTTTACATCGAAGGGAAGAGGCTCGCCTTTTTCAATAAGTTCTATCATTCGCTTATGAGCCGCATCCCGGGCAGTATACAGAACGCCGGAAATGTACACCTCATCCCCTGCCTTGAGTTCACGAATTATATCATCATCCAAAGGTGTTACAAGCCTTTTCATAAGAACTTATCCTCTCGTCCATGAGTATCCGGGAAACCAGTATGAAAGGCTGTTATCAGCTTGCTTACATATTTAAGCCGTAAATCCTGCACAGTTCTTCGGTATAGTTCCCCCATTGGTCGTATATGACTAAATTTGGCATTATTTTAAGACCTGCGTTTCCGTTTTTCAAGCCTTTAATCAAAAAAAGCCCGGGGGCCTGCCCCTCTTTGGCAACAACCATACGCAAAATTTTAGGCTCAATTTTTACCCATCTCATACCAGTAATCACATCTGTAAGTCTTTCGGGTCTGTGAACCATATAAAATTCCCCGTTGGGCTTTAGCATTGAACGCGCACAGTCCAGCACGTCATCCAATGTACAGTATATTTCATGCCTTGATATGGCCTTGCTTTCAGTAGGATTTACAAAACCCGTTCCTACCTTTGAATAAGGCGGATTGGTAACCACAACGTCATATGTGGCAGCACCAAGTAAATCTTTTGCTGCTTTTAAGTCCCCTTCAATTATCTCTATTCTGTCGTTCAGGCCATTTCCTTCAACGCTTCTTTTGGCCATGTCTGCGATATCGGGCTGTATCTCAATTCCTGTAATCCACTTAGCGTTGGTTTTAGCCGCCAGAAGGATTGGAATTATTCCTGTGCCGGTACCCAGGTCCAGCACTCTTTTGGGCTTAAGTATTGAAACAAAATTAGCCAACAGGACTGCATCCATTCCAAAACGGAATTTGTCCTTTTTCTGCAGTATATAAAGCCCTTTTATCTGCAGATCCTCCAATGTCTCATCAGGAAGTGCATTAAATCCCATATAACCTCATCCTAAAGAAAAAGGCCAAGAACAAGCCTGGCCAATTAATTCACTATTAATTCTTACTTAGGCTGCGGTGCCTCAACGGGACAAACACTAGCGCATGAACCGCAATCTATACAAGTGCTTTCATCTATTGTGTATGTCTCTTCACCTGCAGATATGCAGCTTACAGGGCATTCGGGCTCGCAAGCTCCACAGCTAATGCATTCACTGGAAATAAAGTATGCCATTTAAGTGCCACCTCCCAATACATTTTGGATGTATACATTATCCAGAAGATATCGTATACCATATCTCCCTTAATGTCAATGATAAATAAGGCTATACACTTTTCAGTCTTCAAGCTCCTTGAGTTCCTCAAGCTCCTTTTCATCAATCTCGGGAGCCTTTTCAACGTCCTTGACGACTTTTACATCATTGAAGCTGAAATCCATAATATCGGTCCCCTGTTCATTGTCAAGCTTTACCTTGACCAGTTCTCTCAACAGGTTAACCTGTACAACTGTACCCTGACCGTTGGGGGTCTGAACAACCGCATCGACCTTTGGAGCCTTATTAAGCAGGTACTCATAGGTTTCCTGCTCATATTTAAGACAGCACATAAGCCTTCCGCAGGTTCCGGAAATCTTCGCGGGGTTTAAGGACAGGGACTGCTCCTTAGCCATCTTTATGGATACAGGAGTGAATTCTGAAAGGTGGGTGCTGCAGCACAAAGGACGGCCGCAGGGACCCAAAGCCCCCATCATTTTAGCTTCATCCCTTACCCCTATCTGTCTTAACTCAATTCTTGTCCTGAAGACAGAAGCAAGGTCTTTTACCAGTTCTCTGAAATCGATACGCCCATCGGCAGTAAAGTAGAAAAGCACTTTGTTATTGTCAAAGGTATATTCAACATCTATGAGCTTCATTTCAAGGCCGTGTTTCTTTATCTTTTCAAGGCATATATTAAATGCCTCTTTTTCCTTCTCATGGTTTTCCTCGACATGCTTAAGGTCGTTTTCATCAGCCTTGCGGATTACATTTTTCAGGGGCGCAACTACTTCTTCATCCGGAACCTCATGGTTTGGAATCACTACTGTGCCGCATTCAACTCCTCTGGCCGTTTCAACTATTACCTTATCACCTTTGTCAAAGTTCAAACCACATGGGTCAAAATAATATATCTTACCTGCAGTCCTGAAACGGACTCCAACAACATTTACCATGCAATATCCTCCTGCGGGCCAACTTACTTAAGTTCAAGCGTAACCATATCCACTGCAAGCTGATAATTCATGTTACGCTTAAGATTGGCCCTGATGTCTGATATTTTAGATATTTTATCAAGAATATCTGAAGAATTAAAGCTTTTTGCATACTCTAATATCTTATCCTTTTTATCGCAATTAATCAACTCTTCTCCTAAACCGTAAAGAACAAACAATATGTCTCTATAAACGGTTTCCAGTATGTCCATGCATTGTGTGAAGACTTCCTTTTTACCTGATAAGTACTGGTTAAAATCAAGCATGGAAAGTTCATCTTCAAAAACAAACTTCATGACCATTTCCCGGTTCTTCTCAAAATTTGAGTCACTGATTAGATCAATTGCTCTTCCCGGCACACCCATGCTCCACTTTAGAAGATGCTCCTTACCCCTTGCATCAATCCCTGTCATTTCAAGTATTTCCTTAAGTTCCTCAGTTGAGTAGGGCTGAAGCTTAAGTTGAACAACACGGGATCTGACTGTAACAATAAGGGATTCAAAATATGCTGTGGTAAGAAAAATTACTGCATATTCCGGCGGCTCCTCCAAAGTCTTTAAAAGGCAGTTCTGGGCGTCAACAGTCATCCTGTCGGCATCCTCAATCACATATACCTTTCTGCTATGGGAAGGACGTACCCCTATATCGTCAATGAGTTCTCTGATTTGCTTTATCAATATTTTCTGGGTACTGCTCCTTACAGCCATAAACTGAGGATTGGAACCTGCCTCAAAGCTTTTGCAGGATCTGCACTTACCGCAGGGAGCTGAATCTGCGGAGCCGGTGCACAATATCATTTTTGCAAGATAGTGAGCAAGAGATTTTTTGCCTATACCAACAGGTCCTGTCAATGTATAGGCATGGCTCATAGTATTATTGACTATTTTATCTTTAAAGCCTTCTATAATAGTCCTCTGACCAATGAACTTCATAATAACTTCCTTTATGTCACAGTATCAGGTCAAGCACAAGACCGCGGATGTCCTCAATACGGCCTAAAATCTTAAGATTATCCTTTTCCGAGCTTAATACGTCAGCAGTAAGCTGCTCAAGCTTCTCATTTATGGTCTTAACCAATGCAAATACCCTGTGCCGTCCCCTTCTGTCAACAAAGCTTTCTTTGGAAAAACGGCCTGAGCTTCTGACAGCTTCGCTTAAAAACTCCATTACAAGCTTTTTATATTTTTTCAACTCGTAAATGTCAATATGTTCAGACAGAATTTTACCCTGTTTTTCAATTTCCTGAGCCATTTTTTTAAGCTCCTCGTCCTGAGCCTGGGAAAAATGCCTGTCCATATGGTTGCCAAACTGGGTTCCAGTCTTCTGGCTAATCCTGCCTGCATCCCTTTCGGCCGGAACTCTGATACCGTGGGGCTTTCTTCCTGAACCACCGTCAATTTTCAATGCCATAATATCACCCCTCTAACTTATTAAGGAGTTGGTCTACATAAGCCTTTATGCTTTCAAATACCTGTTCCGGGCTTTTCTGAACATCTATGGGCTTTATTCTCTCCGGATATAGACTTATAAGGTTCTTATAGCCTTCATAGACACTGCGGTGAAACTCCATCTTCTCGCTTTCCATTCTGTCCGCTTCCTCACCGCTTGCATTTCTGCGTTGCATGGCAGTGTCTGCGTCAATATCCATAAAGAAGGTTATGTCGGGCATGCAATCCCCAATGGCATAGCTGTTTACAGTTCTCACGGCTTTAAGGCCAAGGCCTCTTCCCATAGCCTGATATGCATAGGAAGAATCAACAAACCTGTCGCAGATAACGGCTTTTCCTTCCTCTATGGCCGGCCTTATAAGGGTGTTAACAAGCTGTGCGCGTGATGCCGCATAAAGAATCATCTCAGTTACCGGATGCATATCCTTATTAGCCTTATCCAGCAGTATGCTTCGTATCTGCTCGCCTATTGGAGTGCCTCCAGGCTCTCTCGTTAATACAACTTCAATGCCTTTTTCCTTTAAATATTCTGATAAAAGCCTAATCTGTGTGGTTTTGCCCGAACCGTCGTTACCTTCAAAAGTTATAAAAAAACCCTTCCTCAATTAAATTCAACTCCAGTAAAGCTTAATTAATAAAGCCTGATTAATATCTGCCGTTAAGTATGGGTATTCTGCCATTGTTAACATTATTGACCCTATAGCCCATATCCAGTATGGAAACAAGGTATTGGGCAATTTCCCCTGTTACCTTTTCGCCGGCATTAAGTATTGGAATACCCGGCGGATATGGGACTATTGACGCTCCGCAAACAGATCCTACTGCTTCCTTTATCGGCACTTCCTCAACTTTATAATATAGTGCCTCATGGATGGAAAGCACCTTTTCAGGAAGCAAATTTGGCCAGTACAAAGTTGTTTCTGGGCTGTTTTTGTCTTTCGGATAATCCTTTGAGATTTCTTCAAGGGCAATTAACAGTCCTTCAAAGTCCTCTTTTTTATGATAAGGGGTAGCGATAAGCACTACGTTATATAAATCTGCCATTTCAGCGACAATGCCATACTTTTCAAAAAGAATCTCCCCTGCTTTAAGCCCTGTTAATGCAGTGTTTTTAAAGCTTAGTACAATCCGGGAAAAATCGTATTTTATATCTTCTTTAGGAGTAACCCTTGTTATGGCTGTATTCTGAAGCTTACATTCAAAATCCTTTATATTAAGCCATAACTCATGGTACAAATCTTTTCCCAAAGCCTCCATGATATCTCTGGCAATATCCATTGATGCCATAAGTACATAGGACGGGCTTGTGGTCTGAACCATGGACGCGATTTTTTCTACCCGCTTACGGTCAACAAGGCCTTTTTTCTTTCCATGGAGCAGGGCAGTCTGGGTTAACGCAGGCAAAGTCTTGTGAAGGCTCTGGACACAAAGGTCCGCCCCGGAACTGATAGCAGGTTCAGGGAACTTTTCGTAAAACCTGAAATGTGCGCCATGGGCTTCGTCAACCAAAAGCGGCACACGATAACCCTCTGCAAGCTCAGCTATCTTTCTAAGATTCAATGAAATTCCGTAATAATTAGGGCTTGTAACTAGGATACCCTGCACATCGGGATTGGCTCTTAGCGCATTTTCAAAAGCTTCATAAGAAACACCCAGAGAAATTCCGTGAATTTTATCAACTTCAGGAAGAACGAACACCGGCTCAGCCTTAAACATGGCCAAAGCATTCAATACCGACACATGGCAGTCCCGGCCGACAATAAGCTTTCCACCGGGCTTTACAACTGCTCCAATCATGGCATGGATTCCCGATGTTGAGCCGTTAACCATAAAAAGCGTGTAATCTGCGCCAAAGCATTCTGCTGCCAGAGCCTGGGCTTCCTTTATTACTCCATCAGGTGAATGAAGACAGTCGGCTCCCGGAATTTCTGTGATATCAAGTTCTCCCGCCATTTTAAGTTGGCCATTAAGGCCTCTTCCCAGTATGTGTCCGGGCATGTGGAAAGGCAAGGGATGCTTTTCACTGTAATTTTTAAGCATCTCGTATATAGGAACTTTCTTCATATACTATCCGTAATTAATCCGTGATCTTAAAATTATTTAACAGCGCCTGCTTTATTGAAAGGATAAATTCTGAAAACGGCTTTTCCTTCCACCCATGAACGATCAATAAGGCCAAATTCCCTGCTGTCACTGCTCTGTCCTCTGTTGTCACCTAAAACAAAGAGCTTTCCGGGCGGTACTGTCAATTTCTCCATATCTCCGTTTAATACAATATTTGCATATGGATCAATCCTGGCATAGCTTTCATCCTGAGCCACACCGTTTACAAAAAGCACATTGTCCCGGATTTCGATCTCATCACCGGGTACACCAATGACTCTCTTAATAAGTCTGTTGCTTCTGTGAGCGCCATTGAACTTCTTTTGAATATCGGTTACATATATGGATATTCTTCCTAACACTCCGTTAACAGGCTCATTCCTTAAAAATATAATTATGTCGCCACGCTTCGGTTCTTTAAATACATAGGAGAGTTTGTTCATAATAAGCTTGTCGCCGGGTGCCAGGGTATCCCTCATAGAACTCATATTCACTTCTGTTAACGCGAACAGTTCACTCTGAACAATTGAGGCAGCCAAAAAGGCAATGACAAATAATAAAACCCAGTCAATAATCTCACGTAAAATGCTTTTTTCTGTCTTATTCTCCAATTTTTGCAGCTCCTTCCGTTACATCGAAACTTTGGTAACGCCATCTATGTCTTTTATGGTGGCAGCTAAAACAGCATAATCAATGTTTGCATCCTTAATTTCTATGTTGCATGTAATTTTTTGCCTGCCGTTTGTCGGGTTTTCTGAAATCTCTATATTCTTGATCCTCAGGCCTTCCTCTTTCAGCAGATTTTGAAGCTGTTCCAATGCATCTTTCTCCGACTCTATCTCTATGTATTTGCTTCTGATTCTCTGGGAGAGCTTGTTGCTGAAGGACTTAAGATATATCAGAACAGCCCATATGAACAGTGTAGCAAGGATGGCTCCGGAATAAAAACCAACTCCGCAGGCAAGACCTACACATGCAATTGCCCAGACACTTGCCGCTGTTGTAAGGCCTCTTACCGAAACCCCGTGGCGCAAAATGGCACCGGCTCCTAAAAAGCCTATTCCGCTTACAACCTGGGCGCCGATTCGTGTAGGATCAATATCCACGCTGCCTCCATAAGCAGTGTGGGCAAACTGAGGTATAAGCATTGCAAGACAGGATCCCAGGCTCACCAGTATGTGAGTTCTGAAGCCTGCCGGTGTATGCCTGGTATACTCTCTTTCAAAGCCTACAATACCTCCCAGCACACAGGCGGCCAGAAGTCTGCACAGTATCATGCCTATATAATTGAAATCAAATTGGAACACATTCCAGTCCATCAAAACACCACCCTATTTTCGCATATAGTCACAGCTTTAAAAGCCTGAGACTATAATTGCGAGTCTCAACGGTTTTTCCATGAAGCAGAAATCCTTTGTTTAAAACATATCTTATAGTGCTTTCGGCACACAATACTACACACCTGTCAAGGTCTTCAAAGGCAGCCTGGCGCATCATTTCTATGCCTTCAAAGTTTCTTAAGGGTTCTATATAATCGGCAACATATATAATTTTTTCAAGGACACTCATGCCGGCCCTGCCTGTTGTATGCCACCTTATTGCATCCAGCACCTCTCTGTCCTCTACGCCATATTCGGTTCTGGCAAAATGTGCGCCTATTATACCGTGCAAAAGTCCTGTCTGAATAAGTTCTATTTCATCTGGACAATACCCGATGCTTTTTACAAAATTAACTGCTTCTTCTCCTTTCATGCCTTTAGCGCAATCATGGAGAATTCCGGCAAGCCTTGCCTTATTTTCATCCGCATTGTAGCGCCTTGCAAGCTCTGCCGAAACATTCATTACATTTACAGAATGAAGGTATCTCTCTTCCTTAAGCTGACCTTTTAGTCTACTCATGATGTTTTCTATATTCACGGCAAAACTCCTCAATTCCTAACGATACAATCCATTTTCATATATATAGGCCTCAACCTTGGGCGGTGTCATATACCTGATAGAAAGGCCCTTTTTAACCCTGTTTCTTATTTCTGTGGACGAAAAATTCATTGGCGCATGGGCAGACATTAAAATATCCGCATCCATCTCCACCCTGAACTTGGCAATTGTATCGTTAAGCAAGCTAAAATCTGTATCCGGCCTTGCTGCAACAATAATTGTGGCAAGCCTGAATATTTCCTGGTACTTATACCATGACGAAAGCTGAACCAGAGAATCGGCTCCTATAATCAGAAATAATTTTTTTCCCTTTGGCAGGGATGATCTCAGCTCCTTTAAAGTATCAACAGTATAGGAAGCGCCCTGACGTCTCATTTCCATGTCACTTGCCTCAAAGTACGGATTGTCCTCTATTGCCAGCCGGACCATATTAAGCCTGTGCTCTGCATCAACTATGCTAATATTAGTTTTATGGGGTGGTATTCTGGCCGGCATAAAAATTATTTTTTCAAGATTGAATTCTTCCCTTATACTCTCACACATGAGAAGATGCCCATAATGTATAGGGCTGAATGTTCCCCCCATTAAACCTACCACAAAAACACTCCCTGTTTTTTTATCAGTATATTTTGGCTCCAAAAGGCAGAATGGCAAGCTTTGCAAGTTTTAAGTGCTGCCGTCCGAAGGGAATCCCTATAATGGTTAAACACATTATCAGGCCTATGACTGAATGGATAAGAAACAGCACCCAGCCGACAATTAATATCCATATAAGATTCCCCAATAATCCTCCAAAACCAAAGAAACCTATGTCTACTTTCTTTCCAAAGGGCCAAAAGACCAAAGCTGATATTTTAAAGCACTGTATTCCAAAAGGAATACCGTAGATGGTAATGCAACATAATATTCCTGCGACAAACCATAAGATTGCACCTAGTAAACCTCCAAATACAATCCAGATCAGATTGCCCAACAAATACATTATTACCTTCCACCTTAAAATTTTATATTTATTGTTATTATACCATATGCAAAATGCCCGTCCATTTAAAGGACAGGCATTTTTCAAAAATTAATTGCTATCTAACTTTATAACCTGCGTCTTCAATGGTTTCTCTGAGAATGTCGGCGCTGACTCTCTCTTCATCATATTCAACAGCAACTCTTTTTGAATTGAGATCAACAATAACATCGTATACCCCGTTAAGCTTTGTCAACGCAGCTTTGATTGCATTAACACAATGTTCGCAAGACATGCCTTCAACGTTAAAAGCAATATTTTGACCTGACATATATTCCTCCACCTCACAAAGTAGTCAAAAAAGATTATATAACATTGCTTTGAACATGTCTATCATATTTTACCTGTGACATTTCTCAGAAATATTGGATCAATTATGCTTGACCATATAGAGGCTTCGGGCAATACTCGTAAGGAAGTGCCAGAAATTCACCTGAGTTTTTGGAGCAATTCCCTGAAATAATCGGGTAAAGGAGCTTCAAAAACCATTTCTTCTCCGGTGCGGGGATGAACAAGCTTTAAACGTCTTGCATGGAGTACCTGCCCCTGGGTATCTAAAACAGGACAAGCCTTTCCATATACCGTATCCCCTGTAACGGGATGGCCCATGGCAGACATATGAACACGAATCTGGTGAGTCCTGCCAGTCTCCAGCTTAAGTTCCAAATGGGTATATCCCTTTAACCGCTCAAGAACCTTAAAATAAGTAACGGCAGGCTTGCCGTTGGGCTGAACAGCCATCTTTTTGCGATGGACAGGATGACGACCTATGGGGGCTGAAATTTTGCCTGAGTCCTCTTTTATTATTCCGTCAACAATTGCCTCATAGGTACGCTGCATTTTATGGGATTTCAATTGCTCTGAAAGGCTTAAATGGGCATGATTGTTCTTTGCAGCAGCCAGAAGTCCTGAGGTATCCTTATCTATTCTGTGAACTATGCCAGGACGAATAACGCCGTTAATGTCAGAAAGCGAATCCCTGCAATGGTTTAACAGGGCATTTACCAAAGTTCCATCCCAGTTTCCCGCAGCGGGATGGACCACCATATTTTTGGGCTTGTTAATCACAATAATATCTTCATCCTCATAGACAATGTCCAGAGGGATATCTTCGGGTTCAAGAGATAAGGTTTTGGGCTCCGGCCTATCCACATTAATAACCATTCCTGCTTTTATTTTAAGGCCGCTTTTTATTTTTTCGCCTGGTATATGAACAAGGCCGTCTTCAATAAGCTTTTGAACATAGCTTCTTGTTACCGAGTCCATTTTCTCGGCAAGATACGCATCGAGCCTTTTACCTTCATCTTCGGCAGAAACGGTATAGGTCTCAGTCACCATTCTGTTCCTGCACCTCTTTTATCTCTTCTTTTTCCTTTTCAGGCTCTTTGTAAATAAAAATTAAGTATATGATGAGAAGAGCAGCACCGATATTTACAAATATATCAGCGGCATTAAAGACAGGAAAATCATAGCCAAAGGGATAAAAATCGAGAAAATCAACAACAAATCCTCTAAAAAGCCTGTCTATGAAATTTCCTACAGCTCCTGCTATAAAAAAGGTCAGGGCACTTCTTAAAAGAGTGTTGCGATTTTTAATAAAATATATAATTAAAAACACCAGCACTACCGGGGTTATAATAAGAAAGCCCCAGCGGAAATTCTGCATCATGCCAAAAGCCGCACCGCGGTTTTCCACGTAAGTAAGATAGAAAAAATCCTTAATCACTTCAAAGTGGCTAAACTGACTCTGATTCACAAAGAAAAACCATTTAGTCCACTGATCCAATCCTACAAGAATAATCATCAAAATAACCCAAATCATAAAAGGCTCCTTTATTTTTCTTATTCAACGGTAACACCCGTAAAATAATGCTTTAATATCTGTTCATAATTATAACCCATTTTTGCTAAACCTTTAGCACCTTCCTGGCTCATACCCACTCCGTGGCCCCAGCCCTTTCCGGTCAGAATATAGGTTCCGGCAGGAATGTTTCCTGTTACGGTTTTTAATCCGCTTGTTCCGATCATGCTGACAGCACCGTTTGAGGTCATTGTTTTTACACCTGATGCCGTCACAACCTTTGCATTGTAAACATTAACTGTGGTTTTGCCGCTTCCTGTGATTACAAACACGACAGAGTTTCCCTGCCCTGAGCCGCCTGAACCACTTGTGTTAATTGTAAACATACGGCTGGGAAGATATGCTCCGTTATCACCAAGTATTCTTCTTATGTCTTCCTTGGTATATGTAATGGAGCCTTTTGTACCGGTAATTTTCAGCTTATTTACCCTGCCTGCAGGAGTGTATTCCTCGGCAGTCATGGAAAGAATATCACCAATGTCCACTCCGCTTAAAAAGAGCTTCATCTTGATTTCGTCTGCGGTTAGTGTCATTGACCAGTTATAATTATAGGAAGTTCCTGATTCATATGGATCAGGCACGCTTTTTAGATAAGGGATGTCCTTACCCCAGACATTAACATTGTCTTCGGTCATGCCGCCGCTGGAGCTGAAATAGAACAGTGATGCAAGGCTTCCATTATATAAGACCTTCTTACCCTTTGTTTCATCAACCGCCTTATTGGTATTGGGATGCTCATCATCGTAGCCCCCGTAAACCTGGGAGTTGACGGTATTTACAACATCAAAGTCCCACTTTTTGTAGCTTCCCATATTCATATATGCATAAGTCCTTGCGGCTACCGCCTGGGCTTTAAGTGCTTCCATGGGAGATGAGGCACCTAGTTCTCTGGGGACAACACCATATAAATACTCTTCGATATTGATGACATTAATTACTGTCATATCGCTGTCAGAAAAACGCCTTAGCTCGATTTCTCCACGATACTGCTTGCTGTTAACCGACAATACTCTGGGGTTATTGCTGGCGCTTGGACGCACAGTAAGCTTCAATGTTGATGAGCCAAAAATAAAGTAGGGTTTAAAGTCGGCATCATATACAATAAAACGGGAAGTTGACGGGTTTATTACCTTTAGATTGGTTATTCCCAGAATTGATACCAGGTTTTGAATTTCCTCCCCCGCTTTTAAGGGATCACTGTAGAATCCTGTCCAAAGATACCATCCGTCCTCAAAAACAGGATAAGCATTTACTCCTGATTCTTCCACAAGTCTTGCCATGCTTTCTGCGGCAGCATAGTCAGTCAACATATCTCCAATCTGTATATGATATGGACCGTATGTCTCTCCGTCAAAAGGAATTCCTTCAGAGGGATCATATTCTGACACAGCCCCTGTCGGAGATTTTATGTAATAGGAATCCTTCCTGACTATAAGCTGGTTTCCGCCTTCTACAGACTTAAGGGTGACAAATTGACCGTCATTATAATAGCCAATTTCAAGTCCTGCCTTTGAATTAAAAGCGACATTTGAGGCAGAGGAGCTTCCAAAATAAAGCCCAACTCTGATTGTTTCAGGATAAGCAGCCGCTATTGCGGGAATATTGAAGAAATACATGAAGATAATGCTCAGTGCTGCAGCAACTGAAACAATAGTCCCTATTCTTTTTCGCATATGCGCACCCCATCATTTTTCTTTAGTGTATAAGCAATTTAGCATGAACAGATTATAAAACTAATAAAACTAATTATATTAACCCTTTTATATCTGTACCTTATTATACCTGTAATTAATATCAATGTATAGCTTGCAAAGAAAACATTAAAATGCTTTAACAATAATGAAACATTTAAATCAGAAATTCTCCCGTTTAAAAACATCATAAATATGCTCAAGATACAGCTTAACAATATCAACATTACTTGTCATATAAAGGGTACGGCATCCTGCCACATCTTCTATTTCATTGAACAGGAAATGTCCCTTTTCGTCAAAGATAAAATCAATTCCAACCATGCCGAAATCAAAATGCTCGACAATTTTTTTCACATAACCTTTTTCCACTTCGTTAAGATGATAGGCTTCTGCAGAACCGCCAAGAGAAATATTTGCTTTAAAATCAACATTGGATTGCCTTAATACAGCCCCCACAATATCTTTTCCTACAACAAACACACGTACGTCTCTGCCGGGGTTCTTGCACAGTTTTTGGGCAACAAAGCGGTCTTTGGGAATGCTGCTCACTATATTCAGAACATCATCCCGAGACTGTGCCAAAAATACCTCTTTTCCGCTTCGACCATCCACTGTCTTTATTACAACGGGATACTCAAAACTGAAATTGCCTTGAAGAAGAGTATTTTTATTAATAAACAAGGTATCCACCATTGGAATTCCAAGGCGTGACACCTCAAGATATGTTCTTGCCTTATCATTGCATATTTCAGATATACGGCTTGAATTGAACACCTTTATATTCATATTCTCAAGATGCCTTGAAAAAAGAGGATCAATGGAGCGGTTTATAACAAAATCAGGGGTAGGCAGGATATTTCTGACCTTGTCCAGAAGGCAAAGGGTGTTACGGAACACTCCGAAATATATATCATCCTTAAATACAAGCTTTATAGAGCTTTTTTTGTTATTGCCTGATTTCAGAAATCTTTTGGCAAAGGATGAGTTTCTTTCATAATCTTCTTTTGAATATACAAGCCATCCGGTAAGCTGCATCTTTTTATCCTGCTATCCTTTCCTTAATATACTTGATGATACAATCGGGAACATCAACCCGGGTACAGGTATAAATATTCTTCATATGGGCATTGGAATTGATTTCACATAGAATTGGGCTTCCATCTTTTCCAAATAACATATCAACACCGGCAAAATGGGCTCCCACAAGCCTTGCAGCCTTTACAGCAAGCTTTACAAAAGCATCTGGCGGATTAAAATTCTCCATCCTGCTTCCATTTGTCACATTGGCTCTGAAATCATTTTCCGATGTTCTCAGCATTGCCGCCACAACTTTGTCTCCCACGACCTGAATGCGCACATCACGTCCAAAGCTTGAATCAATGAATTCCTGATAAAGATGGGGCTTTGAAATGAGCTTTTTCCTTAAAGCAATAAGCTCTTCTCTGTCTTTTGCAAGGTATACCTGTGCCCCAAAGGAGCCATAGGCTTCCTTTACAACTACAGGATAAGAAAGAGCCTTTTCAATTACATCCAAAAATAAAGTTTCATCTACATTTAAGCCCGGATACACCATGGGCGCGGCAATGGTTTTGGGCATGGGAATATCATGATTTGAAAGCACCTGATGGGTAAGGATTTTATTATCACATATCCTTATGCACTCAGAACCGTTAAATACCCTGATGCCCATTTTTTCTAGATGGTAAGCCAAATATACATCCTTGTCCCAAAAGATAACAAACTGAGGCTTTTCATGATTTTCCGCACCGAAGATTTCAAGCTGTCCGCCTATGACAGCCGCGCCCAGTTCATTATTGGAAAAAGGGATAAGTTTAATACCGTTAATTTCCGCAGCCTTTACAAACCAGTTCACGTGCTCCATGAACTTATCCGTTTTAAGGCTTTCATTATATATTATCCATCCGGTCATGCTTTGGGAAGACTGAATGCTTTCATCCAAGGCTGTAAAGCTCGTACTAGTGCTTGTAGTTGTATTTGTACCAGTGTTTGCATTTGTGCCTGTGCTTTGCTTCGATCTGGCACCAATTTTGGCAAGCTCATCGGCTTTGTCGTTTAATGCTATCCCCGTATGGCTCTCAACTTTCACCCACGTTATGGATACATTGCTTTTATCGACAAACTCCTTATATTCCTTTGTCATCTGGGTATTGGTGCGGTATTCGCCTGTAGCCCATTTTTCAATATTGAGAAAGTCATAGAAAATTGCGATTTGGTCAATATTGTTTTTCTCACACCATTTTAAAACTTCAATAACAGCCTGTATCTCTCCTCCCACCTGCCTTGCGTTAAAAGCCTCAGGAGAATCCACAGCGCCTGATAATTCGGCCACAATATTGCCGTTATCCAAAATTACAGCTCCAAAGCCTACGCAGCCGTCAATGAAAGAACCGTCCACATAGGCATGATAGCGGATATTTGACGCATGTGAAGATGCTTCGCTGCCTGATTCTGCAAGGCTGTTCTTTACATCGGTTTTGCCAGAGGCGGCTGAGACGGTATTGTTATTTACCTTAGGAGCCGCAGTTTTTGGAAGTAGAGTTACTCCGAGCAAACCAAGGATTTGCTGAAACTTTTCATCCGACATGTCAGAATCCTTGCGGAAATTGTGGGATTGCTTTTTGGGGCTGTAATCTATAATTAATTTTCCTAAAGAAGAATCATTTTCAGTTATCTGAACCTTCAACATATAATCCCTGATAAGGGCTATTTCACATTTTAAGCCGAATTGTGTAAGCTTATCTTCAATATTTTTATAAATTTCTAAAAGTTCATTTTCGCAAATATATGGCATACCTTTACCTCATCTTTCCTTATACTATCCGACACAGGTATTTTACCAGAAGAAAAATCATAATTCTATTTGTTAAATATTTATATTTACTTTACTTACCCAACTTTGGATAATATAATACAGGTGCAGAGAATGTGACAGCCTCATTTGACAAAATACGATATTTTCAGGAGGACAAAGATGTCTACTTTTGATAATGAGATTCCCAGTATTCCTGTAGGTCCTTTGGGCATAATAGCACTGGAAAGCAGCAAAGAGCTTGGAAACCTTGTGAACAAGCACCTTATCGAGTACAGAAAAAGCATTCCCGAAAGCCGATTTGAAAATCTTCTTTATCCCGGTTACAAAAGAGATTCATACATCATATCCACCAATTGTCCCAGATTCAGTTCCGGAGAGGGCAAGGCAGTAATCAATGAAACCATTAGAGGCTATGATTTGTACATTTTATGCGACGTAGGCAACTACAGCTGCAAGTACAAGATGTTTGGAATGGAAAATGCCATGAGCCCTGATGACCATTTTCAGGATATAAAAAGAGTCATTTCTGCCATAGGCGGAAAGGCAAGGCGCGTGAATGTAATAATGCCTTTGCTTTATCAGGGAAGGCAGCATAAAAGAGTTACAAGGGAATCTCTGGACTGTGCTGTCGCATTGCAGGAGCTTGAACGACTTGGTGTTGAAAATATTCTTACCTTTGACGCCCACGATCCCAGAGTTCAGAACGCAATTCCCATAAAAGGCTTTGAAAACATTCAGCCGGCTTACCAGATTATAAAAGCTCTCCTTAATTCAGAAAAGGATTTGGAGATAAGCAAGAGCAAGATGATGGTGGTAAGCCCTGATGAAGGCGGAATAAACAGAAATATTTATTATGCAAACATTTTAGGTCTGGATCTTGGACTGTTTTACAAGCGCAGGGACTTAAGCAAAGTAGTAAACGGAAAGAATCCCATAATAGCTCATGAATTCCTCGGCGATTCTGTCGAAGGCAAGGATATTCTCATTGTTGACGATATTATTTCATCGGGAGATTCAATGCTAGACATTGCAATGGAACTTAAGCGAAGGAAAGCCAGAAGAATTTATATGGCTGTAACCTTTGGCCTTTTTACCGAAGGCATTGAAAAATTTGATGAATTTTATAGAAAAGGCATAATTACAAAGGTATTTTCTACAAACCTGACATACAGAAGCGAAGCCTTGAGAAATGCGCCATGGTATGTTGAAGCAGATGTGTCCAAGTTTATTGCACTTTTAATTGACACTCTCAATCACGACCAGTCCTTAAGCTCACTTTTAAATCCTTCTGTTAAGATCAGGAACCTGCTTGAGAGACGAAACCAGCATTCAAAATGATTGCTATAAATTTATACTTATAAATTTTTTGATTTCTGATATAAATATATATTGGTAAAAGGTGCTTTACTAAAGCATTTTATAGAGTTTTAAAAACTTGCATGAATATTTAATCTAACCGCTTGACAAAGAGTAAAGCCGTTTGTATAATATAAAAGTCGCAAAACGGCTCTACAACTTGTGCCAGTAGCTCAGCAGGATAGAGCAACGGACTTCTAATCCGTGGGTCGGGTGTTCGAATCATCTCTGGCACGCCAGAAAGCCTTGAAACGTTTCGTTTCAAGGCTTTTTACTTTTCTGACAAAACATTTTCATCCTGTACTAATTGTCATAAAACACCCGCCGGCGAGTGCCTCATTGACTTCATTAACGTGTATGTAATTTACCTATGTGACTTACAGGCGGTTTATTCATAAATCATTGCAATTTTTACAATATTCTATCTGTTTCTTTCCCATGGAATAAATGCCTCCTGCCGAGGCGCCAAAAACCAACCCATCTCTGAATGCTTCCAGCAATTCTCCGCCAAACAACAGTGCATTTATTACATTCAGAATTGCAGCCACAATAAACACCAGCAATGGAATAATCAGTCTCCCTCTTTGAGTTTTAAAGGGTTTATAGGTTTTTATTACATTAACTATAACCATGGTTAAGCCAACTATAACAAAACTATCTAACATATGTATTTACCTTTCTGTTGGAATCCTTGTTACAATTTATTACGCTTGTCCATCCTGGGTTACACTTTTCAGAAATATTTCTTTTTTCCTGCCATATAAAAACCCCTTTCGTCACTTTTTGTAAAACCGAAAGGGGTATATATTGGGGCTGTAATAGAGATTTATGAAGATGTTAATAACTTGAATAATCATTTCTCAAAGGCTTGTAAATGGCTTGATGAGTTATCATTGAAAGTCCTTAATAACTTACGCCAGCCCAAGAAGCCTTGCGGTATTTGCCACAATAAAGCATATCAGTATTCCTGTAATAGTTGGAATCAGGAATGCGGCAATGGTCCATTCCAGGCTTTGGGTCTCCTTCCTTATGGTCAGGCAGGTGGTTCCGCACGGGAAGTGCATCAAGGAAAACAGCATTACGCAGACGGCTGTAAGCCAGGTCCAGCCGTTGGATACAAGAAGCTCTCTGAGCTGTTCAAGGCTGTCCAATTCAATCATACTGCCTGTTGCCATATAGCTCATGATAATAATGGGAACCACTATTTCATTGGCCGGAAATCCCAGTATAAACGCCATCAGTATAAAGCCGTCCATACCAATTAATTGGGCGAAGGGATTGAGAAAATTGGCACAATGGTTTAGAATGCTTACTCCTCCTACCTGTACATTTGCCATAAACCAGATTATTAGGCCTGCCGGAGCGGCCACCATAACAGCCCTTCCTAAAACAAACAATGTTCTGTCAAAAATTGAGCGCACAATTATCCGCCCTACCTGCGGCTTTCTGTATGGCGGAAGCTCAAGGGCAAAGGAAGACGGAAGTCCCTTAAGCAATGTCTTTGAAAGGATTTTGGAAACAAGAAGGGTTATTACAACTCCCAGCACCAAGACAGAAACAAGCATCAGAGCCTGAATTACCGATTTTGCTGGGCCAAGGACGCTTCCTGCAAAAAACATTGTTATAATGGCAATCAGGGTGGGAAACCTTCCGTTACAGGGCACAAAATTATTGGTAAGTATGGCAATTAGCCTTTCTCTGGGAGAATCAATTATCCTGCACCCTATTATGCCCGCAGCATTGCATCCTAAGCCCATGCACATGGTTAGAGCCTGTTTTCCATGACAGCAAGCTTTTTTAAAGAAATTGTCAAGGTTAAAGGCTACCCTTGGAAGATATCCTAAATCCTCAAGAAGCGTAAACAAAGGGAAAAATATAGCCATGGGCGGCAGCATAACAGAAACAACCCAGGCCAGAGTACGGTAAACTCCCATAACCAGCACGCCATGAACCCATTCAGGAGCAGAAATGCTGTAAAAGAAGTCGCTTAACCTGTCTTCAATCCAGAACAGGCCATCTGCCAGCAATTGTGACGGATAATTTGCTCCTGTAATTGTTATCCAGAGAATAGCTCCAAGAAGAGCAAGCATTATTGGTATTCCAAAGGTCTTTGACGCCAGTATTCTGTCTATTTTTCTGTCCAGATAATCATATTTTTCTCTCTCAAAAGATACTGTCTGGCTGGTTATTTCTTCAGCAACTGCATATAAGGAGCAAACAATTTTATCCCTCAAAATGTCCTTTGTAATTCCTGCATCGCACAATATATTAATTGCTTCGTCCAGCTTTTGGGTAATATCTTCATCCTTGAACAAATTAAAGCCCAGGTATCTGTTTATGGCCTCCAAAAGAGTACTGTCCCCGTCAAGAAGCTTTAATGCAACCCATCTGCTGTTGAGCTTATCATTTAAATGTTGTTTTATATAGGGCTCCAATATGGATACAGCACTTTCAATGGCATCAACGTACTTAATTTTCACAGGAGATGGCTTTATATAACCATCAGTTACAATACTTACCGCATCCAAAAGCTCATTGAGCCCCTCTCCTTTACTTGCGCTGGTTGCTACAACAGGAACTCCTAGCAGCTTTGACAGCTTTTTAATATTTATGTTTATCTTCTTGCGCTTAGCCTCATCAATTAGATTTACGCAAACAACCACCTTATTTGTAATTTCAAGTGTCTGAAGAACCAAATTGAGATTTCTTTCAAGCAAAGTTGCGTCAGCTACCACAATTACAGCGTCAGGTTCTCCAAAGCAGATAAAGTCACGGGCAATTTCTTCTTCCACAGAGTTTGCCATAAGTGAGTATGTACCCGGAATGTCAACCAGAATATAATTTTCATTCTTATGCCTTACCGTTCCCTGGGCATTGGCCACTGTTTTTCCCGGCCAGTTGCCCGTATGTTGGTTAAGTCCAGTCAAGCTGTTGAATATAGTGCTTTTCCCTACATTGGGGTTTCCCGCAAGCGCAATTACCTTGTCGTTTGGTGTGATGCGCTTTATGTTGAATTCTTTTTCTAGAACACTAATCCCTGTTGAATCACTTGTGAGCCCCATTTTTCATATCCTCCTTAATACCCGCGCAATCCTTCCGGGAAAACCTATTTCTAACTTACTTCGACCATTATTTTGGATGCCTCTTCCGAACGAAGTGCAATAACGGCACCACGTATGAAGTATGCCACCGGATCACCGGAAGGGCTTACCTGCAAGGCTTCAACCTCGGTATCCCTGATAAGGCCAAGGTCAAGCATCCTTCTTCTTAAATTACCATCAGAAGTAAGCTCCTTCACCTTACCTTTCCTTCCCAGCGGCAAAAAATTCAGTGGGATCAATGAGCCGTTCATTTTAGGTGTACCTCCGATTATTTTTGCATTTCACAACTATTAGCCGCGAGCAAATATGTTTCCTTTTACTAACATATACAAAATAATAGACATGTGTTACGAATATAGATTAAATAATTAACTAAATTTTTTGTCTCATTCAGAGGTGTAGACATGAATAATGATCAATTCCACACTGTCCGGGGATACCAGTTGATGGAGCAGAGCAAAAGGCTCCTTACTCCTGCCATGGAAGACTATCTTGAGATGATTTACAGATACAGTCTTCAGGAAGGATATATAAGAATAAACAAGCTTGCTGAGCAATTGAATGTGAAGGCCTCATCAGCTTCCAGAATGGCTCAGAGGCTTGGAGAATTGAGCATGCTGAAATATGAGAAGTACGGAATAATTACGCTTACCGAGAAAGGAAAGCAAATAGGAAAGTTTCTTCTTACCCGGCATACAATTATAGAAAACTTCTTAAGGACAATAGGTTCGGGAGACAACTTATATGAGACCGAATTAATTGAGCACAATATAAGTCTCGAAACATTGAGAAATATTAACCTTCTCAACAGGTTTCTCGAGGAAAATCCGGAGATTATGGACAAGTTTAATGAATACAGAGCCATTCATTCAGGAAATGTGGATTCATTCCCTTAATAAATGGCTCTTTAATATCATTGGATAAAGTCAGAAAATGATAAGGCTCTGAAATTATTTAACTGCTTTTTTACGCTTTACCTTGAGCATCAGAAGCAGAAGAAGGATAAAATAAACCACTAATAACCCGAAAGTTACAAACAGCATGAAATCCGACTCGGGAGCCATTCCTATAAGAACCAGCAGCGGTGCTCCCAATACAATGGCAAAGCTGCTTCCTGTAAGCAGGTTATTTGCAGCGGGAGTTTTGAAGGAATTGTCTATCTCACGAAGCAAAAGAACACCTGAGCTAATAGTTCCTGTAAGCATTCCGTACATAGAGACCATTCCCTCATGCTCGTAATCAGGATATAGTTTCTTGCATGCCCATTTAAGATAAATAAAGGTTACTACTCCACCCACAACGGCCATTAAAATAAACGGTATCCATAACCCTGTCAAATCCCTGAAATCAATGGCCGCAATACCTGCTATGGTCATAAAGTCAAAAGCCGCTCCTGAAATTCTGCTTAAAAGATAATTATTGGGATACTGGCGGGTCATCAGTTTCACTCTTCTTAACTGTCCAAAAACCATCCGGCAGACTATTGCAAGTACTGAGCCGATAATGAAGTTAAATCCCCATATAACAGGAGATATAGTTTTGGCAAATCCGGGCGCAAGTCTCGCAACACCAGAAGTCAGGCCAAGGGAAACAAGATATGTTCCAAGATAAATAAGCATTACCAGGGCAACTTGCACCGACAGTCTGTCTATGGATTCTGAGATGGGAATCTCATTCCTGTCCTGGAAAAAGTCCACGGTGACAGAACCGGAAACATAATCAGCAGACCCTGTATTAGCCAATTTGTGTCTTTTAAGATAATTTAGATAAATTACTCCAACAATACAAGCGCATAAGAATCCAGCAGCCGCTATGGAAAGCCCGAAGGACTGTCCTCCTTTAAAGCCGAGTTGTTCATAGGTTGAACCTACATTATTTGCCTGACCAGGTCCCTGACCATAACCCATTGGAAGCAAGATACCCGAAGCCTTGAATAAACCGGGGCAAATAGTATACGCAAGCCCAATAGAAATAACAAGACCTAAAATTCCCTGGAGAAGATATGTGCTTACAATGAGAGCTCCACTTCTTAACCCCACAAAATCACTTTTGTCTGAATCGCTATTCTTTTCAGGATTTCTAAGGGACAGAGCAATAAATCCAATGGCAATGGTATGATAAGTAACTGTTTCAAGGAATTCTCCTGTCATTGGAAGGATTCCTGCCGTCCTTAAAATTAACGCGATAAATCCTCCCAATACTGCCGTAGGAACCATGCTCTTTCGGACAATGTCCACCTTTCTTCTGAGTACATTGGCCAAAAGCAAAATTCCTGCCATAATTCCTAACTGCAGTACAGAATTCCACAGTTCTGTATTGGCTGCTGAAAAGTCCACAAAACCACTCCCATACTATGAATTTTTAAAGATTTTGTAAAGATCAAGATACTTAACTGCGCTTCTTGGATGATCCGATTTTATCTCAAAGGATTCCCTGTCAGTAGTGGAGAATATAAGTATGGCATGGCTGTATATGGCCATATCATGCAATTTGCTAAACACAAAGGTGTAGCTGGTGCCGTCTTCTCCTTTAAAAACAAGCTTGTCCCTGTAAAGCTCAGATGTTCCTTTGGCAATCAATTTACTCTTGTTGGCTTTGTCAATCTTCCACAGGCTTTGTCCGGAATCGGATATAACAGGACCATCTTTTGAGCCATTTATATATTCGTTGGCTATTTCAGCAATTTTACCCCTTTGCCACCTGCTCCAGCCGAGTACATGTTTAAATGGCGGAGGATTTTGGGTCAAAGACTCCAGAAAACCATAAGGGGTATAACGAAGGTCAAGACCGCATGTACAATAAAATCTGTTGTCATTACTCTTAAGGGTGGATATTCCATTGCAGTTGGGGCAGATGTACAGAGCCGTTTCGAGGTGCTCAGCAAGTCGTTTTCCTTTATATGCAACGGGATTTTTCAATTGATCTTCATAGGCATTTACATACAGATCCCTTTTTATTGCCTCATTGATTTCTTCTGCCGTCATGGTCTTAAGCTCTTCGGGACTGTATTCTTTTACAACATACCCTTTCATAATACCCCGTCTCAATGTCTTTGCCCAGCGGGGACTAGTAAAATATCCGCCGTCAAGGCGGTAAGTTATTAATGCCACACCGCTTAATTTAATCAATTTTCCTGTTGATTCGGGTATATGGCCTGTTTCACCTGTGAAGGAGCGGTTTCCTTCAGCAAATACACAGACGCTTGAACCTTCCTTTAACCTTTCCAGGACATTGCGCACCGTCTGAACCTCAGTGACAGCTTTAATTCTTGGAATGGGAGCCACAAGAAATTGAATTATCTTGCTGATAAGTCCCCATCTGAATATATGGTCGCTTGCTACATAATAAATAAGTTTGGGAAAACTCAAACCAACCATTAAAGGATCATAATTGGTATTATGATTTGCAAGAACAATAAAAGGCTGATTTTTGGGTTCATATTTTTCGTACTCATAGTTAAATTTCCGTTTTAAAAATAAAGAAATAAAAAACCTAAACACGCTGAAGACAGGTTTATGGCTTAAGAAACCTCTCATGTTACCCCTCACTCTTGTTTCAAAGCATATGCGTTTAAATTATTATCTCACATTAAGCACCCAATCTTTCAAGATTTAGAAGATACGTTTTTTTATCAAGTCCTCCCCCATATCCAACCAGTTTTCCATCTGCGCCAATTACACGATGGCATGGAATAAAGATTGGAATGGGATTTCTGTTGTTTGCCATTCCAACAGCCCTGCAGGCCTTTTCATTGCCTATTTCTCTTGCGATATCCCTATAGCTTTTAGTTGTGCCGTAGGGTATTGCCATAAGGGCTTTCCAGACATTTTTCTGGAATTCTGTTCCTGATGGGTTTAAAGGCAGATCAAACTCTGTGCGTCTTCCTTCCATATATTCTTTCAGCTGTTTTCCCGCCTCTTTAATTAACGGTGTCTCTTTTACTTCTGCATCAGCCTCTTTTACTACAGCGTCCAGTTCATTCATAAAATATACATTGGTGATATAGTTACCATCAGCGGCAATTCCTATTTTTCCTATTTCAGTATCGTAAAAAAACACATGCTTCATATCTCTTACCCTCGCTTTATAAGTCAATTTAAATATATTTTAATCTTTCGTTTCTGCTGCGCACTAGCACTATGTACTGTTTCACACTATGTTTTATTCGCCCAGTAATAAAAAGGCCTGCGCAGGATTTGTTAATTTATTAACCTTTGGCGCAAGCTATTTAAGAGCTAATTTTTCGTAGTGTTTGTACAGAGCATGGAATCGGCCGCTGTAATCTTTTTTCCATGGTTTTTTCTTGCCGCAGAAGTGAAGAAACACGGTTTTATTGATTACCATGTCCATATCCCACTTGCTCTTGAGCTTGTAAATGCCGTAGTACCTTGAATCATAATTATACAGCTTTTCGTCAAGGCTTTTTATCTTTTTTGAATAAAGCGCATTTAATACATCCTGATCAGGCATTATAAGTTTTGCTTTATTCTTCTCAACAAATTCAAAAATTAAATTTTCATCAACCAATTCTCTTTGAAGCTCAAGGTTAATCAAAAGCACGCCTGAATTATAGTAGGCCTCTATCTCATAAGGATTAAGCCTAAGCCTGTTAATCTCCTTAATAGATATTACATCATGGTAAGCTGCTGCATACAGATAATCGCCCATATCTGTGTAATACAGCTCCTTAACCGGGTTAAGAACAAGAATGTCCGGGTCAAGGTACAATATCCTGTCAAGTTCAGGCGGCAAAAATTTAAAGGCCAGCAATCTGTAATACATTTCCCGCGGATAATGGAAAATAACCGGAGCGTTTTCAAAAACCTTGTCATCAATCCTGATTATCTTAGAACTGCTTCCATTGGCAGCAACAAAGTTCTGTATATCCGCAACCTCATCATCGCTGAGCCTTGAGTGCATGACATAAATGCAGAATTTGTCCTCTGCATTATTTAAAAAAAGTGATTTAAGCATAACCTTCAAAGGTTTTATATAATTGGAGTTCAAGGTTACAAGTATGTTCATACATTTATCTCCGCAGCACAAATTTATTATTTCTTTAAGCCTTAAGCTGATATGATATATATCCCCTTTGTCAGTCTTATGCTTTCAAATAATACTTTAGCATAATATCCATATTTAACTCAATGACTTTTGTGCCAGTTAAATATCAGCCTTTTACCATAAAAGTAATGAAAGCTTCCGCACGCAGAAGCTTTCATATTTCCCTATTTCTTATGCAAAATTATTTGCCTACCTGTTAACAGGCTGGTATTGCCTTGAAAGCAATTTATATAATGCCTGAGCCATTTGTGCCCGATTAGTCTTTCCATCAGGATTAAGCATTACTCCGTCCCCGGTTATTACAGAAGCTTTCACAAACAGTTCCATGGCTTCCTTTGCCCAGGGCGCAATCATGTCACTGTCGGCAAAATCAGATAATTCTATGGTTCCGGTGTTCTCAGGCAGCTCGTTTATAGCCTTTAGTATATTATAAAGAAGCGTAAACATCTCTTGCCGCGTAATCTCCTTTTCAGGCTCATACTTATTGCCGCCTGTTCCAGCTGTAATCCCCAGCCTCTTGGCTGCTGCCAGATAGCCTGTATAATATGTGTTGCCAGCATCGATGAAATTATCTGCAGGCTGAAGATCTGGTTTTATGCCATATGCCTTCATAGCCATTACCAGGAACTGGCCTCTTGTTAACTGTTGTTCAGGGCTGAAATTATTGTTGCCTGTTCCAGCCGTAATACCCCTTGCTGCAATAAATTCCACTGCATTCTTATACCACGAGTTTTCCGGAACATCTTTAAAAGTAACTTTATTGTAACCCACCGCATAGCGAGAAAAATGAGTTGTCTTAAAGCTTACTGTACCTGCAGACGGATCATAAACGCAATTACTTACTATTTCCAGCTTTCCTTCATTGTTGATATAGTAAATAACAATTGAGTTTACATCCTCATCTTCCCTTGGCGCGTATGGGATTGTCACAGTCACAGTTCCCTCGAACTCAGTAATTACGTCGTCTCCGCCGGTCACATTGAAATTGAATACCGGTCTTCCGTCAATTGCTTTCTGAACCTCTTCTGAAAGTGTGGAATTGTCAACCACCGCCACAGAAATGGTTATGTCTTCATTGGCTTGATATAATCTGTCAAGTGCATTCCGGTCGAAAGCAACGGCAGCTATTGATGTACTGATTTTCAATGAATCAATTTCACTGTCAGCCAGTAATCTGGCCGCGTCTTTCGGAAGTTTGGTTTCTATGGAATCAGGACCATCCGGCAGCTCCACTTTAAGCTCAACCTCAAGACCAATGTTTTCTCCCTGAGAAGAAGCCTCTTTAACCGCTTTGTTAACAGCGTCAATGAATTGATTCTGTGACAATGCGGCAAGAGCTTTTCCACCTTCGACATTCTTTGCTTCAACGGTTATTGTAAGAGTTGCAGTATTTTCACTAACTTTCAACTCTGTTTTTAATGGACTTCCGGAAGAACCTTGTGTGGCAGGACCGGATGTGGAAGGACCGCCTGCTGATGGCATTTTCTTTATTACAACAGCAGTAAGGGAATCAAGAGTGATAGAATCTGATGTAAGCTCAAAACCGGACTTCTCTTTTACCTCAGTTATTCCTGCCTCATCATTGTCAACCAACACTATGCCTGTTGTTAAGTTTTCTCTCAGAGAGAGTGTCCTTGACCTGGAATCGGCATTTACAAAGACATAGTATACACCTGTTCCATCAGTAGATTCACACTTATAGGCTATAATAAGATCTCTGGCCTGAATTTCGGGGGCATTGATTAAGGTTACTTTTGAATCAACCAGACTCTTATTTCCAAGCCTGAAGGCGTTGGTTGATTTGCGAAGTTTTATCAGGCCCTCTGTATACCTTCTCGTAACATCATTAACAGGATATCTTTCTGCATCAGTTGCCTTAGCCCAGTCAAACATGTTGATGGCATCACTTGAATCATAGGAGTCATGAACCAGGTATCCTATCACATTGCCACTAATATCCTTCAACTCTGTGTACTTATGCTCTGGCACTCCTGCCCCAAGCCACTGTTTTGTGCGTCCGTATTCCTGGCCTGCATGCAGAAATGCTGTGCCCTGAGAGGTCAGAATCAGGGTATTTCCCAGTCTGATACGCTTGTGGATTTCAAGGTCATTTTCAGGTAATTTAGGATCCTTCTTTATTGACAGAGCAATAACATCATACAGAGTGAGATTGTCATGGGCCTCGATATACTGTACAACGTCACCCGGGGCGTCCGCTTTTACATTTCCAGGCTGACCTTTGATATTATTGAAAATTGTCCGGATATCTCTTGCTCCCCCTGTTATAAACCTGGGTTCACCTTCATGGCCAAAGCCTGATTTAAGCTCATTTCTTATTTCATCTGAGAAAACGGCAACATCGTCAGTCTTATCCATCCAATCCTGATCCGCGCCTTTTCCTGCCAGCGAAGGATCTGACAGATGACCCGAGAAGGTTCTCCAGCCCTCGCCTATGAACAGGGCCTTTGGATTTATTTCCGCAGCAGCGTTATAGGCTTTCTGTATTGCATCATATGTAGCATCGCCCATCATGTCAAATCTCATGCCGTCAATCTTGTATTCGCTGAACCAATACCTTACGGAATCCACCAAAAGTTTTTCAGCCATCTTGCGATTTGTGGCCAGGTTGTTGCCAAAACCTCCTATGAAATTGCCGTTTTCATCCTGCCATGCATAGTAATTGGGCACAATATCGTTAAGCTGTGAGGTTTTCGCCATGTGAGTATATACTACATCAAGGATAACTCCCATTCCGGCTTCATGAATTGCGTTGATTAGCTCCTTAAGTTCCCTTATTCTTAATTCGGGATCGTAAGGATTCTCTGAATATGCGCCGTCCGGGGAGAAATATCCGTGAGGGTCATATCCCCAGTTATAATTATTGTCTTTTGTTGAATATTCAAGCTCCCTTTCTCCCATGGCGGCCTCGTCGCCATAATACCAGGCCATTACAGGAAGCAGCTGAATATGGGTAACGCCCAGAGATTTTATATAGTCCAGCTTATCTATAAATGCTTTGTATGAACCCCATCTTGAATTTAAGTCGCCTTCAATGGACGGATCGGAGGTAAAATCTCTTACATGAACTTCCCAAATAATTGCGTCCTCACGTTTTTCATAGCCTTTAATATTGGCTTCAATGAAATTATCAGGATTGGTTTTGCTTAAGTCGACAATTGCTGCCTTGCCCACAGTATCGCCGTCAGGTCCTGCATTTCCGTTTGTATCAACCCGGAATACGGCCATGGATTTGGCATAGGGGTCCAGTACCGTCCTGGTAATCCCGTCATTGGTTACTTCATATTGATAGAAGTAACCTCTTAAATCTTCCACACCTTCAAAATCTTCAGGCGTAGCCAGTACCGACCAAACACCCTTGTCGCCCCTTGTAAGTTCCAGCCTTCCAATGATTTCAGCCGGGTCGTCCTTATCATAGAAAATTGCAGCAACTCTGGATGCTTTGGGCGCCCACAGCTTAAGCAGCGCATTGCCGTTCATATATGTGGCTCCAAGGTCATCACCATCATAGGCATACATTTCATCCAGCATTCTCCATCCGGTTGATGCTGACACTGTTCTTCCCGCGTAAGTCACTTTTAATGGAATCTTGTTCAAATCTATATTTGCAGTTAATTCTACAGTTGTAAGCCCTGTTATGGTTACCTTACTGATAATTACGGGGTTGTCTTCAATATCTGCTATTGTAATTGAATTCTTAAGGGTTTCTTCATCCAAACCCTCTGTCATGGTAAACCCAAGGAGGATTTTGTTGTCTGATACAACCTCTGCATATACAAGTCCTGTAGCTACCTCCCAGTATGGAGAAACATAGATTGTATCATCGTTCTCCCTGATCCATAATCGATTGAATTTATCCAATAGATTGAACTTCCTGTCATTGCCATCTTTTTGCCCGTTTTCACGGTTTACCACAACTAAGCCTAATTCCTTTGCATCATCCTTAAGAGGGATATCTATATATGTACCGTAGCGGTCTACACAGGCATTGGAGAACGGGGTCGCGCCTATAGGCCAGCTGCCATTATTCTCGGAAGGAGTCGCAACATCTCCCCATATCCATAATCCCCACGGTTCATAATTGCCATCTTCTCTTAAATAATGGATTCTGACTGTATTTTCGGGCAAATCAACAGGTTCGTATTTGTAAACCTGGTCAGACCCCTGTTTTATCCAGATTTCGTTCATTTCAGGAGAAGCAATTGTAAAGCTCTTGTCTCCTCCGTCCTTACCGGCGTCCCCAAGAATTCTGTCAACAACAAGGAAGCCTATTTTCTTAGCGTTTTGTTTTAGTTCAATGTCTAAATATACGCCATAGCTGTCCCTCTGGTCAGGATCGAAAGGTATAGCACCTGTCGGCCAGTTTGTGGATGGCTCAGCCACATCATCCCATATCCATAACCCATAGCCTGCATAGTCTCCGTTTGGTCTGTTGTAATGAATCCTGATATGTCCTTCAGGAATGGGAGGCACACCATTAGATGATGCGTCAGTGGTAAGTATTGCAGTTCCTCCCTGGTCTTTGCCCGGTATTGAAATAACTATCTTTCCGTTTTCTACCGTATAGGTACTTCCGTTATACTCATCTTTGAAAACAGAACCATCGGGTACTGCAACAGCTATTTCAACATTATTCGCAGTTTCTGCCCTTGTATTGAGAGCCACATATATTTCCTTATCCTCATAGGTTCTTCTTACAACCAAATAGCCTTCTAAATCCCCTCCTGCAACTTTGGTGCTTGTTCCCTTTGAGAAGACCTTGGAATTATCTGCCCTGATATTTAGCAGTTTCTGATAGTGAT
The DNA here is from genome assembly GCA_012719545.1 of Clostridiaceae bacterium. Lineage (GTDB taxonomy): Bacteria > Bacillota > Clostridia > DSM-8532 > DSM-8532 > DTU059. The sequence continues at coordinate 85,227 of JAAYAD010000034.1, forward strand.
TAAGAAAATCCTTCATGACAGGGTCGGTTTCAATATCATCCCAGGGCATAACATACCTGTTGTCATAGTAAGGATAGTTATTAACTCCCGAAAGGCCAATTTCTTCACCGTAATATATAACCGGCTGACCCTTGGAGGTAATTTGAAGAGCGGCGGCTACCTTCATCTTGCCTCTGTCTCCGTTTAATCTGTTCACAAGGAAGCCGTCTTCATCATGGCTGCTTAAAAACTGTCCAAGAGTAGCAGTGTTGTCAATTAATCTGCCGCGGTTCTGCAGATAATTGTAAGCCTCATCAATTTTACCATTGACAAAATCTGCGGCTGCGCTCTTAAATTCAAAATCCAAAAGGGAATCCATTTGCCCTGTCCAAAGCTGACCCCCGGTATTGTTTATACCTGCGCCAAACCATTCCCCAATCAGCTTAAATTCAGGCTTGACAGCAGTTAATTCATTTTTAAATTCTTTCCATGTTGTATCATCAACGTGCTTAACTGTATCCACTCTGAAATAATCAATTGTATCCCCTCTGTCTGTTCTAGCTCTGTTCAGCCAGTCAACCTGCCACTTAATTATTTGCTCTCTGACGGCTGCATCTTCTGTCTTAAAATCAGGTAATCCGGCAAGTTCGCTTCTGATATCCCCGGCTTCAGATTCAGTACGGAACATGCCAGTAAATCTTGCCCGGTCTTCATCGGTAGGATATCCTGGTATACCATTACCATTACCGGCATCAGATTCCTTAAGACCATAACCCGCATGGTTTAAAACAACGTCCACCATTATCTTAATTCCCTTGTCATGTGCGGCATCTATCAATGCCTTAAAGGATTCCAAATCCCCAAACTGTTCCTCTATGGCTTCAAAATTCTTTGCCCAATAGCCGTGGTATGCGTAGTATGGCACACCTTCGGGCGTATCCAACCCATAATCGATATTATCCACTATAGGCGAAATCCATATCGTGTTTATACCAAGTTCACTTAAATAATCCAGCTTGTCAATGATTCCCTGAAAATCTCCGCCGTAGTACGCGCCCGGGTTTTCCTCGCTATAGGCTGATCCATACAGGTTATTGTTTTCGGGATCTCCGTCATTGAAGCGGTCTGTCAGAAGAAAATAGATTCTGGCCTCATCCCAGTCAAAATCCGAATCTCCGTTCGTATGTCTTTCTACTATTTCAACGAACGCTGTATGCAAATGTGAATTGCCGTATTCATCAATTACCGTAATGGGAATTTCTTTTATACCTGGCTCAACTGTATCCTTTACGGCAATGGATAAGGCATTAAGCTGGGTATCAATATATGTTCTGGACTTGCCCCCCAAAGAGGTTAAATCCGCATAAATTTCCTGTACAGTACCCTGACTAAGCTCTATCTCTAGGGACAAAACAGCATTTTCATTGTATGTAATTTTATTGGGCTTAATGTCTGAAGTGATTGTAGCCGTTGGTTTGATATAAACTATTCTGGAAACACCATCCACTGTATTCATGGGATCAGGTATTTCTGCGGTGTTTCCATCTTTAATTACAACATAGGTATATTCGTGTATTCCATAAGGGATATTTTCAACAGTATATTCAAAATACTCGTTTTTCGGATTATAGTGCATGGGATACTCATTGCCGGCAAATTTAAGCTTTACACCGTTGCCGCCTTCCGCGAGCGTATGCATTTGGTTCTTTTGATACAGTTCCTCGTCCCTGTAATAGAAAGTAACGTTTCCATTTTCGATAACCGGAGCTGTTACTTTGGGCACAATTTCAATTTCCCCAACGCCTGATTTAACTGTTACTTTAGTAACCACCTGACCGGTTGTATCAATAAAGCGATCATATTCAATATCTTTCTCCAGCCAGTCGCCCTTTCGGACTATAAATCCAACCTGGCTGGCTGTATTACCCAGATAAATTTTTGCAATAGCTTCGCCGTCCTTAAACTCTGTGAAATCAATCTGTCCATCTTTCTTGCCTGTGTTCCAGACCCAAATGTTCCAGCCGTCATAATTGCCATCTTCCCTTAGGTATTTAAACAAAATATAACGTTGAACAGCAGTGGGAACATCATTAATTGAGTCCTTAACTACTTTGTTAATGTTATCAGCCAGGAATAAAACTGTGCTTCCGGGTTCCGGAACCACCAGAGGAATGTCACTTCCCGGATAATCTCCTCCCCAGTCATCGTTAAGAGCCACTTTGTACTTATAGCTTCCTGCAGGAAGATAAGCCTGGAACATGTAGATGCCGTCTTCATCCACGTCATGCATTTCTGCTATATCACCGGCAGGATCCCAGTCAGCCGGACCGCCTAATGCGGTCTGTATGGTTCCCACCAGTGCCACGGTAGTTATGGTGTCATTTATGGTATCCTTCACTGTTTTAGTATTATGGTTGTAATAGAAAGTTACCGTTTGATCTTTATCTACAGCCAGCTCTTTGTTAGGTTCAGGAAATGAAACATCCCAGGTATCATTGAGCGCAACCTTATATTCGTATACTCCTGCCAATACTTCAGCAGTATATCTGAAAATGCCTCCGCCCAAATATTCCATTTCAGTTTCCGGATTTTCAGGAGTCCACCCTATTCCGTCAGGGGCTTCGGCTGTCTTTATAGTACCTGCCAGAGCAGCTGTAACAAACCTTTCCGGATTGTTTATTGAATCAAATATTTCATTTGTCACAGAATCGAACTGGAATATTACTTTAGTTCCATCAGCCGGAACTGAAAGCTTAATGTTGGGGCCGTCAGGAATATTGCCCGCACCATAATTAATTGTCCAGCTGTCATTCAGCGCGATTTTATATTCATAGTTTCCGGAAGGCAAAACACCTATTAACTCAAATAAACCGTTATCATAAAATGTCATTTCGGCTGCAGGGCTTGAAGGATCCCAGTCTGCCTCAGCCCCCAGTTCCGTTTGCAAATCTCCAACTACTGCCGCAGTAATTACATTTGGCAAACCTGCTGAATCTGCATAAACTTTGACTTGTGGCAACGCGACGTTAAACATTCCTGCCAGCAAAGCCAATATCAAAAGAAAAGAAATAGTTTTTTGCCCTCTTCCTCTCACTTTATATCCCTCCATACAAATTTAAAATATTAAGCAATTAAGTAACTATAAAAAGACAGATTGAAATAAGAACCTCCTTTCCTTCATTGAGATTTTTTATTGATATGTTTTCTGTATAAGAAGCCGTCAAGATGCTGTGAAAAGATATTAAGCTATCCAATGCTGAAATTTCAGGCGTGCTTCCTATATTGTCCAAGGTTAACACTTACATTGAATCGTGAAAAAAACACACCCTAGCTTTATGCAAGCGTTTGTGCAAATTTACGAAAAAAAAATAATATTTGCCCGAGATGTTCATGTATGATATTACCACAACAACATCATATTGTGCAATAACTAATATAATTCATACAAAAAATATGTGCATTTTGCAATATAACAGGCAATATATTATGTCAATTTCCCGCAATAAAATTGTGCAAATCAATGCAAACGATTGACATTTCTTGTTATTCTATTAACAATACAATATTTTACTTAATATTTCGCATAAGATTTCACGTTATGTTTCACTTATGCTTTCTGCAAATCAACTGCTTATTTTGCTTTTGAACACTTGACAGAATACACGAATATAAGTATATTAGTAATTGCTAATATACTTATAGGTGGTTTGAATAATATGGTTAAGAAAAAGGCTGTCGTACTGTCCAAAGAATGTGTTGCGTGCGGATGTTGCACGAAAGTTTGTCCACGTGGAGCAATATCCGTATACAAAGGTCTATATGCAGTAGTGGACGCAAATAAATGTATAGGATGCGGAAAATGCGCTATTGCCTGTCCTGCCCAGGTTATAACCATTGTAAAGGAGGGCGACATAGCATGTTAAAGAAGAAGCGCTGGTATGACTATCTCTGGATTGCATCGGCAACCTACCTGATACTTGGATTTTTCAATATCCTGTTTGCCTGGCTGGGTCTCATATGCTTTATAACACCCCTTCTTATTGCTATAATTAAAGGTGATAAAGCCTATTGCAACAGGTATTGCGGAAGAGGCCAGCTGTTTGAGCTTCTCGGCGGCAGATTGGGATTATCCTTAAAGAAGGCCCCTCCGGGTTTTTTGCGTTCCAAATGGTTCAGGTACGGGTTTCTCGCCTTCTTTATGACCATGTTCGGTGTGATGATTTATACTACATATACGGTATTCGCCGGCGCATCCCTTAAAGAGGCTGTAACCCTTTTATGGGTGTTTAAACTTCCCTGGAACTGGACTAACACTACGTTTGTGCCCTCATGGGCTGCCCAGTTTGCCTTCGGTTTCTACAGTGTCATGCTGACCTCAACTGTGTTGGGGATATTAACAATGCTTTTGTTTAAGCCACGTTCGTGGTGTGTATACTGTCCTATGGGGACCATGACCCAGGGAATCTGCCAGATAAAGCACAGAAAGGAATTTTTAAATGGAGCAGAAAGCAAAGAAAATTGCAGAAATACTGAAGGTACTTGCCAATGAGTACAGGCTGCTCATATTGTGCGAGCTTATAAAAGGCCCCAAAAGCGTAAGCAGTCTGGGTGAGAAGATTCCAAACATAACACAGTCAGCCCTTTCACAGCACCTTGCGCTGCTTAAGGCTCATGGGATTCTGGATTTTACAAAGACAGGCCAGAATGTTATCTATTCCATTGCAGATCACAGGGTTGAAGAAGTTATCTTTGTACTTAAAAAACATTACTGCGACAATGACAATATTGAATAGATGAGTCTGCTTAGTTTGTCTCTCCCCCCTTTTTCTATATAAAAGCTCATGAGCCTTATATCATGGGCTTTATATTATTTTGGGCATTTAAATAATTCTCGAACAGTCTTCTTATACAGTTCTCTCGTATAATTCAGATTGCCCTCATACAGCCCCATACAGCTATCTCATGGATCCTGAAAAATAATAAATTTAATCGTTGACATATCCAGTCTAAAAATGTTAGACTGAATTTAGTCTAACGCTTTTAGACTGGAGGTAAGCTATGGCAAAGAATATAACTCTCACCGAAGCTGAGGAAAAACTTGCATCTTTAATCTGGAGTAATGCCCCCCTTACTTCACCTGATTTGGTCGCCCTTGCTGCCAAAGAGCTGCAATGGAAGAAATCCACCACCTACACGATATTAAAAAAGCTTTGTGATAAAGGCGTATTTAAAAATGAAAACGCGAACATAACGGTGTTGCTTACCCGGGAAGAGCAATTGGCTCGTGAAAGCCGCCAATATGTTGAGGATACCTTTGGAGGGTCACTGCCAAAATTCATAGCTTCATTTTTCAGCGGAAGAAAACTTACACAGGAGCAGGCTCTTGAACTTAAACGTCTGATAGAGGAATACGAGGAGGACTGACTATGGATAAACTGTTCCTCAACGTACTTAACATGAGCCTGACCGGATCCTATGTCATTCTGGCAATCTGCCTGGTGCGTCCGCTTCTTAAAAAAGCCCCCAAATTCATTACCTATTTGCTTTGGTCAGTAGCCGGATTCAGGCTTGTATTACCATTTTCAATTGAGAGTGTTATTAGTCTAATCCCCTTTAAACCCCAAGTCATACCTATGGATATTGCCATGCAGCCTGTACCACGCATTAACAGCGGAATTCCATTTGTAAACAACGCTGTAAGCGAACTTCTTCCCCCTGCAACTACAAATGCAGGCATCAATCCCCTGCAAATATGGATAATGATTGGAACAATTGTCTGGTTAGTGGGAACTGCAGCGATGATTATTTACGGCACAGTTTCTTATGTGGTTCTTAATCATAAAATGAAAAAAGCTTTGAATATTAAGTCAAACATATATGAATCCCAAAACATAAGATATCCCTTTGTATTGGGCATAATAAAACCTCGCATATACCTGCCTGTTGGTCTTTCCGAAAAAGAAAAAAGCTATATTCTTCTCCATGAGAAAACGCACATCAGGCGCCATGACCATATTGTAAAAATAGCAGCATATTTTATCCTGTGCCTGCATTGGTTCAATCCTCTTGTTTGGGCAGCGTTTCTCTTGATGGGCGCTGATATGGAGATGTCGTGTGACGAGCACGTCTTAAAGGAATTGGGCAATGAAGCAAAAAAGGATTATTCCATGTCCCTACTGTCACTTGCAACGGAACACCGTATTATAAGCGGCAGCCCATTGGCTTTTGGGGAAGGCGGCATGAAAGAGCGTATCAAAAATGTATTGAAATTTAAAAAAACTTCTCGAGAGATCATCATTGCATCACTCATTTTGGTTGCTGTGTTGGGAACCGGCCTTGCTGTGAACCGAGTTATCAACACTCCCAGCACCGATATTACATCCCGCACAGACAATATACAGCCCATTAATAAAACACCACTAATCAACAATACATCCAATGTTGACAGTGCTTTCTCAAACGGCAATACATCACTTATTGAAATGAAAATTATATATGTAGACAATCCGACATACTTTTCAAAAGATATGAAACTGATTTGGAATGACACAGTCTATCATGAAATAACACCGGACAATGCAGGACAAGGAAAACAGCTTTGGGATGATGTAAAGAGGCATGTGCTGCCCAAGGTCAAAACCGGAAAAGGAAAGCAGATAGGATATGCCAACACCGAGTACAGCACCTGGCGTATTTATGAGTTGGAAGGCTATAATCATGATTATTTGCTGGCTGTTGAAAGTGATGATGTTTGGCGGATTATGAGCATTCACTCGCCCCAAATGCCTGTCAAACAGTATATACTTGAAAACGCTACCGAGAAGGATAAGCTAGAACGCCTGTTGTCTATATCACTTTACGAAAATGGCACTGCGGTACTGGCAACCCCGCCTATCAGCAGTTACCTGCTTCCGCCATGCACCTACGAGTTTTCAGACGGAGAATTATTAATTTACTCAGATTTCTACGGAAAAAAGAACAGGGAAGTTATTGCGCGGTTTAAAGTCGAAGACCAAAATACTTTGATATTCGAATCTGCCAGTGTTCCACTTTTCGCCAAAGGAGGAGCAAGATATATTCTTGTGGAACATGAAATAACACCCCCTTCTCTCACCCTATACCCGGGAGTTCCGGCAGACCCCCGTGAGGCAAAGCCTATTGGCAAAAATGAAGATGGTTTGTATCAGCTTGATTATGTAATTACCGCGGAAGTCTATTGTCCATGGACTTCCGATATCACCCTTTATTTTGCCCACGAGGGTTCTGAAGATATTTCAGTTACAGTACCGTATCCAATAGAAAACGATATTGATGTACATTTAATACGCATTGATATCGGAGATATTTTCCCCAAAGGTTTTCGCGGCCGGGTCTGGGCAGTTGCCAGAAACTTTGATGGTACAGAATTAACCAGCAAAGTTCTTAACGTTATATACCCTATCCCCGGATACACAACAAGCTCAGAGGCACGAAAATGGTTTGATTACTACTTTGACGAGCATATGCCCTGGGATAAAAGCCTTGAACTGGAATTGCCAGAATACCCTGGAACCATATTCAAATGGACTCCATATGAAGTAAGGGCATTGAATTCAACGGGTGAAAAAACTCTTTTTACCGGTATGCCTGTCTGGAATATATATCTTTCCGACCTAACAGGCGACGGACTTCCTGAGTTATGTGCCACGGTCAGTTTTGGTTCCGGAATCATAGATGAGCGCATAATTGTTTGCGATTATTCCTCAGGAAAAACATATGAACTGAGCGACCGTATGTATTATGATTACGCCCTGTACCTTGATAACGGCAGGCTTATGGTAAGGAGGACAAAATACCCTGACCCTCAGGGCAAGGTAATTGCTGCGGGAGAACTGGCAATTGTAGACGGAAAACTAACAGCCATAGACATAGAACGAACAAGACAATAACTTTGATATAATCCTTGCCCCGAAAGCTCGCTGATGCTCATATTAATACTTAAGCAAATAAATAGTAGACAATAGTCTCGATTAATGTATCACTATTCAGGCAAGAGCATCAGCGCTTTCACACGATTTAGTGTGAAAGCAGATCAAATCTGATACATGCGCCGCCGTCTTTTGAATTTGAGGCAGAAATACTTCCGCCATGCATTTCAACAAGCCTTTTGGCAATATATAAGCCTAGTCCTGCATGTCCATCTTTTGTCGAACGGGATTCATCACCCTTGTAAAATTTATTAAAAAGATTTGACAAGTCTTTATTTGAGAATCCTTTTCCTGTATCACACACTGTAAAGTTAATTTTATTGCCGGTGATTTCAGCATTAATTTTAATTGTCCCATGTTCAGGCACAAATCTGATGCTGTTTAGCACTATGTTGTCCAGGATTCTCTCAAGTTTTGCCACATCAACCGAACATGTTGCGGTAGCCTGGTTTTCACATTTTACATCAACAATGAAATCAATATTTTTGCTTTTCGACATCATTTCATAGCTTTCTTTTTTCTGCATCAAGAACGAGCGTATATTTACGGGAGAAATATCAAGCCTGGCACCGGACATTTCAAGCTCTGCGGCATAGAGCATTTCTTTAACAAGTTCCGACCCCTTGTTTGCATTATCCTTTATTACCTGCAAATATTTTTGTGTTTTCTGAGTATCAGAAAAGTTACCTTCCAAAAGTGATTCAACGTAGCCCTGTATAACAGATAAGGGTGTTTTCAGGTCATGAGCCAGTGCATGGACCATTTCCCGTCTTTCCTGTTCTGCTTTCCACTGTGATATTAATGATTCCCTTAGTTCATTCTTCATTTCATTAAAGGCTTCACACAGTTTGCCAAGTTCATTGTCCGCATGATAATCTATGTTAAAATCAAGATCCTTTTCTTTGACCTTTTTGGATGCATTAATCAGCATATTTAAGGGCTTGCCTATGTTTGCGGCAAATTTCCTTGCAAAAAGCAACGTAAAGGTTACTATATAAATAAATGGAGCTAAAACAACTACAATGAATATTACCGTAAAGAAAAATCTATCTTTTACATTTGGAATATATGGATTTAACGTATATGACAATGAAACCGCTCCGTTTAACTTGCCATCTGAATCAAATACCGGAACTATTCTTACATATCTTCCATCTATTCCTGCAGTGGTATTGAGTTTGGTATATAATTCATCTTTTCCGTTAATCAGCTTCTCAGAATCTGTCCCATATAACATATTCCCGTTTACATCCATTACCTGATACAACATGCCTTCATTGGGTATTATGCTGTCAAGAGTCTGCTTTTGGCTCAAGTTTAAAAGGCTTTCGCCTTCTTTTCTGATATAACCTTCAATTTCAGGTATTTTCCTTTCAAAGTAATTGGCGGGGTATATATTTTTATATTCATTTTTTGAGTAAATAACATAACACGCATAATATGTAGGTATTGTTGCAATTATGCTTGTTATTACAATCAAAACAAACATCAGTATAAATTGTGATTTCAAAGGCTTTCTTTCCAACATATGAATGCACCCGAAAAGTTAATTATAATTATAGTTACATAATTTTATTAAAACGATATCCTATACCCCACACCGTCGATATATATTCTGTGTCATCAAATTCGGCTATCTTTGCCCTTATCTTTTTCACATGCTCAGTGACAGTTGAGGAATCTCCCTCCGCATCGTATCCCCAAACCTTTTCATATATTTGCTCTTTTGAAAACACCTGGCCAGGATGCATGATAAGAAGCTCCAAAATTTCAAATTCACGTTTGGTAAGAGATATAATATTATCATTAATCTTTGCCTGTTTTGATTTTAAATCTACAGACAATCTGCCAAAATTAATAAACACCTTTTTGCCAGAGTTATTATTAAATATTGTTCGTTTCTCTCTTCTTAAGTGGGCATCTATTCTTGCCAAAAGTTCATTAAGGCTGAAGGGCTTTGTTAAATAATCGTCCCCTCCCAGTGCAAGACCTTTTATCATATCAGTCTCCGACTGCTTTGCACTTAAAAAAATGATGGGACAAAAAATTGCATCCCTTATTCTTCTTATGACTTCATAGCCATCAATGCCGGGCATCATTATGTCCAGAATAATGATGTCCGGCTGTTCCTTAGCTTTTCTGATACCTTCTTCCCCGTCAAATGCAGTTAATACAGTATGCCCTCTGTTTTCCAAGGAATCTTTTAATAGATTGACCAGGTCAATTTCATCGTCAATTATTAGAATCTTGCTCATACTCCATGCATCCTTAATTAGTCAGTAATTTTCCTGCCTTCCCACTTATTAAACCAAATCAGACTTCCGGCAAGCAAAACGAAAAATAATATCACTGCCGGAATTATTCCCTTAACTGCCTGCTTTTGAATAAAAACTGAAGATATTATTTCAGGCGGCAATTTCATATCAGGTAAATACAAAAGGTAAACTCCCGCCAGACCTGATAAGCGGACAGGCCATGCCCAGGGCACAAAATGCCAAATCTTATCGCCAAGGCTTGTTGCCATCAACGCAGACAAAAGAATACCGATGCCTCCAATACCTATTGAGGCACCCATCCCCCACGCAAAGCTTATCCATAAGTGGAATGCCAGAAGCGGGAGAGTTCCTGCCAAGGCCAGTATAGCAGCTATAACAAAAACCTGCCAGGAAATTGATATATGAAGAACATAACCTGCCCCTGCCAACAAAACTACTACAGCCAGTATTGTACTTATGGATGCCATTAAAATAAGCATTATCAGTTTTCCAAGATACAAATTCCGTCGAGGCAGATTATTTGAAAGAAAGCCGTTGAAATTACCTGCAAGTTCCTCCTGATGTATCATAATTCCAGATATTAAGCCTGCACCAAACGGTATAACCAATGCAGTCCATACCTCAAAAAATGCCTGGAAAATCGAAATTTGTGTATCTGCCGTTATTGTCCTAAAAGAAAAATACCATACAATAAGTACCGCAAAAACAACAGGCGTCAAAAGAGAAATCCATTTTACAGGCGTACGTTTTGTCTTTATCCATTCGGAAATTAGTATTCTCATCATTTTACCTCCTTTTTATTAAACCACAACGCCGTAATTGCAGTAAACGTTAAAAAAGAAGCAACAGCCAGAATTATCCCAGTTGGTATTACTGAAGAACTTAAAAGGGGATCTGGTGCTTTTAAGGGAACTCCATTGGGATGAACTCCAACAATAGGGCACATAAGCCTGGTAGGCCAGCTCCACGGAACAAATATCCAATAATTTGTTGGTGCGGCTAAAACACCGGCAATAAGTCCTGCTACTCCGACAGCCATGCTGAAAAATGTGCCTTTCCATGTTGCAGCCCATAACTGTATTGGTATTACGGCCAGGGAAGTTATCCATAGGGTCACCCCTCCAATAAAAATCTTAATCCATGGAATTTCTCCCCCTGCAGTAATCAGGCCTGTTATAACAGTTGCTGCAATAAGTACAAGTGTGGCAAAGAACGTATAATATGCCATTAATATAGCTTTTCCGGTCCATATAACAGCAGGCGAAATTTCATGAACTCTTAGATTGCGGTAATTTCCCGCTTTCTTCTCCTGCAGCGCAACAAGTGCGGCAAATAAAGCAGTGCCCAGGGGAATGAAAATTATTGGCCACCAATTGTATACCTGATCCACAAGCAGCTCCCATGGCCTCAGATAATCGGAAGGCATGTATATTTTTTGCGGCAATGCTATTAGTATAAAAAACAGCGGAGCAATTAAAACAAGGCGTCTTGCAAAAGACCTTCTATACTTAAGACTTTCAGCTTTTAGTGCATTAATCATTTTTTATTCCCCCTCACAACATTCATGAATAACTTCTCAAGATCTTCATCATGGCTTATACTTCCCTGATATTTAAGCTCTCCATCGCTTATAATCCCAATATGGTCAACAAGCTGCGAAACTTCCGTCAGTATATGGCTAGACAAAATAACCGTAATCCCATTTTTAACAAAGGAACGGATTAGTTCCCTAAGTTCCTGAATACCAATAGGATCAAGCCCATTTGTAGGTTCATCCAATATCAGTAATTCCGGATGCTTTAACAGGGCTATTGCTATACCCAGCCTTTGCTTCATGCCCATTGAAAATTGGGATGCAGGCTTTTTGCCTGTATTTTTGAGATCTACTGTTTCTAAAACTTCGTAAATTCTTTCTTTGGGAATGTCCATCAATTTTGTGTGAACCATAAGATTTTCAACAGCAGTAAGGTTTCCATATAAAGCAGGCGATTCAATCAACGCCCCGATTCGTTCAAGGTGTTTACGTCTCCAAGGCTCACCAAAGACAATTATTTCACCTTCGGTCGGATACAAAAGTCCCGTAAGCATTTTTAGTATCGTGGACTTTCCTGCTCCATTAGGTCCAAGAAGTCCATATATGGAACCCCGTGGTATTTGTAGTGAAATATTATTTACTGCAAGCTGTTTCCCATAGTATTTTTTTAAATTTTTTGTTTCAAGTATTAAGTCCTGCATTCTATTCATCCTTTCCTTTCATCATGACAATTCTTTATAGGTATTCACATAAGCGCAAATCGCTTGTTCGTCTATTAAAGTAACAGGCAATTATAAAGAATTTATAAAGTTTCTTTATAAATAAGTTGATTTCAAATGAAAAGCAAAAATATATTGACCACCTTAGTAACATATGTTACTATTAACATATGTTATAGTAGCGATTATGCATTGGGAGGCATTAAAATGTCACTGAATCACGTGATTTTGGGGCTTTTAAACCAGGAATCAATGACCGGGTATGAAATAAAGAAAATAATTCAGAATACTCCATTTATGCATTGGTCAGGCAATAACAACCAGATATACAAGGCATTTGTTGAATTATTGGATAAGGGTTTTGTTACAAAAGAAGTACAGCATCATGAGGGCTCTCCATCCAAGAATATCTACACAATTACCAACTCTGGCATAAATGAGCTAAAAGATTGGCTTATATCCGACACCGAGGAACCTGCTTTTAAAAAGCAGATTTTAATTAAACTTGCTTTTGCATGCCAATTAAAACGTAGTGCTCTTGAAAAAATGCTGGCTTCCTATTTGGATACTGTAAAAATGCAGGCTATATTGGCTGAAAAAGAGCTTGATAAATGCTATTTTGCTGAAAAGGAGCCTTCAAATAAAGCAAAGTTCTTAAGCTTAATACGGGAAAATATCCTCTCCTTCTATTCATACGAGCTTGAATGGATTCGCAAGGTACAGGATTATATTTCAGAACTCCCTGATGATGAAAGTATTTCAACGGAATCAAAAGTTCTAAAAGAGAATAACGAGGTGAAATCAGACATGAATTATAAAGTAATTGAAAATCAGGGTAAAAAGTACATTCATTTTACAAGCAAAGACCCTTTAATTCAAAGCGAGCATGATGCTTACAACATCATTACCCTTTGCTTTGAAAACGACGCAAATGCAGTGCTTTTGGAAGGAAACAGCTTATCAGATGATTTTGTGAATCTGAAGACAGGCATTGCAGGTACAGTACTCCAGAAATTAGGAAATTACAATGTAAAAGCAGCAGTCATCCTTAAGGATAATCATAACTTTACCCCACGGTTTAAAGAAATGGCCCTGGAGCACAGCAAAGGAAACTCATTTCGTGTATTTACCAATATGAATGAAGCTGTTAGCTGGCTGTTGGCATAAGGAAGAAAAAAAGACTTGCTGTAAAATACGCAAGTCTTTTTATTTTTGGATGAATCAGAATGATCAATTGTAATTCAAACCCGCTTTGACAAGCTCGAATACTCTCAAAAACTTAGAAATACTGCTCTGGACAACAGTGAAGTAATATTACTTTTTATATGCAATGGCATCTATCTGAATATGTAAGCCATCCGGTCCGCCTACATGAGCAAAATTGGTCTGAATTGTTTTTCTTGCAGGATATTTTCCGTTAAATCGCTCTTTGAAGACTTTCTCCATGACAGGAATATTCCAGGCATCTCTAAGTAAAACATCAATCTTTACGACAGAATCCAGCGTTAAGTTAAATTTCTTCAGCCGGTTTTCCATGTCATCAAGAGCACTATGAACCTGTGCTTCAAAGGATTGGCCCACATTCCCGACACAAAAACTTAAGAAGATAAAATCTCCTGCCTCCACCATTTCTGAAAAGGAATACTCTTCATTAACATTGTACCTTTTAATTTCACTCATAAATTACCTCCAAGGTCCACCATTGCCAAAGCATTAAATTGTCGGGCACTCCAGAAGCGTAATCGTCTTTTTTTCGCAGTCAAGTTCAGCAGGTATACCATAAGGGATAATCCCTATGGGTTTTGCGTGCCCAAAATTAACGTTGTAGATTATTGGCAGGTCATTTAACCCTTCTTCATCTACTACAACCTTTGTAATGGCAGTTTTATATTCTTCATAATATACCTCACCCTGAGGCTTGGCAACCATAATACCTTTAAGAAGTTTTAAAATACCTTGGGCAGCAAGATTCCTGAATGTCCACATAACAAATTGAGGAGATGGCTTATCCTCACTTGTTTCAATAAACAGTATGGAATCTTTCCATTCATCAAGCGTTGGCCACACTTTAGTTCCCACAGCCATCATGAATACGTCAATGCAGCCGCCCAGCAAATGAGCCCGGGCTTTTCCCCTACCATTGATGACTTCGTATCCATGAGTATCTTTTTTCATGGTATGAGTTTTATTTATGTTGCTTTCGTCCCATAGAATATAATCGTCCGTCCATTCTTCGCTGGGTAAGATATTGTATGTATCCCATCCGGAAAAGAGCATATCCATAACGGCTTTCTTTGTGTAATCAAACATTTTTACGTATTCGCCAAATTCACACATTATTGAGGGGCCATAGAAAGAAACAAGTCCAGCTTTGTACATCATAAAATGATTGATGGTGCTATCGGAATATCCCATAAATATTTTTGGATTCTTCCTGATTATATCCAAATCAATATACGGCAGTGTGCGTATGGTATCATCTCCGCCTATGGCACAGATAATTGCGGAAATGGAAGTGTCAGCAAAAGCATCCATCAGGTCTTTTGCTCTTAATTCAGGGTGCCGTGCAACAAATTCACTTCCTTTTAAGGCATAGGGCATA
This sequence comes from Clostridiaceae bacterium, assembly GCA_012719545.1. Classification (GTDB taxonomy): domain Bacteria; phylum Bacillota; class Clostridia; order DSM-8532; family DSM-8532; genus DTU059. The sequence goes on from JAAYAD010000034.1 coordinate 100,304, forward strand.
CATACTACTTCCAGCCCAAAGTCTTTTTCAAGCCGTTCTTTAGCGATGTAATACTTATGAATAAACTGTTTATCGCCAAGTCCTCCCCATGAAAGGCTCACAATGGCGACCTTATCTCCTTTTTTTAATCTCCTTGGTTTTATCATACTTCGGCACTTACTTGCCAATAGTAATCAGCAAGTTACTTCAACACATTTTTATATATACTGGCGATATCAATATTGCTTATAAATTTAGCGAACAATGAATATTGACCTGATTATAGCACTCTTTTTATCACTCTTAAAGTGATTTGCAATATTATTTTCCAAATAGTGTCCGGAATGGGCTTTAATTAGTACGACAAGAGATAATAAAAATCAAATCAGCAACCAATATTGACATCCAGTGAAGTATTACGAATAGAGTAAATTTCTCTACAATTGCTACGGGTTCGCTTAATACCATGAAAAAGAATAATGCTACCAGACAAATAGTAATAAAACCTGCTATTAAAAAGCATTTACTTAGAATTTGCACATGGTATTCATCATATGTTTTTTTCCTCAATATCAGCAGAACAACAATCAAAATCGTCAACGCTATCATAGCCATTCCAATATATTTTTGATGTCCATTATACAGAAATTCTCCCCATGAGCTTAGATTGCTCAGATTTGCAGCTTTGGCTTTTGTGTAATACAGAATTCTTTGAAATTCAAGATGATTGGACGTAAATATTAATATTAAAGCATAAAATGCCGTAAATAAGCTTACAAAAACCCCATTGACTAACGGATAACGCAAGAGTTTCATTTTAAGATTTCTCCCCTCATATTCAATTGCTTATGAATATATACGCTTCTGATAGTTCATTCAGCTTCAAAATCAAATACTTCCTCAATTGTTTTGGAGAATATTTTTGCTAGAGCATGTGCAAGACGTATAGATGGATCAAACTTACCCGTTTCAATTGCATTAATAGCTTGTCTTGAAACACCCGCAAGTTTTCCTAACTCTGCCTGCGTTAAATTCATTTCTTCTCGTAATTCACGCACCTTGTTTTTCAAAACAAGCCTCCTCTCGTGTCAAGTAAACCTTACATTTAATATATAACCCTGGCAACGAAATGTCAAGTAAACCTTACATCAAATATATACTACTTTATACATAAAAGACCTGACCTCATAATTAAGTTCCTGAAAAACGGGTTATACATGGCCGGTGATTTTATATTTTTAAAGAGTAAATTAAACTTTATATTCTTTACCATATTTTTATATCTGGCAAAATAGCCGTCTATTCCTTTTTCAAGGCTATGAACCAAATACGATGAGCTTTTTAACGCGTAGCTTATTCCTTCTGCCGAACTAGGACTAATGGCGCCTGCCGCTTCTCCGATAAGGGTTATGCCATCTGTTCCTGCAAAAAACTGTGATACCTTTGTAGGTCTAAAGATGAATGCACCTTCAGTTTTTATTTTATTTTCAAAATTGAATCCCAGGTTTGATAGTTTTCTTTTTAGCATGTCATATTTTTCTCTAGTATTGTCCCTTGGCTTAAGAGCCGCTCCCAACAGCAAATAATTGTCTTTGGGTATTAACCAGGAATAAAAATCACTTATTTCTTCATCAAAAACGGCTGTATAATATGGCATTGGATAAGAACATTCAAACCATTCCTGAATGGCTATGTATTGTTCAGGGATATTAGTGTCTTTTCCGATTAGTTTTCTTACTTTAGACGATGCACCATCTGCCCCAACGATAATTCTGGTTGTTGCGGTTAATTCCTGTCCATTACAGATATATTTTACTTCATAGCCACCGGGTATTTTTACAAGACCTTTAAATAACGAGTTAAACTTTTTATCAACACCTTTTGGAATCAAGGAAACCATCCATTTGTCGAACCGTTCTCTGTCCATATTGTAGTAGAATCTCTGATACAGCCTTTCCAAATTATTTGTCAAATCAATAGTTCTTACAGCAAAAAGCTGCGGATCAACCAGTATATCCTTAGGAATCCCAAGTCCCATTTGGGCTATCATTTTCTGTGCATCGGGTGCAAGCAAGCCTCCGCAGCATTTATTTACACACGGTCTGGGATTGGAATTTTCCAAATCTCTTTTATCTATTATCAATACCTTATATTTATCTCCGATTAATCGGGCAAGGTTGGCCCCAGCAGGGCCTGCACCAACTATAAGTATGTCGTACATAAACTATGCACTCCCAGGTTTCAGCACTAATTAAATGGTACAAGTAAGATTGAGTATTGTGGCGTTATTAAGTGAAAGCTCTTTTACCGAGAAGTGTCTTCATCGCTTCTGTATTCCAATATATCCCCCGGCTGGCATTTCAATGCTTTGCATAAAGCATCCAAAGTTGAAAACCGGATAGCCTTAGCTTTTCCATTTTTCAGAATAGACAGGTTAGCCATTGTAATTCCTATTTTCTCAGATAGCTCTGTTACGCTCATTTTTCTTTTAGCAAGCATGACATCAACATTTACTATAATCATTCAATTCACCTCAGATTGTTAAGTCATTTTCTGATTTCATAGCAGCTGCCTCCTGAAAAAGCCTGCTTAAAACAGAAGCAAATACCGAAATTATAAATGCGACGCCTGCTATCACCATGCCGATAATTATTAAGCCTGGCGCATCTTCTTTTTCAGCCACTATATAGAAAAAAGGCAAGCCGCCAAGGGCACAAATAAAAAATTCTACAAGAGCTGAGTGCCTTATTACTTTCAAAGCCTTTACTGACAAATCTGAGAAAGCCAGGTTAGTGTCAATATATCCCAACAGCTTATATGACTGATATAACGCAATAAAGCATGGTATTGCAGCCAAACATGTACCAAGAAGGAAAACATAAGACAGTGTGTAATAATCTGATGTTGCATCTGTGGTTATCGCCTGCCAGACAGCAACACCGCATATGGCAAGCACAATAGCTACTGCCGAAAAGATAGCAAGGCGCAATATCATTGTTGAATAATTCTTCATAAACATCACCACTTATATAATATTGTTTTTCAATTAGTTTTTCATGATTATAGCAAAGTATTTATTGTTTTTCAATAAATTTTTATTGTTACCTTTATCATTACACAATTTAAGTGCAATAAATTACCCCCGGTATTTTTAAATACCGAGGGTAATATCATTTTCCCTCCATGAATCTTCTCCAATCGCCATGTGCTACATGTGTACCTTTTTCTTTTGCATATCTACTGTCTTTGAATATGTATACCCAACAAAGCTTCTCTTTCCCATCTTCTGTCATAACCTTTTTAATGACTCTATCATATAAATTATCGCTTCCTCCTTCAACATAGTCCTCCAGCCAATCCAGAGCTTTCAACAGTTCTTCATCTACCGGTTCTACCACTTCACCCTTAATTATTTCATTACCTTCAAGCAAAGCTGGATATCCTTCCGGCAGATGATAAAGAAGTCCATTTATTGTTGCAGGAGTAATGCGTTCTATCTTACCTTCAAGGAATATTTTATAATTCGAAAAACCCTTCATTAATGTTCCATATACGAAGACCTTATTTATATTAATAGCACTGTTTAATGATTTATTTTCACCCGTCACCATTATTCACCCTTTATGGAGAACAAGTTCAATACTTTAACTCAGGTTCTTTTAGGAATTATCAGAAATATTATTAATCTCAATTATATAAATCTACTGTTACAGGTCAAGAAAAACCCTGGCACAACCTGTTGTTTAAAGATTCAACCTAACTAAAAAACGCCAACTACTTGATTGGTAGTTGGCAATCATCACCCGCTAGCAGCATCCTTCATCACTTGAACAACCACAGCTTGGCTCGCTTCCCGTAAACCAGCCAATAATAACTGCTTCAGCGCATCCAACGCCAGATTTTACAGTTATGGCGTTTGTTGGACAATTTTTCGCGCAAGCGCCGCACTCCATGCAAGGGTCTTTATCTACAATCTGCGCTTTTCTTTCGTTAATACTGAAAACCCTGTGAGGACAAACTTCGGCGCATCTTCCACATCCTATGCATTTTTCGCAAGCCAGGTTAAGTGTTGCGACATTTTTCAAATATCTGTGTTTCATAACGTCCTCCTTATGCCATTAAGCTCTTTATCAATACCAGTACAATCCCTGCTATGGATGAAAGAGCAATTAGCGGCACAGCAATTTTCATTTCCTTGATAACACCGGAAAAGGATGTGTATGTTGACGAGCCGGTGAAATTCATTGCCAAAAATGCTGACAATGACGGTAAAACAAGCAAGTATCCTATGGCAAGAAGCAAAAACTCGGAAACAAGCCAACCGTTATACCAGATAAATCCCAACGTCCATAACAGCCCCAAAAGCCATCCTTTCCATGCAAAAGCCCTGCCGGGAATCAAGGGAAGAAGCATAGGTGTTATGACTGTCCCCATTATTACAGCACCCGCATAGGCTATAAAATCCGAAAGTCCGAAAGGTCTTGAAGCAAACAGGTTTATAAGAAATAAAACACCAAAAATGGTTAATGATAATTTTGCAGCACCCACAAGTTCAATTGGAGTCAGAGCCAATCTGTTCCACATCGTAAACTTAACAGTACGCATTTCTTCTGTCGCTTTGTAGCCTGAATCGAGAAATGCCTTAATATCCTTCGCTCTTACTGGTCCGTAAATCACAGAAAAACCGGTTCGTTTTGTCACCTCATGGGCGCTCACACCGGGCGCACCCAGCTGCGGCAGCACCAATTTCCTGTGTGATACTATCTCAGACAGGCCGGTTTTCATTATACGGCTTACAAGTTCATCGGTTCCGAATGTACCTTTGCCAGCGGCACACCAGACATTGATACCTTTTGTATCAAGTATCAAAAGCCAGCAATTAATGCCTGACAACTCTTTTCTCAAAACATCAAATGTTAATTTGTAGTTTGCGCTCACCAAAACAGGAGATGTATTATCAGGTTTACCAATAGCATAAAGCCCGGGATTGATTTTGTAATTCATCCTGCCAATTCCCCAGCGCACTTTCCACGCTCCAAGTATGTCTTTGAAGTGAAGTTTTGTAGAGATCACAGGAACTTTGCCTTTTGCAGTATGTAGTTCACCCGCTACCCATTTATCATTTTTATCGTACGGCGTAATGGATTCAATGCTGCTACAATTCCCTGCTGAACAGCAGCAAGACTTCTCGTTATTCATTTTTATCATTTCCTTTACAACAGTCTTCATTTTTACAGATGCAATTTTCTTTAGGTGAAGTGATGTCACAGAGAAACTGCTTTACTCTCTTTACAGTATCTAAGTCCAAAGAGTAATACGTCCACTTTCCGTGTTCTCTGCCCTTGACCAGCCCGCATTCACACAGAATCTTCATGTGATGAGACAAGGTGGATTGAGACATTTCAAATTTCTCTAAAATCATGCAGGCGCAAAGTTCCCCGCATGAGAGCATATCTACAATCATGGCTCTTTTTGGATCTCCAAGCGCCTTGAAAACTTTTGCGTATTTCAAATAGTCTTCCATTATGGCACCTCAAATCCATAAACTTCGATGTATTTATTATATGTGTCAAATCGAAAAGCGTCAATTTGAAAAATCGAGAACCAAGGAATTGTTCATAGACAGAAATAAACAGAGTTGAATTATCCTGATAAATTCATTGATGCAGAGAACAGTATAATCACTGGTTTGATGGATTAGCTATCCTGTATCAAAGTAATATATTAGCTGAAATGAATTATTCCCAAAGATAACAGGTCATAGTTAAAGAGCCAAGTTCGCAGGATTTATTGTAAACACTGATTTTATCATTATCCCTTGAAGCTCCGAGTGCATATAAAAGAGGATAAAAATGGTCCGGAGTGGGTACTGCAAGCTTTGCAACCTCGCCAAGTTCATTATACTTCAGGATTTTATCATGATTTCTGTTTAAAATGTTCCCATAAATATATTCATCAAATTCATATGCCCAGTCAAAGCCTTTGCTTTCTTTGTGCCAGTCGACCAGTCGTAAATTATGGACAACATTGCCTGATCCAAGTATGAGAACGCCCTGTTCCCTTAAAGCGCTTAGCTCCTGCCCCATCTTGTAGTGTTCTTCAGCGGGCGCATCAGCATCTACGCTAATTTGAAAAACAGGGATGTCTCTTTTAGGGTACATATGAACCAGCACCGACCAGGTACCGTGGTCTATACCCCAGGAATTATCATATATCTTTTCCCTTGAAATCAGTTCCTTTGACGCTTTTGCAAAGTACGGGGAGCCAGGGGAATCATAAATGATTTCATACAGTTCATCAGGAAAACCATACATATCATAAACAGTTTTTGGTTTTTCATCATTCATGATTCTGGTTCCGTGCGTATACCAATGAGCAGAAATAGATAATATTGCCTCTGGCTTGGGTATCCTTTCAGCAATTTTCCTCCAGCCTCTTGAATAATCGTTGTCCTCTATGGCATTCATAGGAGAACCATGTCCAACAAATAAAACCGGCATCTTAGCCAAGGCTATCTCATTCCTTCCAAACTGCACTCAAAATGTTCCTTCTTTTATAATTCCATCAAATCCTTTGGTTATTATTCCTTTCAATCCATTCCATATGTCTGAATTTGGGAGGTTACATACCCATCAATTCATATCATTTATCTGGTACTCCGTTATTTTTATACGGAACTCTTGCCGAAGGTACAAGTCTGGAAGCAGGGTCTACATGAATGGGCTGGTCATCAAAAAAGATATGTGCTCCAAATGCTTTAAGCACCTCACTTTTCTCAACCCCTCCCAAAAAGAAGGCTTCGTCAATACGCACATTCCATTCTCTGAGAGTACGTATTACCCTTTCGTGGGCCGGGGCATTACGTGCAGTAACCAAAGCCGTTCTTATGGGCACCTTATCCTTTGGGAATTCATTTTGCAGAAACGATAATGTTTTTAATAGTTTAGCAAAGGGACCTTCAGGCAATGGTTTGCGTGCATTCATCTTTTCGTGTTCCAAGAAAGCTTTTAAACCTTGTTCCTGATATATCCGCTCTGATTCGTCAGAAAACAAAACAGCATCCCCGTCAAATGCAATTCTAATCTGATCGATTTCTTTATGTGGATCGATAGGAAATTCCGGATGTGTGCAGATAATACCTGCCGCAATTCCTGCATTAATAGCATCCTGGACATCGCTTTCATTTGCAGAAAGGAACAAGTCCACATTAAATGCAGGCAAATATGGCGATATGCTTGCTCCTCCTACAAGTGCCGCACGAGAAATGTCCAAGCCATAATGTTCAATTGAATTGAATATTCTAAGGCTTGTATCAGCACTGTTTCGGGACATAATGATGATTTCCGTCTTTCTCTTGGCAGATACAAGTGAATTAATCTTAAGAAGTGCTTTTACCAGTTGGAACCCAGCCCCCGGCCTTAATATGTCATTTTCATGTTCTATCTGATAATTGGCATATTCCTGTAAACCTTTTTCCTCATAAATCTTATTTTCTTCCTCAAGATCAAATAATGCCCTTGAAGAAATGCCAACAACTAAATAATCTTTTAAGTCAAGCGGCATAGAAATGTCTCCTTGTAACTTACCTCACAATTTACGTAATTAAACTTTCTATATCAAAAGTATAACATTCCCTCATGAGCCTTTAGCAGTTCTTTATTGATGACACTATACATTAACAACTATCCTCCTGATAAGATGATGATAATAATTGATTTTCTCTATTTGCATAAACATACCAATTTATAGCATGGATGTTAAAATCAAAACAATTACTTATTACTAATCTATCAAACTTATGACCATACTGTAAATATATACAGTTCCATTGACTCATCCGTCAAAATATTTATTACTTGCTACTTTAGGATAAAAAAAATATAATAGTTATGCTAAAACCGCTAAACTGCCGCGGTACCGGAGGTAAGGACCTATGAAATCAATTCGAGACATCTATAAAATCGGGACAGGGCCATCCAGTTCCCACACAATGGGACCAGCCTTTGCTGCGTCAATATTCAAGCATGAAAACCCTGATGCAGATCGTTTTGAGGTTCTGCTTTATGGTTCTTTGTCAAAAACCGGGCGCGGTCACGGTACGGATCGGGCAGTTAAACAGGTATTTTCACCGGTTGAAACTGAGGTAGTCTTTACCGATCGTAGTCTTGAAGGTATGCGCCATCCCAATACACTTGATTTGATTGCGTACCGTGATGGAGTGGAAATTGCACGTATGCGCGCATACAGTATTGGCGGCGGAGATATCCTTATCGAAGGCAGGAGCGATGATGTAACCGGACGTGAAGAAGTTTACCTGGAGAATTCTTTTGCGGAAATAAAGCAGTTCTGCCAGTATCGATACATCAATCTTGTGGAATATATAGCTATCAATGAAGGCGAAGAAATCTGGGATTTTCTCCTGGACATCTGGAAGGCAATGAAGAACTCAATTAAAGAGGGGCTTTCCCGTGAAGGACGGCTTCCGGGCGGTCTTAATATTGCACGCAAGGCGAAATATCTCTATGAGCGCATACTGCCAACTGCCCATCCAGAGGTTGTGGAATGCCAGAAGGTATGCTCTTATGCCTATGCGGTCAGCGAACAGAATGCCGATAACGGCACCATCGTTACTGCGCCCACCTGCGGCGCTGCCGGTGTATTGCCTGCAGTATTGTATTACTTCCAGGAAAAGCGCAATCTCTCCGATAAAGAGATAGCTCACGCTCTTGGTGTTGCAGGACTTATTGGAGAACTGGCTAAGAGAAATGCATCGGTATCAGGTGCAGAATGCGGCTGTCAGGCCGAGATTGGTGTTGCCTGTTCCATGGCGGCAGCAGCCCTGGGCCAGATTTTCCATTATGATCTCAACCAGATTGAGTACGCCGCCGAGATTGCTCTGGAGCATCATCTGGGACTCACCTGCGATCCAATCTGCGGACTGGTGCAGGTTCCGTGCATAGAGCGAAATGCCGTAGCAGCCATGCGCGCCATCAATTCGGCGAATCTTGCCTACTTTTTGTCAGATACCCGCACCATCAGCTTTGATATGGTTCTTAAAAGCATGTATCACACAGGTCTTGATATGAATAACCGCTACCGTGAAACATCCGAGGGCGGGCTTGCCCGTGCTTACAGCCGCCGCAGCAGGTGGTGAGCATATATAAAAACATTGCTTAGTTCTACCTACTCTACTAAGCACTGTCTTAATTTCATTTGACAACTTTCAATTGATTTGCTCATTTAAGTATATGCGTTCTTTATTGATTGATGATGTTCTTAAAGAATTCTACTGCTCCTTGTACATCGTTTTCATTGGGGTGTCCCTTTGCAATTCCTCCGATTAATTTAAATGGACCAAATGTGTCAAAACCTCTGCATCCATATTTGCCAAGCAACTTGCAGGACTTCTCTGTTATTATTTTTTCTACTTCTTTGGTAAAGGCGCCTTTAGCACCATAGGTATTTATGAGGAATACTGGCTTATTTACAGGCAAGTTGTTTCTGGCAAACTTCGTAACTGCTTCGCTGAACTTTCCAAAATATGTACCGGAGGCAAAACCTATTAAATCGTACTCTGACAAATCTGATTCTTTACATTCAACCACATTGATTAATTTTACGTCCGCCAAATCCTTAATGGCATCCAAAAGTTTCTTTGTGTTTCCATGATGTTGGGAATAGTATGCAATTGCAACTTTCATAAGGTACCTCCTATTTTGATTAATTATCTTTTTGGCAACAATATTGCTCGGTTGGGTTTTATTTCAAGGAATCAATGATTTTCCTCCCGGATACTTGTCAGTGAAATCCAAAATATCATTTATATCAATTATATAATAGTTAGACATATTTTCAATTTATTACAGGAAGCAGATATGCCTACTAACCGCAATAAAAAAGACACTCATATAATGAGCGCCTTTTAAACAGTATCAAAAACATTGTTATTCTTTTTTCTTAACTGGAATCCAGATTTCGCTTCGATAGTTGGGATTTTTTGTGTCAGGACTTTCGTTCCATAATATTTCCGGGCCTTCTGCTGCCTCATATCCGGAAGACGGGAACCATTCAGAGTATATTCTGCCCCATATATTTTGAAGTGTCTCGGGGAACGGCCCTATGGACTCGAAAACAGCCCAGGTACCGGCTTCAACTTCTAACACATCAAATCCTGATGTTTCACCACTTGTTGTGGCAACACCAATATAGTGGTCAAGTTCGCCCTTCTCTTCCATTCTTCCTTCCGAAAAGTTGGCAGATGCATTTATTATCCCTTTGGGCTCTACATTTGAAAGTGCTTTTAGTTGCTTTACAATATCAGGGGTCAATAATTCCGCCATTTTCGCTATCTCAGGATTAATACCATTAAAAATTATTGGCACCCTCTTTTTAAAGCCTACAATCTTGAAAGGTCCTTTCTCAACAATACGATAATTCATTTCGCAGCCTCCTTGAATTGATAATTGGAAGGTCATTTGAGGATATGCTTTTAATTGCGCATTCTCGCCCCTTGCTTCAGAAGGGAGAATGCCATGCAAAGAATGAAAAGCACGCGAAAATGAATCGGCCGAGTCATAACCATATTTCATGGCAACATCAATTATCCTTAAATCAGTATTCTTTAAATCAAGTGCTGCCAGCGTTAACTTTCTTCTTCTTATATACTCGGATAACCCGATTCCCGCTAAAAACGAAAACATTCTTTTAAAATGATGCTCTGAGCAGCAGGCAATTTTTGATACCTCATTAAAATCAATGTCTTCTGTCAAATGCTTTTCAATATATGCCAATGCTTTATTCAGATTTCCTAGAGAATCCATCAAACAACCTCTCTTCATCATCCATATTATCAAAGGATATTCTTTTTCATCCGACAATCCATGGACATCTTTAGTCGAATCTTTCTAACTTTTATCCACCCATTCATTTAATGAATTTATTTAATATTATAACTCCCACACCTTCATCATAGGAAACGTGTGTATAAATTAAACCTTCTAAGAAATCAAGCTCCTCATAACTGTTGGTATCAACTCAATTTTCTGATATTGTATAATTGGCTGTTGTATGTGGTACTCTCTCTGCTATATTTTGAAAGGATGAAAATAAATGCATATAAGAAGGGCAGAAATAAATGATTTGCCGGTTATTATGAGCATATATGAAAAAGCCAAGATATTTATGAGAAACAACGGAAACCCTACCCAGTGGGCATCAGGATATCCAAATGATGAAGTAATTTCAAAGGATATTGCTGACGGAAACTTATATGTTTGCATAGAAAACAGTAAAATCGTTGGCGTATTTGCATTTATTATCGGGGATGAGCCTACTTATCAAAGAATTGAAAATGGAAAATGGCACAGTACAATGGAATACGGAACAATCCACAGGCTTGCATCTGACGGCAGTACGAAGGGTATTGCCAAAAGCTGTTTTGATTTCTGCCGCCAAAAATGCAATTATTTAAGGATTGATACTCACAGGGATAATAAGCCCATGCTGTCGGCAATAAGGAAATATGGATTCCAGGAATGCGGCATTATTTACGTTCATGACGGCAGCGAGAGAATAGCCTTCGACTATATAGTAAATAAAAGTCTGGATTAAGCTATGAGGTCATTAAAGGGCCTGCAAATTAATCTAAGCATCTCTGTTTTATTATCTTTTTGATAAATGCATTGGATTAAAACAGAGCAAGGCTGCCCACATTTGCATTGCATTTACCCTCTGTCAAAGCCATTAAGCCACTTGACGGCCAAATTAAACCAATCATGAAGGCTGTCTTTTATGGTTGTTCCGTCAAATCCTTCTGATTGAGCCCACAATGACATACCATGCTTGCCTTTTTCAAAATAATGAAATTCACATGGTACACCATTTGAAGTCAGAGCTTTTACAAAATCAAGGCTTTCATTCACATCAATTAAGCTGTCTTCTGCTGTCATCCATAAAAATGTCTTTGGCATATGAGAGGTTATTCTGTTTAAGCAATTCCATTCATCCTTTAGTTCTTTATCAAGATTTGGACTTCCAAAGACAGAACTAAGCATCATTTCAACCAATGGCTGCATTTCTTTATTCTTCTCTATATTTCGTTCAGAAAACCCACAGATATCAAGAATCGGGTAACCAAGTATCAGTCCATTGGGCTTAATTAATTCGTTTGAAACATTCATTGCTTCGGATAGATATCTTTCATGCCATGTAGCTGCATAGGTTGCAGCAACATGTCCTCCTGCAGAAAAACCGCAAAGATAAATTTTGTCAGGATGAATATTCCACTTACCCGCATTTTCACGGATAAGCATAACCGCCTTTGCAGTATCAATAAGTGGAGCCGGAAACCTTGCCATAGCGCCAATTGAATACCTTAATACAAAAGCATTGAAGCCTTCTGCAAGAAACCTTAATGCCACGGGTCCGGCTTCCTTCTCGGTATAGCCAAGATATGCCCCGCCCGGACATATGATAATGGCAGGCTTTTTATGAAATGCATTATAATCATACTGCTCCTGAATATATGCAGTCAGTGTTGCGTTTGACAGCCCTTCCTGCAGTTCTATGTTTTCTACAATCATTAAATCACTCTTTCCAAATTACATAAAATCAGTCTGAACCAAACCAAAAGCACAACAATATTATACCATCCCATAAATTGTAGTTGATATGTGCCGGAAAGATACGAAATTATCAAAAAGGGACACCAGGCCAGGAACTTGATCCCGGCTTGGTATCCCTCATATGAACCTTACAGCTTACTTGCTGCCCTCAGGTTTAAGATTATTTTTCTTATCGGCTGACAGAGCTATAAGAATTGTAACAAAGGCACCGCCCCATACAGTTCCAAGCCCTATTACCATCATTATGATTGCGCCTGCAGACATCTTGATCCCTCCAATTTATTCATTTACGCTGCTTGTTGTCCATTTCCTCTTGTAGAATACAACGGATGCTCCTATCATAATCAGAACAATACCCCAGCCAAATACTATCTGTGCAATAACACCAATGGTATCCATACTTAACAGTCCTGTAAACAGGTTGACTATGTTAGTAACAACAACAGCACCCAAGAGCAATGGTGTGAAGTATTTCAGCAGAATATCCCACCATCTGCCCACCTTGAAATCGGAGAATTCATTGGCCTGCTGCCTGAGTTCTTTGGTTCCATAAATATAGCTTATAAGAACAACTTCAATCAAGCCTATGCCTGCTATAACGATATTACCTACGTAAGCATCAACAATGTCCAGAATGTAGTTGAAGCCTGCATAGCTTGCAAAGCAAACACTGCCTGCAAAACCGAACAGTGCAATAATTGTTACAAGTTTTTCTCTGCTTATCTTGAACTTGTCAAGTGCCGCAGTAGCAAAGGATTCAAGCATTGAAATACTTGAAGTAAGACCTGCTATAAAGAGGCAGAAGAAGAACAAGAATCCTAAGAGTCCCTGTACAACAACATTACTTGACATGGTTGATATAGCTATGGGGAATGCTATGAATGCAACTCCGGCTCCTGTACCGAAGGAAGTAAACTCAACTCCCATGGTTTGAACCAGGTAACCCAGTGTTGAAAATACCAATACACCGGCTGCAAGGTCAAAGCTGGAATTCAAGAAAACAGTAATGAAGGCACTGTTTACAATATCGGCTTTTTTATTCAGATATGAACCATATGCAATCATAACACCAACAGCAAGGGTTGTAGAGAAGAACACCTGAGCATAAGCCGATACCCAAATACCAGGATCCATTATTTTTGAGAAATCAGGCTTGAATAATGCTTCCAGACCTATGGCTGAACCGTTGAGACGAACAGCATTTACCATGAAAACTACCATCATGATCATTAACATAGGAGTGAAAATCTTGGACATCTTTTCTATGCCGCCTGAGATTCCCTTTTTAACAATGAGCCAGTTTGCAAGCCATACAAAAATAACAGCAATCAGAATATAAATACTTATACCTGCGCCCAAATCCAGTGCATTTTCAGCACTTCCGGTAACCATTCCCATAACAGGTCCGGGATCAGAAAGCCAGTTTACAATACCAAAGGCATGTCCCAAAGAATAAAGCATAAATACCAAAGATACGGATATAATTGTCGAGTAATAAGTCATTACCACAATTGGTATCATTACCTGAATCCAGCCAAATATTTCGAATTTCTTTTTAAGATTCGTAAAGGCCTTAACAGCTCCACCACGAATCTGACGACCGTATGCATATTCCATTATCATCAAAGGAATCGCACATGTGATTAATGCAACAAAGTATGGGAGCAAAAATGCTCCGCCGCCGTTTTTATAGGCCTGGAACGGAAATCTCCACAGATTGCCAAGACCTATTGCGGCTCCTGCAGCAGCAAAAATAAACCCCTTTCTGCTTTGCCAAACTTCTCTCATTAGATAACCTCCCTTAAAATGATTAGAAACAAAGTGACTAAAAAGTTTTGATTAATTAGTTTGAAAATATTTTTATTTATCAAAAGCTCTCCCAAATCTAAATGTGGCTGGTATTCATTTGATTCGGGAGAGCTTTTCAAAACAGTGAACTACATTATGTCTCTATTTTCTACCTAAAGTTGAATAGTTTAAGCATTATGGTTGCAGAGATAAATATTATTTTTCAAGAGGTTTTAACCTTGCAAGGAAGTGCCTTAAAACAGGAGGTTCATACTCGAAGGTAAAGCCTGTCAGCTGATCCTTCTGCTCCATAACCTTCCTGAAGCCTTCTACGATATAATCCATATGGCTTTGAGTATACACTCTTCTTGGAATTGTAAGTCTTACCAATTCCATTGGTGATTCTTCCTGTTTACCTGTCTTGGGATTTCTGCCAAGGAGGAAGGATCCGATTTCAACAGCACGAACTCCGGCAGCAAGATACAGAGCATTGCATATTGCCTGGGCAGGGAACTGATCCCCTGGAATATGAGGAAGTATTTTCTTTGCATCTACGAATACAGCGTGACCGCCTGTCGGATACTGGATGGGTACGCCAATTTCCATCAGTCTGTCGCCAAGGTATTTTACCTGTCCCAAACGGTATTCCAGATATTCTTCCTGGATTCCTTCGTAAAGACCTCTTGCCAGAGCTTCCATGTCTCTTCCTGCCAATCCGCCATAGGTTGCAAAGCCTTCCATAGGAACGCATCTGGCCTGTGTGCCCTTGTATATTTCTTCATCGTCCTTAATGGCTATCATTCCGCCTATGTTAACTATGGCGTCCTTTTTGGCGCTCATGGTTAAAATATCGGCATAAGAGTACATCTCTCTGATAATTTCCTTGATGGAAGTTTTTTCATACCCTGCTTCCCTCTTCTTGATGAACATCGCATTTTCAGCAAATCTGGCCGAGTCGATTACGATTTTCTTGCCGTATTTGTCGGCAACTCTTCTTAACTCTTTCATGTTTGCCATGGAAACAGGCTGTCCGCCGGCTGAGTTGTTTGTTACAGTCATTATGAAGAAAGCTACATTATCCGGACCTACTTCTTCAATAAACTCTTCAAGAGCCGGAATGTTGAAATTACCTTTGAAGTCGTAATATGTACCTGTATCGGTTGCCTGGGGAATTAAAAAGTTCTTTGCAATTGCACCTGAAAGTTCTACATGAGCTTTGGTTGTGTCGAAGTGGAAGTTACTGCAAACGTACTGTCCCGGCTTAACAAGCAAGGGGAAAAGTACCTGTTCCGCACCTCTACCCTGGTGAGTGGGAACAACATAGTTGTAATTGAAAATGTCCTTTACTGCATCGCAAATATTGTAATAGTTTCTGCTTCCGGCATAAGATTCGTCTCCCAGCATAATACCTGCCCACTGGTTATCGCTCATTGCGCCGGTTCCGCTGTCAGTCAGAAGATCGATGTATACATCCTTTGATTTCAAAAGAAACGGATTGTATCCTGCTTCCTGCAATGCTTTTTTCCTTTGTTCCTCACTGATCATGTTAAGAGGCTCGACCATTTTAATCTTAAAAGGTTCGGCCGGATGAACTGCTTTGGTCATAATAGGCACCTCACATTAATGAAAAATTTTTATTGTGATAAATAATTATTATCGTGATTTAAATTTATAACTTTTTGTGCGATTTGTCAATAAGGAAAATAAAAAAGCTAAGAGCCATATAATTCCAATCTTATACGGCTCTTAGCTTCACTACAATTTTAAATAAGGCAGGTTACCTAATTGAAGATATTTTCACTATGATAAAAATTTTTTATCGTTATACTTCACAATGTATATTTTGATTTTACTGAAGGTTATTTAAGCGCAATAGCTTCTATCTCAACCAATGCACCCTTTGGAAGCGCAGCAACCTGAACTGCTGAACGGGCAGGTGAATCAGTACCGAGATACTTTGCATAAATACTGTTTACAGTAGCAAAATCCTTCATGTCATTAAGAAATACTGTAGTTTTTACAACCTTCTCAAAAGAAGATCCGGCTGCTTCCAAAACCACTTTAAGATTTGCAAAAACCTGCTCAGTCTGAGCTTCTATTCCTCCTTCAACTATTTCACCAGTTGCAGGATCCACCGGAATCTGACCGGAAGTGAATATAAGGCCCAATCCGGTATCTACTGCATGTGAATAAGGACCAATTGCTGCTGGTGCAGCTGCTGCGTTAATTACTTTTTTGCTCATAAGTCTCCCCCTGTTTTCTATTTTTCTTTGTTTATCTTACTTAAGTATCTGTAAACAGTTGCAACCGAAATATTAAGTATGGATGCAACTTCGCTGACAGCTCCCTTAATTAAGAAAAATTTCTCACTATTCAGGCGCCTCACGATTTCCATTTTCTCATCTACAGTTAACCTATCCACGGAAATCTCCCTGGATTTGGTGACATCGTAAATGATATCATCAATTACATCACGCGCCGACGCCTGGAGAATTTCTATATTACCGTTTCCATTGCCATTACTGCTGGCGCCGTTTGTATTGCTTTCCTTATCCTTTGGTTTTGACGGGAGAAAAGCAAGCTTTTGCAATAATTCTGCTGCCTGCTGGTATTTGGTGACATCAGTATTTATGCAAAGCATCCCACGAGGATTTCCATGCTTGTCAAGGATAAAGAAGCTGTTTGAGCGAAGGGGCGTTCCGTCTTTGGACATTCCAAGATAATTCACATAATACGGTGGACCTTCTTTTCCCTTATCCTTAAGCTTTGACATAGCAAAGCTGGTCAAAGGATCGCCTACCGTTCTTCCGCTTATGTGTCCATTATGTATTTTTATTATGGAATGGTTGATATCCTTGAAATCGTGAAGTACAATCTCGGTGTCTTCCCCAAAGCACTGGCCCAGAAAATCAACCAGATGCATATATGAAGTAAAGTCAAAATCGGAAGATACTTTAGATATATTACTCACCCCTTTACGGTAATAATTTTTTCTCTCCATAAGGTAATTTTATCACCTTAATAATTTTTGTCAACATTAATTGTCATGCGGAACTCAAGTTAAGGCAAATCACAAAACATTTTGCCCCCCTATTTTCACATTTATTTGGCTGTGCGCGTTTACCACTAATTTCTTAATTTAATAAATATATTGCCTTTATTTATCACTCAAGTCAACCAGTTCTGCATTTATACTGTCATCTTTTATTTCTATCCTTCCAAGGCAGATTGGAAGATTGAAGCGTTTGGGGCCCGCGCTTCCAGGGTTAAAATACAATACTCCATTTCGTTCTTCCTTCTTCGGACTATGAGAATGACCATAAACCACTATATCAATTCCTGCTGCCTTAGGTTCCAAATCCATCGTTCCGATATCATGTATTACATAGATAAACTTACCTTCAGCCTCCACCACCTGTGTCAGAGGAAGGCTGCCTGCCCAGCTTCCCTTGTCGGTGTTTCCCTTAACTGCGTAAACAGGGGCTATATTCTTTAACGCATCCAGAACCTCAAGGCTTCCTATATCCCCCGCATGGATAATGATATCGCTGCCTTTAAGTTCATTTAATGCATTTTCTCTCATCCTGCCATGGGTATCGGAAATTACTCCTATTATCATTTTCTCTTCACCTCTTCCACTCAATCTTTGTCTGCTT
The DNA here is from genome assembly GCA_012719545.1 of Clostridiaceae bacterium. GTDB lineage: Bacteria > Bacillota > Clostridia > DSM-8532 > DSM-8532 > DTU059. The sequence goes on from JAAYAD010000034.1 coordinate 118,350, forward strand.
CTTTACGCAAAAGCCATCGTCACGGCAGTAAAAGGTTTCTATAGTGTCGCTAGTTTTATCGTACAATGACCGGAATACCTCAAATTCTCCATCCGGGTTGTGTTTTAATTTATATTCTTCAACTATGATATACTCAGCATTGGACATTGGTTTAATTGACTCTGGCATATTGTCCGGAGTGTATTCTTTCCTTGCAAGAACCGAATTTTTCCCATCCATCTCTACTAAAGCAACCTTTTCAGTAGAAAGCTCAAATGCCAGCGAGATTTTAACAGAGGTTGTCATCTTCTTGCTCTTGCCGTTCTCGGTTATGGTTTGTGATTCCTCAAGAGTATGGGTATAATTCGTACCTGACTGATTGCCTCCTAAGGATGAACCGCTCCCGGTTTTGGCATAGATTCGTCCGTCAGAACTCTGATAAACAGGATTTAGATAAAAGGAAAAGATGGATTGCTCAGAGAAATCGGGAACAGCATAAATAGTGCCTTCCAGAGATAATATATCCTCTTCGTCACCTACATTAACACTTATTTTCCCATCACTAACAATTCCAGAATGTATACTTATATAATTGTCCTCAATCTCAGGTGTCGGGAACTTAGCGCTTAGAAATGCAGCTCCTTCAACACCTTCAAAAATAATATCTTTCTTCTCCAGATCGATTCTGGCATATAAACGATTTTGATACTTGCTTGTATCAATATCAAGATATATGTCTTTACCGTTAGATAATTTTTCGGCATTGTTATAACCAGATAAATTATTCTCAAAATTAAAGAGGTCAAGATTATCATTAATCAACTTTTCATAATCAGTGAGGTCAAGATATTCCCTGGTGATTAAAACTCCAATAAGCCTGTCACCGTCGTTATTTTCTGATTCCTCCTCAAGGGCAAGCTGACAGCCGGTTATGAGCAAAGACATAATAAAAACAAGACATAATGCAAGAATTTTTTTATTCATCCTCGTCAACCTCCAGATTTCCATCGAACTTCAGAATATCCCCCACATCGCATTTAAGATAGTAGCAAATCTTGTTTATTGTACTGAAGCGAACACCTTTTGCCTTGCCACTTCTTAAAATGGACAGGTTTGCCTCTGTGATGCCTATTAAAGAACATAACTCCTTGGATGTCATCCCCCGTGCTTTTAGGACATCTTCAAGGTGAACCCTTATCGCCATAAATAAACCTCCTCATATGAACATGTCGTTGTCATCCTTAAGCTGCTTGTTTTCCCTTATGTACTGTGAAAGCAAAAGTGTAATTAAAATAAACGCTATTGATATGAGGGGTATTTGAACTGTACTTTGAATAACCAGCAAAGTCTTGAAAAACACTAGCTGTAAAAGATTGAAAATAATATTTGATATAACTGTGATTGCAAGAGAAATTCTGCATACGAGTGAGAGTTTTGCGGAAGCATTTACAGTTGCCTCGGAATAACGATTGTATCTCATTTCATTCAATAGGTTCATTGCGGTAAAAGCAACAAACACATCCAGTATATAAGGTAGTATATTCACCGTATATTTAAGGGTAAGAAAAATATAACTCATCCCCAAATTCTTCTCATTTCCAATATTGCCTGCACGGAGCGCATCCATGGAATCCAAAAGAACCATGAATTCATCTCCAAAGGCAAGACATACAAAAAGTACATTCAATATGCCAAGAAGTATTGAAAGGTATTTATGAAGTCTTGTGATATCAGCATTGTTAAAGATTCTCAATAAACGTAAAATAATGTATCCGACAATAACCGAGTACACCATGCTGCCCAATACTGCCTTGCCAAAGCTCCGGGAAGCGATACTGCCCAAGAAAGGCCCCATCAATCCGGGGTTTATCATCAAATACATAACACCAAAAAGCATGGGACTTAATAATGCCAGCAGTGCATCTTCAGGATACAGTTTGCGCGATTTTTTAAAAATAAGCAGCAAAACTAAAGGTATAAGACATATTGCTGAATATAAAACAATTGCTGCTATATTGCCTGTATCACCTGATAAAGACAGTTTTCTTAAACCCAATCCAATCTGTTCAAAAGGAAATGATATTACCGCAGAATAGGCCATGGAAAAGTTTTCACGGGCAAGATTCAGCAATATGCAAAGTACTGCCTCAACTGTAAGAAAGACATAGAATAATTTCCGTTTCATACTCACCTCAAAAATTATTGTTTTACGATAATTTTAGTTCATTATATTCAGAAAAATTATTGTTTGTCAATAATTTTTGATAATAAGCCATGCCGGAATCAGCAATAAAAAAATCCCCCAAACTTATAAGTTCGAGGGATTAAGGGGAGATAGAAAACTTGGATTAGGTATTATTCCACTCATTTACCTGCTGTTTCAGCCAGTTCGTCCAGGCATCCATGCCCTCTCCTGTTTTGGCTGAAACGGGGAAAATCTTAAGATTTGGATTTCGCATATGTGCATACTCTCTAACTTTTTCCAAATCAAAATCAAAATATGGCATAACGTCAATTTTATTAATAATTAAAACATCACACACGGTAAATATCAAAGGATATTTCAGGGGCTTATCGTGTCCTTCGGGAACAGAGAGAATCATGGCGTTCTTTACAGCACCTGTATCAAACTCGGCTGGGCATACGAGATTTCCCACATTCTCCAGAACTACCAAATCCAAATCTTTTGTTCCCAGTTCCTTAAGGCCATGTTCAGTCATGCCTGCGTCCAGGTGGCACATGCCCCCTGTATGCAGTTGGATGGACCGGACCCCGGTTGCAGCAATCTTTTCCGCATCCACGGCAGAATCAATGTCAGCCTCCATAACACCTATCCTCAGCTCATCCTTAAGTGCTTCTATGGTACGCATCAAAAGTGTAGTCTTGCCGCTTCCGGGCGAGGACATGAGGTTAAGCAAAAAGGTCTTTTCCTTTTTAAGCTCTTCGCGGATTCGGTCAGCTTCCTTGTTGTTATCGGCGAAAATGCTTTCTTTTACTTCAATTATTTTAACTTTGTCCATATTTCAACCTCCATCTAACAGGCCTTGATCTCCTTCAGGTTGATTTCATTTCCCTGTGCAAGGTAGGTTCGCTCGCTTTTGCAAAACGGGCAGATTCGTCCATACTTCACGGTTTCATAGGTCTCCTGGCAGCTTTCACAGAAAGTCACAGCAGGTATTGTTTCTATTAATAGTTCTGCGTCTTTTAATAATTCAGTCTTCTTAACCGCCCATTTCCAGCAATCGGTAAGCTCCTCATGGATAACACCCGATACCTCTCCCAATTCAAGGGATACCTGGGATACTGCTGTGAGTGTATTTTCTTGAGCTACCCTTTCAACGACCTTGATTATATGAAAGACTATTCCCAGCTCATGCATTTTTCTTGCCTTTCTTTCTGCCAAACTTAATCTTAATGGCGCGCTTTATCATATATGGAAGAATCGCTTTCATCTTGTCCTCTGAACGAACCATGGTGCTGCACTCAGGCCGCTCGCGGTGGAGATGTATAGCGTCAAAGGCGCACTTGGTAGTACAAACACCGCAGCCTATACACTTGTTGGGATCAACCACAGACGCACCGCAGCCAAGACAGCGTGCTGTTTCTTTTTTCACCTGCTCCTCTGTAAAGCCAATACGATTGTCGCGGAAAGTCCTTTCCAAAGCTTCGTTATAACCGATGCGCTGTCTGGGTGAATTGTCAAAGGTTGCTTCGTCAATTACAATATTGCTCTTGTCCAGCTCTATAAACTGGCGGCGGTTTCTGCCAATGGTAAGGCTGGTGTTGGGCTGAACGAACCTGTGCAGGGAAATTGCGCCTTCCCTTCCGGCGGCAATGGCATCAATGGCAAATTTGGCACCGGTAAAGGCATCGCCTCCAACGAAGATATCAGGCTCGGCAGTCTGGTAAGTCACAGGATCGGCTTTAATTGTGCCGTTAGGATTAAACTCAACCTTTGTGCCATCCAAAAGCTTTTTCCAATCCGGCTTCTGACCAATACAGTAGAGAACCACATCGCACTCTACAGTTTCGGTGACGCTTTCATCGAAAGTTGGAGCAAAACGGCCATCCTTATCTTTTACGGATACACACTTCTTAAATTTAATTCCGGTTGTTTTACCGTTGTTTGATATTATCTCCACAGGTCCCCAGCCGGTATGGATGTCTATTCCCTCTTTTTCACATTCGCTGCGTTCTTCCTCACCGCAGGGCATCTCTTCATACGACTCAAGGCAGTACATACTTACTGAGTCGGCATTGCAACGAAGAGCGGTACGGGCAACATCGCATGCAACGTTTCCGCCACCAATTACAACCACTTTGCCGGAAAGCTTGACATCACCGTTTAAATTGACATTTCTAATAAAGTCAATACCGGAAATTACTCCTTCGCTTTCCTCACCGGGAATATTCAGTTTTCCTCCGCTCTGGAGTCCCACGGCAATGTAAAAGCCTTTATAACCCAGACGGCGAAGTTCTTCTATTGTTACATCCTTGCCAACTTCTACACCGCATCTGAACTCTACGCCCATCTGGCGCAACACGTCTATTTCTGCCTCAACAACGTCTTTTTCAAGGCGGAAGGACGGTATTCCGTTCATAAGCATGCCTCCGGGACGGGCCTCTTTTTCAAATACCGTAGGCTTATACCCTTTTTCTGCCAGGAAGTAAGCGCAGCTCATTCCTGCAGGTCCCGCTCCTATTATGGCTATTTTCTCCTCAAACCTTCCTCCAACCTTAGGAATTACAGGTTCTGGAATATAGCGTGTCTCTGCATCCAGATCCTGCTGTGCTATAAAGCGCTTAACTTCATCTATGGCTACAGCTTCATCTATTGTGCCGCGTGTACACGCATCCTCACAGCGGCGGTTGCAGATACGGCCGCAAACTGCTGGAAAAGGATTGTCCTGTTTAATTAGTTTAAGTGCATCACGGTATCTTCCCTGTGCTGCCAGTTTCAGATAGCCCTGTACTGCTATATGGGCAGGGCAGGCAGTCTTACAGGGAGCTGTACCAGTGTCATAGCAATTAATGCGGTTTTTATCCCTGTAATCTATACTCCACTTTTCAGGACCCCATGGTGTTTCATCGGGAAGCTCAACTCTTGGATACTCTATCGGGCCATCCTTGGTGCATAATTTCTGACCCAGCTTTACAGCACCTGCAGGGCAGTTTTCCACACATTTGCCGCAGGCAACGCAATTTTCCGTCACTACTCTTGCAACATAAGCGCTGCGGCTTAAGTTGGGAGTGTTGAAAAGCTGTGATGTTCTCAAAGCATTGCAGACATTGACATTACAGTTGCAGATAGCGAAAATCTTGTCCTCACCATCAATATTGGTAATCTGATGGACAAAGCCATTGTCTTCGGCCTGCTTTAATATGTCCAAAACCTCATCATATGTTATGTACGTGCCCCTGCCGGTTTCCACAATATAATCTGCCATATCGCCTATTGCTATGCACCAGTTGTCCGGATCATCGCCGCAGCCTTCACCAAGCTTTGCACGGCTGATACGGCAAGAGCACAAGCTTTTTGCATATTTTCCATCATATTTCTTGAGCCAATATGAGATATGCTCTATGTTTATTGACTGATTCTCAGTCTCAATGGCTTTTTCCACCGGTATTACGTGCATGCCTATGCCGGCTCCTCCCGGAGGAACCATGGGAGTGACTCTTTCCAAAGGAAGGAAGGTCATGCGCTCGAAAAATGCTGCTACTTCAGGATGCTCTTCTATCTGGGATTTGCGCATATTAAAGAACTCTGCGCTTCCCGGAACAAACCTGGGCAGCACATACTGCTTTTCACGTTTGGGATTTTCCCAGTTGTATTCGATAAGACCAACATAAGCCATTTCGTTAAGGATCTTTTCAAGATATGCTTCATCCTTGCCCGTAAGCTTTACAAGCTCTGGCAATGTCTTGGGTTTTCTTACCCCCATTTTAAGAGCAATATCAGCCATCTCATCGGTTACTAATCCTGCAAGACCCCAGTATTCAGGATCATTGCCTGTGACGCCTTTGAGCTTTGCAGGAAGGCGGTCTGTAATCATTTTTCCAAGCTTAATAATCTTTTCTCTGGGCGCATCGGTGCGAGGAATCTTAAAAGAAAGCTTGCTCTCATCCAATGGCATATTAGACTTGGTCTGCTCGCTCATAAATTGTCAATCCTTTCACAAAGTTATTTATTTTTGGACGCACTGCCGCGCCAGAAATTCAAAGAATATATTTAATAACATCTTTAAAACTATTCATCACTGTTCTTGTTTATCAATACGTGCAAGATAATCGCTAATCCCCGAAGCAAGCAGATTATATGCGCCTTCCCCGTCACGGGCCTCAATCAAATCTATAAACTGCTCCAGTCGGTTAATGGCAAATGATATGCCATACATTCTGAGATAATTTACCCAGAAAGCTATTGAAACATCATGGGTAGTATTCATGAACAGAGTAAAAAAGCTTTTCCCGCTTCGTATGCAAATTTCACGGTGCCAGATGAAAAACTGTTCGGCCAGTTCTTCCTCTCCACAATTGGATTTATCACGAATTTCCTTTGTAAGAGAACGCAAATATTGGATATCTTCAGAACTTCGGCATGCGCATAAGGCTCGTAACGCCAGTCCTTCTACTGCAAGGCGGAGATCAAGAATTGCTGCAACTATATCACTGCCTAATTCATTTCCGTTAAGATTGACAATTGCATTAAGGGTTTCGATGTTTCCGGTCTTCATATAGTCGGCTACAAAAACACCGGATTTGGGTTTGATATGAACCAGTCCCATAGAGGCAAGCTTCTCAAAGCCGGAATGAACCACTGTCTTTCCAATTCCCAGTTCAGCTGCCAATTCACGTTCTGAGGGCAGCTTGTCACCGGGCTTCCATTTGCCCGAAAGTATTTCTCTGCTGACCCTTTTTACAAAGGACTCTTTATTCGTGAGCATTGGCTTCTTTTTAGCAGAATTCATAAATGGTTCCCCTGAGCCCCTAGTTATTGGAAAAATTATCTGGTCGGACCAGTTCAATTATATATTATCAAATATTACTTATCAGCGTCAATAACAGATTGACAAAAATGTGTCATAATTTGTCTCATCTATACGATTTTTCACTTAAACTTTTTATATCTAATTTAACTTTTTTGCATTTCAGGCAAAAATCCCATACCATTCAGGCAAATTGAAACTATAAATAATTAATTTCATTTATAATAAAGCAAATTCATGGGCATCAGAAGCAAATCCAGAGATTAGGTTGTAAGACAAATTCCCTTTATAGTCGCGTTATCAGCAATCATGAGGGTCTAAGTCTGAGGGGGTATCAAAATGAGAAAAAAAATTCTAATCGTATTACTTATTTTCTGCCTGGTAGCTACTTTTTGCCGAATAGGCGTACACAGAAATCGAGGTGAGTTGGACAAGCTTTCAATTAAATTCAGAAGGTATGCAACCAGCGGATTGTAGTGCAAGCTTTACCCCTTAAAGTAATTTACACAGTAAAAAAAGTTGGAAAAAATTGCACAAGCATAAAAGGAGTGACTTATTGTAATGGCAAAAAAAATCCTAAGTATTTTACTTTCAGCCTGTATGCTGCTCACCATGATGCCGGTGACGGTCATGGCTGAAGCAACCGAGATTTTGGTTGATGGGACAAGCTATTCCCTTGATAGCACCGGTCTGCAATCCGCAATAGAAACAGCGGCAGACGGCGATACGGTCAGGCTGGGCGGCGACATAGACCTTGGCACCTCCGGTGTTACCGTGTCCAGCAGTACCGAAAAATCCATTTATTTAGATCTTAACGGCTATACCATTACATACAGCGGAACTGACTCTGCTGTAAAAATCAGTGATTCTGCCAGTCTTACAGTGCAGGACAGCAGTACAGGCGATACCAATGGTAAAATAACAGCGGCAACAAGTTGTAAAATAATCGGAAACACAGGCAGCGGAACGCTTACCATTGCCGGCGGCACAATCGAGGGAACCGGCAGCAATAATACTTTCGGCATCGCTAATGAAGGCCCCGGGAAATTATTCATTATCGGCGGCACTGTGAAGACTACACGTATGTACGCTCTGTTGATCGGTACTAATTCAGGTGATGTTGAGATTTCGGGCGGTACCTTAAGTACAAGCAACTTGGGGACCATTAACCATCAAGGTACTAACGCCAATCTTACCATTAGCGGGAATGCCTTGATTGAAAGCAAATCGAGCGAAGAAATAATCAGAATTGGTGGTAGTAATAATGCAAACCTGACAATTCATGGCGGAAGAATATTGGGGACGAATGGCATATATGTTGGATCTGTTAATTGCAAGGTAGAAGTTAATGGAGGATATATACAATCAAAGATATTTGGCAACAATATAACAGTAAAAGTAAACGGTGGTTTTATAGGAGCAGGTTTAGCCGGAAATGGTTCTAGTAGCAACGTCACTGGTATTGTGAATGGCGGCTATGTAAAATTTAATAGCCAAGGATCATTATATTATAAAAATGAAGATAACGTTGAGCTAAAAAATTATATTTTCAGCTTGCTTGGCGCTAACGGTAATACAATCTATGGCACAGTGGTTACAGGCCTTACCACTGAACCGTCATTGGATTACGAATATGGCTTTAATGATGTAATAACCGATTCTTATGGTCAGCTCCATGTCTGGCTGCCTGAAGGAAAGACATGGCCAGCGTGACGGCCGGAGGCCAGACTTATTCTGGTGAAATAACGTATGTAAATGGTTCTAACCCATATTATTCAGGAATTTTACGGATGCCTTCGGTAAATCCTGCCGCAAGTATGACAACAGCGGCTAAAGAAAGCGCTTCTTCGACAAGTGTTGATTTTACACTTACCTCGGCGCCCACAGGTACCTGGAAGGTATATGCCAGTGCTGATGCGACAGAAGTCATGGCCGGAGTAACCACCGCATTAAGCGGTAATACCTTAACCCTTGTTTCTTCATCAGGCTCTATTGAACCCGGATACTACTATGTATCAGTGACCGAACCCAACAAAAATGAAAGCGAACGGCTGAAATTGACCGTTATAGAAGTAATGCCCATACTCAATGCTGAAGCACCAATGATTACCAATAATCTGAGCACGACTCCGGTGGAATACCATCTTAATGATGAAGCTTTGCCCCTCGAAGTAACTGCCGAAGTGTCCGACGGCGGCACCTTAACCTATGAGTGGTTCAGCAACACCACAAACAGTACAGAAGGTGCGACCTCCTTAGGAGTGACTGCTTCCACCTTTACCCCGTCAACAACAACATTTGGAACCACCTATTACTTCTGTGTGGTTACCAATACCAATAATGATGCCAACAATCAAAAAACTGCACATACCACAAGTAATATTGCCTGCATCAAGGTAGTACCGGCTGAAATCATATCAGCAACTGTTAATATAGCAGCCCCGGTAGCCGGCGCGACACCTCAGAATGAGGCACAGGCAGAAGCAGCAACCAATAACGCAAACTTCACAGTAACAAGCATAACCTGGAATGATGCTTTGACTGCAGGCGGCAAATTCAAAGCGAATCAGGTTTATACTGCCACAGTTACGCTTACATCCAAGAACAACCACAGGTTCCAGGCAGCAACCTTTACCCCAATTGTGGCAGGTTCGGCATCAGTAGGGCTGACAACTACTTCGGGTGATGATGTTGGCAATACGGTTACATTTACAGTAACTTATCCTGCAACCGGAACTTTGGAAGTTGCAGGAATAACAGTGAAAACACAGCCCGACGCGTTAAGTTATACGTCAGGAGAGAATTTAGACTTAACTGGTCTTATGGTTACAATTACATACAATGACACATCAACTGAAGATGTATCATTTGATAATTTTTCAGCTAAAGGAATAACCGCAAGTCCCGCACATGGAGCCAAAATGACAATGGCTCATGATAATACACCAATAATGCTTGCTTGCAGTGGTTTTAATGCATATACCGGCAACCTGACAGTTAATCCAAGTTCTTCAAAAGCAATTACTGCCTTTAACTTTAATGGATTAACCCCAAATGTAACCGGAACAATAGATGAAGCAAGCAAAACCATATCACTGACCGTACCATACGGAACAGACGTGACTTCGCTGGTTCCTGCCATTACCCATACAGGAGCAAGCATATCTCCTGATTCAGGAGTGGCTCAGGACTTTACAAGCCCTGTGGAATATACGGTGACAGCGGAAGATGGCTCAACACAGAAATATACTGTTACCGTCACAGTTGCCCCTGCCCCCGGCGGCGGAGGCTCAGGCGGAAGCGGAGGTTCCGGAGGTTCTGGCGGCAGTACCCCCACCCCACCTGCACCTACTACTGCTCCTGCGCCGGATATTACCGTAACCGAAGTACAAAGCGAGCTTTTTACCAATATAGAAGATATTAATGTTGAAGCTGATGTTAATGCTGCCTTTGGCCAGCCGGTTGAAGTAAAAATAACAGATAATGAAGAATCCCAAAATGAAGTATACAGGCTGGCGGGCGCAGATGATGAGGTATACCCCTTTGACATAAGCCTGTATTCCAAAACAAGCGGTGAAAAAGTTCAGCCAAAGGAAGGTCACAGCGTCAGAATAACCCTTCCTGTGCCGGAAAACCTGCTTTATGTCAAGGAAAAAGTCAAAGTTGTATATGTCAGAAACGGCAAACTGGAAATCTTATCGTCACAGCTTATTGAGAAAAACGGAAAATGGTACATAACCTTTGAGGCTGTTCATTTCAGCCCATATGCCTTTATAGTAAGCGCAGAACCCTGGGTAAATCCATTCAGTGATGTTAAGGAAAATGACTGGTATCATTCTGCAGTACGGTTTGTTGCTCAGAACGGCCTTATGGTGGGAACCGGAAGCAATACCTTCTCACCCGGTATGACTACAAATCGTGGCATGATAGTATCAATTCTGTACAGATTGACTGGCTCGCCCGAAACCTTGGTAAGCACTTTCAGGGATGTAATTCCCGGCGCATATTATGCCAAAGCGGTGGCATGGGCACAAAAGCTAGGCATCATTTCAGGATACGGCAACGGAATGTTTGGCCCCGAGGACAGCATTTCCCGTGAGCAGATGATTGCAATTCTATGGAGATATGCAGGCTCACCTTCGGCAGACATCACAGTTCTGGAAGATTTCAGAGATGCCGGAGAAATATCTGCATATGCTAAACAAGCTTTTTCCTGGGCATACAGTGAAGGCATCATTGCAGGAAAAGGCAATGGTATCCTTGATCCCAAAGGAAAAGCCACCAGGGCAGAAGTTGCAAGGATTATAGAAAGCTTTATTAAAAAAGTAGTACAGTAAAACCGTTTTCAAAGCTATTCTCAAAGCACTATAAATAAAAATATTTTTTATATTAATTTCAAATTACTACGTTACTCTTTTGATGACTCCACCTGAAAAGACGGTATTTGCGTGCATAGGCAAGGGCCTGCTCCAGGCTTACAATGCCCAATTGGGAATTATCGCAACTGCTTAACCCTCCATATTTGGCCGATGCGTATAGTATATGCCGCACCTGTGCTGCTGTCAGGTCAGGAAATTCGGTCATAAGCTTTGCTGCGACACCTGCCGTATAGGCTGTTGAAAAACTGGTTCCGGAAGCCAAAAGCCGTATTCCATTCATTGTGGCTACCGGGATCATTTCTCCCGGAGCAAGAAGCTCCACAGACTCATGATAATTGGAGAAATCCGCAGGGCCGCTGTTGAACATGTTTGCCGAGCCAACGCATAAAACGCTGGCATATGCGCTGGGATAGTAAATGGTGTCATTTCCGTCATTACCGGCGCTGGATATAACTAAGGCTCCCTTCTTCTCTGCCCAGTCAACAGCTTCCCGGAGTACGTTGCAGTCCACTCTTGCTCCTGAACTGACGTTTAATATCCGGCAACCGAAAATCTTTACAGCATCCCGGATAATCCTTGCCAGCATTGTGCAGTCGCCTTTTACAATGCCTCCATTTTCATTTCTGCCGTAATAAACCAACGGAACAAGTATTGCTTCAGGACAAATCCCATTTACTCTCGCCGGTTCGCTTCCAACTATTATAGTGGCTATGGCTGTACCGTGGCCAATGGTGTCGGAAGTGGTATGATTGGGCATGATATAATTTCGTCCGGAAGATATATTATTCCGGTTGATGGCCGTTGAGGAGATACCTGTGTCAATTATGGCTATCCTCACCTGTTCATTCTCAACTGCATAGGAAGGTATGGTATAAAGTATAATGGCAAATACCACTGCCGCCAAAACTATAGCTGGACTCATGTTGTCATCCTTTCTAATGAAAAAACAGATGTTTACAGCGGACCTTTGGATTCATCCATGTAACCCTGATACTTTCCCACATCCACGGTCCTAAACCCCATTAACAAGGCGGGAAAGCGATTCATTGGCTTATTTAAAATACGGTTATAACCCTTTGCCGCTTCGCAAAAGAGCATCTTGCTTGTTTCAAGCATATTTAATGCAGCTCTTTCATCCGGGCTGCCTTTTGCCTAGTTAAAAAGCAACTGGTGCAGACGAAGCTGTTCCTCCAGATCTTCAAGGATATCCCGTGTAAATGACATCTCTTTATATGCAGATGAAAACCACATGGTCAAAAATCCCGTCATACAGATTCCTGCAATAAAGCAAGAAATTACCGTGGGCATAAATTAACACCTCTCTTGTTACAAGCATAGCAAAAAATCTCGTTTATAAAGGGTTCGTTGCCTGAATGGTATGGGATTTTTGCCTGAATGGTAAATTCTTATGATTGTTGCTTAATGTCGAAAAAAATAGTATTATGCTCATATAGCCATCATCAGGAGTCAATATATATGAAAATCGCAATTTGTGACGATGACAGTCAGGATCTGCTTCGGATTGCATCACTGGTGGAATCGTACAGGAACATCCATAAGGCTGATCTTACCTACATAAGCTTTCAAAGCGCCGCAGAGCTTCTCTTTTCCATGGAAAGAACAGATTATGACGTGCTTTTCCTTGACGTGCTTATGCCAGGTCTTAACGGAATGCAGGCCGCTCGTGAAATACGTGAACAGAACAGACATGTGGAAATTGTGTTTCTCACCTCATCGCCCGAGTATGCGGTAGAAAGCTACAGCGTCCGGGCGCATTATTATCTTTTGAAGCCCGTCTCGGAAGAAAAACTCTTTCCCATTCTGGACAGGCTTCTGGACAATTTCAGAAAGCCGGAAGACTCTTTAAGAATAAAAACACAGTCAAGTGTATTAAGTATACCCTATAGCAAAATAGAGTTTATTGAAGTCAGATCAAAAAAACTGTATTTTTATCTTACCGATGGCAGTGTCCGGGATATACCCGGAAGTATGGCAGATTTTGAAAAGGCACTGTTAAAGCGACCAGGCTTTATTAAGGTTCACCGTTCATATCTTACCAATTTGCAATGGGTACAGGAACTGCGTCAGGGTGAGCTTGTGACCTCATCCGGCAAGTTTGTACCGGTGTCCAGAACATCATACCCGCAGGTAAGAACGGCTTATACACATTTTTTGTTTGAAGAAGCGGAAGATCTTTCGCAGTATTAAAGGCGGTATTCTATGTTGATAACTTTAACAACTTTCTTTGGCCTTATCCGCTTCGGTTTCTCCCTTATCTTTGGAGTGGCTCTTTCCATTTGTTTTGCAGGGGTGGAACATAACTGGAAGAACAATATTGCGGGAGCCTGGATCTGCCTTCTTCTGCTATTTGTTCAGACCTTTACCTGGTGGCTGTTTGGCATAGATATAACATCAAAATTATATCCCGTCATTATCCATCTTCCCATGATACTGTTTCTCACATTGTATTTTAAACGGCCCTGGTTAATCTCCATTGTCAGCGTTCTGTCTGCGTACCTTTGCTGTCAAGTGCCACGTTGGATCGGCAGTATTGGGGGAGCAATCTTCAAAAACGCTCTGGCTGAGCATATTACCTATATTTTTGCTGTGTTTGCTGCGTTTTATTTCTATTATAAGTATGTAGCAGACACCCTGATACTGCTCATGGGAAAATCGGCTAAAACATGTATTTTGCTGGGCGCAGTTCCAATGTTCTATTATTTGTTTGACTACATTACTACTATTTACACCGATCTGCTTTATCAGAGCGTCAGCGGGGCTGTCCAGTTCATGCCCTCTGTTTTTTCCATTTTTTATTTTGTTTTTATTATCCTTTACTACGTAGAAATGCAGAAGCAAACTATCGCACAGAGAGAGCGTGATATGATGGCGGCTCAGCTTCACGGCGCACAATCGGAGCTTGCTACTCTAAGGCAGATGCAGGATTTGGCTGCCGCCTACAGGCACGACATGCGCCATCATTTTGCTATTTTGCAGGGAATGGCTATGGATGGGAATATAGAAAAGATTAAATCATATCTTAATGCTGCCAGGTCCGATATAGACGCAATTACTCCTATCCGATTCTGTGAAAACGAAACTGTTAACTTGATTCTTTCAACATTTTATACTAAAGCCAAAAATGCGGGAGTTACAATGAAAGTGGATACAAGGCTTTCCGGCTCAATGCCGTTAAGCGATACAGAGCTTTGTTCCCTTCTTTCAAACGCTCTTGAAAATGCCATTATGGCTGCTTCCGCCTGTCATTATTCAAACAGGTTCGTGACTGCCAAAGAAACTGTGCACAAATCCAATCTGCTGATTCTGATAGAAAACTCCTATACCGGCAAAATTGTGATGAAAGAAGGACTACCCCAATCATCCGCTGAAGGGCATGGTTACGGCACACGCAGTATCGCAGCCATAGCCGATGCCTATAATGGTCATGCAATTTTCAGTGCAATAAATGGTATTTTCACATTAAAAATCATGCTTCCTATGAGGGAATAAAACCGCCCAAAGTGCCGTTTTAACCTTAACAACAGTGGATTTTGGCATAAACGGCAAAGGACGGTTGAATCTTGTTTGATGCCTCGAATCTGCTATTTTAACGGATATTCCACATATGGTTGAGAGGTCCGCTTCCTTTTCCCAGATCAAGCATTGCCTTCAAAGCACCCGTTACATAATCCTTGGCCATTTGAATTGCTGATTCCAAGTCAAGACCTATTGCAAGGCCGCAGGCAATGGCGCTTGATAGAGTGCATCCGGTTCCATGGGTATTAGGATTGTCTATTTTCTCTCCCATGAACCATTTGTACTGATTATTACAGTACAATAAATCATTGGCATCGTTTACACTGTGCCCGCCCTTGCAAAGTACGGCACACCCGAACTGGCTGCTGATAATTTCGGCAGCTTTTATCATATCTTCTTCATTTTCAATTGTTATTCCCGATAAGACGGATGCCTCCGGAATATTGGGCGTCAATATTGCTGCCTGAGGGAACAAACAGTTTTTCAATGTTTCTATTGCGTCATCCTGAAGAAGTTTTGAACCGCTTGTGGAAACCATTACTGGATCCACAACAATGTTTTTCGCGTTATAGAATTTCAGCTTTTCAGATATAGTTTCTATTAATTTAACCGACGAGACCATGCCAATTTTAACAGCATCGGGATAGATATCGGTAAAAACACAGTCAAGCTGCATGCTTAAGAATTCCGGGGTAACTTCCATAATACCTGTTACTCCGGTTGTATTCTGGGCGGTAAGCGCGGTAACAGCACTCATGGCATATACGCCTAAGGCAGTCATTGTCTTAATATCGGCCTGAATACCCGCGCCTCCGCTTGAATCGCTTCCGGCTATTGTTAACGCTGTTCTCATACTCTTCTCACTTCCTTTTCGTGGGTGCAACCATTAATCATTTGAAATCTGGATTTCCGTCAATAATGAGATGCCGGTTATCTTTCCTTTAAGCTTTCTATAAGGCTATGAAAATCATCCAACTTATTTAAGAAGATGTCACATGCTGCCTTAATATCTTCCAGATTATCCCTGGCTGAATCATCGTATACTCCTATGGTTTTAAAGCCTGCTCTTTTTGCTGTTTGAATTGCATACAGCGCATCTTCAAAAACCAATGTTTCCGACGGCTCTTTTCCCATAAAACCGGCTGCGGCTAAAAAGATATCGGGTTTTGATTTACCGGCTCCTATTTCGGTACATGTGAATATTCTGTCAAAATAGCCTGTCACATTGAGCCTTTCAAATGCTCTTTCAAAAACCTCCCTGTCACAGGATGTCGCCGCGACTATTTTAATGCCATGCTGTTTTATATCTTTTAAGAACTGTTCCACGCCATCCTTTAGCTGGACCTGATGGGCGTAAAAATCTGCAATGGTTTGGTTGACACCATTTATAATTTCATGCTCATCCATATTAAGGTGGTATGTTTTCTTTAAATATTCAGCCCCTTCTGTCATACTCATGGTTTCCAGGGCTTTGGATAGCCCTGGCTCAGGCTGTATTCCCAGCTTTTTTAAAAATATTTCTCCGGCATTTTCCCAGATGGGCATGGAATCCAGTATTACACCGTCTATGTCAAAAATAACTCCTTTAATCATATCGCACCTGTTTTTCAGTTAGTTTTTGCGCCGAGCATTAGTCTTCCATGCATTTACAAGCTCTGAAGCCGCCTTTTTGGGATCATCCGCCTCAGTAACTGCGGTTACAACGAAGAAACCGTCAACTCCTGTTTGCGCAAGGGGTGGTATATCATTGAGCTTAACGCCTCCCCCTACTACCACAGGAATTTTACTAAGCCTGACAAGCTCTGCAATTTCATCAAAACTTCTTGTTATAACTTTTCCGTTCTCATCAAGGCCGCAGTCCGGCTTTGTCATTGTTTCATGGACTGGTCCCACGCCAAAATAGTCTACGTCAGAAACATCCGCTGTTTTTATGTACTCAAGCATTTCACTGGTTCTAGCAGATAAGCCTATGACCGAATCTTCACCTAAATATTCACGGCAGACGTCCACAGGAATATCAGACTGCCCCACATGGATTCCGTCAACCTTAATTCCTTGCTTTCTTGAAGCCAGTACAACATCAAGACGGTCATCCACCAAAAGTGTCACCTCTTCAGACTTGCCGGCCTCATTGATTACCTCTGCAGCATTGCGGGTTAATTCAATGAGTTCTCTTGCAGATGCAACCTTGGAACGAATCTGAACACAGGTAAACCCTGCTTCAATGGCATCCTTTATGATTGACTCCACAGGCCTTCCTTTTGTATTTTCCGGCCCAATAACCAGGTATGCCGATATATCTAATTTTTTTCTCATGCTCATTTCTCTTCCCCTCCAAATTAAACTTCCTCAATCTCAAAAGGATTGTTGGCAATTTCCTCAGCAGTTGCTTTGTAAAGTTCGTCCAGGAACTGAACCTGGAAGCTTCCGGGCCCCTCAACCTTCTTTTCTGCGCGTGCTGCGGCAAGATTGTACACCGATGTTCCTGTAAGTGCCGCAATAAACGGGGATGCAGCCGTTGCATAGACTGCAATTACTCCGCCCAAAGAACAGCCTGCCCCGGTGATTTTCTCCATAAAGTGGGAGCCGCCATAGGAGTAGACAATAACGGAGCCATCAGTTATTAAATCCGTTTCGCCGGATACCGCAACAGCACCGCCTGTCCACTTTGCCAGGGCAACGGCAGCAGCCTTTGCAGAACTTACAGAATCAGTGGAATCAACACCACGGACATTGGATGTAGAGGTACCGCCATCCAACTCCCAAAGGCCTGCCAATGCCATGACTTCAGATGCGTTTGCCCTGATTATTGTGGGTTTGTACACTTTAAACTGCTTTAAGAGCTTTGTTCTTAAGGAGCCAATTCCCACCGCCACAGGGTCCAGCACCCACGGTTTTCCCGTTTCGTGCAATACCTTTGCGGTATGTGGCAATGTCTCCTCATATATTGGAAGCAAAGTACCAACGTTGATGTATGTTGCGCCCCCTGCCTTTGCCAAAAACTCACCTTCATCGGGAAGATAGACCATAGCCGCCGACCCGCCGACTGCAAGTTGTGCATTGGCAACCAGATTAATTGTTACCGAATTGGTTATTGAACCGGCCATGGGATTTGTCTTTTTTACAGTTTCAACTGCCTGAATGATCTGGTTTTGAATGTCCTTTTTTGTAAGCATGAATACTCCCCTTTCACTTTTAGAGTGCCGCTATCTCTTATATTCAGTTTCTAATCACAGAGCGGGGTTGGGGTATTAATTGAATGTATTTTACTGATATAGAAAGACCTGTAAGTTATAATGTAAAAAGAGATACTAATACCAGAATAGCCCTTGCCTGTATTTCGCTTTTAAGCAAAAAAAAACGCTCTCCCCTGGTGGAGAAAGCATTTATTTATCATATACGATAATACCAACAACATATTATCCTGATAAATTGCTTCCCTACACCAGTGTTAACTGACAGGTTCAAAGGGTCAGGTCTTACCTTTCTCAACTCGTACGAGTTCCCCCGCAATTTAATTTATACGGTATCATTAAAAACCTTCTGTGTCAAGATAAAGTAAGCAATAACAGGAAAACCGCCCATAAGGCGGTTTGTACTGCTGGCTAGAAAAAGTAGTCTATAATGCTATATTTTCAGGGATTTAAGAAATTCACGAATGGCATTGTTTACCTGTTCAGGTTTGTCGGTATTGGAATTATGTCCTGCGCCCGAAATCCATTTGATGGGAAGCCCCGAACCTTTTGCCCATGCTTTGTTTAAACGTTTTGCAGAGCCTGCCTTATCTTTTTCGCCGCATATCAGGAGTGCCGGACACGTAATTTCATATGCAAGATCCTGCTCAAATGCTTCAGCAAGGATTTTGTATCCGTTAGCCGCCAGCTCACAATATTCTTTTTTTGTATAGGTATCCATCATGGCAAGCATGAGCTTTCTTCCATACTCAGTTTCTGCACATCCCTTTGCTCCATGTTTCTTCAATAGCTTCCACGGATACGAAATATAAATGAACTTTGTATGTTTTAGGGCTTTAATCTCCCACCCTTTTATGTACTTTCTTTTAAGGGGAGCAGAATCTATGGAAACAAAGCCGGAAAGAAAATCAGGATGCCTTTCCAATAATGCCTGCGCAACATAACCTCCCATGGACTGTCCTACTATTACAGGCTTATGGATTCCTTCCTGCACCAAAATGCAATAAAGCCATTCAGCCATATCTGCAATAGAAAAACTAAGTTCAAATGGTCTTGATAAGTTGTGCCCCGGGGCGTCCCAGACAAACAGATTATATTCATCTTTAAAATCTTCAACCTGTTTTTCAAACAACCGATGGTCCGCTGTTAATCCCGGAAGGAATACAAGCCAGGGACTTGTTTGGGAAACTTCGCTTATAAAGTAGTGTATCTCGCCCTTTTCAGTTTTAAAGGTTTTCTCAACCATACCAATGCCCCCTTCATTCAGACATGGCTATCCTTTTTATTGACAGGAACCAAAGGTGCTTCCTTCGCCCATTTATTTTCATTCAATTATTTAGATCCTTCCAATTGGCTTTATCAGGCCTTTGGATACGCATTGCGTCAGATTCTACACTATATTGTTATTTCTATCTGGTTGCCCTCAATACCAACTATGCAGCTTTCATAATAGCCATCCCCTGTCGTGCGGGGTCCGCTTATAACCTCATAACCATCATCTTTAAGCCTTTTGGTTAATTCATCAACTGCCTCTTTACTTCCCGCAGAAAAGGCAATATGAGAAAAACCTGTCCGAGCCAGACCTTTTTCATCGTCGGTCATGCCCGGCTTATTCATAATTTCCAGTCTGGCACCTTCTTCGAATGTTAAAAAATATGAGCGAAAACCGGTTTTCACATTATGGTATCCTTCATTTGAAACTGCACCAAAGTATTTTATAAAAAAGTTTCTGGCTCTTTCCAAATCATTTACATACATTGCAACATGTTCTATTTTCATCTTCATTCACCTTGTTTTAATCCAATAAGCGGTTTGATTCCCAAATTGCCATATTTAATTAATAATAAGCTTAATCAACTTAAGGCTATATTGAGAATGATTCATATTTTGCCTGTAAATATAGCTGTTAGTCTTAAACGCCGTATTTTCTATTTCCGTACTTAACACCTTTATACAGAGCCGATGCGGAAGATGTAATTGTAACTATTACGATAACTACAGCCGCAAAGGATATGGCATTTTCAAAAGGTATGGTTGTAAACAGTTCAAAGC
The DNA here is from genome assembly GCA_012719545.1 of Clostridiaceae bacterium. Taxonomy (GTDB): domain Bacteria; phylum Bacillota; class Clostridia; order DSM-8532; family DSM-8532; genus DTU059. The sequence continues at coordinate 138,480 of JAAYAD010000034.1, forward strand.
TTTGAGCTATATCACTGTTCCAAATGTTTTTAATGTTCATAATAAAAATAATCAGAGCAGCAGAGATAATGTGGAGTATTGTCGTGGAAACGGCTGTTCTCATTGTCCATCTGCCTTCAATAATCTTAATGAGTTCTATCACTATGTTGATGATGAAGACAATGAAAACAACTACTTTAAAGGGAGCAAGATTTTCAGGATTAAAAAGTGGTATAAAGTTCAGTTGACCGTCTAACAGGTAATAAAGCCCAACTTTATCCGGTATGAAGAAAAAGAAAATCATTATGGTAGATATAATGATGGCAAATATTGATTCACCTCTTGATATAAGAGCCTTCTCATCTGGTAATTCTGGCAATTGTGAAGGGTCCCATTCTTCCTGTATCCTGTTAGATTCATAAGACGAATCTTTGTACTCTATTACTGCAAAGACAACGGTTACCCATGCTACCCCCTGCATAACAGCAGAAAACAGAGTTCCTATATAGCTTCCAATCATTTTTGCCAAAACATTCATGGAGAATATTCCAGCAAATCCGGAAACTGTGGATATACCTATAAATACTGATAGAATAACGATTTTAATAACCAAGATATATTGGTCAAAGTACTTGGGACCAATTAAGTACCTTTCTTTTCCCCTGTAACGGTTTGCCAGTTCCTTAGGATTTCCAAGCTCCCTTAGTACCCTGTTAATCTTCTCTTCTTCAGAAAAAGAATCGTCCATGCCATCTATCATTTCGCCTATTAATGCCCTTAGTTCGGCTGCAACTTCTTCTCTGACGTTTTTCGGCAATTCCTTTATAACTGCGTAAATATACCTTTCAATCATAACTATTTCTCCTCATCCATTAAATTGTTCAGGGTTTTATTCAAGTCATTCCATGCAGCACAAATCTTTGCATAAACTTCTGCGCCAAATTCACTCATCCTGTAATACTTTCTTGGCTTTACTCCATCGGTATCCCAAAAGCTTTCCAGAATTTCCTGTTTCTCAAGTCTCCTAAGAAGCGGATATAATGTATTGGCCTCCACATCAAAACCTTTTGCATTCATGTTTTCAATTAAAGAGTAGCCATATTGGGGTTGTTTTAACTGGCTTAAAACTGCCAGTGTGATTGTTCCTCTTCTCAGTTCCTGGATAATTCCATCTAATATAAGTTCGTTCTTCTTGTTTTCCATATCATCACCTTACATCTACATAATACTGTGCATCACACACTATTGTCAATAATAAAATATTATAAATTTCTATAATAATTGAATTAGCCTAATATGCCTGTAAAATTGAGAGCTGAGCTTTCCAGAGCCTGACAAAACGCCAGATTGGTACGTGTTAATATAACTGGACAAAAATATACCCCCGATATGGTTGTAAATCCACACCGGGGGTTTTATCCTTCAGGATATCAAAGACTATAAGCCGAAAAAAATACCTGGACTATTGTAGCGAGTCTCTTAATTTCACCTTTATGTGTATGCATCTTTACAGGTGGAATTTCTTAATAAGATATGTCTTTAACTCCTTGTTTCCATTTACGATAAACATGAAGATGGCGGTGGGAACCAAAACAGCCGCCAATATTGGTGAACATGTCAGATCCAAATTTGATACATACAGGTTAACAACGCCGTCAATTACTATAAAAACAATAACCGCAACAATCATTATTAGTCCGACTGCCAGCAACGGCTTATTCTTAAACAAGCCTCGCATTGCAGCTCCAACAATACCTGCAGCTGTAATTATTGCAAGAATGGGCAAGGCTAGCGGCATAAACCAGTCTTTCCCTCCGGTAAGCAAATCAATAGCCAGAAGGAAACCTGCGGTACCCAAAAACCATGATCCCAGAACAAAATAGATTCTTTTCCACGTAAAAAGCATTGGCCCTGCTATATAAACCCATACCAAAAGCAGTGAAATAGCGGGATAATGGGACCACTGCGGAAAGTTACCCGAATACAAATCAAGGGACATAAGGAATATTGCTATTGAAAATATGTCCATGGTAATAATCTGAAAAACAGTACGGCCTTTCAGCATGGCGGGGTAAGTAATAAGAATCCATAACAGGACAAGTGAGGTTATAGGATAAAAAGACCATGTTACTTTCCTGTTCACCGTAATGTCCACAAACAGCGTTACAAGTGTAGGCAATAATATAATAAATGTGACAAGAAAAACAAAGGATTTGCTGGGTGCCAAATACAGCCTTGGCCGTACTTGCCTCGGCATACGGTCTGAAAACACCATTACCCTATCAGAAGAATCCTGCTCCTCAGGAAGTATCACTTCTGTGTTGCAAAGGGGACATGCTTTGGAGCCTTTTTGCAGTTCTACCCCGCAGCGGACACAATACGCCATACATACCTCCACCCAACTATTAGTTAAACCATTCTTAATAGCTATAATTAGTATATATTTTAACATGAAGGCCCATCTTAACCAACCTGGTGAAGAAAAGCCTTTCAACCTCAGACTCATGAATATTCCTTGCAAAGTTAATTACAAGCTTGTCTCCATAGCCGCAGACACCACAACCTGTCTTATTTATTGGGTTGGTTCCCAGAATAAAATCAATTTGCTCCACTTCTTTAGCCATTCCCTCCGGGAGCCTTATAAGCCCTAAATTTGACAAGGTTCCGGAGCAGAGATTCTCTCCCATTCGGGTGTATAAAAACGGCATCAGAAGCTTTTTAAGAAACAATGGTGTGGTTCTGACCAGCCAGTTCCGCTGTCCTCCCACATTTCTTGACAGATATCTGCTGATGGCTTTTTCGTTTGTCTGTGTTATCAAAGTTTCCCGGACTATCTGCAATATTTCTTCAAAGCTGTATTTGCCAAGCCTTGGGTCAATCTCAGGAATTACGAACAGTGAAAAGTTCCTGAGGGTTTTACTCGGATATATAGACCTCATGTTAACGGGTACCTGCACAGCAACAGGACGCTTTTTCGTGTTTTTTGATATGTGGCTGTCCTGAAGCTCTTGCAGCGCATCCATATACACAGCCACAAGCAGGGTAGTTAATGAAACATTTCGTTTTTTTGACTCAGCTACTATTGATTCCATGGGTATTACGCCTGTTGTAATCCGAATGGCTCCCGGCCGAAGAAACTTACCCTTAACGTGATAAGCCGTTCTCCCCTTATCGGGCAACGGAAGAGGACTTTTATAGAAGCGGTTATATGCGTCCTCGGCAGCTTCATCAGAAAGCAAATCCACTGGGATATCACCCGGGTCACCAACGTCTTTTCCCAAACGCTTCAGATAGTCGTAAACCAATGCTTTCAGAAACGTCATGCCACCTGTGCCGTCCGTCAGCACATGGCAAAACTCCACAGCAATTCTGGACTGCCAGTAACGGACCCGAAACAAATACCGGGTTCCCATTCTCGGATGGAGCCTGCCCAATGGGTACCGTACATCCCTCTCAACTTTGGGAAGCTTTGGGTTATACTCAAGGTAATACCAGAAAAATCCTCTTTTTAGTCTTACGCGATAAAAGGGAAATTTATCAATAACCGATTCAAGAGATTTTTGAAGAATTTTAGGATTAACCGGCTCTTTTAAGGTCATTGAAAGTCGAAACATTGTGGTTATTCTGTCGGATTGTATGGATGGGTATATCAAAGCCGCATTGTCCAAACGATACCAGACATGCTGTTCTCTATTTTCATTTTGTCTTTCTTCTTTTCCGGTACCCTTGCCCACTATAAAGCCCACTCCTTTTATCCAGCATATTGCCTTAGGAAAATCTTTTTGCCTGCGTTTAATGCGTCTTAAGTTCCAAGGTATTTGCACATTTTATACGTAATTATATTTCTCTCTATTTTACTTACCCGTAATGTTATGGGCATTATACACTAAGTTGATTATAAATATATTAAAATGATACTATTATATACGAATTTTGTCCTGTTATTGATAGAATTAATGCCTGTGTTGTCTTCATTACTTCCCTGTTTTCCACTTACCTATCCGTTGCTTCAACACTATGTATTTTAACTATACCATGTAGCTGCTCTCAAATTATGGTATAAATAAGATATATGATATGTTTTTCTATGAAAGGACAAAGTGAAATATGGGAAAGCAGGTCAATAATTCAATCAGTATTTCAATTAAAAGCAATAACCCTACCATAGCATTTTCGGCTTGGGAATTAAAGAAATATCTTAATAAAGCAAAGAATGGAATAGCCCAAGAAATAACTGAATCTGTTCCATCCAGTGGTGTAATCCAATTAGGGCTTTATTCTGATTTTGGCATCACACCAGATGTTAAAGACGAATATTTCGATGATTCATATAAAATCAGCATTAATGATGGTACAGGATACATAGCAGGTGTCAATCCCAGGAGCGTACTTTTGGGGGTGTACCGCTTCCTCTATGAGTTGGGATACCGGTGGATTAGGCCCGGTGAAGACGGCGAAATAATTCCTGAATTAAGCGAAAAAGCTTTTACAGTCAATCTTGAAAGCACACCTTCCTACAGGCACAGGGGTATATGCATAGAGGGCGCCGTAAGCTATGAGAATGTTTATGACATGATAGACTGGGCTCCCAAACTCGGATTTAATTCATACTTTATTCAGTTCCGGGAAGCATATGCCTTTTTTGAAAGTTGGTACAACCATCTTAAAAACCCTTATAAAACACCTGAGGGCTTCAGTATTGAAAAGTCAAAGGAAATTGTCCGCTCCCTTGAGGGTGAAATTAAAAAAAGAGGCCTTTTGTACCATGCCGTGGGTCATGGATGGACCTGCGAACCTTTCGGCATACCTGGCTTAAGCTGGTCACAATGTGTAAATGAAGTTGATCCTGAAATGGAAAAATACCTTGCTTTAGTGAACGGTAAAAGACAGATTTGGGGCGGCGTTCCTCTTAACACCAATCTTTGCTATTCAAATCCCGAAGTCAGAAAGATTGTTATAAACAGTATCGCCGATTATCTTACACAGCATAAGGATATTGACGTTTTGCACTTCTGGCTTGCAGATGGACACAACAACCAGTGTGAGTGCGAGAACTGCATAAAGCACTCCCCTTCCGATTTCTATGTTCTAATGCTCAATGAACTGGATGAGCTTTTAACCAAAAAAGGAATCAATGCCAAAGTTGTCTTCCTCCTGTACTGCGAGCTTTTGTGGCCACCCGAGGAATTCAAAATCAATAACCCCAATCGGTACATATTGATGTTTGCCCCCATAACCAGAACATACAGTGTTTCATTTTCAACAGACAACATCCCCGATACCATTCCTGAGTATAAAAGGAACAATATCAGCTTTACTTCATCAGTGGCAGAGAATCTGGCTTTTCTTTACAAATGGAGGGAAGGCTTTAATGGCGACAGTTTTGATTTTGATTACCACTTTATGTGGGATCATTACTACGATCCTGGCCAGTTTGAAACAGGCAGAATATTAAACGAGGACGTAAAAAAGCTTGAATCTGTTGGCCTGAACGGTTTTGTTAGCTGCCAGGTGCAAAGATGCTTTTTCCCCAACGGTCTTGGAATGACGGTTCTGGGAAGAACTCTTTGGGACAAGTCTCTGGCCTTTGAAGATATCGCGGAGGAATATTTCAGGGACGCTTACGGAAAAGACTGGGACAAGGCAAAAGAATACCTTGGAAGGCTATCGGCAATGTTTAATCCCCCATTATTAAGAGGTGATGCCAACAGGTCTGATAAAGCAGCTCTTGAAACCTACCGTCAAATAGAAGGCTATGTAAAGTCCTTTGAACCAGTTATAAAAAACAATTTAAACAACAGCAATAAGACTCTGGCAAAATCATGGGAGTATCTGGATTTTCATAAGGACTTTTGCATCATGTACTCAAAAGTGATAGAAGCAAGGCTTGCGGGCGACATTGAAAAGACCCGGGCCGAATGGGCAAAGCTTAAGGACTTCCTGTGCAGGAACGAAGAAAGAATTCAACCTGTTTTTGATATATACGAGTTTTTTGAAACCTTTGATATAATGACAACCTGGCTTTTAGACCGCTGATTAACTTCGGTTAATCAGCTTTTCTTTATCTTAGGCAAGCAGAGTTATTTACGGCTGCATATAAAAATCGCCCGGAACCTATTTCTGCTGCATTTTTCATTAATTCTCCGTTAAGCCAAAGTGCAAAGCTGCCAGCACATTTCAAGCTGAAACAATATGCATTCTTTTAATTTATTAACACTCATTAACTTATGCACTCCTTATGGATTCACTGTTTTGGTCAGCCTGTTCATTGAATAGACCATTAATCCATGCTTAATACAATAGACATAAATTTTGCCGCCCCTGTTTACAGGGAATCTGCATGAAGGATTCTGATCCGGATATAATCGATTTAAATACACTTTATCACTTTTGACATAGGCTGCAAAAGAAAGGTAATGCTCTTTTGTCATTGGATGATCAAAAGTTACATAGTAATCTGTGTCTATTTCCTCAACCGTAACACTCATTTCAGGCAATTTCACAGGCGATAAAGGCTCCAGTTTTCTTCCACAGCAGTATATTGAGGCACTTCCTGTGCTGACAAGGACATTTCCGCAGATTGGACAGGCATAAAAAAGCACCTTTTCAATGTTTCCGGCATCAGGCTTGTTTTGAGTAATTTCGCCCTCCATCATCTGTTGCATGTCTACACCCAAAATCTCTGATAACTGAGGCCACAGGGAAAGGTCAGGACAACCTAACCCACATTCCCATTTTGAAACAGTTTTATTTTTAACGCCAAGGGCATCCGCCAGGTTTTTCTGGGTCAGTTTCTTTTCCTTTCGCAGCCTTGCAATCAATTTTCCTATCTTCACACAGTCCATGCCTTCACCCCCATTCTGCTGTGAAAAATTTATTGCACTATTTTAATTCATAACCATATCTTCTTTGCATTTGGATCGGAAGCAAAACATTCCTCTCTTAAGCTTTCCAGTTTAGCAGTTTGGTCTTCCAACGGGTCTTCATACTTTAAGACCTTAACCACAGACAGCTCAAAGCCTTCCTGGCCATATTTGTTCCAGAGCTCCTGCAGCCGTTTATTCGGGTGTATGTTGGCAGACAGTTTCATATTAAGACTGTTAAAATCCGATTTGGTATCTTTGGAAATCCCCAAAAACGCCTCACCGGTTTCTTTACAGCGGTAAGATATTACCCCCATTTCAGGGCGTCTGCTTTTATATATTTCTACCAGTTCCTTTTTTCTTTGCTTATCCATGGTGTTCACCTCGAACACTAGTATAAACTTTTACTATGCAAAAAATAATCCACGCTCCGTAGACCATATGAATAAAATATTGACAGTTGCAATCTCAGATGTCAACTCATAACCGAACCTTTTAGTACATGAGACATGTTTCTGTAAGCGAAATCATTGCCCTATTGATATGAATTATAAAAAATAGTAATATTAGAACAATATCATCTGGGATATAGTGGTTTATTCAAATTAATAGCTAATATGAATTTAATTGAAAGAAGATGTGCCTATGTCTAATGTAAAGCTATTACTGGCAGATCCGGAATACAAAAATCAATACATTGATTTCATTGAAGAATGCCGGGAAGATATTATAAACAGAGGATTTGAGAGTTGCATTCCTGTTTCCGACAATGTATAATGATACCAGAAATTAAGACAGACAAAACGGCCAAAATAAGTTAGTATGGAACTATGGAAAAGAGAAGAAATTTTACACCGGAAGAAAAAGCAAAAATAGTGATTGAGGTCTTAAGGGAAGAAAAAACGCTGAATG
>JAAYAD010000100.1 GCA_012719545.1 Clostridiaceae bacterium
GGACAACCAGTTAGTGTTGTCCAGCCGGCACTGAGTTAACCCAGCGGCATGGCTATATGGACTGTTCCCATGGGGAGGACGAGAGCATGAGCAAAGTGGCGACATTAAATATGTCGACCGGTGTTCTGATCAGGGCACGGACTACTGCGGATTACTCTGAAAGTTCTTTTGACAACCATCTGTTGTTTCCCAATGCTGAACACCTGATAACTTGTGAAGGATAATAACAATGTAGATCGCAGCATATCTTGTCTGCTTGGTGTTGGCTGATCCGCTCATGTTGATTTATGAGCGGGTCAGCGCAACCTGGTTGTTTGTATGTCATGCTTTAAAGCCGCCAGTTGTCGGCTGGAGAAGCAAGGCGATGAGCGCGTTCGAGGTCGATGTCAGCCAGAAGGAGGTATCGTTTAACAATTTCGAGGCTGCTATGCCCCAGGAGCATCTGGAGGGTAAATATATCCCCATTTTTGCTATTCCTGAGATAGTTGATTGCAAACGTATGCCGAAATTTGTGGGGATTGGCGCGCTTAACGCCAGCTTTTTTCCCGATTTGAGTAATCATCAGGCGCAGTGCATTTTTTGTCAACGGCCGATTATGTGCTCCAAGAAACAGAGGGGCTTCTGGGTCTTCGCCGTCTTCGCGTTCGGCCAAATAACGCCAAACTGCCCTGCGCGCTGCTTTTCCAATATATACGATTCGCCCTTTCCCACCTTTTGCACCGCCCTCGCGACCGTGCTTTACGTTGATGCGACCTGTTTTCAGTTCCACATCGCCAATCTTCAAAGCGCACAGTTCAGATGCCCGAAGCCCGGTATCTAACAAAACCAGGATACATCCTCGATCTCTGCGTGCGGTGGGTCGTCGCATAACAAAACTCCGGCGGCGAGTAGTCTTTGCCTCTGATTTATACTCACATGCTTTCAGCATGGCTTCAACTTCCTGCTGTGTGAATGGTTCGATGACAGGTTCTTGAAACTTTGGGGCTGGGACTTTGGCCATTGGGTTGTCAACACCAAACTCGTCCGACAACCAGCGAAAAAAGGCTTTGAATGCAATGTAAATATTCCTAATCGACTTGCTGGATAATTTCCGGTCGTTATGACCGGTTATTCGTTGCGGAACATAATCATTCCGCATATAGGTAAGGTAATTGCGAATATCCTGCGCGGTTACTTTCCCGACGTCGATATCGGGCTGGCGCTCAAGCCATTGTTTTAAAATCCGATCATAACTGCTGATTGTAGAGGGGCTGAGACCTTCGGCGGCTTTGAACTGAATAAACCCCCCGATCGCTATTGAAATTAACAAGCCCGACGGTTTGTGGTTCATTGGAAATCCTCCTGGTTGCCAGGCTTCCGTTAACCACAAACCGCCGGGCCTATTGAAATTGAGTGGCCCGACGGTCTATGATTGTTCTCAGGTAGCGGGGAGAGGATTCGAACCTCTGACCTTCGGGTTATGAGCCCGACGAGCTGCCACTGCTCCACCCCGCATCGTGTAAACTCGGTAAGCTGTCCGCTTACCGAGGCA
>JAAYAD010000018.1 GCA_012719545.1 Clostridiaceae bacterium
AGCTTTATCAATATCTCTTAAAATGTGGTCTTTAGGTACTAGGTCATCAATACAAAGATATGTTACTTGCTTACGATTATCTTCCGTCTTTTTATTTAGCACATAATCACCTTGAAATCCTTATTACATGAGCGTTTCATGCTCGATATGCATTATCCAATGTCTGCTAAAAGGCATTTTTATTAAGCCGCGAATATCCTTACCGCACCAGTAATCGATAAGCCAGATAGCATTCTTATCTTGACTTATGCAGCCGGATTCTCTAAGTCTTTCCTTATCAGTATCCAAATAACTTATCTTCATCTGGGAATATTCCAGATTTAAAAGGATTGAGTTGGTAGAAATCATAACTTCTTTGGCATATTCATATAAAGACCTGACATTAAGCTTCCTTGAGAAATCCGCAATCTCCTGACCCTGTAACTCATTTCCGGTTGTAATAATCGGGGAGCCGATTTTCTTCTGATAACCGCCAGTTACAAATATCTGCTCATCTCGAGCAATCAAAGTATGTGCTACAATATCCTCAATCCTAAATATGTGCCAGATAGAATACGAGAGCGTCTTATTGTGATAACCATTTGCATTTGCGAAAGGCATCTGATAAAAAGCTTCAACAGGATAACCGTTCACAATCTGTGAAATCTGTTCAAACATCTCCTGCCGGAACGCTATGAGAAGTTCTATACCTTCTTTATATGTAGTTTCTTTACCTAGGAGAATCTGAATCCGTTTATTCTTCTCTGACCATCCTTTATCCATGGCTCATTTAACCTCCATCAAGACTTAGATAATTACACGGTAAAAGACCACGGATGAACCTCTGAAATGTCAAATTATCAGTCTGCGTTGTGTGGTACTTCTAGTTAACTCCAACGCTCCAAGCACTTTCCTTAATTTTTAATAACTATATTCTTTTTCCATTTTCCTGATGCATAGAAAATCATCAAAATCAGACCGGCAGCCACACTGGCTATAGGCGCTGCAAGCCCCAATCCCCACAGTCCTTTTTTCATTACAACTCCAAAAAGTATCGCTATGGGGACGCGGAAACCAATTGATGACAAAACTCCGCATATGGATGATACAAGTGTATATCCTGCCCCGGTTACAAGCCCATTCAGGCAAAATGTCGCAGGGACAATCAGATAATCAAAAGAAAAAGTCCTCACATATTCTACTCCGGCAGAAATGGTATTGGGATCATCATCAAAAATAGATAAAATCTCTTCCGGGAACAATTGGGTGAAAACAAATACTATAAATGTAATTGTAAAAGCAAGGGCAAAACCGGTATAGAATGTCTTTTTTGCGCGTTCGATTTCACCTGCACCCATATTCTGTGCAACCATTGCCGAAACAGAAGAGCCAACCGCAATGGCAGGCAATATTGCAAAACCGTTGTATTTACCGACAATACCGACTGCAGCAGATGCATTTACGCCCATACTGTTCGCAATGGTGGTAAGCACGAGAAATGAAAAGTTCACAATTACATTCTGGATTGACATAGGTATGCCTACCCGCAATATTGTGAGTAAACGTTCTTTGACTATTTTAAATGAGCTAAGTTTAAAGTCGAAAGCAAAATCGCTTCTTTTTAAGGTAATTATACATAAGATCATGCTTATAGCTTGTGAAATAACAGTTGCAATTGCTGCGCCTTTTGCTTCCATGCCAAATACACCAACAAGCAATATATCCAGAACAACATTAATTGCACATGCTATGGAAACGAATATCAAAGGCCTCCTGCTATCGCCAAAACCTCTTAGAATAGCAGCAAATGCATTATATCCAAAAATAAACACCGTACCAATCAGCGTAACATCAAGGTAATCCCTTGCCTGCTGATATGCTTCTTCCGGAGTTTGCATTAACCGAAGTACTCCATCTGAAAGAAGCAACATAATTATGGTAAAGCCAATGCCCACAATAAGAAGGAATGTGAGCAGCGTTCCAATGGTTTCTTTTACGCCCTGTCTGTCTCCTGCACCCAGGTACTGGCCAATAATAACGGTACCGCCTACCGTCAGGCCAATAATAATATTGGTCAATATAAAAGTAACCTGTCCGCCGATATTCACTCCGGAAATGGCAGCAGTCCCTGAATAATTACCGACTATCAACATATCGGCAACATTATATAAACTTTGTATCAGATTTGATAACATAAAAGGCAATGCAAACTGTATAAGCAGTTTAACGACATTACCCTCAGTAAGATTTTTTTCAATAGATGCTTTACTCATATTGCTGCAATCAGTCCTCTTTCTATTCCGTCATTAACATAAAAAATAATGCAACCACCTTGTTAGATTGCATCAAGAATTAAACAACCTTATAATTATAACACATATAACTTAGCATAAAGCAACACTAATTTGCTATATATCCTATAACCAGTAAAGGAAAAAATCAACAAATTAGTAAAATTCTAGCTTCGTTGACGTATTCTTTTAAAGGAATAAAAAATGGTACATAGAAAATCTTTCCATGCACCATAAATTATATATTATCTTGTTTGTTTCATCCAACTGGGTCAATATTTATAACCATTATTTGTTTGCGAACGAATATCATAACTTGAATAAATCATTTATCATGATTAATGTATTGTATGCCATTATTAGCAAGACTTTTAAATCCTGCATCCTTAAATACTTTTTTATCACTGATGCAATAAACATAGGTTCCGTTCATTGCCATAAGGTAATAGTCGTCATAATTATTTTCATATTCATAAAAAGCCGTTTCAGCATTTTCATCTGTTAAATCATAGCAGATATCAATAAATTCATTACCTTTCGAGGCATAAATTCTATAACAGGAAATATCGGTATCAAAGACGGTATCATAGTATTCAATATGGTATCCCTTATTCTCAAGATTCTGAAGTAATTGCTCCTTCTTAGGAACAGCATCTTCCGGCTTAATTTCTTCAATTCCTTTTGAAGTAATCTTAGTTTCAGTGTATGAAATCCCGTAATTTCTCTCTATACCTTCTTTTCCATCATCCTTTTTTATCACTTGTAACGATACAATTATGATGGCAATAAAAGCAACAATTACTACAACAGGTACAATTAAATTTCTTTTATTCATCAAAACCTTTCTCCTTTCATATCGTTACATACTCTATTGGTCTCTTTACCTTCGAATCACAACACGCTGTCTATAAATTCTCGTAAACATTTATAATTTAATTATTATACCTCCTCCCTCCACACATATTTTATGTCAGTGCTCATCTATGTTTGCAAAACATAGCCGGTATATACCTATAAGTCGACGCAATAGATATCATGTAAATATTTCTTACCATGGAATTCTTCATAATATTGTTCTCCAGTTTTTACAAATCCCATTTTTTCAGATATCCGAATAGAAGCAATGTTATCTACAGAAATATGCGCAAATATCTTTTTGACCTTCATTTCCTCTGCTGCAAATTTCATGATTGCAGCCAGAGCCTCACTCATATAACCTTTTCTCCAATAGGATGGCTGCAAATCGTAACCCATCTCAGCCTCGCCTGTTTCCCTGTTCCAACGGTGAAAACCACATGTTCCAATCTTTTCACCGTTTTCTTTAAGTACCATAACCCATCTATGATGATTTCTAGGCTCACTTTCTAAATAAAAGCTAATCCATTTTTGTGCTTCTTCCACAGAACGGCATGGCTCTACATCGAAAAGATATTGATTTACTTCATTAGTTGAAAACTGTTTATAGAAGAATTCCGCATCATCATATCCGATACATTTCAATAATAATCTTTCTGTTTCTAAATCAATAAACAAATTAACAATCCTCCAAAATCCCAAGTACATCGTCTTTTTCTAAGATCCATTTTATAAGTTCCTACCAGGTGATAAATATAAATAGGTTCACTTCACTTTATCATAAAGGCAATTTAAATGAAAGAACACAGTTTATTACGCAACTTATCAGTGTGTCACTAAATGATATTGCACATTGAAACCATCCATAATTATTAAAGTTAAATAAATCTTCTGTCCCCCATTTCTCATATGCATACTCCTGCTATTTCAATTACCTTTTTATCTATTTCCATACATTTGTCCCTTTTAATATATAGATAAACTTAAGGATTATTTTACCATAAAATATTTTTAATCATAGCCTGCACGGTTGTAATCTTGGGCTTTCAAAATTAAGGATGACCTAGGGAATTTTTCAGCATAAATATTTGCAAATCCTAAGTTATTAAACTTATGTAGAGAGCTATATCAAAACGCAGTACGCTCTTTAGCATTTTATTATTTTGTATTAATATTTATCTGAACGTAACCACAACCTGGTTTAGTATGTGGCTTTATAATAATGCGTTTTTAAATTTTGGGAGGTAAAATTATGGGAGAATACGGAATAGTTTTAACAACATTCGAAAATGAGGAGCAGGCAAAGCCTGTAATAGAAGAAATCATAAAATGTAAACTGGCAGCATGCGTTCAGGAAATTAAAATTAAAAGTCATTACACCTGGAAGGATGAGCTTTGCCATGACGATGAGGATTTAGTGTTGTTTAAAACCAGAAAGGAACTTTACCCTGAACTTGAGAAAAAACTATCAGAAATTCATCCATATGAAACTCCAGAAATCTTGTTTATTGATGTTGAGAATGGAAGCGCCGCATATTTGGCATGGATAGATGAAAAGACGCGTAAGTGATTGTCAGAAATGATAAAGTTCACTTGCCTTGTCCAACAAATTTTACACTGCGGGAATTATTTATGTTATTATGAATAATGCACTAATTACGTATGGAGGAACTTATGAAGAAATTACTCATCACAGGCTTACTTATAATTGCTCTCATTTTAACTTCATGTTCAAACCAAAACGCTAAAACAAATCCTTTGCCTGATAATGCTGGAACTGAGAATACCAACATACAAGAGCCCACTGACAAGGATTCTTCTGATAAATCAGCAGCACCTTCCGGTGAGGAATTTACTATCGGTATTCTGCCCGCAGAATCTGCTATTCCTATTATATTAGCCAAGGAAAAGGGTTTTTTTGATGAGGCTGGCGTTAAAGTTAAAATACAATCCTTCTCTTCTCCTAATGACAGAAATGTTGCAGTACAAGCCAAGGAACTGGACGCCGCCATCGCAGATGTAATGACTGTAGCTTCCTTTATGCAAAACGGCATTGAGATGGTTATCACATCTGACATCAGTGAGGATTTCAAAATCTTATCCTCGCCTGCTTCTGGTATCACAGAAATGAGCGGACTTGCCGGCAAAAAGGTTTCCCTGGTTCGTAACTTTATCCTTGAATATATCATGGACCAATTTGCAGCAAAATACGGCTTTACCTATGAAATCGTGGAGATTCCTTCTTTCTCCGGAAGAGCAGAGGCTTTATTATCAAATCAGATTGATGGTGTTGTATATACAGAGCCTCAGGCGGGAATGCTGGTTAAGCAAGGCGCTCATTTGATTGGAAGTTCAAAGGAAGCTGGCATCAAGGGCGGTACACTTTTATTTACCAAAGAAATGATTCAAAACAAACCCAATGATATAGCAGCCTTTTACAAGGCTTATAATAAAGCCATTGATTATATGAATGCAACGGAAGCCTCTGAATACAGCAGCATTTTGACAGAATACCAGTTCCCTGAAGCAATCACAGCTTACCTTTCTGGTATCAAGGGCGATTTTCAATTTGCTGATAAGATTAGCAAAGACCAGTTTGATAATATCATTGCCTGGACTTTGGAGAATGGACTTATATCAAAGGCATTTACCTACGAGGAATTAACTGATTTCTCTTTTATCAATAAGTAAGAGGGATTTCGACTCACCCTTTGAACGCTATTTCAATTAAAAATAAGATGTATGCCAGATCGAATCTTAAGACTCAATCCGGTATACATCTTTTATTTGCGCCTTATACAAAGTTATTCTTTTTAATTCTCGCTTTATATAGGACATAAAGCAAATTAATAATAATGACAGCGCAACTAAAAAGTAATGGATATAGCCTCTTCCATGATGTCCTTATTTATTCCAGGGAGCTACTTTTAACTCAATTTCATCAAGAATCTGATACAGTATGACTCCCAAAATACCAATGGTCATAATACCACTGAACATTTCCACATAGTTCATCTTGGTCCAGGCACTTATGATATAATATCCTATTCCATAAACTGTGGCATAATTCTCTGCAAAAAACAAGGAAGCAAGTGATATACCAATGCTTATTCTTAGCCCTGTGAATATATGGGGTAAAATTGCCGGAATGATAAGAAAACGATATTTTTGAAAAGCAGAAGCCTGAAATGAATCCATAACCTTGTATTGTATCTTGGGTATTTGGGCTATACCATCCCGGACTGAGATGATAATCTGGAATATTATAATCCAAATAATTAGGATTACTTTAGAAGTATCGCCGAGTCCGAACAGCAGCATAAAAACAGGCAAAAATGCTATCTTGGGTATAGGGTAAATGAAATACAAAAATGGAGAGAACAGATAGCCGAACTTTTGACTAACTCCCAGATAAATTCCTATGGGTATCCCTATAACCATAGAAATACCTATACCGGTCAATATTCTTAGAAGGCTTGCCAAAGAATGCAACGCTAATTTGTCAATTCTCGAAATAGAATATACAATAGTCTCCCATGGGGAAGGTACGGTATGGGTACGAAGCAGTAAATGCACTGCTTCCCATAGGATAAGAAAACTAAGAAAACCAAGCAGCTGACTTTTTGAAAATCTCTTAAGCAGTTTCATATTGTTTCTCCATCCATCAGTAATTTGCGTATTTCAATACATTGCTCATAATACCCCAGCTGTTCTCTTGCCCTTGGTACAGAGTAAAAAGAATTTTCAATGACTTGAAAAGTACCGCCTGGCTTCAAAAGAAGAATATGTTTCCCCAGATAGACCGCTTCTTCAATATCATGAGTGATGAACAACATAGTTGCCTTTAACTTTTGCTGATATTTTAAAATCAGTTGCTGTATCTGCTCTTTTGTCATAGCATCCAGAGATGATGTGGGTTCATCCATTAATATTAAATCAGGATTTGTAATTAAAATCCTTGCAAGGGCAACTCTCTGCTGCTCTCCCCCGCTTAATTCTCTGGGATATTTATTCTTTAGGTGTTCAAGGTCCAATTCTTTAAGTAGGCTCAGTACTCTGTTCTGGATTTCAGAAGCTTTTCCTGCTTTGTTTAAGTGTAAGGGCATGCCTACGGCCTGAACAACCTTCTGCCACGGAAATAATCCAAGCTCCTGAAATAAAAATGCTGTATTCTTTCTGACTGATTTTATCTCCTGCTGATCAATATATATACTTCCTGCGTTTGGTTTTAAAAAACCTGCTATTAAATGCAATAAGGTACTTTTTCCAACACCCGATTTTCCTATTACAGCATAGGAATCTCCCTTTTTAAGCTTTAAGCTTACTTTGTTTAATATAATCTTTTCCCTATAGGAAAAAGTTACATCGTCCAATCGAATAAAACTGTCCTCGGCGTTACTCATACTTATCCTTTTCTTTAAAGTCATTATTATTTGCGAGAAATATTCTTTACACCACTTCTAATAATTAAGTGCAAGCTTTCATATTTGATTCAATGTTTCACAAAGACCCAGTCTTACTTAATATAATATTCCGTTTTAGGAATGCATCAAAGACATAATCCTACATAATATTATCGGAAAGAAAGTGCGAAATCAATTTTAAAAGGACACACTTGATTCAGCTATAACAGTAATTAGGTCTTCTTTCTGAACATTAAGAAAATGTATTGGAGGCCTAGCCCATCCTGCGATAAAGACTATCCCTCCAGGCGGGATGGAAATGGCTCTTTAGTAGCTTGGTTCAGCAAATGCGGGGAAGGCCTTCGCCGTAAAGTACCGGAATGGTTCTCAGGCTACCGGTTTCAGTGGTCTGATAAACGCCTTTCCCCTCTTTCACCCAGCCAATAAGCGCAGCCGATTCCCCGTAAGGGGCATTTTTTATTATCTCCAGAGCTTTTTGGGTATCTTCGGGATGAACAGCCATCAGCATTTTTCCTTCATTGCCCATATAAAGGGGATCCAGGCCAAGAATACCACAGAGCCCTTTGACAGTTTCCTTTACCGGAATGGCTTTATGGTCAATAATGGCAGATACTCCCGACGCCTCACAAAGTTCGTTAAGGACGGTAGCAAGTCCTCCCCGGGTAATGTCCCGCATAGCACGGATCCGAATTCTGTGGTTGATTAATGCTTCCACCATGCCATTAAGCGGGGCCACATCGCTTTCTATATCATTTTCAATCTCCATACGATGGCTAAGAATGCAGGCGTGATGATCGCCCAAAGTGCCCGATAAAATGAGTCCGTCCCCCGGTTTTAACATGGAAGCACCAAAAGAAACACCCTCATATACATATCCTATCCCTGAGGTATTGATATAGAGGCCTCCCCTTCCTTCAATTACCTTGGTATCCGCGGCCACAATCTGAGTTCCCGCTTCCTTCAAAGCCATAGCCATGGAATCAACAATTTGCTCCAGAACCTTTGTATCCATTCCCTCTTCAATGATAAAGCCTGCCGAAAGCGCCAGGGGTTTTGCTCCCATGGCCAGAAGATCATTTACTGTTCCGCAGACAGCAAGTCGACCAATATCTCCGCCTTTAAAAATCAATGGTGTTACCACAAAAGAGTCGGTGGTATATGCAATCCGCCCCTTTTTAGAATCCAACTGAAGAACTGCGGCATCTTCCATGCGGCTTAAAATACTGTTTCCCAGCCGCGCGGCAAATATATCACGTATCAGCTCACTGGTGGCCTGGCCACCGCTTCCATGGGTCATATTAATCTTCATAGCCGGCTCCTCCCCGTTCCATACCAAATGCCACAAGCCCCTTCACTGGATACCATGCAGGCTCCCCGAGGGCTCGTAGGTGTACAGACCTTTCCGAACAGAGGACATTCATCGGGATTAATTCTGCCGGTTATTACATCCGTGCAGCGGCATCCACGCATTACAACTTCGTCCTCCCTTATCTCTTCATTCACGGCATTAAAATCACTGAATTCATCCCTTAATCGAAGGCCTGAGCCCTTTATCAGCCCCAGTCCTCTCCACCATTCATCACAAGGTACAAAGACCTCATCAATGAGTTCCTGGGCTTTCTTGTTGCCTTCCTTTGTAACTACACTTGTATAGAGGTTACGCACGCTTGATGTACCCTGCTCCAGCTGCTGCACAATGTCATGGATGGCGGTCAAAAGCTGAGGCCCTTCAAAACCTACCACGGTAAAGGGCTTGTTATACTGCTTCTGCAAAGGTTCATAGGCAGATGATCCCAAAATGGCGCTTACATGCCCGGGACAAATAAATCCATCCACTGTCCCTTCTTCAAGTATAGCCTCCATGGCAGGCAATATGGTCTTTACCGCCAAAAGAAGCTTTATATTCCCAAGTCCCATCTGGCGTGCTTTTTTAACCAGCATGGCATACACAGGGGCTGTAGTTTCAAATCCCACTGCAGCCATCACAAAAGTGGTATCAGGATTATCTTTTGCCATGTCCAAAAGGTTCAGGGGTGAATAAATCATTTTGACCCTTCCGCCCATGGAACGGGCTTCATACAGATCTCCGGTTCTTCCCGGCACCTTCATCATATCCCCGAAGGTGACCAGCACATGGTTTTCCTTCAAAGCAAAACGGACAGCATGATCAATGTATGCGGCAGGAGTTACGCAAACGGGGCATCCCGGCCCTGACACCAGACGAATATGGGATGACAAATGCTCCCTGATGCCATTTTTCATAATTGCAGAGGTATGGGTACCACATACCTCCATGATGGTCAACGGCTTTCCCTGATAAGTTTTAAGATAATGAATGATATTTTCAATCCCTGTCATTGAATTCTGCCTCAAGTTCCTCAAGAATTTCCATTAGCTCCTGGGCGCTGTCCTTTTTCATGACTTCAATTGCCATGCCCGCATGCACCAGCACGTAGTCGCCCACATTTGCATCAACAAGCCCCAGGTTTACCTTGACTTTATTGCCTTTAAAGTCCACCAGAGCTGTGTCTCCATCTATTGAACAAACCAAACCAGGCAATGCTACACACATTTTTATAACCTTCTTTCTAAGCTGCTTAATTCAACGCTTTCCATTGTTCCAGAGCCACATAGGCCTGTCCAAGACAAATTCCTCCGTCATTGGTTGGCACAAGAGAGTTAATGTGTCCCCGGTATCCTTTATTTTCAATCCTCTGTAAAAGGTCTTCGGTAAGTATTCTGTTCTGGAAGACACCACCCGAAAGAACCACCTCTTTAATTCCCGTACTTTCCGAAAGCTTTTCAAGAATATCCATTACCCCCTGTGCAAGGGCACGGTGAAAGGCCAAGGCCCAAAAACACTTTCGGCTGTCTTCCATATTACCTTTTGCTTTTTCCTCCGCAAGGGCTTTGAGAAAAGGCCCCGCATCCAATGATAAGAGGTCATTTTCATTTATTATATCAAAGGCTTGTGGCACTATATTATCCCTGATTCTGCCAGTAGCGCGCCAGGCTGCGTTCTCAAGCAAAATAGCAGCCTCTCCCTCATAGGAGTTAAATTGGCACAGCCCCAGGATACTGCTGATGGCGTCAAACAACCGCCCCATACTTGAAGACATAATGGTGTTTATCTTCATATCCAGTGCTTTGGAGATAATGGGGTACCGTTCATCCAAAACAGCTTCTTTTAACCCATAAGCATGAAGATAGGCCGTAGAGGTTTTAAGGCAGTCTTTCATGGATTCATCCCCCATTAGCATTTGGACGGGCTTTAAACAAGCAACCCGGGTAAAGCTTCCTTTCTCGCAGATTAGAAACTCTCCTCCCCATATGCTTCCATCAGTGCCATAGCCTGTTCCGTCAAAGGATAATCCAATTACAGGGCCTTCCAGGCCTTTCTCAGCCATCACCGATGCAATGTGGGAGTGATGATGCTGTACCCGGATAACAGGAAGCTCCAATTCCTGCGCCAATCGTGTTGTTGCATAATCAGGATGAAGGTCACAGGCCACAATGCCCGGAGTTATCTTAAGCAGTTCCTTCATATGGCGAAGATTCTCTTTATATATATCGAGGCTTGAGCTTCTCCCCAAATCCCCCAGATATTGGCTCACATAGGCCATGGGTCCTTTCTGAAGGCAAAATGCACTTTTCAGCTCTCCTCCGGTAGCCAGTACTGAAGGACCGTCATAATCCTCAAAGGCCTGTAAAAACAAGGGTAAAGGGGTATAGCCCCTGGCACGGCGAATCAGCTGAGGCTTTTTATTCACCACCCAGGCCACCGAATCGTCCTGGCTCACCATAATCTCCCGGTCATGGGACAGCACCCCTGCAAAACAGGGACGGGACTCATCTTCTGTGAATTGGAAGCCAGATGAGGACTTGTAATCAAAAGAACGATTATGTTGGTGGTCAGTATCCTCTGAGCATTGATTATCTTCGCTGCTTCGAGAGGTATAACCGGGAACGCTGGAAAGGCTGAGCTGGCCAGGCAGGCCGCTATGGTTGGATTGGCTGGGATGACTTTTTTCTCCGGGATATCCAGAATATCTGGGATAGCTCAAAATATCGGCCTCCCGGTGTATAATGGGAGAATCGCTTAAATTGGCACTTGTTGCAATAAGAGGCCCTAAACGCTCACACAGTTCAACAAGTATGGGAGTATAGGCTAAGAAGACCCCAATATACCTGCTCTGCTTGCAAACCTCTTTAGAAAATGGCCTGGGGTGTTCTTTCTGCTTTAACAGAACAATGGGCCTTGCCTTGGATAGCAAAAGAGCCTCTTCTTCTTTCGAAACCTCTCCATATTCCTTAATCTCTTCCAGACTTGAAAAACACACGGCAAAGGCTTTCTGTTCCCTGTGTTTAAGTTCTCTCAAAGCCTTGACCGTATCATCCATGTATGGGCTTGCAATAAAATGATATCCCCCAATGCCCTTCACAGCAAGGATGTGGCCTTTTCTTAAGAGTTCAACGGCTTTTTCAAATCCTTCTTCTCCGGGATACGTTATAAAATTCCCGGACTTGCCATTAGTTCCGGCCTCTGGCCTGTTCTCCGGAATGCTCCTAAAGACAGTCAGCTCAATCTGAGGCCCGCAATGATGGCAGGAAACAGTCTGGGCATGGAACCTGCGGCTTTTGGGATCTGTGTATTCCTTGTAGCATTCAGGACAAAAGCCGAATTTGTCCATTGCAGTATTGATGCGGTCATATGGACTTTTCTTAATGATGCTGTAACGGGGCCCGCAATGGGTACAGCTTATGAGAAAATGCTTATGCCTTCTGTTATCAGGATCCTTCATTTCGGCAAGGCAGGCCTCGCACACCGGAAGATCGGGAGGCAGCATCACTAAGGGCGCTTCTTCTTCCCGGCTCTCCACAATATGAAATTTGTCATGGGAAGCATTCCCTTCGGAAAGTGCCTTCTCATATTCTTCAGTAGTTATGTTTTCAATTTTGATATGAAGAATTTCCGATAAAGGGGGCGGTGCTTGTTTTAGTTCATCTAAAAAGCCGTCTAAAAAAGTTGCAGGAGCTGAAGCCAGAATTCTGACCGCACCTCCCCAGTTGCACACTTCTCCCGTTATTCCATAGTTCATGGCAAGCCGTGCCACATATGGCCTGAAGCCTATGCCCTGAACCAGTCCATAGATAGTAATACGCTTATAGTCAATTGTATGATTCATTAATCCTTCGCCTCATTAAGACCCATAGCCTTTTCTTCAAGCCACTGGGCAACCTGGGAAAAGCCATCCCCTGTTTTGGCTGAAACTTTGAATAGGGGTGCCTGTGGGTTCAAAGCCCTGAAGCCCTTGGTAAAGAAGTCTAAATCAAAATCAATATAGGGCATAAGATCGGATTTATTCAGGATAACCCCATCGGCCTTTTCAAAAGCCAGAGGATATTTGTATGGCTTATCGCTGCCCTCGGTCACCGTAGAAATCAAAAGCTTCATATGCTCTCCGATTACAAATTCGGCAGGGCAAACCAGGTTCCCTATATTTTCAATAAACAGGATACCTTTTTTATTGGGAGCAAGCATGTTCACAGCATCGCGAATGAGGGGCGCATCCAGATGACAAGCGCCGCCGGTGTTAATCTGGAAGGTTTTAATGCCAAGTCTTGTCAAAGTCTGGGTATCCAAATCCGATTCGATATCTCCTTCTATCACAAAAGGAGTAACATGCTTTAAGTTCTTTATTATCTGAATAATACTGGAGGTTTTTCCGGCGCCGGGAGCCCCCATGACATTTACACAAAATATTCCTGCTTCAGTGAGCCTTTGATTTGTCTCCAGAGCAATGCGTTCATTTTCTCCATGGATATTTTCCATGACCTCTATCTTCTTTGTCTCCGACATGGTCATCCTCCTATTCTACTTCAATACTTTCAATGTAAAACTCTTTTCCAATCTCGGTGGGACCTCCCTCGCCCCCGCATTTGGGGCATTCAAAGGAAAAGGGAACCTTTTTAAAAAGATCTCCGCAGCTTCTGCACCGGAGCATGGGGTGTACCTTTCTAATAGAGAGTTCTGCCCCCTCGCAAATGGTTCCCTCGGACAAAATATCAAAGTACATGCTGATGGAATCTCCAATAAATCCGGAGTAATCCCCCACCACCAGATTAATCTTTACAACCCGCGCTGCCTGGGCTTTTTGGGCATATTCACCCGCTATTTTAACTATTTGGCTGGTTATCGGGTACTCGTGCATGGAACACATCCTTTACACTGCCCACAGAAGGTGCCGTATAGGCATTCTTCATTGACAGGCATTTCTTGGGACAAACCTCAACACAGCAACTACATTGTATGCATTTAAGCCTTTCTATATCCCATTGCTTCACTTGCCTATCAACACCGATAGCACCTGAGGGACATTTTCTTGAACACATGCCGCAAAATACGCATGCATCAATATCTATTGATATATGACCACGAGTTCTGTCGAAGCACTTCTGCTTTTTCAGCGGATACATGCTTGTGGCCGGTTTTTGGAACAGATTTTTAATAATATATCCTGAAAAACGTAAAACGGACATTGTCAACACCTCTTCTTAAGCCTTACCGTTCGGTGCAGCTGATACACGGGTCAATGGTCAGTACCATCATGGGGACATCAGCCAGATCACAGCCCTGAAGTATTTTCAATAGGGCAGGGACGTTGGTAAAGGTTGGTGTTCTTACCCTTACTCGGTCAAGGAACTTGGTTCCGTTGGCCTTCACGTAGTAAATAACCTCGCCCCTGGGCTGCTCAAGGCGCTCAAAGCGCTCTCCCGACGGCATCCCTTTAAATTTTTCTTCAATCTCGCCTTCGGGCATCTTTGCCGCACATTGGCGAATAAGGTCCATAGACTGATAAATCTCCCTGATACGTACAAGGGTTCTTGCATAACAGTCGCCATCGTTTTCAACAACCGGTTCAAAATCAAGGTACTTGTATGCGGCATAGCCAAGCTTTCTCATATCCTGATTAATGCCGCTTGCCCTCATCATGGGCCCAACAGCGCCCACCTCATGGGCTTCCTGCTTTGTCAGAACGCCTACCCCTACCAGCCTGTGCTTAACCGAATAATCTTCTATAAACACGTCAGTAAGCTCTTTTAATTCCTTCTGCATCTTATCAATAACAGCCACAATACCTTTGAGGGTATCCTGGTCAATATCCTTTCTTACTCCGCCAATCTTGCAGACAGAGAATATAACACGGCCGCCTGTGGTGGACTCAAAAACATCCAGAATTTGCTCTCTTAGCTTCCAGCAGTGCATAAAGAGGCTTTCAAATCCAAAGGCATCGGCAAGTAAACCCAACCAGAGAAGGTGGCTGTGAATCCTTGAGAGTTCAGCCCATAGAGTTCTTAAGTACTCAGCTCTTTCTGGAATCTTAATCCCCATGATATTTTCAACGGCCTGGCAATAGCCCATGCCGTGCATGAAGCTGCATATGCCGCAAATTCTTTCAGCCACATAAACGTACTCGGTAAATTCCTTTTTCTCCACCAGCTTTTCAAGGCCCCTATGGACAAAGCCAATGGATGGAATAGCCTCTACAACTTTCTCGTCTTCCAGCACCAAATCCAGATGAATAGGCTCGGGAAGCACGGGGTGCTGCGGCCCGAATGGGACAATTGTTCTTTTAGACATGTTTTGCTTCCTCCTCTTCCTTATTCTGCGGTGCAAACGGCGCCTTTTTTGCCACCCGGTAGAGGCCGCCCTCGTAATCGATGGCAATGTCCTTTATCTTTACACCAAACAGGTCCTTAAGTTCATTTTCATAAATGAAGGCCGAGAAGAAGATCTGGCTGATTGACAGTATCTCCTCGTCCCTTTCCACATGAATCCTGTAGTGAACCAATTCATAGTCCTTATCAAATGAATAGGTAATCTCAAAGTTTTCTTTATAGGTACATGATATCTGCACAAGACGATAGCCTTGGCCCTTCATGAGTACAGCCTTATCTACCAGCTCGTCAACTTTGACCTCTATAATGGTTTGCTTATCGACCATGGCTTACTTTCCTTTCTTATCAAAACATATTGCTTAAAGATACTGGCCCGCTGACTCTTCGTACTTTGGCCATCTTTCTTTTCTTAGTCATGGCTGCACGCTTTTCTTCAAGAATCTCCACAGCCTTAACAACACCGTCAATAATTGATTCGGGTCTGGCTGCACACCCCGGAACATAAACATCCACCGGAATAATCTTGTCCACTCCGCCCATAACGTTATAGCATTCGGCAAAAATTCCTCCCGAGGTAGCACAAATACCCACTGCTACTACCACCTTGGGATTGGGCATCTGGTTAAATATCTGCCAAACCACATCCTTGTTCTGCTCGTTGACCGAACCTGTGATAAGAAGAATATCAGCATGCTTGGGGTTACCCGTATTGACCACGCCGAAACGTTCCACATCATAAAGCGGAGTCAGGCAGGCCAATACCTCTATATCGCAGCCATTACAGCTTGTTCCGTCATAATGAATTATCCATGGTGATTTTTTTAAAAATGACATATTATACACCTCTATTTCATCAAAAACAGTATGAGAAGATTTGTGAATCCCAGGGCTGCGGCAGCTATCCATGATGAACTGAAAGCCAGCTGCCACTTATATCGAGCCGATGCGTTATCTATAACAATTTCAAAAAAGTACAGCAGGATACAGGCTATAATGCCAATAATCCAGCTTCCCGGCATCTTCCAGACAAAGAACAGGAAGATAAAGCCCATAAGGAACACGTTCTCATACCAGTGAGCAATTTCTATCATTGCAAGGGTTGAACCCGAAAACTCGGTTGTTATGCCTTTAACTACCTCCTGATGGGCATGATGGCTCATGCTTATATCAAAAGGAGATTTTCTGAGCTTCATTGTCAGGATATATGTAAAGCCAAGGAAAATACCAGGCAAATACAGCACCAGTGGGGTTTCAAAGCTCATAATATCAGTAATGTTAAAGCTCTTTGTTACCACATAGAAGCCAATGGCTGTCAATAATACCATGGGCTCATAGGCCATCATCTGAAGCAGCTCTCTCATGGCACCGATGCTTGAATATGCCGAGTTGGCACTGAAAGCACCCAGTACTATGAAGATGGATGACAGCGTCAATGCGAAGATGACCAGCAATATGTCCCCGCCCATGAAAAACAGGCTGCCGGTAAAAATAATAAAAATCAAGAAGCAAAAGATAAAGAAGTTCTGTATACCGTTTACAGCAATGCTTTCCTTGGATAAAAGCTTAAGAACGTCATAAAAGGGCTGTAAAAGCGGAGGCCCGTAACGCCCCTGCATCCTTGCACTTATTTTACGGTCAATGCCCGCAATAAGTCCCCCCACCAGAGGACCCAAAAAGATATAAAGGAGGACACTCATCATACTGCCTGCCATTATAGAACACCTCCCAAAGCCATGAAAAAGATAACAATTATAACTGCTGAAGTTGTAATGTTTCCGATTGTACTCAAGCGTGCTTCGTTAAAATATTTCTCCATATACCAGTTGGAAAGGTACAGGTGCTTTGCCTGCCCCTTTGAATCGGTAAAATAACGGTTATCTCCCCGGTTAACTCCTCCCATGTAAGAGGTGACAATCCTGTCCTCCTTTAAAGTGACAAAAACAATGAGCCCCAAAGGTATCAGCAGAACCATTCCGAGCATTAACGACATAATCTTTATGTTGCCGTCCGATATTACCGATCCCAAATGTTGTGCAAACTGGGTATTTAGATATGGCTCTATAAAGTGATTGCCAATCATGGGGAAAATAAAGCATACAACCACAGTCAGTAAAGCGTGGGTACCCATGGAGACCCATTCATCAAAGGTCAGCTTTGCAGGTATCCTCTCATATTTGTTTAGTACGGCAACCAGTTTACCCAGCCATTTTGTCCAGTAAAACAGCGTTGAAGCACTGCCAAATACCAGAATAAGGACAATTAAAATATTGTCTGAATCGATGAATGCTTTTAAAGCCGCCCATTTGGATATGAGCATACCAAAGGGGGCCAGGAACATTCCCGCAATTCCTATGACCATCATCAGAGCCATGGCAGGAAGCTTGATAATCAAACCGTGCATGTCCTCAATATCACGGCTTCCCATGCTGTGTTCAACTGTACCTACTGACAGGAACATAAGGGACTTGGCGATAGCATGGAATATGATAAGAAGGATTCCTGCCCAAATGGACTCATAGGAACCAATACCAGCGCAGGCCACAATAAGTCCCAGGTTGGAAATAGTAGAATAAGCAAGAACCTTTTTTCCGTCTGATTTGGTAATAGCCATCAAGGAGGCAAGGAAGAAGGTAATTCCCCCCACCATCATGACCAGAATACCCGCCACATTATAGCCCAATGTGGGCGCTATGCGGATGAGCAAATAAACACCGGCCTTTACCATGGTGGAAGAGTGCAATAGCGCAGAACTGGGCGTGGGCGCCACCATTGCACCGAGAAGCCATCCTGAAAAAGGCATCTGTGCCGATTTGGATAAACCGGCAATGGCAAGGAGCACAGCGGGTATCAAGAGTTCAATTCCTGATTGGGCCAAAGCAGGAAGCTTATTAAGCTCCTGGATTTCAACCACATACCCCAAATACATTATAGCCGCCGCAAATCCAAAACCTCCAAACAAGTTCATAATGAGGGCCTTGAACGAATTTTTTACAGCAATGTCCTGCCGGGTATAGCCAATGAGTAGAAAAGAGCAAATGGTGGTAATCTCCCAGAAGAAATACATCCACAGAAGGTTATTGGAAAGCACAATGCCAAACATTGCCGATAAAAAGACAAACAGAAGAAAGAAGAACAAATTGCGTCTGTCCTTTATCTCATGATGATGGTGATGGTAATCTTCCATGTACTTGAGGGCATAAACACAGATAAGACTTCCGATGACACCCGTAATCAGGATCATGATAAGTGAAAAACGGTCAATGACAATGTCTGCATGAATCTCTACCTCATGTGAATATGAAAACTCATACCAGTTAATGATTGTTGTCTGAATGATAACCAAGAGAATAGGCAGATACTTTTTGTGCTTTATACTGATTGCAATGAGTAAAACAGCTAGGGCAAGCTCTATTGCTACCATGCCGTAATTGATCCATTCCTTATGCAGGCTAAGTTCCAGTCCGCTGTCAAAATATCGAACAGATATCAGAATTGATGCTATTATCAAAAGAAATGCCGCCGTTCTGACAATAATTCTTCTTATGCTATCATTTCTGACAAAAAGCAACGCTACACCTGTTAACAATGGAAATATAATTAGAAATAAGATACTTTCCACGATGCCACCTCTTATACAAATAAAATGTATACAATATAATGTAGACATAGTGGCCTAATGGTCACAGTCTTTGATTATATTCCTCCAATATGGTCGTTTTCAATGGTGAAAATTTGCATGTTTTTTAAGGCTCAAAGAAAGGTGCTTTTGAAGCTTACGAGCTCTCCTGATATGTAGAATTGACTATATCTCCTATATTAAACCGGCAGTTAGTCATATCTTTGCCTCCGATTGACATATAAATAACAATCTCTTAATACACAAACAGGGCGCTGTTTTTTCAAACAGCACCCTGTAACAACATAATAATTTATCAGATCTTTTTGTAATTTGCAAGAATTATTTGTATGCCGCTTACATCTTCTTACATAATTTTCGGTAAAATCATCATTCCCAAGACAGCAGCGCCGCCAACGGCATAAATGCTGTTCACAATAAGACAAATCTTCATTAAGTTATTTTGCACCTTTCCCCCGGCATATGAAGTAATTGTAAAAGCCCCGCTGAATATCATAAATACTGCATAGCAAGTAATCATTATTTCAGCAACAGGTGATTTCAATGCCCAGTCAAAAGACCTTAACGGCAAAATTGTCCACGGTATAAAAAGCATAAGAGTACTGAGAGTACTGATTGAAGTTAATATTTTGTTCTTCATAAATTTATCTCCTTTCAGCCTGCCCAAAGCAAAGGCAGGAAATGAATAAACAAGCAATTGTAATACCAATGGCAACAGGCAGAAACGGAATTAACTCAACTTGTGCTGTTGTAAGGTTAGAAGCCAATTTTCCGTATTCAGCCGTTATCACAAAGAATGGATACGACATTGGATATACAAACCATATCTTTGTGTTTATCATTAAAACCGATGGGACTATTGAAGCAAGACCAATAGCGATGGAGATAATCGGTGTCTGTATACATACTGATAACAGCCAGAAAAATGCAAGCATCGGAATTCCCGCCGCAAATATCAATCCTGCCTTATTAAAAACAAACAACGGTTTCAGAATGAAATTATAATTTTGTGTTTGTGAGGCTATCCCTGCACTTATGAAATACATTCCGATTGTCATTAATATCTGGAAGGCTGAAAGTGTAAGAAGAACAATGAACTTTGCCAGGCACAGCTTCACGGTATTAATTGGCAGGGAGAGCATTTTCAAGATGCCTTTATTGCTTCTTTCGGTCATATTCAGCAAGACCGTACTCACAACCATACTTGCAGGGAACATAAACCACGCCATTCCCATAAATCCCTGTATCAAAAAGTTATTTTCCGGAGAAATGCCCTCCGCCTGCATGCCAAAATTCAAATCTGCATTAATGAGGGAAGGCAGCCAAAGAATTATGGTGGAAACCGCCAGAATAAAAAGAATTTTAGAACGGCGTATTTTTTTGAACTCAATGTTAACAAGAGATAAAAAATTCATTCAAACGCCCTCCTGACCTTTAATAATAAGACCTCTGCAAATCCAATGATCAGGATTTCAATCACTGCGGCAACTATATAATTGCGAACGGTATTTTCTGTTGCCCCTGCAAACATCTGAAACGGAAGTGCAAATGGAAACAAGGACAAAGCAAAGTTTTTCGTAGGCATCATAGTAGCTGCAAATACACATATAACGCCGATTCCAAGGGATACCCACATATTTTTGCAAGCCGAAGCAATCATAAGTGAGCCTGTTGCGGCTGGAAAGATTAAAAGCAGGGCATATCCAAAGTTTTTCATTAGCTCCGGCCACACATCCAATGACAATTCAAACCAATGATACAAGCAGAAGGCTATACCAGCGGCTTCTATTAACAGCAGCACAACACTCATAACAGCCAATAAAGCTGCTTTTCCGAAAAAAAGCCTGCTCTCTCCTATTGGCAACGTACACATTCTTTGAAGGGCATTGTCAGTGTATTCTATGTGATACATAAGGCAAGCACCGGCTACAACAACCAGAATATTCAACAAGGACATCATCTGCCAATTGGCATTCATCAGTATTTGAACAGGAGAAGCATCAAGCCCTAAGTAATTTTCCGAGCGGACTGCCATGTTGAGAATAGGGACTATTGCTGCTATAAAACCGCCACAGAGAAACGTTGGATTAAAACCTGTTCGTTTCACTTTTTTGCATTCCAGTCCAAAGCTCATCTTGTACCACCTCTCTGCCTGTTATCCGCATCAATCAAGGCAAGAAAGGCATTTTCCAAATTGTCGGTAGGATAGCCATTTATCCCTGCATTGAATTTTAAATCTTCAAGCGTCCCCTCAAAGAGAAGATGACCGTGATTCAGGATACCAATAAAGTCAGCCATCAGCTCAATTTCAGACAATAAGTGGGAGGACACCAATACGGTACAATCAAATTTCTGAGGCAGTGAACGGATGAGCGTTCTGATTTCGTGAATGCCAACGGGGTCAAGCCCATTTGTGGGCTCATCTAAAATAAGGATGGGCGGCCTTCCAATCAACGCACTTGCAAGGCCCAGCCTCTGCTTCATACCGAGAGAGTATTTTCTTGCAAGCCTGTCCTTGTACTTTGTAAGGCCTACCAATTCCAGCGCCTCTGAAACAGCCGATTTGGGCAGCCCCAAAATTTTACGGACAATATCCAGATTTTCTTCACCGCTTAAATTTCCGTAAAATGCCGGGGCTTCAATAAGGGAGCCAACTTCTTTCAGAATTTGCACACGGTTTTCAGGATATTTCTTCCCGTTAATTGTAAATGAGCCGCTTGTAGGCTTGGTTAGACCCAGGAGCATCTTCAATGTGGTTGATTTTCCTGCTCCGTTCGGTCCGAGAAATCCGTAAACTTTTCCTTTCGGAATGTGGAGATTAACTCCTGCTACAGCTGTAAAGTCGCCATACGTTTTTGTAAGGTTTTTGGTTTCAATGATGTTCATCTTTTTCTGCTCCTTTCTCATTACAGCTCTACTTTACAGCTCTAACCTTGCGGCAACATTCTCTTTACCTTACATCTACCTTACATTTATTCGTACAGTAAAAAAATCTTAATTTTCCGTGATATAATGTTCAGCGTGAAGAAGGTGTTGGTATGGATTTTGAATATTTGAAGAACAAACGACTGCTGATTGTTGACGACGAGCAGGCTCTTTTGGATATGGTTGTATCTATTTTAAAAGAAGAGGGCTTTAAAGACATAGTGACCGCAAAAACGGTCAAGGAAGCCCTTGCTTTAGCAGACAGCTTTCAGCCGGAGCTTGCTATCCTGGATGTAATGCTTCCTGACGGCAATGGTTTTTCCTTAATGGAGCAATTAAAGAATAAGGGCGAATATCCCATATTGATTTTAACAGCCCGAGGAGAGGACGAAGATAAATTCAAAGGCTTCGGTCTTGGAGCAGATGATTATATAGTTAAGCCATTCTTGCCCAAAGAGCTGATATTTCGCATTATGGCAATCCTTCGCCGGAGTTATAAAGGCGAAAATCCGCTTATAAAACTACAGAACTGCGAAATTGACTTTGACCGTGCAGAGGTAATCAAAAACGGAGAACATATCCCTCTGACAGCAAAAGAGTACGATATCCTGACTGTTCTATATCGCAATGCAGGCCGTATTGTGACAATTGACTCCCTGTGTGAAGCCGCATGGGGCGACAATCCTTTCGGATATGAAAACTCTCTGATGGCTCATATCCGGCGAATCAGAGAAAAGATAGAATTAAATCCCTCACGCCCTGTATCTTTAGTAACGGTAAAGGGATTAGGATATAAGCTTATTATAGGGAGAAAGTGATATGAGAAGTGTCCCTAAACTGATACGGCGGTACATCGGTATCTTGATGCTTAGTTGTGTTCTTCTGGTTATACTGAATATTATTTTGTTAGCAGTTTTTGTTGCAAATCAAACTCCAAATGCCTCGCCATGGAAAACAGCCGAAGAAGTTGCAAAAACACTCAAGCTTGCAGATAACGGTGAATATGAATTACCCGACTCAATCGCCCTTGAATTGAAAAACTCCAATGTCTGGGCAATATATATTGATAACGGAACAAAGCAGGTAATATGGAAAACTGATAATCTGCCAAAAACAATACCCATTTTATATACCCTTTCGGATATAGCAAGTCTTACCCGCGGTTATATAGAAGGATACCCAACCTTTACAGGCGAAGCGGAAAACGGGCTTGTTGTACTGGGATACCCCAAAGATAGTTTTTGGAAACATATGTGGCCAAGTTGGGATTATTACTTTATCGCTAACTTGCCAAAGACTGTGCTTACTGTTTTTGTAATCAATGCCGCACTAATTTTTATCATATATATGGCTGCGAATTCCAAACTGATAAGGTCAATCAGACCCATTGTAAACGGGATACAGAGTTTGCCAACGGGAGAACCTGTTTATGTAAAAGAAAAAGGTTTATTGTCTGAACTTGCAATGAACATAAATAAAACCTCAGAAATATTGCAATCTCAAAAAGATCAGCTTCGCAGAAAAGAAACTGCCAGGGCAAACTGGATTGCAGGCGTATCCCACGATATTAGAACCCCATTATCAATGGTGATGGGATATGCCGGCCAATTAAAGGACGACCCGCATATAACCCAGGATGCACGCCAAAAAGCCAAGGTTATCGTAAAACAAAGCGAACGAATAAAAAACTTAATAAATGACCTTAACTTAGCCTCCAAATTAGAGTACAATATGCAGCCGATCAATTCCAAAAGAGAGAATTTGATTGCTATTGTACGTCAGGTGGTTGTTGACTTTATCAATATGGATATTGACAACACCCACCCAATTGAATGGGAAACGGATGAATCCTTAACTGTTTACCCTGTAAATGTTGACAAGACCTTGATAAAACGTGCAGTCAGCAATCTGATCCAGAACTGTATCAATCACAACGAGCAGGGTTGCAAAATCTACGTCAGTGTTGCTGTTGATAATGGCAAATGTACTGTAACGGTTGCAGATGACGGTACAGGAGTTACTGATGAGCAGATCGAAAAGCTCAATAACGCTCCGCATTATATGTTCTGTGATGAAAACACAACAGAGCAGCGCCACGGCTTAGGGCTGCTAATAGTAAAGCAGATTGCAGCAGTGCACGGCGGTACAACTGTAATCGAACATAGCCCCTATGGTGGTTTTTCTGTAAAACTTACATTACCATGCTGTGAATAATGTTGTAATTTCATTTCACTCTTGCAATATAACTTTCAGGTTAATGTTACTTGTATGAAAGTAAGAAAAATCTTGAAAGATATCAAGAGAATTATGTCTCCTCTTGTTTTTCATCCAAGACTTCTTCAGGCAGTATTCTCAATGCCTTCTCCAACACATCCTTAGCATATATGCCTTCCTGCCAGGGTGGGGTTAATAGCTGCCTCCATAATCTGCTTCCTCTTTTATTATGAAAAAGGCCCAATACATTTTTCAGTGCCTGATGCCCCGTTCTTTTATCCACTCCGAATTGATGTACATAATCTATAAGCCTTTCGATTATTTCACGTCTTGAAACATTATTGACTTTTCCGCCTTCAGCAAATTGGTCCACTTTAGTTAAAATAAACGGATTCTCATATGCCACTCTGCCTAGCATAACACCATCCACATAACGCAAATGTTCTTTAATGGAGTCAATTGTCCTTATTCCCCCATTTATCTCTATAAATAAATCCGGGAAGGCTTCCTTTATCCTGTAAACATCTTCATACCTCAGGGGTGGAATTTCTCTGTTTTCCTTTGTACTCAGGCCTTCTAACACGGCAATGCGAGCATGTATTATAAAATGTTTTATCCCGGCTTGAAAAAGAGTTTTAACAAAATACTCTAAATCTTCATACTTATCAAAGACAACTTTCGATAGAGAACCTGGCAGAATATTTGTTCCATCGATTCCTATCCGATGCTTTACAGACACCGGCTTTTTTGTTGCACTTCTGATTGCCTGAACTATTTCTGCAACCAGTTCAGGATATGCCATGAGAGCTGCCCCCATTTGGTTTCCTGAAACTCGGTCCGATGGGCATCCTACATTCAGATTTATCTCATCATAATCCCAATCTTCCGCAATTTTAACTGCTTCAGCAATTTCTTTTTTATCACAGCCTGCTATTTGTAAAGCAACGGGCTTCTCAAAAGGATCAAAATCTAAAAGCTTATTTCTGTCTCCATGAATTATTGCACTACTTGTAATCATCTCTGTATATAGCATTGACTTTTTAGTCAGCAGCCTGCAAAAATATCTAAAATGTCTATCAGTTATATCTACCATCGGAGCAATACTTATTCTGGACACTAAATTCTTTCCTCCCTTCAATTCTCTGTAATCAACATCATCCAAATTACTATGTCCTTAAAATAATTGCATCAATATTAGGTCAACAATAACTTGTATTAGTTATGTAATTTCATACTATCAAAGCAAACAGTGTTTTTCTCGCCATTTCTCATGAACGGAGCTAAAAAAGGCATTTCATTCTCTATTTAAGATTGAGATGCCTTTTACATAAGGATTTATTTTTAGTCCTAAGTATATGACTCATACGTTCACTACATTTATGGTTATATCTCTGGCTCATTCATTTTATCAAGTATTTCTTTTATTCTGCATTCACTGTTGACATCCGTAAGGATGGTAAGATAATCACCAGCTTTAATTATTGTGTCGCCTTTGGGTATAACGTTTCTTTCACCTTGTTTTATTCCAACCAGCAAGGACTTGCCAGGCCAATTTATATCTTTTACCTGTTTATCTGCAAATTCAGACCCGTGTTTCACAATAAGCTCAACTACTATTTTTTTGCTGCTTTCTTTTATATCCTCTTCATTTTCACTTGCAAGCAAATTTTCTAAAAGAGCTTCGTAAATTGGTTTGCTCTTAAGCAAATCAGCCACAATATAGGAAGTAACAACAACCACTGTTAACGAAAGCATGTGGATAAATGACCCTGTCATTTCCATTATGAGAACAATACCTGTTATTGGTGCCCGAACTATTGCCGTGAAAAAACCTGCCATGGCAAGAATAATAAAATTATTGTAGAGTTCCTGCTCAACCCCCAGATAATTTATAGATATACCTGCAAAAACAGCTCCTATCGTTGCTCCTAAAATAATTAATGGGAAAAAGATTCCACCCGGAGCTCCAGACCCAAAGCTTACCATCGAAAACAGAAATTTTATAAGAAAAATGGTAACCAAAAACATGATCCCATTTAGCAGAGTCAGTTCTTCTACTATCCTATGCCCTCCGCATAATACAACAGGAAATACCATTCCAAACACTAATGCAAATATAAACGGGATAATAACTTTGGTTTTCTCATTTAAAAATTTAAGTTTACCATATAACTTCTTAGTTTGTATTAATACTAAATTATAAAGCGCTCCCAATACTCCAAGCAGTATTCCAAGTAAAATGAGCAGCCAGTATTGGTTTAAGGAGATTGCTTTTATTAATTCAAATTTGAAAATTGGTGACATTCCAAATACTTGTTTTGAAACAAAATCAGCAGCCACCGCACCGGACATCATAGATAGCAATATTCCCGGTGAAAAGTACTTAAATATTTCTTCCAGTGCAAAAACAACGCCTGCCAATGGTGCATTAAAAGCTGCTGCCAACCCGGCGCTTGCGCCACTTGCCATTAGTATTTTTCTTTCCAATCTGTCTGTTCCAATCTTTTTTCCCAATCCCTCTGCCGCGCACGCTCCAAGTTGAATGGATGGGCCTTCTCTACCCAACGAAAGGCCTCCCAGGATGCAAATCGCACCTCCTATGAACTTGCAGCACAATGTATGTATCCAAGGCTTTCTGTTTCTGAAATGACCTTTTATTATGCCTGATAGTTGTGGTATACCACTTCCGGAAATCATCTTGTTTTTCGAAACCAGGTATCCTGTTAAATACCCTGCCAAACATAATATTACAACTGCAATGGGAACTAATATAAGATTGTTCCTTAGAAAATCATACATTATAAAAGATATTTTCTCTGCATAGTTCAGAGTTATCCTGTAGAGAACTACGACTCCTCCCGCGACAACCCCAACAAGCAAACTTTTAAAAACAATTAAAATCTTTTGGTAATAATTATCTGTCAGTGCATTATAGTTGTTATTCATGGTTTTCACCCCAAATAAACATGTGATGCTTCCACGATACGACCATAATAATATTTATTTATAAATGGATTTCTCCATAAAAAATTGACCATGAATGTGGTCAATCAACGCCATCGAATAGTATACCATAATGAACAATACCCGCTACCAATTTTTCTCATTATATTAAGTCCATTCAGCTTTAACTATTATCCCTTCTTCCCCGTAAATGAATAACTATTTTCAGTGAATCATAAATATAATAATTATATCATGTATTAACTTTTTCTCTTATCTAATCTACTTTCGAGTATAAATCATACAATTTAAAAATTTTTATATTTTACAATTATATTACAATTACAAAAATATACATCAATCCTTTTCAATTAATGCTATAACAATCCCCATGTCTTCGTAATTCTTAATGGTTTGCATCTATACAATTTGAGCAGCACCAAGCATAGAACTTTGCAATTCCAAAGGTATAATGCCGGATTTCAGCCACTCCTGTTTCAAGTCTTCAATTTTCTCTTTATCAATTAAAAATGCAATTCCGCAATCTCCTCCACCGGCACCTGAGAATTTTCCACTGCCATATTTCTCTGCAATCCGGCACAGCTCAATAATCTCTTTAGTCTCTAACTGCAGCCCTGTTATATCCTCAAGATATTGCAGGGCAGTTCTGTTTTTATGAATTGCCTTAAGGATTCTTTCCCCACTGTTCAAATCACAGGCACGGATAAATTCCATAACTGCAGCTTTACTTTGCTCCAGAAATATCTCATATTCCTTTTTATTTTCCTTTTGAAAGGCTTCTATCTTATTTACCAAATGTGATGTTCTCACTGAATGTTTGGTCCAGCCAACCATAAAACTGATCCTGGCAGGTAAGGTAATCCTGCTTATAGATAAACAGGGCCATGACATACTGACCAAATCATGCAGATTTAAATTGGTGACATTAAGTCTATGAGTCAGCCACTCCGCATCATATCTATAATAGCTTATCCATCCTCCATAAACGCTTGCTGCAATATCAGCACCCGAACCATTCCCCTGAGCTTTCAAATGCGCAATGCAGGATAGCTTAAAGAGCAGAAACTCCTCTTTTTCTATCTCAATTCCATGGTAAGCCAGTATGGCGCTTATTATTCCAACCACACAAGCCGCACTGGAACCAAGTCCATACTTCTGGCCTGATATTATATCTTTTAATTCATTTTGAATTTCAATATGGAAAGGGCTTACCCCAACTCCCTCTTCTCTTAAGTATTGGATAGCAACGGTAATAGCCGCTTTTATAAAAGAATGTTTTTTGTCATCAAGGCCGATGACATCTCCATTGGATTTAAGCATCCATTCGACCTTAGATATTTTAGATGAATCCGATATTTTAAACTTACTGCCTGTGCTGATTTTAACAGTAAGGTACCGATTGACTGCAGTAACTATTGCCGGATAACCACTTGATAATACTGCATATTCTCCTGCAATCATCAGCTTACCCGGTACCCTGATTATTAAGCTGCCATTTTTCATACAATTGTCCTTCTGCATTTTCACTTTATGCAACGACTTTATGCACCAATTAAATATTAAGCAGAACCGATTATGTTTATTAAAATTAGTTCTATATCTTTAGCCATGTATTATTTGTATTAAGCTATATAATTGAGGTCTAAATTTACAATACTTCTAAACTACTTAAATACACTAACCAACCATGGAGCAGAATATAAAGTCATAAACAGCACTCCATAGTTAACACCCAATCGGTGCAGAACTCCTGCTACCATACCAATAAGCATGACCCCTGCAATATTTACAAAGCCGCCATCAATGTATGCCAGTAATAAAACCAGACTTAAAAATAATCCTAAGATTGATTCATGAGGGATTTTTCTCATTACAAACAGACAGATACTTCTTGAGTATCTGACAGCAACAAAATAAGTAAAGATTGATGCCAGCCCTGCTCCTATGAGAGTTGCACCAATAAAGTCACCCATTGATAATACATGATGCATATTGTGTTCCATGTTAAATACCGGTTCAGCATTAAACAGGGGATTGCCAGGCCCAATGGCAACAGGAGACAAAGGAATCCCCAGAGCTATGAGCGGAATGAGGATTCCTGCAATATAAGTAGCCTGTGCCAATGCTTCCATACAAGTTACAGCCATGGATGCCTTCTTAACCGGATCCTTGATTCTTCCTGCAAATAACTCTCCAAAAAAGATGGTCAATCCTACTGGACTTAGAATAAATAAGATGCTACCCAACAAAGAAGCAGCCGCACTATATCCAATCTCTTTCTTTGTAAGAATTATAAACGGGTTTGGCAGCCCCTCCATATTATCTTGCGTTTTTAAGCCTATCTCTTTTATCTTGTCAGTTTTCATTTCCATTCTTTTTTCTTTGTTCAATAATTCAAATAAGCTTAAGATTGCAGGCCCAATAGTTATAGCAAGAAAAAATGAAGTAGATACATTAGCTCCCCGTTCTACATTCCCTATATCCCAGTATAAAGTTCTTAGTCCTTGAATCAGAAGAGCGAAAGGTAATATAGAGGCAAGAGAAATCAAACGATTTTTACTCATGAGAGCCAGTAAAACTGCTCCCATAAAAAAGACCATATTCCCATAATCTTTTATTACATTGGCAACAGGAACCAAAGCATTAGCAAGCAGTAAACTTAAGGGAATCGAAACTAAATTTCCAATAATGGCACCTGAAGCTATCTTACGGATGGATACATCGGCTAAACCTTCTTTTTTAAGTACCTGAGCATGTTCCACCATGGGTGTGGACATAACACCCGCAGGTATTCCTGCCACCGATACAGGCACTGCATCAATTAACTTGCTTGCTACAATGGCTGACATGAAAAATGTTAATACCACAACAGGCTCTAATCCTGTAAGGACCAGAATTAAGGTAATAGGCGCGATTGTAGCGGTTTCATCCGCTCCGGGTGTTGCTCCAATAATGGTATAAACAACTGCTGCAAAAGAAGCAGCTATAATCATTTGAATTAAAATTGATATATCCATTTTAACTCTTATTCTTGTTCAAATTTTCTTTTTGGCTCAATGATTAAACTCGAAACTATAAATCCTGCAATTGCCCCAACCAAGCCAAATAATAACGGTTTATAAGAATCATTGGGGGCAAGAAAATATCCGCTAAAGGTCGTAATAATACAAATGATTAGGGCTTTAATCAAATCGCTTATCTTTACAATGTCTCCCCAAATCTCAATGTAATTTTTATCTTTCTCTTTTACATCCCTTGTTTCTTTTCTTAGCATATTAATATCTTTTGCTATACCCTGTTAAATTATTAAATTTGAATTATCCAGCCTTATCCGTCAAACCAGATGTTCAGATAAATACCTTACTCCCTCTCCGGGGTTACAGGATATTACCTTTTGTACACTTCCAAGCTCCATGAGTGCCTGTTTTATTCTGGATTCATTCTCTGGCTGGCATAAAACTTTTACATTGGGACCTGCATCGATGGTAAAATAAGCAGGAAATCCATTTTGCCTAAGTTCTTGAACGCGATTCATGACTTCCAGAGTACCACTTTCCAAATAAATAATGGGTGGTATTGCACCTAACATAGTTG
Source organism: Clostridiaceae bacterium (assembly GCA_012719545.1). GTDB lineage: Bacteria > Bacillota > Clostridia > DSM-8532 > DSM-8532 > DTU059. The sequence goes on from JAAYAD010000018.1 coordinate 30,564, forward strand.
CATGCATTTTCAAAGCAGTTCTTTCTACCACTTCTCCTAATGACACAAAATCTCTGTTCCTTATTGCTTTCTTTGCTTCTTCCAAATCCTCATTGACGGTAGAAAGCCACCCTTTATAAAAAGGTGACGTTTCTACGGTTCTTTTCATTCCGTCTCTGCTGGAAACTTTTTTCTGTCCAGATGCAACCATTACCGATAAAATTGTTATATTCCAGGCATTTTCATTGAGGATCTGATAAGCATAAGAGTCTGAACCATCTTCCATGCTTCCCTTCTGCCATTCCACAAATCCACCATAGACAGATCTGCAGGCAGAACCGGATCCCTGTCTTGCAATAATAGATAATTCTTTATGTGACAAATTAAGCCCCAAAGCCTTGGTGGCTGCAGCAGCCAGGGCTGCATAACCTGAAGCAGAAGAAGCAAATCCTGCTGCCGTAGGAACATGATTCTCTGTTATAACTTTAGCGTGTAAGTTTATACCTGATTTTTTTCTGATGATATCTAAAAAGGATGATATCTTTATTAGCTCTTCATAGTTTCCCGGAGCCTGATCCCAGATAAGTTTATCTTCCGTAAGTGTATCCGTAAATTCTACCGTGGTTATGGTATAGAAATTATCAAGTGTAACGGAAAGGCTGCTGTTCATGGGTAAAATGAGTTTTTCGTCCCGTTTTCCCCAATACTTAATAAGTGCAATATTTGTATTTGCTTTGGCTGTTGCGATTAACCTGATGTGGCTCACCTTGTCACCCTTCCACAGTGATTGCCTCTTTTGAATCAGTGGAAAAATACCAGACTTTTCTGGCGCCTTCCTTTACCAGCGCTTTTCCAACCTTTTCTGCATGAGTCATGTCTTTAGTAAGAGCTATGATACATCCTCCCATGCCTCCACCTGTTAATTTTGCCCCCAAAGCCCCTGCTCTTATAGCCGCTTCTACCAGATGATCCAGCATGGAATTACTTACTTCCAGTTTCTTTAGATTTTCATGATTCCTTGTTAAAAGGCTTCCCAGCAATAAGGAATCCCCTGATATAATAGCTTCCTTAGCTTTCCACACTATATCCTCGATTTCATCAATTATAGGATCTATAACATCCGGTCTTTGCTGTCTTAATTCCTTCACATGCTCCACAGCTGTCTTTGTATCTCCAACCTCTCCTGAATCTGCCGCAACTATATATAAAGGTTTGGGTGATGCTAAAAAAGAAGCCCCTTTAGTTTTCTGATAAAAAATCGGTTTCTCATTTGCAGCTGCCATCATATCAATACCGCTGGGTTTTCCGTGAGCATAGTTTTCCCCTATTTCTACCAGACTATATAGCTGTTCTTCCGATAAGGGTCTTTGATAAAAAGCAAAAATCCCCCTTACAATGGCAGTGGCCGCAGTTGCACTGGAGCCAAGGCCTCTTCCCATAGGAATCTCTGATTCAACCTCTATATGAATTCCTTCTTTAGGCTGATGGCATATTTCTAAAGATCGGTAAATAGTTTGGGCTAGCCCCATAAATTTATCTGGCATATCTTTCAGATTGCCTGTATAAACGTTTGAAGATACCCTTATTTCACCAATTTGCTCTGTGACTATGGCTCTTATTCTCAATGGAAAAGGCATGGCAATTGCCGGCTTATTATAAACCACAGCATGCTCTCCTACCAGGATTAGTTTTCCATGAGCCTCACCAACTGCTCTTTTTCTATCACTTACTTCCATTATTTATCCTCTGAACCTGTTGAACTATTAACTGCATTTCTGGTTGCTTCATTAATATTTGAAACCAATAGGTGAAATCTTCCGTATTCTTGCTCATTTCCTTATTTAGTTTATCTAATGGAACCCAACGGATTTCTTCAATTTCATCCTGGTTTGGAGATATGTTTCCATCATATTGACCTATAAATACATGATCTATTTCATGCTCAATAAGGCCATTATCAAATTCAACCCGATACTTAAACTTGAAGACTTCTTTGCATTCACATACAACCCCAAGTTCTTCTTTTAGTCTTCTGGATACTGCATCATTTAAATTCTCTCCCTCTCTTTGGTGGCTGCAGCAGCTATTGGTCCAAAGCCCTGGTGAGTGATACTTAATTTCTGCTCTCTTTTGCAGCAGTACTTCACCCTTGGAATTAAAAATCAAAACGGAAAAAGCTCGATGCAGGACACCCTTTTTGTGTACCTCCAATTTTTCCATGTATCCTGTTTCTCTGTCTTTTTCATCTACGGTTAGAATATATTCTGCCATTTTATCTCCTTTTTACTTAAACCTTTTTCTTTATGAAACTTTGAATAACACTTGTCCTTTTCATTTTGCGCCATTTTCCTGGACATCATGAAAAACATTATGTATAAGAATAAAACTTTCCATCCATAAAGGCTGTGTATATGCCGTAGAAAGGTGATAATCCTCAATAAGTAGATGACCTGTCACTACACCCTCTTCCCTGATGAAAACCTGCATTTGAGCTCCTTTATACATACTTCCCATGTCACTTAATGTGAAAATACTTCCTTGCTTTAAATTAGGAATATAAGGACTTATGCAAATGAACAAATACTACCTAGATTCAGTACATTTCTTCTTTAATACCGAATGTAAAACTGTTACTGTTGGGTTTCTGTCCTTTTCCTAATATATGCCTTTATTGCTTTTATGTTAGGAGGGGAAATGTTTTCTGGCAAATTAGCTATCGGGAAAAATTTAAGGTCAGTAACTTCATCTTCTTGCATTTTTAATTCGCCTGAATAAGATTTGCATGTATACACAATATCAATATTTGATACTTCATCACCATTAGGATAAATATAGTGCATATCTTTTCCTGAAAAGACACCTAAGAGTTCCAGTTCATGGGCAATTAGCCCTGTTTCCTCGTATAACTCTCTTTTTGCTGCCTCCTCCACTTCTTCATCAAGTTCAACAGAACCCCCGGCATAGCCCCAGCAATTGTTATCTTTTCTTAACTGCAACAATATCTCACCTTGTTGGTTCTCAACAATAACAGAAGCGGCACATTGCAGTATAGGTGCATGTCCAATTATTTTCCGTAAGCTTTTTATATATTCAGTCATACATTAACACTCCTTTTAATATGTGATTGAGTAGAGCATGTGTTTACCAATTCCCCCTTAAGGGCAATCCACCATTCACAACTGGCAAAAATAGGATACAGATTTTTTGAGCGTGTTTTTTCCACCATAAATAATATATGATATGCCATATACTCCCTCTGACCTCCAATCTTGAGAACCGGTTATCATAAAACAAACCTAAAATAAGCTGCTACTTTTATCTACCGTTTGCTTAATAGTTGCTTTTTCGTCTATGACAATCTCTTTTATGCCAAGCTGCCTTACCACTCGTGGTTATTCACACTTTTATCTTCACTGCTATAATTTGAGATATAGACAATATGCGTAGTTAATGGAGATGCTTTGCAGCAAGGGTTCCTGCAATAGCAGCCAGAGATTCTCTTTTCATAACATGCATTAACAGAATTTATCCACATAATTCAACAGTATATATTTCTTCGACAGGAAATGTTACTTTTACTAACCCTATTGAAACAAACTCGCCAGACATTTTTTCGAATTCATGCAATATTAAATCGCTTGCCTTATAAAAAACGCTATCCTCATCTTCACGAGTTAATGCTATGGTGCAATGCGGAACCCAACGATCCGGGCAATACCACTCCCAACCTTTTTTATCAAAATCATTTAGATATTCGTGCAATTCTCGTTGAAATTGATACATACTGCTATTCATTATAGGTAATACAAAAATAGTCTTAGTATCAGTAAACATTCCTACAGAAGCAATGTATGCAGGCATTCGCTTATGACTTTCAGCAAACTCTTTCAAAAGTTTTTTACATTTTTCTTCATTAACATCATTAAAACAAGCTAATGTAAGGTGAGGTCTTGTTTTCCATTCCAAAAATTTTGTACTCAATTTTTCATTCTGATACTCTTTTGGCTAAATTGAAAAGCTTCTGTTCAGTTACTTTGTCAAAATACAATTCAATTGCGTATTGCATATTACTTACCTCCAAAAATTCTGATAGAAATATACTCCAGCAATTGAATATTCTCCATCCATTTCATTTTATTAAATTTTATTATATCTTATAAACATCTATTATCGCAAAAAAATAAATGTTTCCAGACATTATTTAATCTCTCTTTTAGGCTGTTTTCCGTAAGGCACCTGTTCGCGCAAACATATCAATAAACAATTGTCTTGACAATGAAGAGCACCTTAGATTAAATTAAAAAACTGAATATATATAAATATTCTGCAATCAGGAATTCACCTGTTTTATGAACAAGTATACCCACATAGAAATTAACAGAGGGGCTGTTTTGGGGAGTAGAAAATTATCACAATCAACAGTTTATTTAATTTATTCAGGAGCTTCTGCATTGCTCTTTTCTCTTGTGTTTACAGTAAGTCAGGTTTATAGGATAGATACGATACATTTGAACCCGTTTCAGCTTGTACTTGTGGGTACAGTCCTTGAAACTGCTTGTTTTATTTTTGAAATACCGACAGGAATTGTAGCTGATATCAAAAGTCGAAAGCTATCAGTGATAATAGGCATATCATTAATTGGAGTTGCTTTTATAATAGAAGGCTCTATCCCCTCGTTTGCCTCGGTTATTATCAGCCAACTGCTTTGGGGACTGGGTTATACCTTTACAAGCGGGGCAGATGATGCATGGATAGCGGACGAGCTTGGTGGAGAAGGCTTGGATCATATCTATTTAAAAGGAACTCAAATTGGCCAGCTATTCTCACTGATGGGAATAATCTTAAGCACCCTTATAGGCTCTATTATGGTAAACCTTCCTATGATCATTGGTGGGATTTTATTTATAGCACTTTCTGTGTTATTAGTGTTTCTCATGGAAGAAACGAACTTTACACCCACTCCAGCAGAAGACAGAAATTCCTGGCATCAAATGATACATACCTTTGTTAAAGGAATCAAGTTTATAAAAGGGAATTCATTATTATTACTCATGATGGCAATAGCCTTACTCTATGGCCTGTACAGTGAAGGCTTCGATAGACTATGGACAGCACACTTTTTAGCAGACATAAACCTTCCAGATATAGTAAATTTTAATCATGTTGTTTTGATTGGAATTATCGAAGGAATTGCGATGCTGCTTAGCATAGCTTCTCTGGAGTATATAAAAAGAAGGATGGAGAAATCGGGTAAACTGGAACGTGTATGGATACTGATGCTAATCAACGTATTTATGATCGCATTCATGTTTTTCTTTGGCATTACCGGAAACTTTGTACTGGCACTATCAGCATATCTTGGATTCTATATGCTGAGAACTGCTAATGGACCAATCTATAGAGCCTGGAGAAATAAAAAACATAAAATCTGAAATAAGAGCTACAGTTATTTCAACTTATGGACAAATAGATTCTTTGGGACAAATTATAGGAGGTCCCATTATATGTCTTATTGCCATGAAAACCTCAATTTCCATGGCAATGGTTGCTTCTGCATTAATATTATCTCCAGTAATAATTCTTCTGATTTATGGAGCAAAGTTTACGAAAGAGTAACATGCATTCCCTTTTGCTTATTCCTCTCGGTATTGGCCGACTATTTTTAGCTTAGCTAGCGTAGAATGTCCATGAGAGGATTCTAAAAACTCTTTAGTTAAATCTTTACCGGCTTCCAAACCATGATGTTCTCCATTCTTCCACTTTTTGCTGACATCATAAACTATACCATTTATAGCAATATAAGCATTCATACCGTTTTTGCCATTATATTGTACCAGCGTTTCCTTTGAAAATACGTTTTCTTCCATAATAAGCTGCTCTTCAGGAGAAATAACTCTGGTTAACTTTTCAGCATCCGATTCCTCTGTTTTGGGATAAAATAAGTAATATCCGGCAGTGAGTAGCAATATCAATGCAACTGTGATAAATAAAGCTTTTCCAAATACATTTTTATTCATCATAAAAACACCTCTTTCTATAGTTACACTATTTCATTGCTTCAAAAAACTCTTCTTTGCTGCTGCATGAGACAAAATTTCCATCTATGAACCCAAAATAATTGCCTGATAGCTCAGAATGTTTTTGCTTGCATTTTGCGATGCAGCCAAAGGCTAATTTGCAATTAATCTTACTTGCGTATTCTCTTATTTCTTTCGCATCAAATCCCGAACAGCGCCTGCAAATTTTCACTTTCTTCATGCATCACTACTTCCTTTCAGACACATAACCTACCACTTGTTCCAATGGACCCTTGTTTCATCAAATCGATTGATAGGGGCTTTTTCTTCTGCAGGATAACCTAATGATATTATAGAAAATGGAATGATATATTCAGGTAAATCAAATAGCTTTCTGATTCCTTCCATTACTTCTTTCATTGGGTAAGTACCAAGCCATACTGCTCCCAGGCCTAAATCCTGTGCCATAATCAGCATATTCTCAGTAGCAGCTGAGCAATCTTGAATCCAAAATTCTTCAATAAATTTGTTCTTTCTTTTCATGTCTCCGCAAACAATGATGGCATGACTGGCCTCTGTTAGCATCTTAGAGTAGCTGTGTATTTCTGTAATTGCTTTTAGCCTCTTTTTATCGTCTACTACAATGAACTGCCAAGGCTGTCCGTTCCCTGCTGAAGGCGCAGACATTGCTGCTTCTAAAATTAATTCAATTTTCTCTTTTGGAATAGGTTTATTAAGATATTTCCTTATGCTTCTTCTTTCTAAAATGGCATTCATCATATATCCTCCATTCTGTATTCTCTGGGAATTTTGTGGGAACACTTATTGGCTCCTACTCATTGGTTTCTGTATTACCTTATTGACATTATATTTACTTAAGTTAAATAATTAAAGTAGGCAAAATATTTTTATATAATCACAAAATTTTGACTAACTCTAACAACAAGACTATGTATGGAGGTAAGACAAGTATGACTGCCGCTTCAAATGAAACATGCAGTTTAATCGTAGAAAAAGTAATAAATATAATTGGAGGAAAATGGGCATTTCTTGTTATTGCACATTTAAAAGACGGTCCTTTGCGCTTTAACCAGCTGAAAAGAAAAATTAGTGCAATAAGCACCCAGTCTTTAACTGTAGTTCTTAAGCACTTAGAGCAAAACGGGTTAGTCTTGCGTGAGGCATTTCCAACTGTTCCGGTAACAGTCGAATATTCTTTGACAGAAAAAGGAGCAGACTTTGTAAGAATACTAGAAGAAATGTACAATTGGGGTGTAAAGTGGGAAATTATAAAGCCAACAGTGCCAGACACCGAACTCTAGAACTCATATCTTATTTATCAGCGATTATATTCTTTTCGGTAACCGACACCTTTCTTAGAGCTATCCTGGGCAGGGATATTAGGAGAGTTGCTTTTATCTATTATTACAAAACCTCTTCGATTTCGAAATTAATATTTGCTAATCCATGATAATAGTTGCCTTTTTCAGCTGTAAATCTTAAAACGCAATAATCTTCGTCATCGATTCCATTTGGGTAATAAATCTCAAAACCTTCTCTCCAAAGCATTTTTTTATGTTCTCTGTCTGTAAGTACTTCCATTCTTCCTTGCAGCATAAGCCCTTTAAATTCGTCGCTATTACAGTAGTACACAGCTGCTTTTGGATTTTCCATAAACTGTTTCACTCGTCTGGATGACAAATTGGTTGAAAAGTAATGAATTTTCATACTTTCATTTTCGAGTACTAACATTGCTTTTACCGTGGGATAACCCTTCTCATCAATAGATGAAATAAATGCAATATTGCTGTTTTTTCTAAGATTTATTATTTCGTTTTTAATCCCTGTATCCATTTTCATCCCTACTTTATTAATATTTTTAATGATTATACATTAATAATTTTTTGGAAAATGACGGTTTTAAGTTATGCTTATCAGTGAATAAATAATAATAACCTGAATTCATTTAAGCGATATATTCCTAATCAATTCACAGTATAGTTGCTTCGTGCTTTCACTATTACGTAAACTTATATATACATCTTTTTTATTAGCCCGTTCAATCTTTATTATTGGAGATGACTTAGACTGAACAAAGAGTAAAGTTTCACCGAGGATATCGGATTTGAAATTTCCTTTTAGTGCTCCACCGATACCCCCATAACCATTAGTCCTTGTGCCAAAATTAATATCGCTCACACTTTTCTCTATAAGAGATATTTCACTAATTTCAGAGAAGTAAATATTTAATCCATACATAGCTCTTATTTGTATGCAGTCATCAAGTATGCTTACATCAGGATCCTTTTCGCCATAATAAAACAACGCACCTACCACAATAAGAATTATTGCAGAAATTAAAGCTATAGCAATAATAGCCGATTTTGGAGTCTTTGATGTTGATTCATCAGTTTTATACCTGACTGATGTACTTCTGTATTTGTTATAAATCCGATTATAAGCAACAACTAAGACAATAGTTCCGGGAACGCATATGATTACTAATAGAATAGAACCTATCTTTATGCTGAAAAGCGACAATATACCTGTCACAATCATACAAACGGTGTAAATTGTCCACATCAAACCGTTGGCATGGTTGTATGACGGAATATCCGATATCTCTTCAGGTTTTACTGTACTTCCTGACCAAAAGTGCATCGGGTCTTTACGTTTGAATGCCCAAAGAGCGATTCCACCAAAAATCAATGAACACAGCCAACATATAGCTGCAAATATGATATTCGCGGACGACATAACTGCTTCCCCCTTCCCATTCCTTGAAAATACAAAGAATCTAGTTCCACATTCCTGCATTTTATATCCATAATTATATAGCTACCGTAAACTTTTGCCTAAATAAATATCCGGTTTTCCTACTCCGTTTGCATCAGGCATTACCCCGATAATCTTATATCCCAGCTTTATGTAAAAACCGGATTGATGGCTACCTGGAGAAAAGCTTTTGATTTTTCCTGGCAAATCATCATACATATCAACATTTGCCAAAGATGTCTCGCCATTGCCTTTTTCATCATCGGCCGCCACATGTATAGTCAAGCCACCCTGCATTCTTGCTGAGTCTTCCAATGCTGCGACAATTGCTCTGCCAATACCTTGATTTCGTCTGTCAATGCGAACGACCAGCGGATGCAGTTCAAAGACATTTCCATTATACTTTGGAAGTATACCTCCCCAGCCGATCACAGTATCATTTTCAACAGCAGCAAGCAAAGTATTTTCCGGAATTAGAAGCTCATTTATCTCGTCCAAAGCATTCTGAAGTGTCGGCCAACCAATTGGAATACTATAATGATACCAGAAATTAAGACAGACAAAACGGCCAAAATAAGTTAGTATGGAACTATGGAAAAGAGAAGAAATTTTACACCGGAAGAAAAAGCAAAAATAGTGATTGAGGTCTTAAGGGAAGAAAAAACGCTGAA